>CAZRSW010000035.1:0-5252 GCA_964602845.1 uncultured Dehalococcoidia bacterium | reverse complement strand
ATCGACATGAGCGGACCTGGGGCAGTTACTCCCTATGCTTCTACGATCAACATCTGCCTAGTCATAACTCCTATCCAAGGCCTACCCGCAGAGGAGCAACATTACATATCGGCCTCCAGTGCGTATAAGATAATTGACAGGATTGCAGACGTCATGAAGGAAGTTGAGCCTGATTCAGTCGAAACTTTCGATACAACCCCCTACCCTGACCTACCAACCATTGCATACATACCTCATATGGCATCGACCGAACCCGTTGTTGGAGCCCAAGGAACCTACGGAACTTCCATTTATGGTCAAGTCCGACTCTCCGCTCCTTGGTATCTTTCCGGAACAGAGCTCTTGGACGGAGCAGTCGTGGGAGGTGGTAATGAGGCCGTATCAGGTGGCGGTTCCACATGGATTATGGCCAACAACCCAATCGTACTAGATTTAATCCGTCGACATGGAAAAGATGTGAACTTTGTGGGTTGTATAATTCAACGAACTAATTGGACAAATCAAAGCGAATATCGTGTCGTAGCGGATCGAACTGCACACCTTGCGACTCAACTAAAAGTAGACGGCGCGATAATTACCACAGACATCAGGGGCCAAAGATGGGTTGGAACTATGCTTACTTTATCGGCTTGTGAGCAAGCTGGTATTAAAGCGGTACTCCTCACAGAAGAGGAGGATAATGAAAATGGTGCCGCACCGCCATTCCTATTCACACCTCCTGAATTCCGATCAGCAGTATCCACGGGAACAGGAGACGTACCCGGGTTCGACGCAGTAACTACAGTAATAGGTGAGAAGAAACCACACCAAAATTGGTACCAAAGCCTCGCGGGATTACATGGACGCTACGGTATAGCTCATGTAAAAGATTATTACGGACTGGGACAACAAAGTTACGCGGACTTTTTCAGCAATCCGGCGGCCAGTTAGAACACACCATAATACCAGCGTAAAATGATAGTAATCAGGCCAATAAATTGAAAGACCCTGTCATAAGTGCGGTCCGTTATTCACTCGCTCATACCCCCGGATTGGTCCAACATGGCTACAAGCCAAACTTGGACTTATCCCACAATCGGCTGAAGCCTGATGATCTGTCCGGCAACCTAAGGTCTTATCGTGATGCAGTGTCCTACGCTCCGAATCAAGTATTCATAGGCAATATGAGTCCCGACTCCCTGCGATCAACGAACCGACCGTGGTTCAACAATGCCATACCAAATGCCACCGAGTCAGGATCCATGGCGAATATGATGTGCGAAGAAGACTTTTATGGGTTCCTGAAATTGTGTGATTCTTCTGACCTGGTTTGGCTTGAATCAAACTTTGAACAGAAACTACTTTCCAAAAATCAAAGGGTCGGTCCATTTTCTGATGATGCTGAGTCCATAATAGACTCAGGCCATAGTGTAGATCAAATTGTGGAACGCATAGAAAAATACCAGGCATTACCACTCCATTTGAAAGATCAGACTCTCGTTGGTTGCATCAATCCTGGAAGCCAAGAAGACGAGGCTCTCTCCGCAAGTATAATTCTTGAAAATCTTGCATCAAAAGCAGCTGCATCAATAGCCTTAAATGATTTGATCGCCCATGAAGGCTTGGATCCCGAATCAATAGACTACGTATTTAGTACTGGGGAAGAAGCGGTTGGAGATCCCTATCAAAGGGGCGGCGGCAATTTAGCTAAAGCCATTGGGGAGCAATGTAATCTGTCAAACGCCACAGGGTCGGACATCAAGGCATTTTGCTGTGCTCCGGTTCATGCGCTGATCATAGCCTGTGGGCTCGTGAAATCGGGTGTATTTAACAGGATAGCTGTCGTAGGCGGATGCTCTGTCCCGAAACTAGGTATGAATTATGCCGATCATCTAAAAAATGGGCACCCTATTATAGAAGATGTGTTACCCGGGATAGCAGTTATAGTGGATAAAAATGATGGTGTAAACCCCACCCTTGAACTCCACAGTGTCGGTAAACATTACATAGGGGCAGGTTCTTCCCTTAGAGCCATTACTAGGACTCTAGTCTCTGAACCTTTGTCAAAGAGCGGATTAGCTTTTACAGAGATTGATAAGTACGCTCTAGAGCTACAGAATCCAGACATTACGGAAGCTACCGGAACAGGAGATGTCACTGAACGCAATTATAGATATATTGGCGCTCTTGCCATGCAAAATGGTGACATAACTAGGGAAGAAATAGCCCAGTTTTCTAGTCATCACGGTATGCCAGGATTCTCTCCCACACAGGGACACATCGCTTCCGCCATACCATACTTGGGTCACGCAAAATACGGCTTAACAGAAGGTGATTTAAAGAGGACTATGTTCATTGCAAAAGGCAGTCTATTTCTCGGCAGAATGACAAATATGTCGGATGGAGTTTCTTTCATTTTAAAACGTAACGAAAATACCTGATTAAAAATGCCTTTCAATGTTATTCTTTAATACGTAGAATGAACACTTGTAAATACCTCCAGAAAAGGAGACGAATATATGGATCTTAAGGGTAAAAACGTGATAGTACTCGGGGAACGGGACGGTGTTCAAGGAGAGTCAATCGTCAAGTGTCTAGAATCGATTGGTGCTAAAATCGCCATGGAGTTCACATCTTGTTTTGTTTGAACTGCGGCAGGCGCACTTGATCTGGATGGTCAAGAACAAATAAAGAACGCAGCAGACCGATTAGGAACAGACAATCTGGTAGGCATGCTCGGAACGCCTACGCTTGAGAGTAGCAGGTTATTCGCCACTACAATCACAGACGGTGATCCAACTTGGGCTGGTCCACTCGCTGGATCTGGTCTAAACATTCCCGTATACCACATCATCGAATCTGATATAGCTGGTCAAATTTCTGAAGATATTTATGACGAAGAGATTGGGCTTTTTGATTTAGCGTTAGATGGGAAAGATGAAATAGTCGCTGCACTCAAAAAAATTAGGGATGGAATAGTTCCGGGTTAAGTTTGATACTCTTATCTGAAGGGTCAGCTATTTTAGCGACCCTATTATTCTCAGGCTATGTTGTAGAACTGTAATGTCCGCGGCATCATCGCGATCGCTATCTTTGCTGTTTTCGGCATCAACCCGCCACTAATGAAGAAATACGACGAATTGTACCTACGATAACGTTACTATAGGCAACTACGGCTCCTATTTGATTTGGCTAGGCTCGCTACCACATTCTTCCAACAGGACTTTTTCCAATTCATTGTTGATATGGAAATCATTAAACTATTTCTTTGGTTCCTCTGGCCAATAGGATGTCACCTGGAAACTTTCGAGAGCGCATCCAATATAATATGGTGTAAGCACCGATCCCTGTGAGAGACAAATATATAGGGACCAAAGGTAATTTATACCTTAACCATATACCTATTCCTCCTGTAAAAAATACAAATAGGCCCATCGATAACAATAGCAAAGAAACAATTAAAAATTGACGTTTCTTTAGAAGAGCTATCATGCCTAAGAGGGCGGCAAAATATTCAAACGCAAGTTTCGAGAGAAATAATGGAGTCATGAAATATTCTTCTTCAATATCTCCAAGTACTCGATTGATTCTATGTTTGAAGCTCACACTATGAGGATGCCCAACGTTATAGGGCTTCTCAAGTTGGAGTAACCTGTAAAGAAGGTACCCTTTTTCAGTCCCTATTAACATGTAAAACATTCCTTTAGAGTGATATCGCAAGTAAGGCATAGGATCATGCAATACGAAAGAAACACTAGCCTTGACGTTCCAAGATATTGCCTGACTTTCTTTCTGAAATTCGTCATGACCCTTTAAGCCAATTAATTCTACTGCTTGGTGATGATTTATATCTTGATCCCACATAGCACTTTTTATTACTTCTCCAATAATGTGGAATGACCCATGAGTAGAAAATGTGAAGTGCTCGTGGACCACCATATTTCTGATGTACCATGGCATGATAATCAAAATAGCGACTGAAACGAAAAGAAGACCTCGCAAAAAGTGGCTCCTCGATCTCAGCCCGTGACAAATTGCGATTATAAAAAATATCAATAATACCCATTGTCCTATTGGCTTAACATAGGCAGAAAGTGCCAAAACAATACCTGACGTCAACAAATAACTGATCTTGTTGGTAGAGAGATATCGGATAAATAATAAAGTCCCTAAAAGAAAAAATGTTACAAAAAGCGAATCAGCAAATAACTCACTCGTAGAATGATAAGCTGATATCAGAGAAACAGCATAGAAAAAGGATGCTATTACTCCTGCAGCGGATTTTTGAAAAAGACGAACGGTCAACAAGTATACTAAGAGGCAATTTCCTGTTTCTATCGTCAACTGAATCAATAAGGCAAACCATGGGGAAGGCGTCCCCAACCAGTAAAACAACGCCAAGAATAAGGGATATCCGGGTATCCTACCGTCTATGGCATTGTTTTTAAACACCTCTTCTTTAAAGAACATTGCAATCGGACCCTTATCGAGGTATTCGAGTGCCTGTGCGTGGTACTGATTAGTATCCCCTTCTCTGAGAATGTAATCTAAAGAGGAGGGCTCCCAAGGAGCGGCGCTTATATAAAAGGCTAATCTTATAAGCAGGGCTAGCAAACAAACGACCCCAAGCTGCACCCCTGTTCTGTTCTTCATAGTGCGTATCAATTCCACTATCAGGTCACCTTACTTTGAAACTAGGTCGGCTCTAATGATTTGTGTACCTTGGTCACAAATCGGAGGTGTACTCAGGGGGGGTAACTTATATAGAGTTTCTTAAATTCCTAGAAGAAGCGCTGATCCCAGCTCTCAACATTATGCTATTCCCATGCCGTTAAGGTTTCCAGTACTCACTGCCAAGATTACCTAGACTAGCATATTTCAAATATAAAATAGTTTCAATCTAAATAAGCCGAAGTCAGGTTAATTTTTTGACCCAGGTCAACATATGATCCTAGTAGGTTCCCTAGATCCGCCGGCATATTCAATAGTTCATTTCGTAAACTTGAATCCTATGCCTGTTACTTTCAGTCACGTATAACCTCCACTGTCGATCAAATTTGACAGAAACAGGTGACCAAAAATACTGCTCAATATGAGCTGATTGAGTATGTGGATCTTCCCAATTATGTATATTGAGATCGGGAGCTAAATCAGATTTATTTCTCGCATCCGATTCCTCATGATTAGCCGCAAGAAACTCCTGAGCCCATTGAGATGGGGTTGCTTCACCCCTCAATGTCTGCAGGTGATTCCCAGAGGAATCCGCAACGTGC
>CAZRSW010000034.1:2359-8366 GCA_964602845.1 uncultured Dehalococcoidia bacterium | reverse complement strand
TTGGTTTGCAGGATCCTACTAAGCCTATCGCTACTTTTATTTTCCTAGGACCAACTGGGGTGGGGAAGACTGAATTGAGCCGTGCTCTAGCTTTGTATCTGTTTGACAATCAGGAGAATATGATCCGTATTGACATGTCGGAATATATGGAATCGTTTTCTGTGTCTAGGCTTATTGGGTCTCCACCAGGATACGTAGGCTATGAAAAGGGTGGACAACTGACAGAGGCAGTTAGGCGGAAGCCGTTCGGTGTGATTTTGCTAGATGAAATTGAGAAGGCACATCCGGATGTTTTCAACGTATTATTGCAAGTAATGGAAGATGGACGTTTGACTGATGGCCATGGTCGGGTAGTAGATTTTAGAAACACCATAATTATCATGACTAGTAATCTCGGGACGAGCGAAAATATGCCTGAGGCTTTAGGATTCCTTAGAGAAATCAATGAGCGAGAATCCTCGGATTCCGTCCGACGGGCTGTGGAAGACGCGTTAAAAAAGTCATTTAAGCCGGAATTCCTAAATCGGATTGATGAAATTGTGGTATTTGATCCGATACAAAAAGATCAAATGGGTCAGATCGTTGACATCATGGTCTCTGATATAAAGGATAGGTTGCGGGAGTATGAAATTGATCTTTCTCTTACTAAGGCTGCTCGACAGTGGTTTGTAGAGGAAGGGTTTGATTCAGAATATGGTGCTCGTCCATTGCGCCGATCTTTGCAAAGGCATATTGAAAATCCTATATCTACAAAACTTATCAATGGCGAGGTGTCGGAAGGGAGTTCACTTATTTTAGATGTTAAAGGTGGTGAGTTAATCTACGACATTGATCCAGATTTTAGGTAAGGAGATCAAACAATTTATGCAGAACACCTTTTAAGGGGGAAACATAATTAATTTGAAGGTTTTCGAATAAGTGTAAGATGGTTTAGGACTCAAGGTTCAGGGATTTCCCTAGGCTAACAATGTATCATAAGATAAAAGTGATGGTGTTAGGTAATTCAAAGCGAGGATTTGAGCTTCCCGAGTCTTGGTTTTACTTGTAACACACTAGTTAGTCGGAATATAATTGGTTAATTGGTGGTTGACAGTCGAAATTTCGGGTTTAGCTACCACGTAACGAGTCATTTAGAAGTGTCGGAGTTTTTGTTTTGAGAGAGTTCGGAGAAGTTACACGTAGGTCTTTTCTTAAGGTAGTGCCCTTCGGTTTGATGGGCGCTCTTGTGATGGGGACAATCGTAAGTAAGTTAATGCCTCGACGAGGTGTAAATGGCCGTGGGTCATTCGGTAAGGGTTCTATATTTACCCCCAAAAAATGATTTGGTTCAGCGTTCTGTCTTTCGATGTGTTTAGGCGTGAATTTAGGTTCAAACAGGATGTTTTTGGCAAAATAGCTAATGCCGCGGTTACCTCGACCCCAGAGGTTAAGTTTTTGATACATGGTGACCTTGGCCTTGATTAGGTAAAGATTGTGCTTAAATTGCGGTTTATGGCATGTTTCTTGATCGTTCTCTAACAGCGTTTTATTATCGGGAAAATTATTATGGGACCGGCTGATATAATTCTGGGTGTCTTTTTGGAGAGATGGCCGAGTGGTTTAAGGCGCTGGTCTCGAAAACCAGTATGGGAGCAATCTCATCGTGGGTTCGAATCCCACTCTCTCCGGGGTCGTTGTTTACATATTTACATGGAGAGGTGCTAGAGTGGCCGAATAGGCGCGACTGGAAATCGCGTGTTTCTTGCAAGAGAAACCGTGGGTTCGAATCCCACCCTCTCCGCCATCAACAAACTAGTGTAGAGCGGAATCTCCCAAATGTTGACAATGGGGATTTGGTGGATATAAATATGAGTCTATTTTTGTTTTCGTTATAGTTCGAGAGAGTGGGTTGTCATGGTAAAAAATCTTGTAATCGTCGAATCTCCTGCGAAGGCCAGAACCGTTGGGAGGTTTCTAGGTGATGATTATGATGTAAAAGCGTCGATGGGGCACGTTAGAGATTTGCCAAAACGATCTCTAGGCATTGTCATAGATGAGAGTGGATTTCAACCCACCTATAAGGTGAGTTCAGACAAAAGAAAAATAGTTTCGGAATTGAGAAAAGCAGCGGCGGAAGCAGAGATTGTTTATTTGGCGACAGATCCCGACAGGGAAGGTGAGGCTATATCCTGGCATCTAGTGGAAGCTGCGGAAATAGATGTCCGTAAGACCCGCAGGGTTGTTTTTCATGAAATCACAGAGGCTGCTATCAATGAAGCATTCACCGACACCAGAAACATAGATATTGATCTTGTAGATGCTCAACAAGCGAGGAGGGTACTTGACCGGTTAGTTGGTTATAGACTCAGCCCCGTTCTTTGGAGAAAAGTCAAGAAAGGCACTTCTGCTGGAAGAGTTCAATCCGCAGCCTTGAAGATGGTTGTAGATAGAGAGAAAAGTAGACAAATTTTCCAGTCCGAAGAATACTGGACGTTGGATGTGACCTTGGGGCAGGAGGGCAATGGTAAAAGTTTTACAGCCTCACTTCATTCTGTTGAAGGTGAGAAGGGTAAAATTGAAATCCCAGATGAAGCCCGAGCTACGTCTATTAGAGAAGATGTTAGTGGCGTGGCATTCCAAGTGAGTAAATATGGTACCAAGGAAAGTATTAGGAGGCCCTCCGCCCCCTTTATTACAAGTACATTGCAGCAGGAGGCCTCACGCCGACTCAGATTTTCAGCATCGCGGACTATGACTATAGCCCAGCAGCTTTATGAAGGGATTCAGTTAGGATCTGAGGGGCAGATCGGATTGATTACGTATATGCGAACGGACTCTACAAATATATCGGCGCTTGCTTTGTCAAAGACGGCTGATTACATAAAACGCGAATTTAAAGCTGAATATTCCTTAAAGAACCCGAGGAGATTTACCAAGACAGTGAGGGGAGCTCAGGAAGCTCATGAGGCGATCAGGCCCACTGACGTCGACAAGACTCCTGAGTCTTTGAGAGGTCAACTAGAAAGGGATCAATTCAGGCTCTACGACTTGATATGGAAAAGAATGGTTTCAAGCCAGATGGCTAATGCTATATACGATCGTACTACGATAGAGGTCGTTGCCTCAGGAACTCACAGTGGGGCTGAATATCTGTTCAAGGCAACAGGGTCGGTACAAAAATTTGATGGATTTAGGGCTTTATATACTGAGCAAAAAGATGATGATGATGATGAGGATGCAAATGAATCGCGATTGCCAATTTTGAAGAAAGGCGACGAACTTAAATGTGTTAGTGTCGATACGGATCAACACTTTACGGAACCACCGCCCCGTTTTTCCGAAGCTTCATTGATAAAAAGCTTGGAGAGTGAAGGCATAGGGAGACCTAGCACATATGCATCAATTATTGGGACCATACAAGACAGGGACTATGTTCGGAGAGAAAGAGGAAGATTTCATCCAACCAAACTCGGGACAGTTGTGACCGATTTTTTATCGGAACATTTTTCTAATATTGTTGACATTGGATTCACGGCCACGATAGAGAAAGATCTCGATGACGTCGCGGAAGGTACTATGCAATGGAATCCAATGTTGAGACATTTCTATCAACCATTTGATGAAGCTGTTGAGGTTGCTATAGTTGAAGCTGAGCGAGTGCCTAGAGAAAAAATTGACGAGGAAAGTAATGAAGTTTGTGAGAAATGTGAGCGGCCGATGGTTATCAGGGGCGGCCGAAACGGTCGTTTTATAGCTTGCACTGGTTTCCCTGACTGCCGTAATACTAAACCACTTACGATAGGTATACCCTGTCCCAGGTGTGAAGATGGCCAGATAGCAGAAAAAAAGGGCAAGAGGGGGATATTTTTTAGCTGTACTACCTACCCAGGGTGTGATTTCTCTTTACGCAGCAAACCCCTACCCTATCACTGTCCTGTTTGTGAAGAGCTTCTTTTGCCTTCAGGAAGTACGAAGACACGATGCAGCGCTAGGGATTGTGGGTATCGAGGGGACATAGATGATCTGGAGAAAAATTAATGAATGCTATATTTCCCAGTAAGCTATGAAAGTTTTTAGCTTTATATTCCATTGTTAAATATTGTGAAAATGAATTCTAGTTTATTTAATTCTCTCACTGCTAAATATTACGACTATTTGTGGTCACAAAAGAATTTGGCACCCACTACAGTCAAAAACTATGAACGAGATTTAAAATCGTTGGGGGATTTCTTCATTAAGGAAGATATTTCAGAGGTGCACAACTTTGATCGACTTCAGGTGAGATCCTACCTAGCCTGGCTATCCGAGATCGGGTACGTACGAGCAAGCGTTGTTAGAAAACTTTCTGTACTGAGAGGATTCTTCCGTTGGTTGCTTATGGAAGGGTATATTGAAGTTAATCCGATTCCTAGAGCTACCAAGATCAAGAAACAAAAAATGTTGCCAAGATTCCTCACTGTTGAAGAGGTATTCCGGTTCATAGATGCTTCAGCCAGAGGGGCAAGAGAAGAGATGTCCTTGAGAGATCACGCTATTATGGAGCTCATATATGCTACAGGCTTGAGAGTGAGTGAGGTTAGAGGATTAAATATTGATGATGTGAAATTAGATTCCAACGAAGTGTTTGCTCTTGGGAAAGGTTCTAAAGAGAGAATGGTTCTAATGGGGGATCAGGCAAGGCGAGCGGTAGGAGCATATTTGTATCGTGGCAGACCAGTGCTCGAGTCTGGCGATAGCCAAGACGCTCTATTTTTGTCTCGTAATGGGAAACGACTTAGCGTTAGATCTATCCAAGGAAGGGTAAGGAAATATGCTAAGGAGGCTGGTCTAGATGATGGTGTACACACTCATACACTGAGGCATTCTTTTGCGACTCACCTCTTGGCAGGAGGAGCTGAACTAAGGGTAGTGCAAGAGTTGATGGGCCATGCGGACCCATCTACAACTCAAATCTACACACATGTGACAGGAGCTGAGACGCTAGAGTCGTACATGTCTGCACATCCGTTTGCGATCCAGAATACAGGATCAGGATTTGAATACCACGAAGAAAAAGATCATTTGGAATGAACATTCTGTTTTTGAACGGTCCGAACTTGAATTTGCTTGGATGCCGAGATGTTTCCTATTATGGCTCTCACACTATTGATGATGTATACAAGGATGTTAGAACAGCTGCAACAAAATTAGGTGTGTCGGTCGATTTCTTCCAATCGAGTCAAGAAGGGGCTTTAATAGATTATATCCATGACAAAATGGGATCTTGCAGTGGGATAATTATCAACGCCGGGGCTTTGACTCATTATGGGTTATCGTTAAAGGATGCTGTGCTTGAGGCGAAAGTACCGATCGTGGAGGTGCACATATCGAATATACACTCTCGTGAGAAGTATCGCAGACATTCTGTAATTGAAGGGGTCGCTGTGGGTCAAATTGCCGGATTAGGTTGGAAAGGATACTCGTACGGGCTTGAGCTTTTGGTAAATTACATTCGCGATGGGTGAGGGTATAAGATTAACGGGGCTTAGAGAAATTTTGGCAAACAGTGCTCTGGATGGATGCCTGGTAATGTCGAAAACGAATCGATTTTATTTGTCGAATTTTACTGGTAGCAATGGGTATCTTCTTATAACGCCTACATCGGCTTTTGTGTTCACTGACTCCAGATATATTGAGCAGGCGACTGACGAAGCCAAAGATTTCGAGGTTTATCCGCTCCGAAATTCGTATGATGAACTCCGGGAACTTGTGAGCTCAATGAGTATTAGCAGCATAGGTTTTGAGGACCAGGATGTTTCTTATGCAACCTATCAATCTATCGTCAAAGCCGTAGGAGATTCTGCTAAGTTGGTTCCTATGGGTGAAGCTGTAAATCGTCTGAGAATTGTAAAGGATCGAGGAGAGCTTGCAGTTGTGGAAAAAGCGGTTGCCATTGCTGACGAGGTGATGGAGATTGCGTTAGCTTCCGTTGAGGAAGGAATCACTGAACAGGCGGTGGCTCGGACCGTGGAACGAAGCTTATGGGAAT
>CAZRSW010000034.1:0-2259 GCA_964602845.1 uncultured Dehalococcoidia bacterium | reverse complement strand
TGGATGCAGTGGCCAGAGATGTGATCCATTCGTATGGGTACGGAAAATATTTTACCCATGGACTTGGTCATGGCATAGGGCTGGATGTGCATGAGCTTCCTCGTATAAGTGGGGGCTCAGACGAAGTATTGTCTGAAGGCATGGTGTTTACTATAGAACCCGGCATTTATATCCCGGGTTGGGGTGGAGTGCGGATAGAGGATATGCTGGTAATAGACAAAGGGGAGGCGAGAATTCTTACCCAATCTGATAAGTGAAGTGTATCTTGCGCTGGGAAGTTATTACTGATTTGGAAGGAATATATAAATTTAAGAGAGGTGTTCCAGGTGACCATAGGCTACGGAGAACTGAGGAAAGGGATGTCGATAGAGATTGATGGTGAGCCATTTACTGTGGTGGACTATGAAAGAAGTAAGATGCAACAACGTGCTCCAGTAATGAAAATTAGGTTCCGAAATATCAAGACTGGTAAGGTTATGGATAGGACATTTTCGGGTTATGATGTTAGCTTTACTCCAGCGTCTGTTGATAGGAGGAATGCCCGATATATTTATGATGATGAAGATTTTTATTACTTCATGGATAATGCATCGTATGACCAGTATCCAATGTCGAAATCCGACATTCATGAATATGCGTGCTATCTCGCTGAGCAGTTGGAAGTGGATCTGATATTTTATGAAGAAAAACTTTTGTCATTGGAATTACCATTAAACGTTGATCTCCGGGTTACCAGTTCCCCTCCAGGAGTAAAGGGAGATACGGCCCAAGGGGCCTCAAAATTTGCTACTTTAGAAACAGGGTTAGAGCTCCAGGTCCCCCTATTCATCAATGAGGGGGACGTTATAAAGGTTGATACCCGGACAAGACAATACGTCTCTAGGATCTGATATTTATGCCACCTATTTCGGTAACACAGGCAATAGCTTATATAAGTTCTCTTTTAAATGAAGACCCGGTATTGAGTGATGTTTGTGTATCAGGTGAAGTGTCGCGTAGTACTCAGTCAGCTTCCGGACACGTATATTTTAGTTTGAAAGATCAAAATGCAGCCATGGACTGTGTTATGTTCCGAGGAGGTGTTGGTGATGATCATTTGGTCGTTGGGAGCTCCGTGTTGGCATTTGGGAGATTTTCTATCTATGCGCAGAGAGGGAGTCTGCAGCTGATTGCAGATGTTGTGCAACCAGCGGGTGTCGGCGATCTGCAAGAAAAACTCGAAGAATTGAAGAAATCCCTTGAATCGGAAGGTCTTTTTGAGGTGTCTCGAAAACGGCAACTTCCCATATATCCGATGAAGATTGGAGTTGTGACTTCGGAGGAAGGTTCGGTCTGGCATGATATAAAGCAGACGGTGTTACATAGATATCCCAATGTGGAGCTTGTTCTATCCCCTACAAATGTGCAGGGGCCTACAGCGTCATCCTCAATCGCGAGGGCTATCGGAAGATTGGATGTCCGTTCTGACATCGACGTTATCATCCTTGCCAGAGGTGGTGGATCTCCAGAAGATTTATGGTCTTTTAATGAAGAGAGCGTGGCTAGGGCCATATTTGCTTCAGGACATCCTGTTATAACTGGCATCGGCCATGAGACGGACTGGACTATCTCAGATATGGTGGCAGATTTTCGAGCATCCACGCCGACGGCCGCTGCGGTAGCAGCTGTCCCGGACATTACTGAAATCTCCGTAAGAATCCAATCTTATCAAGGTTTATTGATCAGATTGGCCAATAGTCTTGTTAATGATGCCCACAAAGATTTCGATTATGTTAGGACGCGATTGGAATCAGCTTTGCCTGGGTTTGCACAAATGAAATTGAGGATTGATGAGTTAGCAAACCAGCTGGGTAGATCAATGAGGGTGGATCTTAACTTTTCTACTGAGAAGGTGAAAATGTTAACAGATAAACTTTTTTCATTGGGACCTGCTCAGACAATGTCAAGGGGATATTCTATAGTTCAAAATACTAATGATGGGGTGCTGGTAAGGGAACTTGGCGACGTGGAGCCCGGGAATAATGTCACTATTACCGTCTCAGATGGCACATTGGAAGCCACTGTGGGTGATAAGCATGCAAATTAAGCGTTAATCGGAGCTCGCTAGTAGCGAAATAGCATAGAAGTTTTTGTTTATTAATTGAGTTTGGGAAGAGTGACAATGAAAGAACAAGATCAGGTTCAGGAATTGACTTTCGAAAACCTTATGGCTCGTCTGGAGGAATATGTTTCGGAGTTAGAGAAAGGTGGATTGAGTCT
>CAZRSW010000033.1:0-8378 GCA_964602845.1 uncultured Dehalococcoidia bacterium | reverse complement strand
CGTGTCATGCCTTAGGAGCTTATCGTACATGGTATGCATTGTGCCGTGCCAGGTAAGGCTGCCGCAACAGAAATAATCCCAGTGGGCAGCAGGTCCAATACTGATCCATTTCAGGACTCCGCCTCGCTTGTGATTGGGATCCAGAGTTTGCACATAGAAATCGACAGGGCCGGGAGTCGCGACGACAATTTCCTTAACCAGCTTCTCAACTTCTACTTCTTTTACTTCAATTACGTTGACCTCTTTAAGTACTTCCTTCGTAACAATTTTCTCTACTGGGACCTCTTTCGTTACGGTGATTGTCTCGCCGGGCAGTTGTTTCACAACTTCCTTTTCAACCACAACCTCAACAGGTACCTCTCTTTCAATGACCACTTCTTTCACAACTTCCACAGGAACCTGTACTTCTTCCACAACCAATTTTTCGGTGGTACAAGCCAAAGCTATGATAGGCAAGAGCATCGCTGCTATTACCCCTAAGTACTTCTTATTCTTCATTGCACACTCCATATTTCTTGCGGTAAATTACTGCTAAAATTTGTATAGCCAAAGTTTGATGTGGCTAGTACTCTCCCCATTATATTATAGATTTGCAGTATGTAATAGGGCTTCATAAATATGTAATAGGGCTTCATAAATAGTTCGAGTGGAAGACTGGATTTTCCGGATCAGTTGATGTAAAAATCGTATGACGTTTAGAACTTGGAATAGGCTATGAGGAAACAAGCTTAGGAGAGGACAAATGACCTACGTTGGAAAAGAGTGGCTAGAGTTAACTCAAGAAGAAATTTTGGATCCCGATCTGCCCATTTGTGACCCTCATCATCATCTTTGGGATAAACGAACTGACAGAGCTCCGTATCATCGGTATCTGTTAGACGAATTGCTAGAAGACACAGGATCTGGACACAACGTACTATCGACTGTTTTCGTTGAAGCAGAATCTATGTTTCGCGCCTCGGGTCCGGATGAGTTCCGGTCTGTGGGTGAGGTTGAATTTGTCCAGGGCACAGCAGCCGCTAGCGCTAGTGGGATCTACGGGGATATTCGTGCTGCAGCGGGGATTGTAGGGTCTGCAAATCTTAATTTGGGTGAGGGTGTTCGTCCAGTTCTGGAGGCTCTGAAAGCCGCGAGCCCTAACAGAATTCGAGGAATACGACACAGGCTCACATGGGATCCTCATGGAGCTTTGCCTGAACCATGGAATGGGGCTTACGAGCCTCGGGTCACCTCCCAGGCCTCTGGACAGGGGCAAATGAGCGATAGCAAATTCAGAGAGGGTGCACAGGTATTGGCGGAGATGGGACTTTCTTTGGAAGGTTGGATGTATTTTCATCAGCTTACGGAGTTGGCGGAATTCGCAAAATCAGTCCCTGACCTAAAGATCGTACTGAATCATATCGGAGGGTTATTACGTATAGGTCCATATGAAGGGAAGGATGATGAGACAATCCCAGTATGGAAGGAAGGGATAGCAGCTGTCGCAGAGGCACCCAATGTAGTAGTCAAATTGGGAGGTTTGGGTATGCCGATCATGGGTTTTGGTTGGCATCTGAGGGAGGTACCAATTGGCTCTGAAGAACTTGCTGAGGAAATGGCTCCGTTCTTGAGCTATTGTATAGAGCAGTTTGGTGTAGACCGTAGCATGTTCGAGAGTAATTTCCCAGTGGACAAGGTCTCGTTCTCCTACCATGTTTTGTACAATGCGTTTAAGATGTTTTCTTCGGGATATACTGATCGTGAGAGATCCGCTTTGTTTTACGATAATGCGATGCAAGTCTACAGGGTGGACAGAAATCAGTGAAAAGTTGTTTAACCCAATTTCTAAAGCGGTACGACTTGGACAATGGAAGACTTTCCTGAGGATGGTTGAGAGACTAGATCATTGATTTGAGATCATCCACTAATTGGATGTTTGAAGACTGGGATAATATAGTGTGACTTTAATCAACCACGTAGTATAATTCGATCTAGCTTTGACATAGCGTGGTTAGTTCGGTGGTTCGGGAGTCTTGAGTTTCCAGCGAATCAGCAAGGAGTTTTGTAGATGACAACGAAGGAAAAAAGCCCAGTTATCGTAGTGCTTCAGCTTACCGGTGGGAATGACTACTTTAATACCGTTATACCATTTACGGACGAGAATTATTACGATAGTCGTAAATCTCTAGGGATACCTCAAGAAAGTATGCTCCCCTTGGATCAAGAGCTTGCCATGCATCCTTCAATGGGACCGATGAGTGATATATACAAGAAGGGAGACATGGCGATCATACATGGGATTGGATATCCCGACTCTACAAGATCTCATTTTCGGGCGATGGACATATGGCACACAGCGGAACCAGATAAAGTTGGCACTGAAGGATGGCTTGGTAGAGTCATTAGGGAAATCGACCCTAAAGGGGAAAATCCTGTGACGGCCGTCAATATCGGTCAAGGTTTGCCCAGAGCCCTATCGGCACCAAATGTATCCGTTGCATCTGTAGCTGATCTCGAAACTTATGGTCTATTAACCAGTATAGAGCAGGATATAGTGCGGGATAAGATGTTGGACCGTTTTTCTAAAATCTATGGTGCAGCTCTTGGTTCAGGGCCTGTAATGGAGTATCTTGGCCAGACTGGAATAGACGCGCTTAAAGGTGCGGACATACTGAAAGAGGCTCCCCCTTCATACGAATCAACGGTTGAGTATGGGAGCGATTCGATAGCGAAGAGTCTGCGTGATGTCGCAAAGATTCATAAGGCTGACTTAGGTACTAGAGTTTTCTATACACAACAGGGCGGGTATGACACTCATGGTGCTCAGTACGGTGTTCATTCCCAACTTTTGAAGGAATTGTCTTTAGCGATACAAGATTTTTGGGATGATCTTCGGGAAAGTGGCGATGACGACAACGTTGCTATGTTTATATTCTCGGAATTTGGAAGACGGGTCCGAGATAATGGTTCTGGCACTGACCATGGCTCTGCAGGGGTGTCATTCGTAATAGGACCAAAGGTAAAAGGCGGAATGTACAGCCGTTATCCAGAGACTCGGCCAGAGGCCTTGGACCAAGGTGATCTGGTGCCAAACCAGGATTTCAGAGGGGTATATTCAACAATACTGGAGAATTGGTTAGAAGTGGAGGCTGCTCCTATTGTTGGCGGTGTTTTCGGCAGTGAGAACTATTTCGATACCGTAAAATAATCTTCTGGCCAGTCGAGTTGTATACTCCACGTAATCCTGTATACAAAGGATCTTCGCTACCCTTGTTCTTAATTAGTATGATATACGCTATGGACAGAATGCCCTCTTCCTATCCTGCTTGTGTTCGCACTAGATACTATTTCGCAGGAGTCTGACATGCGTGTTGGAGATATTCTTAGTCGTGCAGCTTGCAGGTGGCCTGAACGGCCATCATGGATTCAAGACGGGAAGATTATCTCGTTTGCAGAAGCTGAAACTCGTGTTAATCGGTTGGCTAATGGCCTAATTGATTTAGGAATGGCTAAGGGACAGAGGCTCGGGTTGCTTGTAAACAATTGTTATGAGGGGCTAGAGACTATCCTAGCGCCGATGAAAGTTGGTATGAGCGTTGTTCCTATTAATGCTCGTCTCCATGAAAAAGAGATTCAGTATTTATTGGAGAATTCAGATGCTCGTGGGCTTGTGTACGGGCATGAATTCCGTAGTCAGGTTGATTCAATGAGATCTTCATTGTCAAAGCTAGAACATTTCATTTGTATAGGTGAAGGCGGAGACCGTTCAATCGACTATGAAAGCCTGTTGTCCAGGTCGTCGGAGTATAAACCTGATGTTTCTATTGACCCAGGGGACCTGGCCTGGGTATTTTATACCTCTGGTACAACCGGACGACCCAAAGGTGCCATGCTCTCACACAGGAACATTTTGTCTATGACTCAGGGGTTTCTGACTGACATTAATCCGGCAAGGCTTGGAGATGTATTACTACACGCGTCCCCTATCACTCATGGGTCAGGGTTGAGTATGTTTCACCATATTGGTCGTGGTGCGGCCAACGCGTTTCCAGGTACTCGCCGATTCGATCCAGCATTGATTTTTCAAGCAATAGAACGTTACGAGGTTACCACCATGTTTATGGCTCCAACCATGATCAATATGCTTGTGGCGAGTGGATCGCATGGAAAATATGATCTGTCCAGTTTACATACAATCGTTTATGGGGGCGGCCCTATGTATGTCGAACATCTATTAGAGGCTATGGAAACGTTTGGGAATATATTCGTGCAACTTTACGGGCAGGGAGAAGCCCCTATGGCTATCACATCACTCCCTAAAGAAGAACATTTTTTGAGTAATGATCCTGATCGCCTCCGACGACTGGGTTCTGCAGGGAGAGAGGTTACTGGGGTCCGTGTGGCGATTTTGGATGAGGAGGATCGTGAACTTGAAGTTGGAGTAACCGGTGAGATTTGTGTTAGAAGCGATTTGGTTATGAGTGGTTATCTTAATAATCCATTGGCTACATCAGAGACACTTAGAAATGGGTGGCTACATACAGGTGACCTAGGGTATTTGGATGAAAAAGCGTATTTGTTTGTAACAGATAGGAAGAATGACATGATTATCAGTGGAGGAGCAAACATTTATCCGCGGGAAGTGGAAGAGGTAATAGCCCGCCATCCGGCAGTAGCAGACGTGTCAGTTTTTGGAGTGCCCGATGCAGTTTGGGGTGAGTCCGTCAAGGCAGCCTTGGTATTGTCACACGGTGTCCAGGTTACAGAGGAGGACATCATAGAATTTTGCAGGGTGAACATGGCGAGTTATAAAAAGCCCAAGTCGGTCGATTTTCATGAGACGTTGCCAAAAAATGCTTATGGCAAGGTGGAAAAGAATGAGTTAAGGAAACAATATTGGACAGAGAAGGAAAGGAATATATAGATGGGCAAATATGGGTTGAAGGATGCTGGTCTCAGTAGGGGGCGGACCGATTTACGCGAGGTCGCTGTCATTGGAGTAGGTTCTACCCCTTTTGGTCGTCTATCTGGGCAAGATGTTGTATCTATTGCCGTCGAGGCGTGTCAACAGGCGATGTTTGATGGCTCGATAGGTTTAGAAGCTATAGATGCGCTGTATCTTGGCAACTTTGCATCGGAACGGCTTTCTAATCAGGGTTCTTTGGCCTCTGTAGTTGCAGGGCGGTTGGGGATCACCGGTGTCCCAACTACTAAGGTGGAAGGAGCCTGTGCCTCTGCAGGGATAGCGTTTAGGCATGGATACTTGACAGTTGCAGCAGGGTTGCATGACTTTGTCCTAGTTGCTGGAACTGAGAAAATGACTGATGCCAGCACACCTGATGTTACGGCCGCATTGTCAACCGCCGGGGATGAGATTCTTGAAATGCGGAGCGGTCTTACGTTCCCTGGTGCATTCGCTATGATAATGGAGCAACATATGGCTAAGTATGGTACTACCCGAGAGCAAATCGCCATGGTTTCGGTGAAAAATCATGACAATGGTGTTACCAACGAGAAGGCACAATTCAGAAAACAGACAGATCTGGAAGAGGTGATGACATCACGTTTTGTTGCAGAGCCCATACGACTCTTCGATTGCCCACCGATTAGTGATGGTGCAGCTGCAGCGATTTTGTGTCCTTTGGAAATTGCCCGTAGCTTTTGCGATAAACCTGTAACAGTGTTGGGCTCAGGGCATGCTTCAGGTCCGGCTCAGTTGTCACAGATGGAGGACTTAACAAGTTTCTCAGCTTCTGTAAAAGCCGCGCAAGAAGCATATGAAATGGGTGGGTTAGGGGCAAGTGAAATAGACTTTGCGGAGGTCCATGATTGTTTTACGATTTCTGAAATAATCGCTACTGAAGACCTGGGTTTTTTCGAGAAAGGCCAAGGAGGGCAAGCGGTATTGGATGGATTGACTAAGTCCACAGGTGAAATACCAGTGAACACAAGCGGAGGGCTTATAGCTAAAGGTCACCCTGTTGGGGCTACTGGCCTAGCCCAAATATATGAACTAGTACAACAAATAAGAGGTACCGCATCCAATCAAGTGAAGAAAACGGATATTGGATTGGCGCATAATTTGGGCGGTTCCGGGGCAGTGGCCACCGTTCATATTTTGGGTAAGGATTAATACATGGTCGGGATTCTGGATGGCTACCAATGTGATAATTGTGGCACGAATTATCTATTTGAGAGCGCTATTTGCTCAAATTGTAGGAATGGTGCAATTGAGTCGACACAATTCACGGGAGAAGGGACCGTGATTACTTGTACCACTATCCATGTGCCTCCTGAGCGCTTTAAAAAAGAAGCGCCTTATGTGGTTGTTCTAGTAGATTTAGACAAAGGGCCTAGGTTAATAGGTAGATTGAAAAAAGGTGATAGCGTAGAACCAGGAGTGAGGGTTATGTGTAGTGAATTTGACGGTGGTAAAAGTATAATGGTGGAGAGTTTTTCCTCAGACTCTTTATAAGTTCCGGTGCCCTTTGATGGGTAGCCTCTTAGATCATAAAATGGAGTATTTTTCTAAATTATCTTCATTAAACGATAGTCCTAATCCCGGAGTTTGAGGGAGTACAATTTCTCCATCCACAACGTTCGGTGTTTCGTTGAACATCTCAAAAGTCCAAGGCATATGTTCTACGTAAATACCGTTTGGGCAAGCCGCTAGGCAATGCATCATAACCTCAGTGGCCAAGTGAGTTGTAACTGGTACATTGTAAGATTCTGCTAGGTGAGCAACCTTCATCCATTGTGTTATTCCTCCAACTCTTAGAAGATCAATCATGGCTATATCAATAGATCTTCTTTCGAGCTGGGTTCTAAATGGCTCAATACCGTAATGGTATTCCCCCCCTGCAATGGGCGTGTCTAAAGCATCAGCAATGCGAGCTAATCCTTCAAAATCTTGATGATTAACGGGATCTTCTAACCAGTAGAGGTCGTATTCGGCTAGTTCTCTCCCAATAGAAATTGCCGTGTTCACATCCCATCCTTGGTTGATATCCAACATCAAAACTATATCGTTTCCAACGGCATCTCTCATAGTTTGCATTCGGGCGATCTCTTTGCGGGCGCTGTCCTCGGCTCCCATTCGAAACTTCATAGCCTTGAAACCTTGGGTGACTAGTTCTTGACTTGTTTTTTCTAAACGGTCGAGGTCAAAAGTTCGCCATAAATGACCACTAGCATAAGTGGGTACAGCGTCTCTATATCCTCCAAGCAATCGGTGAACAGGTTCTGAGGCCGCCTTGCCTTTTATGTCCCAGAGGGCTACGTCAATCCCAGAGACTCCTCTTGTTACTAGCCCTGCTGGGGCGCCGACTCCGGCGATATTCCTTAGATGAGTGTTGATATGTTCAACCTTCCTTGGGTCTTCACCTATAATTTGCTCAAGAAAGGCGTCAACCGTTTCTTTTAAAGCTTTAACCATTAGACTGCTAACAAACCCTGCATACCCAATCCCTTCTATTCCCTCGTCGCTTGTTACCTTTATGGTTATGAATTCCCCCCCTGATAAGGGTCCCTCGTCCCTGGGAATGGACACGATTCCGGTTTCACAGGCCTGTATTTTCAATGGGTTTCTCCTTATTAATTATTTTGGAGGCCTCAGGATTCCATCGGTCAGTCGGGGTCAGTATGCCGAGCAATGGTATGGGGGCTGGATCTTAAGTCGATTGTGGTAGACGGCCATCTTGTATGGCAGCTTGGAAATGTCGAATGGTTTTTTCAACGCCAATTGAAAGTGGGGTATCTGGGATCTCGCCGAGCGTTTGTCGAAGCTCGGTGTCGACCTGCCCGTCCGGCAGGGGTAGCGAGCTGGATTCATGAGTGATTTCAGCACCGGGTAACACAGCATTGATGGCGTCCACGACCTCTGACATGTGTGCTACCGCGCCACTAATATTGAATACTTCTGAACCTTCAATCGGGTGTCTGGCTGCCTGAATAAACAATTTAGCGATATCGTCGACAAACTGGAAGCCGTTAGAACCTCCAAAGCTGATGTGGTAGGCCTCTCCGCGGACGGCAGCTAGCATTGCTTGGGTTGGGGTGGACGTCATCCCCTGGTCGCGGCCGGGTCCATATACCGTATAAGGTCGAAACCCAATGCTGGAAATTTGGTCGTCGAGCCAATAGACCCGGGCTGAGCCTTCATTTGCCTGCTTGTAAACTCCGTAGTGACTGAGCGGGTGAAGAGGCGAATCGTGTTGTAGCAGGTTTTCCCTGTACATATCTCTGGTGCCATAAACACCGGCGCTGCTAGCATAGACCAGTTGTCCAATTCCTGCTGCCTTAGCGGCTTCAAACATGTTAACTGTGCCTAGAACGTTCACCGCTGCACCCACTGGTGGATCAGCCTTACAGAAGGGAACCTGCAGGGCGCCCAGGTGAAT
>CAZRSW010000032.1:0-10767 GCA_964602845.1 uncultured Dehalococcoidia bacterium | reverse complement strand
ATTTCTTTAATCAACCTTCTTAATCTTTGGATATCGCTTATAAATGATCCCATAATGCGAATTTGCACGAAGGGGTTCAATGTTGTTCGTAACCGAGATAGCTTTTCGGAACGGTATGGTACTCTTCGATGTTGAAAAACTTGCTCAAGATTATCTGAACCTGATGGTATTAACGTCAAAATATCAATATTGTCTTTTTCTATAACAGGCTGGATTAACAAGGCCGTATTAATCGGGCCATTGTAAGCAGGGTAGTGCATGATGCTAAGAACCTTGACGGCCTCCGAATCGCTACCAATACTTGTCATAAATTACATCTAAGCGGGAAATTAATCTCGAAAATATTCCGCAATCCATACCTTCCAATACAACCTGACCCTCTTTATAGCGCCTCATTCAAAATGTGTTTTACAATCCTATCCAATCTATTATGTTTGAGGCTCTATCTTTAATATTATATCTAGCAGCTATATTGGATGAAGCCATACTCATTCTTGTACGAAGATCTTCATTCATAGATAAGAGTTCAACAGCAGATTTCAAGCCGCCAACATCCCATGGATCAACCAATATTGCACAAGAATCATCCAGGATTTCCAAATTCTCAGGTATATTGCTAGATATTATTGGCAGACCACAGCTCATCGCCTCTAGTATCGCATTTGACGAACCTTCAGCAGCAGTAGGTAACAAAAAGAAGTCCGCAGATGATAAATGAAGTGGAATATCAGAGTGATGTAATTCCCCGGAAAACAATATGTTAGGACCTGAGGGTCGGTATGGTCCCTTACCTATGTAAATCATTTTTAGACCAGCAATAGATTCCACTGCTTCTTGTACTCTTTGTACCCCTTTATTGTCATTAAATTGTCCAACATAAATCCCAATGATGGGGTCTTTCGAAATCCCCAACGAGGACCTAGCATAGATCTTATCTAACGGTTTAAACATAGTAGGGTCAACAGCATTACTAAAAGTTTTTACTTTATTTGGATCGACGTGATAACGATCTATACACATGCTTCTTATTTTTCTTGATACCGCAATAACTTTGCTAAATTTTCTTATATGATCCGAAACATGTTCGACCCCAAAATGCCTTTCGTAAATACCGAAATCACTTTCGCCCAATGCAACAACCGACGGCAAAGAATATTTTTGGCCTACCTGCAAAGCAGCTAATCCCCCAGAAAATAAGAAATGACCATAAACGATATCCGGGATGTACCCCAATTTCATCGTCTCTCTTTGGCTTGCAATGGCTAAACTTTTCATGGAAAAGCGTAACGTAGACCCTACCCATGGGATCCTTTTAGACGAATAGGATAAGTACCTCGGCCTATAAACTCTTATACCGTCATGAACACTATCCTTATCCGAATTTCTTATGAGGTTGAAACCCCTAGTTAATGAAAATAATGGATCGGGCGCAACAACGGAAACCTCAACACCATGACTGTTGATGGTTTTCATCAAGTTGTGAACAAACACATTTCTTTGAGGTTCTTTCTCCGATGGGTATCCATCCGTAAAAGCTAACAACGATGGCAATTTACAATCTAAAGCAAGTCATCGGTAGGTTTCATACTCTTATCCACAAATAGACGCAACCAAACTTCAAGGCACACAAGCTGCCAAATTTTTAGAGCATTTTCTGCTTTTTGATCCAAATGATCATCGACGATCTCTCTAACAACATCACCATTAAACATATTGGATCTTATAGCAATTCCACCTATAACGAATTCGTCTATAACAGGACGCCACCTTTCAAGAAGCCACTGAGAAATGGGGGGAGCGAATCCTTTCTTCGGATACTGCACTATCTCCCTTGGCAAATATCGGGCGGCAAGTTTACGTAGAAGCCCTTTTTGTATACCTCTAGGCATCCTTTCCCCAATCGGGATTGAGGATGCATATTGGACAACATCTTGATCAAGAAACGGCGATCGGATCTCCAGTGCTACCGCATTACTAGCAATATCAGTTTTTGCCAGATAACTGGATGGCAACCTTAAATGCATGTCTATGTAGGCCAACGTTTCCGCATTCGAAGTTGAAAACAAGTCTCCCACAATATCTATTAATACAGAGGTTCTGGTATCCCTTCTTCTCTGTATTAATAACCTATCTTTCATCAAGTCCTGCCACAGGAGGTCGTTGTTGTATAGGGAAATATAATCTTGCCCAGCATATTTGAGTAATGTTCGTAGTTTATTAGGTATAATTCCTTTCAAAACATCAGAATTAGCTCTAGATGATGCAGCACTACGCACCGCCTTAGGGACCCACCCAAGGAGGGTATCTGATATATGAGCTGCATGAACATTTTGGTATCCACAAAAAGATTCATCGCCCCCATCACCAGTCAACACAACAGTTGTTGATTGTTTGGCAATTTTGCACATTTGATACGTCGGTAATATAGAAGGATCCGCGAAAGGCTCACCAGCCAAATAGATGAGATAAGGCAACTTAGATATACTATCAAAGTCAGTCCTAAGAACATGATGGTTGGTTCCATATATTTCTGCCACTTTACCGGAAAGACTCACCTCAACATCTGACATGGGCGAATCAGCAAATTCCACTGTAAATGTGTTTATGGGATCATCTGTATTTGCAGAAGCAATAGCCGTAATTAATCCAGAGTCAATACCACCACTAAGAAAAATCCCCGTGGGAACATCGCTCTCTAACCTTTGTACCACCGCTCTACGTAGTGTATCGTCGATATTATCCAAGTGTTCACTCTCAGAATATCCCGTTTTGGCTCCTGTCGTCACAGGAACACTCCAGTATTTATGCTCAATGATATCTTCACCCTCAAATACCACATAGGACCCAGGTCTTACTCTTTCAAATCCCGACACAAAAGTGTCATTTTGATGTACATACCCAAATGAAAGATAAGATTCGAGTCCGGTAAGATTAATCCCCAACTTCTCGGAGCTATGAGGATATAGAGCTTGTAATTCTGAAGCGAAGATAATATTAGGCCCCGCAATTTTGTAGTAGAGTGGTTTCACTCCAAGCCTGTCACGTATGAGTATGAGGCTTCGATTGGTATCATCCCATATCGCAATAGCAAACATGCCTTTCAACCTTTCTACCATGTGGCTTAATCCCCACTCTTCATAAGCATGTGGAATGACCTCGGAATCAGTGTTCGAGATAAACCTATGTCCCTTTAATTCGAGATCCCGCCTTAATTCTTTGTGATTATAAATTTCCCCATTGCATACAGCTTGCACCGTCCCATCCTCACCTGATAAAGGTTGACGAGCAGCCTCTGACAAATCCAGAATGCTGAGCCGCTGGTGACCAAGACTTATACAACCATTTTGGTACAGGCCGTCATCGTCGGGACCTCTATGGGCGATACAGAGCTTCATCGATTCGACGAACTCAACATCAACATCATGACCCAAAGTATTGAACATGCCACAAATACCACACATACCGTTAAATCAACTCCTAAGCATCAGCAGCAACTATTACCTTCGGAACCCGACCGCAAATTCATTGTAGAAGCGCGCATAATCTTGTGCTACCGCCTCTGTAGAAAAACACTTCAGGATTTTTTCTCTACCTTTGACCGATATACTAGTTTCAGGACCGTGATCCGACAATACAGACTTTATTAAACGGTACATTTCTTCTGTATCACCAAACTCTGTAAAAAGGATATATTCCTTCTTAGGATCCAAAATGTCGATTCCTGGATGTGTACTTGCAATCACAGGCAACCCACATGAAATTGCTTCAAGAACCACTCTAGGAGAACCGTCATTGATAGTTTGATAAATGAGTATGTCTGATTCGTTATAAGTATTTCGCATATGTTGCCTAGTTAACCCATTCTTAAAGACCACTTCCTCAGATAAACCTAGATTTTCCACTAGGGATCTAATATCACTCTCAGACATCATTCCTGGTTTTGCCACTAAGGTAAGGTGGAGATTAAGCCCTGATTTCTTGCACATATGCAAAGTGTTAAGAACAGGAATCAATCCACGGGTGTGGTCTAAGCCTCCAACATATAACAATTTTTTAGGACTAAAACCATCAGTAGGAGAATGATTCCCTACAGGCCGCCAATAACAAGTGTCGACATTATTAGTCAGTACTGAAACATCTTGCGGGTCAATGTCACAATATTTCGTCACCCGACCAATGAGGCCCGGTGCCTGTAAAACTACTCGATCGGCTAACTTACTTATCATGCCTTGGAACCACGATCCCAAAAACATTCTAGCTGTTGTAAGATTTGTGACTAAGGAGAAAGTAGAATACCCGGCCGGCTTCCATACATTCTCTATTCTCCAGCGTTCCAAGGTGAAAAACGAAGAAACAAGAAGGCAAGAAAATTTCCTAACTCTCGCGAGGATAAAAAATAAAATGAGATTGCCCGAAGTATCATGAACGACATCCAAACCTTTAGCCAGATACACTGCTCTAACCGCCAACATCGACTTCACTAGATTTACGAGCTTGAAACCGCGTATAAACCCAACCTCGCAGACTGAAAACCTCTCAAGATCCGCGCCATCGACTCTTCCATCGTTTATTCCTAGAAACAAGGTGACGCTCTCAACATGATTGGATAAGGCCATCAACAACCGTATCCTATCTTCGTAGTCTCGAGAATTTGGGAGGAAAAATCCTATATTCAACTTAAGAGCTTACTACCAATAAAGACCTTGAATAACAATATTCTGTCCGAAACTACGATCATCAATGCCAACCAAGTCGACAACGACCTGATTATCCCTAAGTTCCTCACGTTCCAGATCAGAACCATAGACCGGATGAGCTAACACGATAATATCAACATCCTCCAAGGTGTTTTTCAAACTGTCCTGAACTAGCATCGGCAATTCTGGCAATTCCTCCTCCATAACTAAACGATTCTGTCCAATCAAACAGTCTGTGCTCAAATTTCTATCGAATACCTTGACCGAAACCCCAGAATCTATCAAATTCCTTGCGATATTGACCATAGGACTATTCCTCAAATCGTCGGTGTTTGATTTGAACGTTAATCCGAGGATCGCAACGGAGGTAGGCCGCCGAGTCATAAGTAGATCATATATCCGATTCGCTTGATAGGAATTGGACAGAGACACCCCAGACATCATAGGAATTTGAACTTCGCTGCTCTTAGCATATTGCAATAGGGTATCGAGGTCCTTAGGCAGACAACTACCACCGAAAGGTAACCCAGGCTTCATGTAGGCATCTGAGATATTAAGTTCCCGATCCATACACAATATTTCTAATACTTTCCTAGCATCAACATCAAGAGTATTACATACATGCCCGATTTCATTTGCAAATGTCACTTTAGCAGCATGAAATGCGTTAGATGCATACTTCACCAATGAAGCTTCCTCCAAAGACGCTATAACGATCGGAGTTTCTATCGAAGGGTATAAAGCTTCAGCCAGCTCTTCTACACGTTGGGCATCAATCCCCACACCGAATAACAGCATTGGGGGATGTAAAAAGTCGTGGACGGCTGACCCTTCCCTTAAGAACTCTGGGTGCACTATATATTCGTAATGACCTTCACTGTTTTCCAGGTGAGCTGACGCCCATAGATGTATCTGTGGCAAACAAGTACTTCTATTAATAATTACGGTTGAGCGAGGATTCTGAGTGTTTCTTTTACTAAAGACCCTTATCACATTCTCGACATCAAGAAAATCGGGCTGCCCATTCGTTGACAGAGGTGTACCTACACATACATAGACAACCTGGTAGTCGACATCATTAGGTACCTCCACACTAGCCTTAAGAAACCCACTCTGACTTACTTCCTCTACAATCTTATCAAGATGTGGTTCAGAAACGGTACTCAGACCCCTGTTAATAAGATCAACTTTTTCAACGTTGGGATCGACCCCGGTAACCCTATGTCCAAATTGGGCCAGAATCGCCGCAGTAACGGTGCCAACATATCCTAAACCCAGTACTAATATTTCCATTATGAATCCAGACTCATGAAGTGATCACAATGCTATAGCCTTCTCTAGCCCATCTACCATTTTACCCACAGTTGCATTAGCCAATATGTCCCTCCTCGCGGACACTGATATGGCGTCTCTCATTTTCTCATCCAGTAATATTCGGTCAATCCTATTAGCTAAACTGTAATGATCATTAGGGACAAATCTTAGACCGTTTACCTCATCGACCAACATTTCAGAATCACTCCCAGTTTCATCGGCGATTATCGTTGCCGTACCACAGCCCATGCTAACATTCATTGCTAGGCCGACTGCTCCTCCCATCACTGACACATCGGCAGCCGACAACCACACTTGATCATACCCATCTGGAACACGACCAATGAAAACAATCAAGTTGTCATCCAAACCAGCAGCTTTCAAGGATAGCGCCGCATATTCTCGGAGGGATAAATACTCGGGGCCCCCACCAACAACAACCAAACGGAAATATCTCCCTTTGGCGAACAACTCCAAGGCAGCATCAATGACCAAATCAAACCTTTTCTTTTTAACAAGAGTACCCAATGACACCACCAACGGCCGATTATCCGAAAAATATCTGCGACGTTCACTCCACGAGACAGATTTAAGGTTATTTAATTCTTCTTCACTTTCTGGAAATTCTACAGAGTTTTGAGCAATATCCAGCTGATTATCTGACAATCCCATGTCTTTCAGGCCGTTATATGAAGACTTACCATAACAAACGATACCATCCCACCTCGACAAGAAATCTTTCCAAATCCATGACTTAGGCCATGACCCAGTATTGTCGTATTTAGTCCATGCAATCGTTCGCATATTTCTATCCCTAGCAAGGTTCAGCATAGAATACAAGCTCACGATCCTTGGCACACCTTCTGCTATTACAACCTTCGGTCTAACCTTAAATAGCAGGTTTTCCCAATTCCTATACCGATGTATGTATTCTTGACCTGCGATTCCATACGTAGACACTTCTAAGTTGTGAGTTTCATACGGCAAGGATAAGTCTTGTAACTGTGATTCGTTAGTAATAGGCGATGCGACTGCTATATCTCCCACGGATGAGAGTCGACTAGATAACAATCGAAAAACAGGAAGCCTATAGTGTTCAAAAGTCCTTTGAAAAATCAGTACCACAGGCACAGGCTTTAACGAACTCCTCGTCCAATTTTGAATAAGCCATCTGGCACAATATTCACAATCCCAAAGCCTCGGTTACCTCAGATCTCACTGTCTTCGTGGCCACATCACGCCCTATAACAAACTTCCTAGAATTGATAGACGCCTCCTCCCAAATGTCGTAATTTTCCGTATATTGTTTGATAGCAAGAACCGCATCATCTATATTTTGACAGTATCTACCGAGACGACCGGAGCTTAATAATAATTCCGGGTCAATATTTAGAGCTACTACCGGTACACCGAGGCACCAGGATTCCAAAAATGCATTTGGGAAGCCTTCTTTTGTCACCCCAGACTCATCTACTAAAGAAGTGTTTACCAAGACCTTAGAACGGGAAATGAAACTGCCAACAGACCAGGGATCCACACGGCCAACAAGGTCCACATTATTTCTATTTCTCAGCAAATCCATAATCCTATTCCCATATTCCAAGTGGTCTCGTCTACCATCCCCTACTACAACAAACTTTTTATTCGGTAGCCTATCCGCAAGCTCCACGATGCAATCCAATCCCTTCCGAGGCTCCATGTAACCTATCCAGATAACGTCATAGGTTTTATCACAATATCTAATATCCTCATCACGGCTTATTTCTTGAATATCTAATACATTATTGAGCACCACACTTTCTCGTTTAAAATTAAGCATCAATAAAGAAGCCTGAAAGCTAGTCTGGGCCACAACTCTTGTGCTGAACAAAAAGCTAAATTTCCGCACCAACCTTGTTTTTAGGATATTCCCCTTGACACATTGCACATCGGACGTCATCCCCAGTATTACCTGTTTCATAGCAATGCGCGAGATAATTATCACCAACAAATGAATAACTGAGATTCCACGTAAATATATAGAGGATTTGACTCTAAATAAATTAACCGTGAGAGACAAGATCTTGGTTAAGACTCCAGAATCTCTCCGCCACAAATTCACATAGGAAACATTCTCAAGAATATTAGCTGACCTGCTACTGTTGTTAGCCGTCATCACTGTGACCTGCACTTGCTCTCTAGCCAAGACATCAAGGATGTATTTCATTTGACGTTCTGATCCGCCTGCATGTTGCTCTGCATTATCACCAAAATAGGAAGAACCAGAAATAGAGAATAGGGAAATGGGCCTCACTTTATTATTACCGCCCCAAAGGATATCCGACTGCATTATTTCTGAGCCAATAACCTCTAACAGATGCCAGTCCAATTCTCGCCAAAATCATTCTCAATTTCATGAACCGAAAAGGCAAGAATTTATAAGGAGAATGGAAAAATAACGGTTCCACCTTTAAAACCTCAAACCCCGTCCGTTCGAAGAGAGTCTTCCAAGAGCTTGGTCTAAAGTACAGAAATTCCCTAAAATGGTTGCTTGATATTCCATGTATTGCGGGCGTAGCCTTAGCGATCAGAGATCTTCCCGGAGCATATTCTTCGACTTTTTCTACGCTATTATCTATTCTGTCATTGCGATTATTTCGTCTCAAGAATTTTTTGAATACTATCATCAATAAGTGAATAGGATGAGTCAAAACTTGGAAAACTTTCCATGATGAAGTCGGCATAGTGTGAAGCATAGTCGCTCCTGGGGTCATAACCCGCCTGAGCTCCTCCAAACAGACATAAATATCATCAATATGCTCAAGTACGTTCGAAGAAAATACAAAATCGAAAGATTGATCGACAAAGGGAAGCTTCTGAGCATCAGCCATAACCACACCAGGAACAGTACCTCTTGGCTTAACATCCGTAGGAATAATTTCCTCAAAACAGGTCCCCAAAATTCCTGTCAAATAACCCGATCCACAACCTATTTCCAGAGCTTTGCCCTTTATTTCACCCGGAGGTGAGGACAACAGTTGCTCTAGGTCTCTGCATCTCAGAAATCTCTCCCACTCTGCGTTTACGTTTGTGACGCCCTTACTCAATCTAGTCAAGCTACTGCTTACACGCCTTCTAATACACTTCTATACACATCTTCATACCTGCTGGTTATTTTTGACCATTCATACCTCTTTGCGCTTTCCTTAGCAGAATCAGACAACGTTTTCCGCATACTTTTATTGCACAACAGAATCTCAATATTCTTGGCCATCAACTCAGAATCAGCTGATGGCGATATCAATCCTGTATGGCCATGCTCAACCACATCTTTACAACCTTCCGCATCAGTAGTTACCACCGGTAACCCTGCAGCCATTGCCTCAATAACAACTCTGGGGAACCCTTCTAGCAAGGATGGAAATACGAATACATCGCCAGACATATAAACTTCAACGAGTTCTTCATTAGGCATGGCAAACGTTCCGATCCCACCAGTGTCGACGCCAATCTCATCAAATGTTATAACGTAGCTTTCAAGGTTATGATGACGAATTGCTTCATCAATCTTGTTTACATCTTTCCCAACTATCAACCAGCGAAAATCGAGTCCCCGAGCGACCATATGAGCGGCGATGTCTGGTATATATTCATAGCCCTTCTTTAGATGGTATCTCCCCACAGTTAATAACAGCGGTTTACCGATGACGTCATCTGGCAATAATCTACTCTTTTTCTGACGCCCAACCCCAGAAAACGAGTCCACGCTGACACCATTAGGGATAACTTCAATTTTATGAGGCAATATCCCCATATTTAGGTAATCATCAGCCATACTCTTCGTTAAAGCGATCACCTTGTCCATTTTCAGCAATGTGTCAATTATCCTGTCGTTTAGAACCGTGTTTCTTCTAAGCCCATACCCAAGCATGTCGCTTACCTGCACGTCCTCTCCATGTGTTCTTAAAACGAGTGGGACTTCTCGACCTAGACCGCGAGCAATGTAGCCTGCAGGATACGCCCCAACGATTTGCCAGACATCAAAATTCTCTCTGTTTTGCAACAACTTAATTTCTGTCCGCGGAAGAATCGGAAGATAGTTGATCAGCCTGTCAGAAGCAAATTTTAATGTAGCTATGCTAAAACCAGATCTCCTGTAGAGATCCCTATTGGCATCGAATTCCTTTTGAGTTATAACCAGCTGTACTCTGTGTCCATTTGCAATTAATTGTCTCATCAGATTGTAAGCAAACACCTGATAGCCACCAATCTTGAACAAAGAGCCTAGAATCAAACATCCTATATTCACGGGCTTTACGAGTCTGTAAATCCTGCTATTTGTTCTACTCTATCGCAAAAGGAGTTCAAACCTACCTCGCCATATATCGCCTCCTCGTACAATAACTGAGCATTTTCCGCTATCACTTTATATCGTCCATTAGTCAATAAGCCCTCAACCTTTTCTTCCAGATCGGACATATCCCACCTGATAGATGTAAATGTTTCATCATCCATATACAGATCAGGCCATGTCTTCATATGAGTCAAGTCAGGCTTCAATAGGGCTGCACCACACAAGAATATTTCGAAGTCTCTGTAAGCTATTTCCCCCCATCCAAATGGCGAGCAAACCACCTTTGACTTTTTCAACTCCATCCAATATTTAGACCTATTTAGCCTACCCACTTCGACAGGCCATATCTTAGCAATCTTATCGAGGACTCGTTGCCTTTGAAATAAAACAGTATTCCTAGTGTGACTCAATCCGACACGGCAC
>CAZRSW010000031.1:9837-11554 GCA_964602845.1 uncultured Dehalococcoidia bacterium | reverse complement strand
CTCATCCATGACATGTATGGTCTTAGAAATATCATGGGAACTCCTTCAAAGGTGTTAAATACAGAGATATGGAAGAGACCGGATGGTACATCTAAGGGGATAAATTTCATTCTTGAATATCCCAGCGGGGCTAAGGCAACCGTGATGTGGATAGATTTCCCGGATCTTTGGGATTTTGACGAGACTCTTAAAATTTATGGAGACAACAAACGAATAACGGTTTCATACGCTACCGGGTTTTCCAAGAACCAATCATCAGCCCTGGTACAGGAAATAGATTCAAACGGAAACCATCAGAGAAGGGAACCTTTACTGGATTGGGAGAGTCCTTTTCGAAGGGAATTACGTCATTTCCACGCTGCTGTAAACGGTGAGACGGAAACTCGTGCCCCTTTGGAACAAGCCAGGAAGGATGTATCCCTGAACGTAGATATAATAAAAAGTTATCTTGTGAACTCATCAGTAAACGTCTCTTAAGACCATTACCATAATTTGCTTCCTGTTTACGAGAAGACGTTTGAATTGACCACGGTATGGAACACGTTGGCTCCAAATATTGTGGGTAAATAAAGGGGCGAGAATATTATGCAAGTTAAAATTGGGGTTATAGGGTGTGGTGCAATTGCCCAGGTCCATCATCTTCCTTGGCTAACAGAATTGGCCGAGGAATTTGATGTGGTGGCTGTTTGTGACATATCGGCCCAAGCCAGTCAGTATGTAGCTAGTATGTTCAAAATTCCGAGATTTTATACTGATTATCGAGAGCTTATTGCTTCTGAAGTTGATGCAGTTCTCCTATGTCAAACAGATCCTAAGACGGAGATAGCGGCGCATGCGATACGAAAAGGCAAACACGTTTTCATTGAGAAGCCGGTTTGCCTTAATGTTGGTGACGTCGACCTTCTTATAGAAGAGAGGTCGAAGACGGATGTGGTAGTGCAAGCCGGTTATGTAAAGCTGTTTGAACCTGCCTTTGAGTATGCTCTTTCCGAATCGGAGACTATGGAGGATATCTCTTTGGCGGAAATAAGGCATATTCATCCTAATAATGCTCTCCATGTGAAGCAGTTTCGAACGAAAAGATTTGATGATGTTCCGGAGGAAGTGGTACAGGCCACCCGAGCATCGTTGGAAAGAGATATCAGGTTGGCCATAGGTGATGTGTCACCTCGGATGAAATCAGGGTATATTACATTGGCTGGTAGTTTGATACATGATTTTTATGGGTTGAGGAAAATTATGGGTCCCCCAAAGAGTGTAATTAGTGCAGAATTTTGGGATGGAAGGGGAGGTTTATCTGGCGATGAACACAATGGAACGAAGGCCGTAAATGTGGTGTTGTCTTACAATGATGGGGCTAGGGCAACTGTGACGTGGATAGATCTGCCTGATCTTTGGGATTTTGATGAAACATTAAAGATTTATGGTGATTCCAAGAGAATCAATGTTTCCTATGCCACTGGTTTTTCTAAGAATCAGTCGTCTGCCTCAGTGCAGGAACTGACAAAAGAGGGTCACTCACAAAAAAGAGAGCCTATTTTAGATTGGGAAAGCCCATTCCGAAGAGAACTGCGGCACTTTTCCAAAGTAATAAATGGAGAAGAAGAAAACCGGGCGCCCCTAGAGGAAGTTAGGCTGGATGTAGCTTTAAACACTCATATCGTTCAAAGTTATCTTAGCAAGTCAATGGTAGAAGTGATTTAGAAGAGCCTTGCTG
>CAZRSW010000031.1:0-9737 GCA_964602845.1 uncultured Dehalococcoidia bacterium | reverse complement strand
AATGATCTATATGTTATACAACGGCTCAATATAGTCTCTTTCTTTGTTGTATACATGAAGTCGATGTCGTGTTGTGTCACAAATAATAATGCGGTCATCACCAGTTACGGCAATGCTGGTAGGTCTGTCAAAAAGACCGAGGTGGGATTTATCTTTAGCTCTGTCCATAGCCTTTGCATAATCCGCATTTACTTCTAGAAATTCTCTAGCAGACTTAGACAATTCATTTGCATCTCCATGAAGAGACGTCAGGATCCCCCCATCGCTATCAAAAATCTGCACCCTCTTGTTACCCCAATCAGTAACATATACATCACCTTCACTATCAACGGCAACATCAGAAGGGTGGTTTAATCGGAGTTCTTCTGGCTCTAAGTACCCAAACGTCTGGAGATATTCTCCATCCGGGGTGAACTTTTGTACTCTATCGTTCCCCCAGTCAGCAATGTATACGAAACCTTTAGAATCCAGTGTTATTCCCCAGGGATCCTTAAACTGACCTGTTTCCGATCCGCGAGTTCCCCAAGAGTTTATGAAGTCGCCATCACCAGTAAATTTCTGGACACGGTTGTTGCCAGCATCTACGACATAGATGTGACCTGATAAATCAGAGGCTATCCCGGCTGGCCTGAAGAATTGCCCTTCACAAGATCCTTCGATACCCCATTCAGATACTTTTCGATCCTCTGGATCGTACTTTAAAATCCTATGCTTGACTTCATCGGTGCAATAAAGGTACTTTTCTTCGTCAACAGTCAATGAGACTGGCCAAAGCAAATCCTCTTTGGCTAGATCGCAGATGAACTCGTCTTCTAATTTCCACTTGCCTATGCGTTTGAAGTTTCGTTGGCCTCTCTTGTTCCCGTCGCCTTCTAGCGGATCAGGGGCCCTGTTCAGGACGTATATGAGATTAGAATCAGCAGTGGCTATACTATAGGGAAATATGCATCCTTCCTCAGCTATAGACAGATGTCCGATGGCATGGCTAAAGTTCCAAGTCCGTCCCTGTACTGTAGTTGTAATCATTTGTCAGTCTCCCACGATTTCAAAAAAGAGCTAATGGAATTTAGTCGATTATCCGAATTGATATTCTCTTGTAGCAGCTATCAAGGCCAACATTTCTCCAGTTCTTATAACTGAATCCTCAAAAGAATTCTCATCCCAGCAAATATCTCCTTGCTCAGTAGCGTGATCGACGAGTTCTTTCCTAGTCTTGTCTTTCACCGGAAGGGGTCCCATCTGCTCTAGGCACTCTGAAACAAGCGTTTCCGGAGACATTGAGTCAGACCCTTCCGATATCCTAGAAATTATCTTTTTAATACCAGGCAGGCTGGTATCACTCATCTTGTCTGAGACAAAGTTGACTCTTTTAACCAAAGCGCCGCTATTTATCCATTCTTTCCCAGTATGCCACCCCTCAACACTAGGAGGGTCTAGCAATTCTTGGCCCATAAATCCCGGTTGATACGAGGTTTTTTGCACTCTAATGTCTGGGCCAATCATATCCTCAACCAACCTGAGGGTTCCCACTATTAGTTCGATTGGGCTGCGAACTCGTTTGTATGCGGACTCCTTGAAGAAATCCGAATTAAATAATCCTCTCAATACCGGTGTCATTTCATAGTTTGATTCAATCAATAGATTTGCAAGATATTCAACCGCCTCAGGGTTTTTGGGTGCTTCTATATTCCAGGCGGGTACCTGGGCTTCATCTTCTACAAAGAAGCTATAAAGATGGCGGGCAATGAATCGGGGGCATCCATCCTGTTTGAGGATTATATCGATGATGTCTTCACCATCGAAATTCCCGGTATGTCCAAGGAAAGTTTTCTCTGAATAGTCGTGATCTTCTGGGCGAAACTCAAATTTCCAGGGATGTCTCCCGTAGGGGAATACGGGCATACGGGGTTCTGCCGTCCATCCTGTGAATGCTCTTGAGCATTCAAATACATCGGTTTCAGTATAGTGTCCGACCCCAAGGGAGAAAAGCTCTAACAACTCTCGGCCCCAGTTTTCATTTGGGGCATCCCTATGATTTTCATTGTTGTCCAACCAGAATATCATGGCGGGATCCTTAGCTAGATTTACAAGTAACGTTCGGTAATTTCCCAGACCTTCTTCTCTAAACATGTCCATTTGAGAAAGCATGGAATGGGTATCGTCCACTTTGGAATATCCTGTGGCAAAAACGTGATGCCAGAAAAGTGCCATTTTCTCTTCTAATGGACGCTGCGTGTTTAGTAAAAAATAAAAGTATTTCAATTGACCTGGAAGAAGCCCTGGTGGGTTGTCGGCTGCGGGGTGTCTTCGTATAAACTCGTAATAGTCAAAGTTTGCCTGCGATTTTGGATTTAAGAGTTTTTCTACTGCTGCCTCATATCCAAGCTCTGAATATTCCTGCAATTCGTCGTAGCTTGAACCAAAACCTGCTCTTCTTAATAGGTGGGCAATTAATGATGTATCAGTGGCTACTACCATATTATTCTCCATTCTAAATCTATTTTTATTAAATTAACGGTTATCTAGCAATTCCAAAAGACAGGCTTCTCATCTCTTCATCGTCATCCTCTCTCATTTTAGATCCCACTTCCTTCACCAGAACTGCAGCAACAGTGTTTGACCAAAACCAATCGTGGATCTCGTGGTCTTTGTCATCAGGTCTTTGAATCAGCATAGATTCATAATAGAAAGATTTTATATCATCAACGCAGTAGCGGATAAAGTTTGCCAAAGAGCAGCCCTGTGGAGGCATTTCGATGTCAACTTGTCCTTCGTCAACATATCGATGTAAAAAGCTTGTTATCTTATCCAGATTTTCCCATTTTATTCCACTTAGCCCAAAGGCAGTGCGATTTTCATTCTTTCGTAGCCATTCCTCATAGTGATATTTCAACTTATGAATTTCTTCTGTCAACGCCTGTTTCGTTAATAGGGTCTGATTAACCACTTCACTTGCCTGAACGATAGTCGCGTCTGGTCCGACATCAGATTCAAATTGTTCCAAAACAGGACCCGAGGCACGTTCTAAGAGGCGAAAGGTAGCATCCAATACAGTTTGTTGGAACTTGGGGTCTGATGGCTTCCCTAAGGCCTTCCCAAAATTAAAAGGTACGGCTAGCATCCTGGGAGGTTTAACTTTTTTTGCATGTTCTTCAATCAATACGATACCTGTAGTACTCAATCCTTTTTCTTCGAGAGCCCTGGCGACAACGCTTACAGCGTTTGAGCAGGCCGGTCAAGTAGGAGTCAACAGCACAACATCAACATTATCTTCCTTAAGCTTTGCAGCTACAGCTGGCCCTGATTCTTCAATGATTCCGTCAACATCTCGGATAGCTCCCATGAATGAATAGTAATTATTTGAGAGAGACCCGATTTCCCCTCGATCTAACATCTCTTGCAGTCGATCTACTGGAAAAGTAACATTGATATCTCTGTAAATTCCGGTGTGATCAAATGCTATACTCGTATGACTCTGAAGAATGTTTTTGGGCTCAGTATCTCTTGGGATCACTCTGTAAGAAGTGTCGCCACCGCTACGGGGCATACCTCTATCCTGAACAAATGGTTTATCTCCTCTGACGTGGAGACCAGCCGTGGTTACCAGAGCCACACGAGCCTCCGATAGAGGCTTCTGTAGTGTCGTCCATGGTGTATCTTCAGGTTCAATGCAAGGAAAGGCCAGCATCATTTTTCTTACACTTTCCTCCATCATCTCTAGTTTCGGCATTTTTACTTCCTTTTTGCTCACCAGCCAAGCAGTTAAATATTCAGTCTCTTCCTAAACTTAATAACCAGCTTTTTTCTATCCCTCTAAACCGTGAATCCTGTATTCGGTTAGAGATTATATTGAGGTTCCGTATAGTTTTTCTCTTTATCGTAAACCTGAAGTCTTTGCCTAGCGGTGTCGCAGATAACAATTCGATCATCTTTAGTAATGCTAATAGCGGTTGGTCTCTCAAAAAGCCCCAATCTAGATTTGTCTTTAGCGCGTTTAAACGCCTTATGATAATCTTCATTTACTTCCATGAATTCCAGAGCGGAGCGAGATAATTCAGTATCGTCCCCGTAAAGGGAAGTGAGAATTTCCCCGTCACTGTCAAAAATCTGAACCTTTTTGTTACCCCAATCAGCAACATACACATCCCCTTCACTATCGACGGCAACATCAGAAGGGTGGTTCAATCGTAAATCTTCTGGGAATGACATCCCGAAATTTTGGAGCCATTCACCGTTACTTGTAAATTTTTGGACTCTATTATTGCCCCAGTCGGCAACGTATACGAAACCTTTTAAATCAATCGTTATTCCCCAGGGGTCGTTCAATTGTCCTAAGTCGGAACCATATTCACCCCAGGAGTGGATAAAATCACCGTCATTAGTGAATTTTTGTATCCGGTGATTTCCAGCATCTACTACATATAGATGCCCTTCCAAATCAGACGCTATACCAGCAGGTTTTGAAAGTTCACCTTCGGCGGAACCTTCAACACCCCATTCAAGAACCTTGTGCTCTTCCGAGTTGAATTTCAGTATCTTATTTTTTATTTCATCAGTGCAGTAAAGGGATCCTTGCTCGTCAACAGCCAATGAAACGGGCCACATGATGTCATTTTGCGCGAAGTCACTTATGAATTCATCGTCTAATTGCCACTTTCCTATGCGCTTAAAATTTACGTTGGATAATCTATTGCCATCGCCCAGCTTGGGGTCAGGACCCCTATTTATAACGTAGATAAGATCGGAATCATTTGTCGCGACACTATAAGGCCACAAAAAAGTTTCCCCTGCTGGACCTGCGCGTCCTATACTATGACTGAAATCCCATGTCCTACCTTGTGCTATGGTTGTCTGCATGAATTAATCTCCGTGAATGCGAGTAGACCCTATATGGATTGCTTTGTCTGGTTATCCGAATTGGTATTCCCTTGTTGAGGCTATAAGTGCAAGCATCTCTGCTGTCTTCTTAGCTGAGTCCTCGTATGAATCTTCATTCCAACCTACATGTCCATGTTCGGTGGCATAATCAATGAGCTCTTCCTTCGTTTTGTCTTTAACAGGTAATGGGCCCATTAATTCTAGGCATCGCTCAACCAGTACTTCAGGAGACATCGTTGCCGATCCTTCAGCTATTCTCCCAATTAACTTTTTTACACCCGGGAGTGTCACATCACCCATAGTGTCAGCAGCAAAGTTGACCCTTTTCACCAAGGCTCCACTGTTTATCCACTCCTTTCCTGTGTGCCATCCTTCGACGCTTGGGGGATCCAGTAATTCCTGACCCATGAATCCTGCTTGATATCCTGTCGTCCATACCCGGGGATTAGGGCCAATCAAGTCCTCTGCCAGGCGAAGGGTGCCAACAAGTAGTTCAATAGGGCTGCGAACCCGTTTATAAGCCGATTCTTTGAAAAAGTCTGAGTGAAACAACTCTCTCAAAACCGGCTGGATCTCATAATTAGACTCGATCAACACATTGGCAAGATATTCAATAGCCTCGGGATTATTGGGTGGTTCGATATTCCAGGCGGGGACCTGAGGTTCGTCTTCAACAAAGAAGTTGTACAGATGCCTCGCTATGAACCGAGGGCAGGCCTCCTGTTCCAAGATTATGTCTATTATGTCTTCTCCATCAAAGTTTCCCGTCCTGCCTAAGAAAGTCTTCTCAGAATAGTCATGGTCCTCGGGCCGGAATTCAAACTTCCAGGGATGCCTTCCGTAAGGGAAGGAGGGCATACGAGGCTCTGCTGTCCATCCTGTGAACGCCCTCGAGCATTCGAAAACGTCTTCCTCGGTATAATTGCCCACCCCGAGCGAGAAAAGTTCGAGCAGTTCACGCCCCCAGTTCTCATTGGGTGCATTCTTATGATTCTCATTGTTATCGAGCCAGAAAATCATTGCTGGGTCCTGAGCCAGCTTAATCAATAGAGTCCGGTAATTCCCCATGCCTTCTTCCCTGAACATGGCGATTTGGGAGAGCATGGAATGGGGGTCCATGACTTTGGATAACCCAGTTGCAAAAACCTGGTGCCAGAATAATGCCATTTTTTCTTCCAATTGTCGTTTTGTATTAAGAAGAAAGTAAAAATATGTCATCTGGCTGGGTAAGACCCCGACCTGGCCATCGCCTTGTGGAAGTCTACGAATGAATTCGTAATAATTAAAATTTGGTTGAGATTTCGGATTCAGTAGTTTCTCAACCGCCCCTTCATATCCAAGTTCAGCATATTCCTCAAGTTCATCGTAACTTAAGCCAACTCCCGCCCGTCTCATAAGATGGGATATTAATGAAAATTCGGTTGTCTGAGTCATATCTATTTCCTGTTTCAATCTTTTATTACTTATCTAGCGATTCCAAAAGAGATAATCTTTATCTGGTCGTTCTCATTTCCCATCATCTTTATTTCTATAATCCGTACTACTAAAGCTCTTGGATCAGTCTCCGACTATGACCATTATTTCCCATATATTTTACTGGAAGATGGCCATAAATTCATTCTACCTTCCTGTTCCTCTTAATCTTGGGTCAAGTGCGTCTCGTAAACCATCTCCAAAGAGATTAAATGCTAATACCGTTAAGGTTATTGCCACGCCAGGGGCTGCCACAAACCACCAGAGTGGGTATAGTTGCTCTCCTGCTTCAGCAAGCATTTTCCCCCACGAGGGTGTCGGGGGATTGATCCCTACGCCAAGATAACTCAAAGAGGCTTCAGCTATTATTATTGCTCCAATGTTAATCGTAATTAGCACAATGACAACTGCGACGCATTGCGGGAGAACGTGTCTCCACATGATTCTGAATTGGGATATCCCAATTGCTTTGGCAGCCTCTATATACATGCTCTGTTTCACAATCAAAACGACTGATCTCACGGTTCTAGCTACTGTTGGAATTCTTGTTATTGACAATGCGAAAATTACGGTCCACATACTAGGCCCCAGAACAATGACCAACATATAAGCAAAAATTAATCCCGGAAGTGCCATAAGTATTTCGATAAACCTTTCCCCAATTAGATCAACTTTACCTCCCAAATATCCGCTGACAATACCCCATACCACACCAGTGAGGGTGCCGATAGTGACGGCAGACGCCGCGACAATAAGTGATGACCTGGCTCCGTATATGATTCGTGAAGCTATGTCTCGCCCAATGTTGTCAGTACCAAACCAATGATTGCTATCCGGTGTTCCTCTGAAATTTTGGAAGTCTACCGTGATGGGATTATATGGCGCAATAATTGGAGCAAACGCACCCATAAATATCATCGACAACGCTACAAATCCCCAGAAGGAATGCCACGGCCTCCTTGTGACGAATGTTCTTACAGGTCCGACTATCATGGATAAAATATTACGTGTCTGTAATCCAGTTTTCTCTGGTTCGGAACTGTGGAAGGAATGTCCAATACTCACGCTGTGTGCACCCTCTTATGAAATCCGTATACGTGGGTCTAAAACGCTGTATAAAATATCTATACATAAATTGACAAGGACAAATATTATTCCGTAGAGCAACACCAAGCTTTGAACTACATTCATATCACGCTCTATAGTCGCTAAAACCATTGATCTACCAAGACCAGGGGTCATAAAAGCGACTTCAACGGCAACAGATCCTCCCATCACGAACCCCAGCATCACTCCACTAATGGTAAGCACTGGCAGAAGAGCGTTAGGTAAAACATGCCTTGCTATGACTATTCTTTCGGCAAGGCCTTTTGACGTTGCGGTTCTAACGAAATCCTGTTGAAATGCCTCAAAGAGAGAAGATCTCGCCATTCGTGCTATAACGGCTGCCATTGAGGTCGCCATCACAAGGGTTGGTCCAATTATAATCTCAAAGTTTGCTACAGGGTCTACCCACGGGTTTACACCGACAAATGGAGGATGGTAATCCCACCAAATCACCCAGGCAACCACAATAAGTAATCCGAGCCAAAAATTTGGCAAAGCCAGAAATAAAACTGTGGTGGTACTCGCTAATTTATCCCATATACTATGAGGCTTTATAGCGCTTAATATTCCTACGGGCAGTCCTATGACCCACGACAATAATACGGAAAGTATGCCTATTTCCGCGCTAATAACACCTCTGCTTAGAATTAAATCTCTTATGGGCTCGTCATTTCTGGACTGTGAGTAGCCAAACGAACCGTCAAATACGTCTCTCATCCAAGTTGCGTATTGAATGATTAAGGGTCTATCAAGGCCGAGTTCTTGCTTTATTAATTGTATTTGTGCATCGGTTAATTGTTGAGAAACCATATCATCTACCACAAACGCGCCCAAGCCCCCACCGGGCAGCACTCGCATTGCCCCAAATATAAGCACGGTTAAACCGAATAGTGTGGGGATGCTTAGAAGTAATCTGCGCGCTAGATATGTTCTCAATTCTAAACCTCGACACATAAAGAAACGGGGTTGCATCGATTGGTATAACCCATCAACACAACCCCGTTATTCATTGAAAAAGCGGCTATGAATCTATTTTATCTGTCAAGCCACACGTGGTCGAATCTACTGACTTTTTCAGCGAATCCAGCATACGTGCTTCCGTTAGCCGGCATCCCTTTAACGTCTGGATAGAACCAGGTAATGTTCCGTCCAGCCTGTGTCATCGGCTGAAAGGGCATCCCTTTATTCAGCTGGGCAAAGACTTCCTCAGACACTGCGTACCTATCCGCTGGTGCGGCGGCTTTAAGTTTAGCCCAAAGGTCATCCAGAGCAGGGTCTTTGAATTTACCAAGGTTGAAGTTACAAGGGACATCACCACAGGTACCTGTGATGTCTCTAATAAAGGATTCCGGTGCAGGGACAGTATACAGGGCATTATTGAGCCCCATGTCAAATTCCCCAGCAGACTTAATTTCACGCCACGTTCCCACATCGACCATTCGAAGCTCTGACTCCCATCCTAGGTGCTGTAGAAGCATTGCTTGCACGAGTTCCATTGTAACCGTGTTGAACTTATTATTTCTTCCCGGTAAATCAAGCTTAGGTAGTGGTGTTCCTTCCGAATATCCAGCGTCAGCCAGCAGGGCTTTTGCCTCAGCTATATCCTCTGCTGTTGGCGACCTGAAATACTTTTCCTGTCTCAGTTGATCCGCAGTGAATTCTTTCATACCCATTCCCTGTGGGAACCATCCTCCCCCAAACGTAGCACCGAGAGATTGGTTCATACCAATTACTAGAGCCTCGGGTTCAATCACCAGAGCGGCTGCTTGTCTCATGCGCACATCATTAAACGGGGCTTTATTGGCATTGAATAAAACGTGCCAATAGAACGGCCATAGGGTCGTATTATGTTGGATACCAGGTATTTCGGATAATTTCGCGGTGTCACCAGGCGCCGTCGCCTGGGCTATATCAACCATGTGAGTCTGAACGGCTGCTGTCAATGCAGGAGTGAACGGAGCGAAATAAATGGTCTCAACTCCATCAAGATAAGGAGTATGAGGATTCCAATAATCTACATTAGCCTCCACAAGAAAATGGTCTGCGGTTGTCTCAACAAACTTGAACGGACCTGTTCCAGTGACTTTCTTCAAGTCAATTTTCTTAAAACTACCTTTGTGTTCCTCCCAGTCAGCTTTACGGCTGAGCATGAAAGTGAAATCAGTAAATCCTGTCATCGCATGCGTCATGGTCGGAGCATCTTCAAAGTTGAAGACAACCTCGCTATCGGTAGATGTTATTTCTTTAAGAGTGGCGCTCTGCATGACACCCCTGTTAAC
>CAZRSW010000030.1:1204-14086 GCA_964602845.1 uncultured Dehalococcoidia bacterium | reverse complement strand
GTTCTATGGAGCTATCGTTTTATGAGCGACTATACCAGCTATAATGATCCGAACAACATCCCTCCTCCGACACCCATGGTCCAGTACCATATAATATACAGCCCAGCACCAATCATAATAATCTTACCGATGGTGTCCATATACATACTCACGGCGTTGACCAAACCATAGGCAAAATCCTCGAAGAATAAAACTGATAGCGTTACTCCGGTCATGATTAAACCCATTCCTAGCCCATAACTTACTGAACCAACTAGTATCGAGGCAGTTCCATCAATAGAAGGGGTCGTCCCTGCGAGGATTCCGATTGCTGCCAAGAAAACCGGCAACGCGCAACTCAAGGACGCAACAGCATAACCTATACCAAATAAAAAAGTTCCGTAATACCCTCTATTATCTTGATGATATAGCCTACCAGGAGCTTGGATGGTCAATTTTTTTCTCGCCACAATTAGCCATAAACCAACAACCACCGTTATTAAACCAACGATTAAACCAGCTGCCGGTAAAAGTTTAGCGGCAAAACGCCCTCCAAGGAACAAAATTACACCCATCATGCCAAAAACGACAATAAACCCAGCTGTCACAGACAAACCCAAAGCTACACCTCGGACAAATAAACCACCATGGCCAATCCTTCCGTAGCCACTATTAAATTGGTATCCAATATAGGCAGGGAACATTGCAGCACCACAAGGATTAAATGCAGCCACTATGCCCGCCGAAAAAGCAAATACTATTGGCACATCTATCAAACCCAGCTACCCCCTTGGGATGTCAGCACATAACAGTGTTATAACTTCAAAATATTTATGAGCCCTGTTTGGCACATATAATATATCCTAATCCTATTGAAATGCCGATAACTGATCCCATTGACCCTTGAATATCACCACTGATAAAGTTAGCTTAAAATGGCATCGTCGACGCCACGGCATCAGCTGCCTTATACAATGAAAAGCTCAGGCATGTGCGGTAACCATCGATAGTCGGATGTGATCCAAGTTCAGGGAGAACATAGATATGGTCAATGAAAACTGGGAACCTAAAACGAAAGGTATTCTAGACATATTACCTGAGGAAATCGTCGACTTCGAGGAGCAAGTAGCCCGATTTCAGGCAGGGGACTGGAATCCAAATGATTTCATGGCATTTCGACTCAGGCAGGGCGTTTACGGCCAAAGGCAGCCTGATTCCCAAATGATCAGGGTAAAAGCTCCCTATGGCGGCATCACAGCCGAACAAATGGATGCGCTAGGGGAATTCGCTGAGAAATACACACCTTTGAAAAAGGGTCACGTTACAACAAGAGAGAATTTCCAATTTCACCATGTCCCATTGGCTGATACCCCAGCGATCATGCGCCTCATAGGGGACGTAGGCCTATCTACTCGAGAAGCTTGTGGAAACACTGTACGCAACGTAACTGGATGCCCGATGGCTGGAGTTTGTGAAAATGAACCTTTCGATGTAACGCCCTACGCAGCGGCGTACGCACGATATTTCGTGCGGCACCCATTCACACAATCACTCCCTAGAAAATTCAAAACTTCTTTTTCCGACTGTGAGGCCGATTGCGCCATATCAGGAATCCACGATATGGGTTTCATACCAAAAATTGTAGATGGCGAAAAAGGGTTTGAAATGATAACCGGTGGTGGAACTTCAATTATGCCCCGAATAGGGCAGACACTTTTTGACTTTGTTCCAATGGAAGAATATTTAAAAGTCACTGAGGCTGTCATACGAATATTCCACCAAACCGATGAACTACGGAAAAATCGTATGAAGGCTCGTATCAAATTCTATATCGATAGGATCGGTATTGAAGAATTTCGGTCTCAAGTAGAGCATGAACTCAAAAAAGATTGGGCTAGCAAATCATTTGACCCGACAGCATTGTTGTTCATTGAGGACGAATCTCAACTTGCACCGGATTTAGATGGGAATTACACAGCAGGCAGTGAACCTGCCTTTGAAGACTGGTGTGAGTCAAATGTTAGAGCTCAGCGACAATCTGGATACAACGTTGCATCTATAAAACTCCCACTTGGAGACGTAAAATCAGACCAGTTCCACTCGATCGCAAATATATCGCGAAAGTACTCAGGTGGGCGAATGAGATTAACACATCAGCAAAACATTGCCCTTCGGTGGGTCCCCGACAGAGCCTTATATGAAGTATGGATGAAGCTCGAAGAACTCGGGCTAGGTGACTCAGGCGTCCACGAAATCAGTGACGTTGTTTCATGCCCTGGGACGGACAGCTGCAAATTAGGGATCACTTCCTCAATGGGGCTAGGAAATTCCATAAGCAAAATGATATCGGAAATGGATACTAGCGACCAACACATCAAAAACATGCACATAAAGATGAGTGGCTGCCCCAATGGTTGTGGACAACACCATGTAGCAGATATAGGGTTTCATGGTGCAGCTGCAAAAGGACCCGGAGGGCAAATACCCGCTTACGAGGTATTTGTGGGAGGCAGCTTCGACAACGGGGATACTAGGATAGGACAGAGAGTAAAAACCAAAGTGCCCGCGAAAAAAGTGCCTGAAGCCCTAGGTAAGATCTTGAATCATTACAAGGATTTTAGGGAGAACGATGAGCAATTTAAAGACTTTGTAGTGAGGATGGGTCCGGAATCATTCGAGCCATTGTTATCAGAATACAAGGAAGTACCTGAGCTCAATCGAGAATCCTTAGACATGTATATGGATTGGACTAAGACCGTGAAATACCAAGTGGAAAGAGGCGAAGGTGAATGCGCTGTGTAGGGACCGCTCATAATAACTGAGCTTTATCAACCCCAACAACCCCCCATTACAGTAAAATGACAAGAATCCTTCTTCCTGCTCTTTGACTGTAACGTATCAGTAGAATATGGGACTATTGAGTACTGAGTAATCATTGTTCGCGGAGTCATATCAGGTTCAAAGCACCCAATTTTTCAGCTTCTTTAATCTATTCTTCATTCTGTTGAAAGGACCGAAAGAAAAAACCAACATGGAATACAATATGACTAGAAGTAATACAGAAACCCAGACAAAAAACAAAATTCTAGTCATCAAATAAAGACCCGCACTTATTGCAACTACTAAGATGATCTTCCTAGAGGATAGTATCCCAACTTCCCTGTTAATAAAGTATGACCACAAACACCCGATCTTCTCCGATGTGGTCAAACCCGATAAATTAGGCCCATCGGGTAGATCCGGAGCAAGCTCTAAAATATCTTCAATTTCATCTTCAAATCGTTTCGACATATCATGCAACCCCAGCTCAAATGTACCTATTGATGAAGACCATCAGCTAGCAGAACAACTTTAACACATCAGGAAGAAATGGATCACACGGTGTTAGAAAATAGGCTAAGATGCTATACTGAATTGGTGTTCCAAGCATGGACAACACAGCCAGAGACTTAGAATGAATATAACCCAAGACGAAGTCATCGAACGACAAACCATGCTCCATATTGAATTGGAGGATTCCGATCTCGATCCATACATGGATCGAGCATATCGGCGCGTCGTCCAACGTATAAATATACCAGGCTTCAGAAAAGGTAAAGCACCTCGAAGTATCGTTCAGCAGTATTATGGTAAAGAGCAACTGCTGAATGAAGTACTGGATTCAATGCTCCCAGAATTAACTAGTAAGGCAATAGCCGAAAAGGGCTTGGAGACAGTGGGGCTTCCAGATATTACAATTGATGCCATAGACCCCTTTCAGTTTTCTGCAACTGTATCGCTAAGCCCGATAGTGGATCTTGGTGACTATAGAAACATTCGAGTCGAGAAAGAAGAGGGCACATACGGCCCTGAGGATATAGATGAACGAATAGAGCAGTTGCGAATCAGTGTAGCACCATGGGAACCTGTTGAAAGAGACGTAACTGAAGGGGATATGATATCAGCTAGTATCAAGGCAACTGTAGACGGCAACACTTTGATCGATGAAAATGACGCAGTTTACTTAGTTACCACAGGTTCAGACAGACCATTCCCTGGGTTTTCAGAAAAGCTCATCGGATCTCAGGTCAATAACCCAATAACTTTTGATATTCCAATACCTGCTGAATTTTCAGATCCTGACCTAGCAGGTAAATCAGCTGTTTTTGATGTGGCTATAAAGGATTTGAAGGAGCGAGCCTTGCCTGCTTTGGACGATGAGTTCGCCCAAAGCATAGGGGATGGTCATGAAAGCCTTGATCAACTAAGAGAAGAGGTGGAAAATAGCATCCGGGAAGAGGTGAGTAGCCAAGCAGATCAATCTTACAATGAAAATATATTGTCCGCATTTACTGAATGCGCATCAGTGGAAATTTCCCCGCTGTTGATCCAACGAGAATCAGCTCATATGATTAATGAACAGGAACGCATGGTCACTCAAGCCAAGATGCAGCTCAGTGACTACTTACAATCCATCGGTAAGACAAGAGAACAGTTGGAAGAAGAATCCCTAATAGAAGCTACCTCTAGATTAACGAGATCTTTCATATTGTCAAAAATAGCTGACGAAGAGAAAATAGAAGTAACCGATGATGAAATAGACGGACGGATATCAGACATGTTTGCAGATTCTGACCAAGAAGTACCCGAATCAAGCCAAACAGAAGAAGTAAAAAGTTATATGAGAAGACAAATAACAAGTGAAAAAACAATGGATCTTCTAAGATCTATTGCCACTGGCGATAACGTCGAACCCCAGGCAACCGCTGATCAAGAAACTAAGTAGACCATTATCAAGGAGCACATGATGCCGAACAGCCCTGAGAATATTATCCCTTATGTTGTGGAGGGAGGCCCTCGAGGTGAAAGGACCTATGATATATACTCACTCCTGTTGAAAGAGCGCATTGTATTTCTCGGCACTGGAATCAATGACCAAGTCGCAAACGCCATCATAGCGCAGTTACTGTTCTTGGATAGAGAGGATCCGGAAAGAGATATAAGCCTCTACATTAATTCCCCTGGAGGGGTGATAAGTTCTGGATTAGCTATTTATGACACTATGAAATTGATCCGCCCCGACGTTTCAACAATATGCGTCGGAATGACGGCGAGCATGGGTACGGTTTTGTTGTGCGGTGGCACACCAGGTAAGAGGTTCGCGCTTCCAAATTCTACCATTCACATGCATCAAGCTCTAGGCGGAGCGCAGGGGCAAGCCTCCGATATAGAAATAGCAGCCAGAGAAATCATAAGGATGCAGGACAAGATCCGAAACATAATATCAGAACATACCGGGCAATCTTATGAAAAGATTGCCCAGGATACCGACAGAGACTTCTACCTGAGTGCCGAGCAAGCAAAAGACTATGGTTTGATAGATATTGTTATGTCTTCTCCTGACCAACCTAACGAAGGATAATTCCAGTAGTGACTACTCCCAAGGATTATTTGTGCTCATTTTGTAGCAAACCGCAAGGACAAGTAAAACGACTCATTGCAGGGCCCGATAGAGTATTCATTTGTGATGAGTGTGTATCTCTTTGCGAACAGATAATCACCGACGAAAGCTCTGATGCGTCCAATGAGGTCAAAAATCCACTAGCGGAAGGGCTTACGCCAAAATCCATATACGACAAACTAGGTGAGTACGTAATTGGCCAAGAAGAAGCCAAAAAGATTCTAAGTGTGGCTGTTTATAATCACTACAAAAGAATCTGGTCTAACAGAGAGTATGATTCTTCCGTCGAGTTAGAAAAAAGCAATATTTTAATGCTGGGACCATCAGGCTCAGGTAAGACTCATCTTGCGCAAACCCTAGCTAGAATATTGGATGTTCCATTTGCCATTGCCGACGCCACTTCTCTTACTGAAGCAGGTTATGTGGGTGACGACGTTGAGAATATCTTGTTACGTCTTATCCAATCCGCGGAATATAACATCAAAGATGCTGAGCAAGGCATAATCTATATTGATGAAATCGACAAAATATCCAGGAGAAGCCCCAATCCGTCAATCACTCGAGATGTTTCCGGGGAAGGTGTACAACAAGCTTTACTCAAAATTATCGAGGGATGCGTGTCGAATGTTCCGCCACAGGGAGGCAGGAAACATCCTCAACAAGAATTCATGCAGATAGACACAAGTAACATTCTATTTATGGTAGGCGGTGCTTTTGAAGGAATGACTGAAATCATAGAAAAGAGAGCTTTCAAGGATACCAATTCTATGGGTTTCACAAACCGTATCAAATCAAGTGGTGCCATGGGAGATAATGACATAAGGCATTTGTTCAACCCTCATGATTTGATGGAATACGGGTTCATACCGGAATTTGTAGGTAGACTCCCTGTACTGGTTGCTTTGGACAGTTTAGGCAAAGAAGAGTTAATAAGAATACTCACAGAACCAAGGAACGCCTTCGTAAAGCAATATAAGGCTTTATTTGAGATGGATTCTATCGAGTTAAGTTTTTCGGAAAAAGCTTTGGAGGCCGCTGCAGAAAGAGCCATCGAACGAAAAACTGGCGCGCGAGGTTTAAGGGCAATATTAGAAAATACTTTACTAGACGCAATGTATGAACTACCTGGTATTGATGGCATCACTCACTGTCACATTGGTGAAGATGCTATAAACGGCCTGAGCCCCGTAGAAGTATCCAGCGAAGGCGGTGATATCATTCATATGCCTCGGATAGTGAAAAAACGGTCAGCCTAATGGAACGAGACACCAATCTTCTGGTATTGCCAATTTTATTCCACGATCCTAATGCCCAATTCATCTAATTGAGCTGCCTCAACAGCTGAAGGTGCTTCAAATAACGGATCTATTTGACTCTGAGTTTTAGGGAAAGCTATAACATCCCTGATACTTTCTCTCCCTAAAAGGATCATGGCTATTCGGTCTATGCCCGGCGCTATACCTCCATGAGGAGGGGCACCATATTCCAACGCATTCAATAATTGCGAGAATCTTTCATCCATTTGGTCATCTGAATACCCTAGGACGCGAAAAATCTGCTCCTGTAAGCTCCGATGATGCACCCTGATACTTCCGCTAGCGACCTCATAACCGTTGCAAACTAGATCATAAGATTCTGCTATCACCTTCCCTGGATCGGAATATAAATACTCTCTATAACCTTCCTTCGGCATACAAAAAGCATGATGTGACGCATCCCATTTGGACTCATTGTTGTCCCACTCAAAAAGAGGAAAATCCTCGACAAAGGCAAATGCTAATATGTCAGGATTTATCAGATCATTTCTTTGAGCCATTTCCTGTCGCAAGGCGCTCAGTGCATCATTCGTACTCCTATCATCTCCAGCAATTATTAGCATAAGATCACCATAGGAAGCATTCATCTTGGTAGCGAATGACTTTACCAGCTCAGGTGTTAAGAATCGACTAATGTTTGATTTGACCGAGGTCATATCGACATCTTTTACGGATCCTCCAGACCCCTCTAAACCTATAGCTATAAGACCATTTGCACCCATAGATTTCACCAAATCTGTTAGATCATCGATTTCTCCCCTAGTATAATCAGAGCAACCAACAGCGGTTATGCCTTTAATGGATCCATCAGATTCGATTACCTTTTGAAAAACTCGAAAATCCATTTTCTTGGCGACATCACTAACCTCTATTAACTTCATATCAAATCGCATGTCGGGCCGATCTGTCCCATATTCTCTGAGTGTTTCCTCAAAAGTTAACCTGGGAAATGGTGTTTTAACGATTTTATCCGGGAAATGGCGGCTCACTAGCGTAGTAAATAGCTCTTCCGTAAGGGATAGGACATCATCCTTAGTCACAAAACTCATCTCCAGATCAAGCTGAGTGAATTCCGGTTGTCGGTCCAATCTCGAATCTTCATCCCTAAAACATCGCGCTATTTGGAAATACTTATCTAGCCCCGCCACCATCAACAACTGTTTCAATTGCTGAGGCGATTGCGGCAGTGCATAAAACTTACCAGGATAAAGTCGACTCGGAACTATGTGATCACGAGCACCCTCTGGTGTACTTTTTATCAATATAGGAGTTTCAACCTCGATAAATCCTTTATCGGCAAGAAAGTCCCTTATGTATTTAACTATCTTGTGGCGCTGGATAAGGGCATTCTTCATCCTACTGCGACGGATATCAATGTATCGGAATTTGAGTCGAAGGTTTTCGTCTACATCTCCTTCCTCATTCACGTAAAAGGGTGGAGTGAGTGACTGATTGAGGACCTTAACATCTGATGCATGAACCTCCACATCCCCAGTCCCAAGATCACTATTCTCCGTGCCTACTGGTCTTTTGAAAACTACTCCAGACACCTGTACTACCCATTCGTTCCTAAAACTTTGAGCCAGATTGTACGCCTCAAAGGACGTATCCTGATCAAAAACCACTTGCACTAAACCTTCCACATCTCTCAAGTCGATGAATATTAATCCCCCATGATCTCTTCGTCTGTGGACCCATCCTGATAACACAACTTCCTTATTCAGATCATCCAGACTAGTAGAACCACAGCTCTGACTTCTATACAAGATAACTTCCTCCACCGAACAAAGTTGTTCTGAAATACTCTTATTAATTTATATGATCAAGAATGTCCACAAACTGATTCAAACCAGTACATTTAAGAATACACTAAATAAGGAGCCTAACCATATCCGCAGAACCGGATGGGAAGCCTCATAAGGTCCGCTGAGCTACCTAATTTAAATGTATGGCACTACCACAGATCTGACTGGATCAAACAATAACAAGAGTCTAACGCGTGTTCTTTTATTTTCTGAACCATTATTAGTGCTAGGTTAGCTCATCATCACTATATTCCTATCAGCTTGACAATCCCACATAACTTCACAACCTGAACACGGCTAGCCAAATGCCCAACACTAGGGATAGTAATAACCCAATCCCAACAACCATACCACTCCCTAAGACAGTAACCACAAACATAATCAGCACGCCAAATCCACCTATAAATTTTAGTATTTTGCCTCGTTTTCTATTGACGGTGAGACTTATCAATCCCCCTAAAGAGTAAGAAAATATTGCTAGTAAGATTAATATTATGTGGCCTGTGACGTTAGCTAAAACTACACTTTGCGGCAACAAATCCATTAAAAAAACGAGTGAAACACCGCACCCAATCGCTCCTATTACAGAGATTGACATCGCTTTGAAAACTTCCGTGGCGGATACACTTAAAACAGCTTGATTCACTCCTGTGGAGCAGCTCCCACATCTATAACCAACAGGTGAGGACACCATACATTTGGGGCAAATAAGTTTTGAACACTTCGCACACCTAAGACTTGTCTCGACGGAGCTGTGGACATCACAATAGCTATTATTCATTCCGACCACAAGATTACCCGCGAGTTCCTTCAACCCAATCCTTTCTCGATAATATGTCCCTATCCCAAACTAATCGCCTCAAGAATACAAGCTTCACTGACTCGTTACGATCAACTCTCGAATTAGCCATCAACCTTTTAACTATTAATAGAACTACTATCATTCCAGCAAGAGATATCATTTCTATCGATCTACCCGACCCATAACAGATAACAGGCAGCATGATCATTGATACAAACGTCCAAAATCCCATATCCCTATAAAATAGACTCCCAACTAGTCCGAAACCTATTCCAAGCAATATAATTTCTCCCCACATACCTAGACCTATTAGTGCTCCGGTAGCCACCATCACCCCTCGACCACCACGGAATTTGGTGAATACCGACCAGTTGTGCCCCACTAACAACATTAATATACCTATTCCCTGAACCATAATTTCTATATCGATAGAGCGCATAATCAAAACAGGCAATATCCCTTTCGCTACCAGATCATATACCCCAACAAATATACCGAATGGAAAGCCGGTGTGTCGTATAACGTTAGCAGATCCCAAGGTTCCAGAACCCACTTCGAATAGATTTTTATTCACACGCAACTTTGTTACAAGGAAAGCACTTGGAACCGAACCAATAAAGTAGCAACATACTAAAATAAGAATCGAATCTAAGTGCAAGTCAAACAATACTCATGTCATGCTTTCTGGCTTTTAACATACCGATGATTGCCTCTGGTGGTCCCATATCTCCCGGTAATGCTTCACCAACCTGCCCAAACGCATGGTAATCTGTACCGCCACACGGGATCAAAGAAAATTCTTTAGCTATTGACTCCAACCTCTTGATTTGATTCTCATCATATCCACCATAATAAACCTCGATCCCATCAAGTCCATGTTCAATTAATTGGCCAACCACGTTATTAAGACCAGGGATATCTTCCCTATCAGATTTAAGGCCCCAATAAAGAGGATGCGCCAGCACTGACACGCCACCACAATCCCTTAGCAATTTTAGAGCCTCCTTGCTATCCATCAGCATTCTTTCCACAAAAGCTGGGCAAGATTTGCCTATATATTTATCAAAAGCTTCTCTGTGCGAAGATACATACCCATCCTCGATCAAAGCTTGTGCTATGTGAGGTCGACCGACGGAACCTCCAGTTGCCAGGTCACGAACCTTAGCCCATGACAGATCAACTCCATCATTTGAAAGGTTTTTTATTATCTTTTCACCTCTTGAGTCCCTTTCGCCCCTAAAATCAGCGAGGATGTCCTGAAGATACTTCATCTCAATATCAATGAAATACCCTAACAAATGTATCTCCAATCCCTTGTGTGAGGCACTCAATTCTAGGGCCGGTATCAGGTCAATATCCTGAGCACACGCCGCTCTTCGTCCCTCCTGGATACCTTCTGTGGAATCATGATCCGACAATGCAATAGTCCGTAAACCTTTGGAATAACAAAACGAGACCAACTCTTCTGGTGTTAGTTTGCCATCGGAGTAGGTGGAATGAAGATGAAGATCTACGCGTACCATCTTTTCAAATCATATACGAAGTTCAATCTGGGTATTTGATTTATATCTACCTGGCATACTCTACGGTTCTTTTTTCCCTGATTACTATTACCTTGATCTGTCCAGGATAAACCAGTTTGTCTTCAATACTTTTAACAATCGCTCTGGCCATGCTAGCTGCCTCAACATCGTCTATGTTCTCAGGCTCGACCATAATCCTAACTTCCCGACCGGCCTGTATTGCAAAACATTTCTCCACCCCATCAAAGCCGCTCGCTACCTCCTCTAACGCTTCTAACCTTTTAACGTAATTTTCCACAGTATCTTTTCTGGACCCTGGTCTTGCAGCACTAATAGCATCTGCCGCGGCAACAATAAACGATTCAGGAGAACTCATCTCATCATCATGATGTTCAGCAATACATCGGCATACATGGGATGGTACATTATATTTCTTAGCAATATCAGCCCCGATTTCCGCGTGCGGACCTTCTATTTCATGGCTCAAGGCCTTACCTATATCATGAAGAAAGCCTCCCGCTTTAGCAATTTTTACATCAGCTCCAACTTCAGCCGCCAACATACCTGCTAGATGAGATACTTCCAGACAGTGCATCAACACATTTTCGCCATAGCTATACCGATACTTCAATCTACCCATCAATCTGATAATGTCCGGACTTAATCCTCTTACCCCAGAATCCATTACCGCCTCTTGTCCGCTTTGCCATATAACCTCAGTGACTTCCTTCTCAGCCTTCTTAACCATGTCCTCAATTCTCGCCGGATGAATTCTCCCATCAGCTACAAGCTTCGAAACAGCAAGTCTCGCAGTCTCTCTACGCACAGGATCGAAACAGGACAGAGTCACGGCCTCTGGGGTGTCATCTATTATTAAGTCTACCCCAGTATTTCTTTCTATGGCCCGTATATTCCTCCCCTCCCTGCCAATCAATCTCCCCTTCATATCATCATTGGGCAACGGTACCGAACTGAGTGTGGACTCAGAAACTACATCTGACGCCAACCTCTGAATCGCCTGACCAAGGATATTCCTAGCCTTCTCATTGGCCTCACTTAGATGCTGTTCCTCTATATCTCTATACTTCGCGGCCAGCTCATATCTCGCGTCGTCCTCAGCCTTTATCATTATGAGATGTTTAGCTTCTTCCACGGACAAATCAGCGACAGACTCAAGCTTTTCGGCCTGTTTATTCTTAATTTCCTCGATCTCTTGCTGAACTTTGTCTACGTCGGACTCACGCTGCGAAATTCTTTTTTCACGTCTCTCCAAATTACCGGCCCGCCGATCAGCATTCTCCTCTCGATTAGCTAATCTGCGCTCCGAACCCTGAAGTTCGGCTCGGCGCTCCTTGATTTCGTTCTCCCCGTCTCTTCTAATTTGATGAGATTCTTCTTTCGCCTCTAAGAGAATAACTCTTCTCTCTTCACTAACTTCATCTCGGATAACCTCGGCCTCAGACTGGGCGGCAGATACACTGCGACTATTTAAAATTCCCTTAACAACAAAGGTCAGAGCTATCCCTACAATAACACCACCAAGAACGGCGACCGCTAGATAAATTAAATCCATGCGATTCACCTTCCTATTAAATTGTAAATACCTTCAATTACAAAAAGTTAACTGCACTATTATAGTAGGTTCCGGATTTCCCACTGTCAAGAATATTTACCACATATGACCCTACATCATATCAAAATTTCCACCCTTTACCGTCTTGTGACATCATTTTCATTAGCCGTTTTTGACCTTTAGTTGAGGACATCTGTTTCATCATTTTTTGTACCTGTTTGAACTGATTGAGAACTTGATTCACATCACGAGGAGCATTCCCGCTTCCGCGGGCGATGCGACGTCGCCTGCTACCGTCAATTAGAGAGGGTTGCCTGCGCTCACTGGGTGTCATAGACCTAATAATTGCCTCCGTCCTTACAATTTGATTATCACTATCGTCTAATCCATCCATCTTTGACTTTACCGCACCAAATCCAGGAAGCATATCTAGGATCTGCCCTA
>CAZRSW010000030.1:0-1104 GCA_964602845.1 uncultured Dehalococcoidia bacterium | reverse complement strand
GCCGCTCCACCTCGAGCATCACCGTCCATCTTGGTTAACACCAATCCTGTCACCCCTATTCTCTTATGAAATTCCTCTGCAACATTGACAGCATCTTGTCCAGTCATAGCATCGACAACTAACAAAGTCTCATCCGGGTCAACGACACCTTTAATCTCGTCCAATTCATCCATGAGCTGATCATCTGCTTGAGACCTTCCAGCAGTATCTACAATTACCCACGTATCTCCTCGATTCTTTCCGTTTAACAGGCCCTCTTCTGAAACTCGACGGGCCTCCACGTTGATACCACGTTGGAACACCTTGGCTCCCGCCTGGCTGCCCAGTATTTCGAGTTGTTCAATTGCCGCAGGACGATGCACGTCGGCCGCCACAAGAGTTATGGTTTGCTCCTCCGATCTCAGCAATTGTGCCATCTTCGCAGATGTTGTTGTTTTCCCTGAGCCATTAAGCCCCACCATCAAGATAACTCCCGTTGAAGAAGAAGGCGAATTCAGCGGAACTCTTTCACCCCCTAGCACGTTAATCAATTCTCCATTGGTCGCCTTTATCACTTCCTGAGAGGTAGTCAAAGCACCGCTATGTTGTTCCTGAGACGTTTTGACTTTAATTTCATTTACGAGAGAACGTGCAACTTTAAAATTAACGTCAGCCTCTAGCAAAGCTCTCCTTATTTCCTTTAATGCAGCATCAACTTCCAATTCAGATAGGCGTCCCTTGTTCCCCAGCATGTTGAAAATACTAGTAAACCGCTCAGACAATTTATCAAACATCTCTGATACTCCAACAAAATTTGCTTCTTAACACCATCCCCTACCCAGCAATCCTCCCGATGAAGGCACCTGTATTCATCTTGAACATGAAAGTCCACGGTTGCTATACTGACTAGGCGATCCTAAATAGAGAGGCTACCCAACGAATGGAAATAACCTGGCTCGGACAATCCTGTATACGACTGGACAGCAGAAACATCGTCCTGATAGCAGATCCTTACGAATCAAACGACGGAGCATTTATGCCTCCTACCCCGGCTCACATCGTAACACTGAGCACTGGTCTCCAAATCGATTCTAACACGTCCTCTATCACTGGCACCCCTCGCAT
>CAZRSW010000029.1:0-15305 GCA_964602845.1 uncultured Dehalococcoidia bacterium | reverse complement strand
ATGCCTTACAGTGAGATTAATAAGGAGACACTTCTGTGGATGTACCAGACAATGGTGACCATACGCAGGTTTGAGGAACAATCTAGGAGGGAAGCTGACGCAGGTAAATTACGTGGAATGCATTCTTCTATAGGTCAGGAAGCCGTTCCGACGGGAGTATGTGCTCATTTAAATGATAATGATTTCGTACTTGGTACTCATAGGAGCCATCATCATTGTATTGCCAAAGGAGTAGATTTAAATGAGATGATGGCGGAGCTATTGGGTAAGGCTACTGGCACCGGAGGGGGTAAGGGCGGCACCATGCATATTGCTGACATAAAAAAGGGTATGTTAGGTGCTAATGGTATCGTAGGATCAAACATACCGGTTGCCACAGGCGTTGCATTGACAGCGAAAGTTAAAGGTACTGATCAAGTTAGCGTGGTATTTTTTGGTGATGGGGCATCGAGTCAAGGAGTACTGCATGAGGCTATGAACCTGGCGGCTATTTGGAAGTTGCCGGTGTTGTTTGTGTGTGAGAATAATAGGTATGCGCAGTCAACTCCATATGAGTACTCAGTTGCTGGTGGATCTGTATCGAATAGGGCTGATGGCTATGGTATTCCCGGGGTGACTGTTGATGGGCAGTCAGTGCTCGATATATTTGAGGTAGCGAAAGAAGCGGTGTCTCGTGCCAGGTCTGGTGAAGGCCCAACTCTTATAGAAGCTCAGACTTATAGATACTTGGGTCATGCCGGCCATGATGACCCACTAGGCTACCGGACCCAGGAGGAACAAGATTATTACATGAGCCGTGATTGTATAACCACTGTTAAGTCGCATATATTAGACGGATCATACGCAACGGAAACGGAGCTCTCGGTCATTGATTCGGCCTGTCTGGAATCTGTTGAAGAAGCAACAAGATTTGCAGATGAGAGTCCATTCCCAGAACCGGAAGAACTCACTAAGGATGTATACATTTCATACGGAGTGAAATAGCTCCAGTAAACTTATAATTTGCCACATGATGCTTGCCATTTGGGCGAGGGAATTTGAAGGAGGACTACATGGTACAGGAAGAAAAAGTGCGAAGCGTGAGTTATATACAGGCTATAAATGAATCTCTCAGGCATGAATTAGAGAGAGATCCGACCGTTATAATAATGGGTGAGGATATAGCCGGAGGGGGCGAAAGAGAGGACTTTGAAGATGCCTGGGGTGGCCCGATGAGGCTTACAAAGGGTCTTGTCGGAGATTTTGGCAGGGAACGTATTAGGGACACACCTATATCTGAGGCAGGATTTGTGGGTGCAGGAGTCGGAGCGGCGGCATCAGGATTGAGGCCTGTGGTTGATCTTATGTACGTAAGCTTCTATGGCGTTTGTGCGGATCAAATCACCAATAATGCTGCCAAGATGCACTATATGTTTGGGGGTAAAGTAGAAGTGCCTTTGACCATTATGACCGGTATTGGAGCTGGCACTAATTCTGCTGCTCAGCATTCTGAAACTCTATATTCAATCTTTACTCATTTTCCAGGCTTGAAATGTGTGGTGCCATCAAACCCATATAATGCTAAAGGTCTGATGACAGCTGCCATCAGAGATAACGATCCAGTTATAGTTTTTAATAATCGGCAACTGATGGGGTTGAGATTTGATGACCATGTCCCAGAGCAGTCCTATGTTGTTGATATAGGGAAGAGTGAGATCAAGCTCGAAGGAGATGATGTAACTTTATTAGGGATAGGATTTACTACGCGAGTGTGTATGGAAGCTGCTGAAGAGTTAGAGGATCAAGGTTACTCTGTTGAAGTCCTTGATCTACTGTCTCTTTCCCCAATGGATGACGAAGCAATATTGCAGTCGGTTCGAAAAACGCGGAAAATTGTAATAGTTGATGAAGATTATCCTCGATGTAGTATCGCTACAGACATCTCTGCACTGGTAGCTGAGCAGGCTTTTGATTATTTGGATGCTCCACCCATCAGGGTTACGCCACCTCATTCCTCTGTGCCCTATAGTAGGCCCTTAGAGGCTCTTTTCGTACCTAATAAAGATGGTGTCGTTTCGGCGGCTTTGGAAGTATTAGAGTAGGAGAGTAAGTATATGGCAACGCCAATTGTAATGCCTAGGCTAGGCGATTTTATGACGGAGGGTGTGGTAACAAGATTCACAAAATCTAGTGGGGCAGAGGTTGCTCAGGGTGAAGTTATCGCAGAAATAGAGACTGAGAAAGTCAATTACGACTTAGAAGCTACCAATGCAGGTTATTTTCACCCCATTGTCGATGAGGGCTCCACGGTGGCAGTGGACGATATCATGGGCTATTTACTGGCAGAGGGAGAAAAAGCTCCCGAGAAATCAGGTGATACTGACACGATTCCAAAATCCAGTCGACGTAATTCGAGAAGGGATAAACGTGCCGGATCGAATCTACCACGGGTGGATGGAAATGTACCATCGACCCCGGGTGCTAGGAAACTCGCAGCAAAAATGGGGGTGCCTCTAGATAAAGTTGTTCCGAGTGGTCCAAGGGGCAGGATAGTTGAGGCTGATGTAAGAGGTTATGTGGAGGTGAGTTCGACCTCTGAAACAGTTAATGTCTTAGCAGGATTGCCGGAACCTTCGGAGACCATTGCACTGACAGGGATCAGAAAATCTATAGCATCCCATATGAAAGATAGTTTGGAAAACAGTGCGCAGCTGTCGTATTTTCTAGAAGTAGATATTACCGAGGCCCAAAAGCTCAGGCGTGAAGTTGGCGTTGGAATCGGTGACTTGTTAATAAAGTCCTGCGCTGAGGCTCTTCAACGCGTACCAAAATTGAACAGCGTGCTACATGATGGTGTTATATCAACATTTGAACAAGTGAATCTTGCGATTGCCGTTGCTCTTGATGACGGGCTAATTGTACCGGTTTTAAGAGATGTAGGGAGTAAGAATTTACTTGAGATTTCAGCGGCAGTGAAAGATATTAGTAAGAAGGCTAGAACGGGTGAACTTGGACCAGACGAACTTGTTGGCGGAACCTTTACCATTTCAATATTAGGGTCCGTTGACGGATTTACCCCGATCTTAAATCAATCCCAAGTGGCGCTTTTGGGAGTAGGTAGGAGTGTTCAGAAACCAGTGGTTAAAGACAAGGAAATCGTCATTAGGGAGATGATGACATTGAGTTTAACTGGCGACCATCAGGTAATAGATGGGGCCGTCGCTGCTAACTTCTTTAGGCGATTACAACAGATTATCGAGAATCCATCCAGGTTGATTTCTCAATAGTTCCTTATCTTTATCAATAGCTTTGCAATGATTTTTGCAGCACCTCCGATGCAAGTTTTCTTTTCGGTTCTTCCAAACCAAGATATATTGCATCTCTGAGGTCTTTAACGCTTTGGTCACGATCACCTAGGTCTCTGTGTATTAACGCTCGTAGGTATAACGATTCTGCTCTTGGTCCAAACCCTTTTAATTCAATAGCTTTGTTTATACTGGATAGTGCCTTGTTATATTCGTGGTTTTGGAAGTGATCCAAGGCCTTCAGATGGTACGATAGGGCGCTCTCTTTATATTGTTGGTTTGCAACAATGAAAAATCCAGAGAGAAGAATGATAAATATGATTAATGGGATGAATATCCGTTGAGACTCTGACAATACGTTAAATTTACGCCAAAGCTTGCTTGGGTATTCACTACCCTCTATGAGTGTAGGACAAATCATAAGTCCGAAGAATGTCCCGGATATAAAGCCTCCTAGGTGAGCCCAATTGTCTATTCCTGGCGTTGATATACCGAAGGCGAGGTTTATACCCGCGAGGATCAGTACCCCAAAAAAGTTTTGCCTTGCGGAATCCCCCAGTGATTGATGCTTAATTAAAAAGAAGGAACCAAGAGCTCCCAGACAACCGAAGATTGCGGCGCTGGCACCAGCTCCAACAACGTGAGGATCTATAAACGTGTAGCTTGCAATGCTACCTCCAATTCCGGAAATTAAATATATGCTTACGAACCTGATGGTACCGAAAAATTGCTCAACAAGTTTTCCGATTATGATCAGGCTTAGTCCATTCACTGCCAAATGGATGATTCCCACGTGCATGAAGATCGCGGTTAGCAGGCGCCAGTATTCACCACTATGTATTAACGAAGAATCAATCCCACCCATGCGTCTTAGTATTTGAGGATTTTCTGAGCCGCCTAAAATGGTAAGTAGCATCCAAACTGACAAATTAATTACTAGGATTGCGTATGTGGCTTTGCTCTTGTTACCGAATTCATTTAATCTCAATTGAGAAACCTTAACTTTTCTGCTCTCCACAATGTGGTTAGATGGGTTAGATTGTGGTCGTCATCGTATCTGGGTCACCACGGAGGTTAATCCGCAACCTAATGTTTTTTCGGGCCCCAATCTGCTTTTGACTGGAACAGCTAACGTTTAACGGGAGAAGATATTGCTAGGGAACGACACATATATTGGAGGTCTTTAAGTCAGTGAGCATCATATTAGGTCACACATTATCAAATCTTCATAGGTTTCCCTTCGCCGGATCAGATTTACTTCCCCATTCTTGACTAGAACAATGGCGGGCCGAGGATTCATGTTGTAATTGCTGGACATGGCGAAACAATAAGCGCCAGATGATGGAATCGCCACAATGTCCCCAGAATGAAGCTCCGGAAGGGATATATCCTTTATTAATATATCTCCAGTCTCACAGTATTTTCCCGCAAGGGTAACTATTTCCGTTGCTTCTTCATTCATTCTATTTGCGGCGACTGCCTCGTAAGATGCCCCATACAGGGCGGGCCTAATATTGTCTCCCATCCCACCATCCAACGAGACGTATGTACGCACAGTAGGTATGTGTTTTATGACACCTACACTGTACAAGGCAACCCCTGCTCTGCCTGCAATGGCGCGCCCAGGCTCTATAACTAGTAACGGTTGCGGAATACCCAGTTCCTGGCACTTGTTTTTTAACATGGATGTGATTACTTCCGCGTAATTATATATAGGAGGAGGTGGTTGATTTTTAACGTAACCTATTGCAAATCCACCCCCGGTACTGAATTCACGCAAGTGTAATCCTTCTGACACGAATGGCGCCAAATATTCCAGGACCGTGTCAATTGCTAATGAATACGGCTCTAGGTCAAACAGAGGAGAGCCCAAATGGAAATGAATTCCTTTAAGGTCTAAGTGTTTCGAGGCTAGTGTTTTCCTTATGGCTGTGGTACTTTCTCCGGTTTCTATAGAGAATCCGAATTTTACGTCCAATATACCTGTAGTCGTATGATGATGGGTGTGGGCGTCAACTGAAGGTGATAACCGAAGCATGATGCCGGGCTTTATGTTCTTGCGTTTTGCTATTTGTTCTAATTGTTCCAATTCGTGGAATCCGTCTACAACTATGGTCCCGATATCTGATTCCAAAGCATATTCCAATTCTTCGGGAGATTTGTTGTTTCCATGGAAATATATTTTGTCTGGCGGTACTGATGCTGCATTAGTGACTGCTATTTCTCCGCCGGAAACGACGTCAAACCCTAATCCTTCCTCATCTATGATCTTGGCCATTTTGGTGTTTAGGAATGCTTTAGAAGCGTAGGCCACACGGGTGTCTAGATACCGGCTCGAAAACTCTTCTATAAAAGTCCTACACATTAGTCGGATTGTTGTCTCATCATATACATAAAGAGGAGTGCCAAATTTTTTCACAAGATCTAGTGTGCTGCATCCGCCTATCTCTAAATTCCCCGAGCTATCAACTGTGCTCCCCATGGGAAATAAGTCCTTGCTATGGAAGTCCAAATCCATGTATTTTTCCTTGTTATTAGACAATTTAGGTCACTCACATATGATCAAGTTCACACGCTGATCAAGGCAAACGCTATTAGATTGCATCTGAATGGTAACATTTTTCGCAAGTTGATAACTTGGTTTCTGAAACCCAAGAATCTGAGAGGGTGAATGGAATATGCGTAATGGCCTCTAAAAGTTCTAGTAGGAGTGACTGGTTGATTTTTCAGGCGAGGCAGATCGTCATTTATTCCTCGGTATGTTAGGGGATGAAATCATTGACACCTTTTTCCTTGGGTGCTAATCTCACCAATATTGCGATATATTGAGTTCGTTAGTTTACTAAGAATCTAGACACTCACGGAGGATACTATGTCAGAATCTCAAGTCTATTACATGGATGCACATTCAGAGTCGATAGAAACATCACTTGCGGCTAAGATGATTACCGTATTTGACGCCGCGGGGCTGGATGAAATTGTGAAGCCGAATGACATAGTTGCCATAAAAATACATTGTGGTGAATGGAATAACTCCGCCTATTTGAGGCCTGTCTATGCTAGGACTTTGGCTGATAGGGTCAAGGAGTTGGGTGGAAGGCCGTTTGTTTGTGATACCACAACCTCGACTTACTCACCCTGGGGGTCTCGGTCATCAGAATTAGACATAATATTAACCGCGGAGAGAAATGGATATAGTTCTGCCACGTTGGGCTGCCCCTTCATCTGCGCTGATGGATTTATTGGAACTAGTGATTTTAGAGTAGATATACCAGAAGGGTATATCCTCAAAGAGGCTTATGTGGCACAAGCCATCGCTGCTGCTGATTGCCTCATAGCTTTGACTCACTTCAAGGGCCATAGTATGGGAGTTATTGGTGGGGCTTTAAAAAACCTGGGCATTGGGGCTCAATCGAAGAGAGGAAAACTGAATGTTCACATGGGAGGTCATCCCACGTATGGGTTGGGGGCTGCTGGGGTATTTCATCCAGAAAACTTTAAAGGGAAAGCTGAAACCCCCGACTGGGAAATCTTGGAAGATTGCTGCCCGTTTAATTTGTATCATATAAATGAAGATGATGAATTGGAATGGGAACGGGAGAAATGTGCTAATTGTCTCGGGTGTTTTGGGGTACTAGGTCCGAGAGGCCTCATGGATATTCCTCCTGAACAGTTCGATGCTGTAGATGCTGCGATAGCCGATGCCTGTTTAGGAGTAGAAAAAGTAGTTGGCAGGGGTAAGGTTGGTTATATAAACATGGCGATAGATGTTTCTCCAGCTTGTGATTGTGCACCTTTGGCCGATGTCCCCATTGTTCCTCATTTAGGGGTATTTGCCAGTAAGGACCCAGTGGCCATTGATATGGCCTGTGTAGACAGGGCTCGACACACGGAAGGTATCAAAGGATCGAAAGCTGAATTGATGGAAGCCCATCACGCTGGGGATAAGAAATTTGAAGCGGCGGCGGCCACATTTCATAGTCAAAGTGAAGTCACGAGTATAAACACAGGACATGAGATCGGATTAGGCAATAGGAATTATGAGCTTATTGAATGTGAACCTAGGGGTCCTGAAGACTTCAGGTTCTCCTACGATAAGAGGCCTAGTCGACAACGCTATGGTGAACGGTTCGAGAAATTCCAACCATTCCCATACGATAGGCATAATGGTAAAGGATTTGACAGGTTAGATGTGGTAGATTTAGATAAAGTTAGGCACCACTATGAAGATGCCCCGGAAGGACCGTCTGTGGAGAAGGTGGAACAGGCAGCGAAGTCGGACGACTAGCCCCTTATACTATATAAGAACGATACTAAATTATTGCTGAATTAGGCGGCCACGGTGTGGTCGCCTTTTGGTTGTAAAGCTTTTTTAAATAGGAGGAAACAAATGCCGCAATCTGGACAAGAGATGCTTGAGGAGTCTATTAGCTGCTGTAAGAAAATAGCCGATGGTCTTGGTGACCAAAACAAGGCGTGGGAAACTTCCATTGTAGAAATAATTGAGAAGTTTGAAGAGGTCAGTGACACATTCTTCTTCAAGACAATGCCAAGCGTACCGGTAACTAGAACGGCAATGAGGGAGGCAGTGTCGATGTTGGAGTTCAAAGATGCTGGTGATTGGAGCAATTTTGAGGCAGGTTTACAAACTATGATTTCCACTGCCCAGTCTGTTATCGAAAAGGCGGGAATGAAAGGGACAACATTGACGTGATCAAACCAGTTTTGATTACAGGTGGCGCAGGAAGCGTAGGGCGACAATTAGCTGGGATGTTGTTAAAGGCTAATAGGCCTGTCAGGATTTTTGACCTACCATTCATGGATTTCGCGGGCCTAGAAGGCGAACATAATGTGGAAGTTATAAAGGGAGATATAACTGATAAAGGTAGTGTCACTGCGGCAGTATCGGGGGTTGTTGGGGTGCTTCATCTTGCTGCCATCTTGCCTCCGAAAAGTGAGTCTGATAAGGATTTGACGTTCCGGGTGAATGTTGATGGAACGAGTAACATAGCAGATGCGATAAAAAATGAATCTCCGGATGCATCTTTAATATTCACTTCTTCAATTAGTACGTATGGTGACACCTCAGATGAAGAACAGCCAATTATGGCTGATCATGCTCAGGAAGCAATAGATGTGTATGCTGCCAGCAAAATAGCTGGTGAAAAGGTGGTTATGTCTTCTGGGGTTAACTACGTTATCCTTAGGATAGCTAGCATAGCTGTTCCAGAATTTTTGGAGCCCCCGGATCCATGGCCGTTTACTGCTGATCAGAGGGTAGAAATGGTTCATCGTGATGACGTGGCCGATGCGCTCATAAATGCGGTTGGTTCTAAGGAAGCTTTTGGAAAAGTTCTCAATATCGCGGGAGGAAAATCTTGGCGCTTGACTGGAGGAGAATATGTGGAAGACTTCTTTAATGTCATGGGTGCTCCATTAGAAATGGCAGTTTACCGGGAAACTCCGGGTTGGAATGATTGGTATGATACGACGGAATCGCAGAGACTGCTCAATTATCAGAATCGATCGTACGAATACTATTCAGGGCAAATGAAAACATTAGTTGAAGATATGATGGCGTGATAGTAACGGGTAATCTTAGACAAATGCTTTGTGGTAATGTCTGTAAAATAGGGAGAATGTGATGGTTCGGGCATCTGAGAAAACATTGCTTGAGAAGCGAGAGGCTCTCGTGGAGTTGCTTAGAGAAATGGAGAATGTCATTGTTGCTTACTCGGGTGGGGTGGATAGTGCATTCTTGGCAGCTGTTGCAAATGAAACACTTGGAGAAAAGGCTCTATGTGTCATAGCAGTTTCAGCTAGTTTAGCTCCGTCTGAATTGGAAGAGGCGATAGAACTTGCCAACCGATTGGGGTTGGAATTTAGAACGGTTGAGACTAGAGAGATTGAGAGAGAGGATTACCAGGCTAATAACCCTGATCGATGTTTCTTTTGCAAAGACGAATTATACGGGCATCTTGGTCGCATTTCGGAAGAGGAATCATTCAATGTGATTGTTAATGGGACCAACGTTGACGATCTAGGCGATTATCGCCCGGGGATTGAGGCAGCGAAGCAGTATGGCGTTCGGAGTCCCCTTGTCGAGGCTGATCTTAGTAAGGAAGATATACGAAGTCTATCTCGTTTGATGGATCTACCAACATGGGATAAGCCGGCGCAAGCATGTTTATCTTCAAGAATACCCTATGGAACGACCGTTACGGTTGAAGCCCTTACCATGATTGCCAAGGCAGAACAATTCCTTCGCACTAAAGGATTTAAACAACTAAGAGTACGACATCATGAAACTATTGCTCGGATCGAGATAAAACCAATCGATTTTGCCCAGATCACGTCAGAACCACTCCGTACGGAGATAAATATTGCATTCAAAAGCATTGGATATTCATATGTAACGCTTGACCTAGAGGGCTTCAGATCTGGTAGTCTCAACGAAATACTAACGAATCTTGGAAAATCGAAATCAGTTTAATTTGCTGTCGATGGTAATAGTTTGAATGGCTTAATGTATGCGAGTGGAGGTACGAAGTGGGTGCAAATAAACTCCAGGCCGAAATCGATACGTACGTTTTAAATACCCCTTTGTCAGCGCAGTTACAAGAGCAGGCTGAATTGTACTTGCCCGGCGGAAACTCTCGGGGGACAGGCTATTTTGGGCCGCATCCTCACTTTATAGAAAGTGGGAAAGGCCCCTATGTGGTGGATGTGGATGGCAATAAATCTTTGGATTTCATGATTAACGCAACGAGTTTGATTCTAGGGCACGCAAGTTCAGAAGTAGCTGGGGTGATTTCCGATCAAGCTCATAAGGGAACGGCCTTTAGCGGACCGACGGATGCTCAAATCCGATTAGCAAAAATCCTCACTGACCGTATACCGTCGATGGATACCATCAGATTCACCAATTCCGGTACTGAGGCTACTATGATGGCAATCCGGGCGGCTAGGCAGTTTACCGGACGGGAAAAAATCGTAAAAATGGAGGGAGGGTATCATGGTTCCCATGATTATGTGTCTGTAAGTGTATACCCACCAAGAGATAAACTTGATTCTCAAAAGGTGACGGCCATACCAGAATATTCCAGTCAACCTTCAGCTATTGCCGAGGGGGTGTATGTCGTAGAATTCAATGATGTCCATGGTATCGAATATGCGTTGAAAAATAATGCTGAGCAGATAGCTTGTGTGATTATGGAGCCTATAGTTTCATCAATTGGCTATGTACCAGCTGACATAATGTTTCTAGAAAAAATAAGAGCTCTAACGGAAGAACTAGGTATAGTGCTGATCTTTGATGAAGTGCAGAGCTTTAGAGTCGCACCTGGTGGAGCCCAGGAATTATTTGGGGTTATCCCTGATTTGACTACGTTAGGGAAGATAATAGGAGGTGGTACACCTGTAGGTGCGTTCGGAGGTAGGAGGGACATGATGTCTGCCTTTGATCCCACGAATGAAGGGCTTTATTTAGCTCATTCAGGCACCTTTAATGCTAATCCTATAACTATGCGAGCCGGTGAGGTTGTCATGAATGCCCTTACTACAGATGTGTATGATCGCATGAATGAGCTTGGTGAAACTTTACGTCAGAAGCTTCGGGCTATGTTTGCTGAAATGGGTGTTCCGGCTACAGTGACAGGGGTAGCTTCATTATTTGGTATTCATTTCAACTGCAACGAGGTTAAGAATTATAGGGATGCGATATCCTCAGATGGTCAAATGACCCGGGCGTTCTTTCTAGGTATGTTAAATGAAGGCATATTGCTTATGGCTGGAGCTGCAGGTGCATTGAACGTGCTCAGCACCGAGGAGCATGTTGATAAATTGGTCGAAGCTGCGAGCAGAGTTGTGCAGCGTATTCGGTAGATGACAGGCATGGAAATTTCTGTTGAGGACGTTGCTAGATTCCCGGCTCCAGGTATGGATTTTCCTGGTTCTTTTTCTTTCAGCCCCAATCATAGGTACGTTTCCTTCTTAAAATCGCAGGGTGAAGAAGGCAGCAGAGCCCTTTTTGTGATTGATTTAGAGACTGGGAAGGAGCAATTGGTTCTTGATACCCTCGACGGTGGTCGGGGAGAATCACTTGAAGAGGAACTGAGGCGACAAAGGCTCAGACAGATGCATCGAGGCATAACTCGCTATTTTTGGACGAAGGGAGGCAAGATTGTAGTACCGGATGCTGGTAGTGTTTACGTCCTGGATGAGATAGGTACTCTACCTAGGCTACTTGTAAACAATGAGTGCTTCTCGGCAACGGATCCACAATCGTCTCCAGACGGTAAAATTCTCGCCTTTGTATCCGGGGGAGAGGTATGGATTATTCCCATTGAAGGAGGTATTGCTAGGCAGATTACTCGTGGTGAAGTAGATGGCACCACTCGTGGTGTCGCGGAATACATAGCTCAAGAAGAAATGCGAAGAAATACGGGTTTCTGGTGGTCCGGAGAAGGTACGTACATTGCTTTTGCTGAGGTTGATGACAGACATATACCTACATTTAAAATAGTCCATCAAGGAAATGATGATACAGGTACTCAGCGTGTTGAAACACATTCTTATCCCTTCGCAGGTATGCGAAACTCCATGGTCAGATTGGGAGTGACTGATCTCGAAGGAAATACCATTTGGTTGGATACCTCAGAATACGAATATATAGCGAGGGTAAAATGGGCGACGGATAGGGTGGTTTTTGTCCAGTGTCAAAACAGGGAACAAACGCAACTGGATCTATTAAAATTCGATTTGCCTTCAGGGGTTCGGACCAAAATATTGAGGGAAGAGTCCGACCTGTGGGTGAATTTACACGACATGTTCTATCCGTTAAAAGATGGTAGGTTTATTTGGGCGTCTGAACGGACGGGCTTTCGACATCTCTATATGTATGAGGGGCTTGGCGAAAATTGCACGGCCATCACTGCTGGAAATTGGCAGGTGGATTCAATTTCAACAATAGATGAAGCTAACCAGCATGTGTACTTGAATGGTACGGTGGATTCCTATTTGGAAAGCCATACCTTCAGGGTTAATTTTCGAGGTGGGAAACTGGAAAAAATAACAAATGAGCCTGGTATGCATATCACTAATATCTCGATAAATTCAGGTCAAATAGTCGATGTTTACCACTCAATGATGAATCCTCCCAGTGTAGAACTAAAAAAATTAAGTAATCTAAGTTCCAATCTAGTCCTGCATAGACCTATCGATGATAGAATCGGCAACTTTAAACTTTGTCCTCCCGAGTGTTATTCGATAAGTGCGGAATCTGGGGAGCCACTTTCGGGAGTCGTGTACAAGCCATGTGAGAAGAGGTTTGGCAAGGGACCTTATCCCACAATTCTATATGTTTATGGTGGCCCTCATGCTCAGTTGGTGACAAACGGCTGGAATATGACTTCTTTAATGAGAGTTCAATATCTTAGGCAGAAAGGATTCCTTGTATCTATACTGGATGGCCGTGGGAGTGCGCGGCGGGGATTAGATTTTGAATCATACTTAAAAAATGGCATGGGTGGGGTGGAAGTTAAAGATCAGGTGGCTGGTGTTCAAAGACTCATTGAGTTGGGCTTAGCGGATCCTGAGAGAATAGGTGTGTACGGTTGGAGTTATGGAGGGTATCTATCAATCATGTGCCTAGCACAAGCTCCTGAGGTGTTTTCTGCGGCGGTTGCTGGGGCTCCGGTTACTTCATGGGATGGATATGACACCCACTATACTGAACGTTATATGGGTCTGCCCAAGGATAATAGGGATGGATACGCAAAGGGAAGCGCTCTGTCTCATATGGACAAGATACAGGGAAACCTTATGTTAATACATGGATTGATTGACGAGAATGTACACTTTGCGCATACTGCTAGATTAATTGATGCGCTTGTGGGTGCGGGGAAAGATTACGATTTGGTTCTTTTCCCTAATGAAAGGCATATGCCGCGGCGTCAGAAAGACAGGGCCTATATCGAACGTAGAATTGCCACTTTCTTTGAAAACAAGATGTAATACCGTTCATTCATACAAAATATTTTTGGATATATATGAATCTATTTGTGTATCTTGATACCCGTGTTCTTTCAGGATTTCCCTTGTACTCGAACCCAATATAGGGGCCGAGTGCTTAACTTTCCCCGGGGTTTTAGAAAGCTTGATAGGAACTCCGATATTCTTTACGTTTCCTGCGGTAGGATGTGGGGTTTCAACAACCATATCTCTAGAAATAACATGGGGATCATTGAAGACTTCATCAATCGTCAGTATTGGACCACAGGGAACACCTTGGGTTTCCAAGACTTCTTGCCAATCGATTGTTTTCCTAGACTTGAATGTGTCAGATAGTGTCTCTACTAACAAATCTATGTTGTTCATTCGTTGTTTGTTGTCAGAAAACAACTCATTGACAAGCAGATCTTGCCGATCAATGGCGTCGCACATACGTTCCCAATTCCTTTGATTCGCAGCCCCTATATTAATGAATCCATCGGCGGTGGGAAATGCCTGATAAGGTGCGTTAAGCCTGTGTGCTGATCCCTTTGGACCCGGCACATTCCCAGTAGAGAAATATTCGGCTGCTTCCCAAAATGTATACCCGATGCCACTTTCCAACAAGGAAATGTCCACATGCTGCCCTTCCCCCGTGTTTATACGGTGCACATAGGCGGCCAGGATTCCGTATGCTGCATATAATCCAGCGCTTAAATCGGTAATTGGGACCCCAACTTTTGTTGGCATATTCCCATCACTTCCTGTCACGCTCATTAAGCCGCTCATACCCTGGGCTATCAGGTCGAATCCGCCTTTGTCCTTATAGGGACCGGTATTTCCAAATCCTGATATCGAGCAATACACTATCCTCGGGTTAATTTCTCTGACAGACTCATACCCTAGTCCTAGACGATCTAGGGTCTGTGGGCGGAAGTTTTGCACAAGAACATCTGCGGTTTCTATCAGAGTCTTCATTATTTCGATACCGTCTGCTTGCTTTAAATCGATTACAATACTACGTTTGTTTCTATTGATGCTTAAAAAGGCTGCTGACTCGTTTTTTATGAATGGGGGCCCCATTTTTCTTGTGTCATCACCAACGCCTGGTTTTTCAACTTTGATCACTTCTGCGCCCATATCTGCCAACAGTAAAGTGCAAAAAGGGCCCGCCATAATTTGAGTTAGATCTATAACTTTCAAGCAAGATAGTGCGGAACTGGGCATTTAATTTCCTCCAAGATTGGACATTTGTGACAGTATGTTAAATTATTTTGGAGTGTTCAGATTGACTAGACCATTACTGTATTTCTAGAAAGATGTATATCCTCCGTCTACGGGTATCGAAACACCAGTTACGTAGTCAGAGGCATTGCTTGCTAGAAATACCGCCGTCCCAGCAATGTCCTCTGGCTCTCCCCATCTCCCTTCAGGGATTCTAGACAGTATATGATCATAACGTTGGCTAAAGTTGGTTTTAATCCCATTTGTGAGATCCGTATGTATCCAACCCGGTAAAATGGTATTTACTTGGATGTTGTCTTTAGCCCAGGCAACCGCTAAAGTCTTAGTCAATTGGACCACTCCCCCTTTGCTTGATGCATAAGCAACTGCCCAATCCAATCCGAATACAGATGTCATTGAACCAATGTTTATTATTTTACCGCCCCCGCTTGACTTCATGTGAGAGTAAATACTCTTGGCACATAGGAAGGATCCCGTTAAATTAATGTTTATGACTCGATTCCATTCGGCTAAGGAATAGTCTTGGGGTAACTTTCGAATACCTATCCCGGCATTGTTTACAAGAATGGTGACCGGCCCGGTTTTTTCAATCGCAGTTTCTATCATCTCAGAAATAGATTCGTTATCTTCTACATCTACGTTGAGGCCTACAGCTCTTACCCCGAGGTGTTCGATGTGTTTTACAGCGTCCTGAGTTTTTGAATTATTTCTGGCGGCTATGACGATGTTTGCTCCAGCCCGTGCTAAGCCTGTAGCGATACCCAATCCAATGCCGCCATTTCCACC
>CAZRSW010000028.1:1296-15508 GCA_964602845.1 uncultured Dehalococcoidia bacterium | reverse complement strand
CACCCACTGGTGGATCAGCCTTACAGAAGGGAACCTGCAGGGCGCCCAGGTGAATAATATGAGTTGCTCCAGAGTCCTTTAGTGCGTCGCGGACCGTATTAGTCTGTGTAAGATCACCCTGGATAAAGTTAACACGTGCTAGCTCGTCGGCCGTCATAATTAATTCTAGGCGGTGACGATCCGTACTGAGGTCGAATACAGTTACCGATGCGTTTTCTTGGACAAGGTTGCGGACGACCCAGGCCCCGACACACCCCATTGCGCCGGTCACGAAAAAATGTTGTTGTGCCATGTGGATACCTCCTTCTTTAAATGCTTACGTTCTTGTATTAATTTCCATCCATAGGGGTTATATTGACAAGTCTTATAATTTGGCAGGAGCGGCAGGGATCGAACCCGCGACCTTCGGTTTTGGAGACCGATGCTCTACCAGCTGAGCTACGCTCCTGTATTTGGATATCATGTCTGTAATCACGCCAGTCATTCGGCTGGCTAAAGGTAACAGATCTAATACTACATTAACACTCATGAGGGTTAATAGGCGTTTTTACAATATTACTATTACTTGTTAAGCGGAGTTTGGTATTTTTGTAGGGATGTCATAAGGATGTCTTAATTAGTTAAGGATTGAGATGACCTGTAAGCCGAGTTCTGTACAATGCGCTATTGGCGCAGAGTGGCGACCATCTATCTAGCTCTTTCGTTGCCGAAAGAGTCGAGCGGCCAACCCGGGTTAGGTCCGGATACCAAATTACCCCTATTAGGCCTTGCTCCAGGTGGGGTTTACCTTGTCCGTAGATGTTTCCATCTCCGCGGTGAGCTCTTACCTCACCTTTTCACCCTTACTATTTACTAGCGGTTGTTTTCTGTGGCACTTTCCGTCGGGTCGCCCCGCCCCGTCGTTAACGGGCACCTTGCCGGTGGAGCTCGGACTTTCCTCCGATCAATTCATAGTGAATTGCCCGGCGGTCGCCCGGTCATCTCTCCCCAATACACCAATTTTAGCATTTGACAAGGTTCTCGGTATACACCTCAATTTAATGGTCGGAATTGTCTTATATAAGCAGTCGGACCGAACGATCTTTTACGATGATAGAATTTATATGTTCTCTGAGGAAAGCTTGTCTGTTGTTGAACGATAAGTCGTCCCAATCGTTTAGAACCTTGTTTATTTCAGACGACGGAAATGAAACGAACAGTTGGTCCCGCGCCATATCCAAGTCATGCAAATAAAGGGCCATTCTTCTAGTAACAGATTCACCTCGGGAAGTCCTTTTCATTGATTTAATGAAAAGTTTCTCAGCGCTTTCAACTCGGTTGAACCGCTTGCGGCCCGCGATCTGCCGTTTTGTTTCCCCGGAAGAACCCTCCATACTCTTGTGAAGTTCATGAGTGTTTGCCAGTTGCAAGAGTTGCTTGTAAATAATGCTCTCTAATTCTGTTGATCGTCGGGTGTGATACGAGCAGTTCTCTCGGTTTGATTTCGATTGGCATTGATAATATCGGTAGGTACCTTTGGCTCTTTCACCGCTATCTTTGGTCCATGTTTGTCTCCTTGTGGCACCAATCATATTACTTCCGCAGTATCCACAAATACAGAGATTAGATAATAGGAACGGAGAACTATCAGGAAATGATTTGTATCTTCTTCGCTCCCGTACTTTGTCCTGAGCCGATCTGAATATTTCAGTAGAAACTATTGCTGGGTGATTTCTCGGCAGTGTCAGACCAAATCTCTGATAGGTCCCTATGTACGTTCTATTCTTAAGCATGTCCCTTATGGTGACTATATTCCAATCCCTGCCCCGGCGAGTGGTAATTCCTTTGTCTTTGAGTGATTGCACTATCTTCCGTAATCCTAGGTTTCCAGATGTATAAGAGTCGAAAATAAAAAGCACGGTCCGCGCTTCCTCGGGGACTACTTCGAAGTTGCCTTCCTCTCCAATGATATAACCGAAAGGTGGCTTCCCTAAGACCCTTCCTTCCATCGCTTTCAACTGCATGGATTCCCTAATCTTTGCACTTCTTTGTTTGGAGACTCCGGGTGTACCTAGATGTACGAACGCATTTTGAAGAATATCCGGATACTCTTCGCTCATGCATATGAATTCTGAATTGAGACCTTCGAAGCTTATAACTTGTCTAGCTATAGCCTCTAGGTCCTTGCCGATATGTGTGGCGTCTATCACAGCTATCAATACGCCGTTATGTTCTTCAGCGACAGTTTTTTTCAGCAGGGACAATTGTTCTTGGGCGCCAGCTTGGTCCTCATTATTGAAGTAAATCGACAAAGGGCGGTGTTGGTGTGTTTGGCAGTATTCGTTAAATTTATCGGTGAAATTCTCGCGATCGATTGAGGTGTCGGATTCTTTGTTAAAATAGCCGATTGCCTTCAAGGTATGGCTTATCCTCCGAAATAAAGAATCCTACTGCACGAATTGCATTGCACGAGCTCCGTAGATGATCTCACTTGTTGTAGTTTGCCTGAGGGTACTGTGAGTCGGCATCCTGCGCATAGTGTTCCCTCTATTTGAGCCATCACATCCATTGTTCCCACCTTTCTCAACCTATCGTAGATACCTAATGAAGCTGTAGACAGACTGGCTCTAGTATTATCTCTCATGGTGTTGTTATTGTTTAGCAGTTTAGTAAGGTTTTTCTGCTCGATTTTAGCTTTGGAGACCTCATCATGATGTTGTTTTTCCACGAACTCTAGATGGGAGGTAGCTTTCTGGCTGCCATCGACATATTCGTCAAGCCGCAACATTATTGCCAGAAGTTGCTCTTCTAGTTGAGATTTGGATTCTAGGAGTATTGTGAGTTCCTCTTGGTGGGCTGTAAGTTCCTTGCTGTTAGTGATTGACCCATCGTATAGCCTGGTTTCGATGGATTCTTTTCGCTGGTCGAGTTTGTGGATTTCTGTTTCGAACCCTCGACGAGATTTGTTTAACCTTTCCAATTCCATCTGTATCGTTTTCACGAAGTGTATGGCTTTGTTTAAGTCATCTGATCCAGCTAATGTTGCTTTGATCTGTGTTAGCCTCTTATGTGTTTTATCGATCTGAAGATCCAGTGTCTGGAGTTCTAGTAAAGATTCGATATGTGCCATATACTTCTCTCAAGGGTTGTGTTTTGAAGGGTAGGCGTCATGTTGGCAGAGTGTGGCCACCCTCTGGCGATATATTGTACATATGATGTCATGACAACTCTAGAGTGATGTTAGTAAGTCGTGTAGACTTGGATCATATTTGGATCAAATGGTCTATGGAGCGGTTGAGTATGATGGAAGAAAATGATTATTGGTTTAATTCTGCCCCTAAGACCAAGATAGTCTGTACCATAGGCCCTGCTTCCGAAAGTGAGGAAATGCTATTAAAAATGGTGCAGTCAGGGATGAGTGTTGCCAGGCTGAACATGTCCCATGGGGATATGGATACCCACAAACGGGTTATTACTAGAGTAAAAGGGTTGTCTCGTTCTATTAACGTACCTGTTGGTATTATGGTCGATGTCCCGGGAGCCAAATATAGGATAGGCCCTCTTGCACCGGGAGCTGTCAACTTGGATGTTGGAGACACGATAATCCTTACAAGTGAAGACATGGTTGGTAATGGTGATAGGGTGACTGTTGCCCCACCCGGTATTCATCGTGATGCTGAACTTGATGGAGTCGTCTTGGTTGATGACGGGAATATGGAATTCAAGATTGTTCATGTCGACGACAAGGACGTTGAATGTCGAGTGGTGAGGGGTGGTAGATTGACAGAAAGGCGGGGGGTGGCTATACCGGGGAAGGCTCCGTCACAGGAATTTCCTGATGAGAAGGCTAAAGAATGCTTAGCATTTGCGGCCGAGTATGATGCGGATTTTGTGGCACTTTCAACTGTAACATCAAGCGATGATATAAAAATTGCGAGGCGAATTTTACGCGAGCATGGGATGGAACATCCTTTCATAATATCTAAGGTGGAAAGGGCTGAAGCGATCGAAAATATAGTTGAGATTGTGGACGAAAGTGATGCATTAATGGTTGCTAGGGGCGACATGGGAGTTGAAGTACCTTTAAAGAAAGTGCCGGTTATACAAAAAGACCTGATCAGAAGAAGTAACAGCGCTGGTAAGCCGGTTATTACTGCGACCCAGATGTTGGAGTCGATGGTCAACTCTTCTTCTCCCACTAGGGCGGAAGTTACAGATGTCGCAAATGCTGTTTACGATGGCACAGATGCAGTGATGCTGTCGGGGGAGACATCAATAGGAGATTTCCCACTAGAATCGGTGCAATTCATGGCCGACGTAGCTAGAGAAGCTGAGATGACATTACCGTATGAGTCTTCGACTCAGAATGATTGGAGACCCTTGGAGGCTAAAACGGATGATGCAATTAGTTTTGCAGCCTGTCAGGTTGCTGATCAGATAGACGCGGGTATGATTGTTGCTTTTACGGAGTCTGGGATTTCGGCTGGGAGGGTATCTAGATACAGGCCACGTGCTAAGATACTGGCCTTGACCCCAAATAAAGAAATACAACGTATGTTGAGTCTACGGTGGGGTGTTTTCTCGGTTATAGTTGATGGTGTATCCGACGTGGAGGATTTTTTCTTGGTAGGTGAGCAGGAGGCCACGAAAATTCTTGGTGATGGATCTTATTCTCAGGTTGTATTAGTGGCTGGTACACCGATTGGGGTACCAGGTAGTACGAATCTCCTAAGAGTATTGGCGCTGGGGAAAATTTGACTATTAAGCATCAATGGTTTTGTAAGTAAGTGATTAGCGCGACGCCCAGACTGAGATTAAATGACACTTTGTCAAATAGTCTAATTCCTGTCCGATCTCCCGATTCCAGTTCAGTCAACATCTACACTTGCGGCCCTACGGTTTACCGGGACGCCCATATAGGTAATATGCGGTCTTACTTGCTTGCCGATTGGATAAAGCGAATCCTGATTAGTCAGGGTCATAAAGTCACACATGTGAAGAATATCACTGACGTTGGCCATATGAGGCAAGAGATGCTAGAAAGAGGGGATGATAAGGTAGTTGCAGAAGCCTTGAGTCAAGGTAAAAGCCCCGCGGAGATTGCCGACTTCTATACAGGTAGATTTCTATCGGACGAGAGATCTATAAATATTTTGGCTGCTGATGTATTTCCAAAGGCGACAGATCACATTGCCGAAATGATAGAGATAATAGAATCCTTATTGGAGCAGGGATTCGCTTACGCTGTAAACGGAAACGTTTACTACAGCGTTAAAAGTTTTCCAGGATATGGGATGCTATCCGGAAACGTCCAAGAATCTTTACTGAGAGAGGCTGTGAGGGTAGAAGTTGATTCGCTTAAGAGAGATCCAAGGGATTTTACTCTTTGGAAAAGTGCAGAAGCTGGGCGAGAATTAAAATGGGATAGCCCATGGGGTGAAGGGTTTCCCGGTTGGCACATCGAATGCAGTGCAATGTCTCTGAGGCATTTGGGATCAAATATTGATATCCACACTGGCGGTGTTGATAATATTTTTCCACATCACGAGGGAGAAATTGCTCAAAGCGAGGGGCATTTAGGTGATAAGGTGGTGAATTGTTGGGTTCATGGGCAACACCTTTTATCCGATGGTGTGAAGATGTCCAAGTCCTCCGGAAACTCATATACAATTCGGGATATTGCGAATCGAGGAATAGACCCGATCGCGTTTCGATATCTGTGTGCAACCGTGAAGTACAAGAATAGAATGAATTTCACCTTTACGGCACTCAAGTCATCAGAAACTGCGTTAAATAGACTTAGAAGAATAACAATTCTTATCAAAAGAGATGCTGGGCTTGGAGATATTGTTGACCGCGACTCCGTTGATCATTGGCGCAACTTGTTTATGCAAACTATTTCCAATGATTTAGATATGCCAAATGCGTTGTCAATGGTGTGGGCATTGGTTCGTTCTGATATTGATTCCGCCAGCAAATATGAATTGTTGGGGTCTTTCGATCAGGTATTGGGCTTTGGTCTCATGGAAATACCAGATATGTTTGAAGTACCCGAACATGTATTTTCAAAATTGAAAGAGAGGGAAGGGTTGAGGGAGAATCGTAATTATGATCAGGCAGATGCTATAAGAAGTGACCTGCTTAATGATGGCTTTCTGGTTAGTGATACCAAGAAGGGGGCTGTTTCGAGAACCAAGAATGCATCTGAGTTGAGAAATGATAAATGGCAGACGATTTCTGCCTCATCCGAAGTGTCATCAGCTATCTTAGAAGAAAATATTTACGATTTCACTATTGGAATAGTTCTGACGGGCTATCCTGAAGATGCCAGCCGATGTATACGTAGTCTTCTGCAATGGACTTCTGAAGGTAGTTTTGAGGTTATCGCGATCGATAATGGATCCGTAGATGGCACCGGGGAGGTGTTGGAAGAGTTGTCCTCAAATCATGACAACTTGGAAGTCTTGCACACCGATCATGTGTTGGGTGACGCTGCAGCCAAAAACATCTTAATAAAAAAGGCTAGGGGTGATATTTACGTTCAACTTGATCCCAGTGTTGAAATACATGGTGTATTTTTGGGCCGAATCAGGGAAATGTTGTGTGATGCGGAGGTAGGTATAGTTGGCCTTGCGGGATTGCGTAGCCATGATCTCATGCATTTTCATGACGGAGAAGGCGAGTCTGGAGATATGGATGCGATGCAGGCTTATTGTCTGGCATTTCGCCGAAGCGATATACGAGTAATAGGGCTGATGCGTGAAACGTTCCGGTTTTACCGAAATCTAGATATTGATTTTAGTTTTCAGTTCAAGGATAAGGGATATCGTATTATTGCTGATGCTACTTTACCAATGACATTACATGAGCACCGGGCTTGGAACATTTTGTCAGAGGCTGAGAGAGAAGAATTAAGTAGGAAAAACTTCGGCAGATTTTTAAAAAAATGGAGAGGACGCCGCGATCTACTGGTATCTCATAAGTGATGAGACCTTGTTAAGATAAGTTGGGGCCTAATCACTGGTCGACAAGCTCTTAAAATTAGGCGAAAATATTTTGGAGAGGATGTATTGAATACACTCCTATTGTGGATTCAGTTAGCAACGGCAGCATTGGTTATATTAGCCTTCGCCACCCAACTTGCCAAATCGGCTGATATTATTGCATTTAAAACCGGGTTGGGTAGGTCCTTTATCGGCGTTGTTCTCTTAGCAACTGCAACGTCCTTGCCAGAACTAGGTACTGGCGTTAGCTCCATCGTATTAGTTGGAGCGCCTGATCTTGCCCTTGGGGACGCATTTGGTAGTAATATTTTCAATTTATTAATTATTGGTATATTGGACTTATTATGGCGAGAAGGGCCTATTCTTCGTAGCATCGGACCAGCTGCTTCTACAGTAGGTGTGTTAGGGGCTTTAGTGGTAGCAATTGCCGCGATAGCGATTGTGTTTCATAGTTCAACTACTTTGGCCTCTACGTGGCTGATTAGTCCAGTATCAATCGTCCTGTTTTTGGTCTTTCTGGTCGCTTTGTTCGTGATTTACAAGTCAGGGCAAAGCTCCGACCATGGTGATTCTGAGGTTGACTATTCAGAGAACAGTATGTTGAAAGCCAGTTTACTATATCTGGTTTCAGCTGCGGTCGTTGTTGGGGCGGCAGTATGGTTGGCAGATTTGGGAGGTCAAGTCACAGAAGTAATGGGCTGGGATGCTAGTTTCGTAGGCACTCAATTCTTGGCTTTGAGCACATCGTTACCCGAATTGGCAGCCTCTATAGCGGCGTTGAGGCTTCGTGCACCTGAGCTGGCCATCACAAACGTTTTAGGTAGTAATCTGTTTAACATGGGGTTTGTTCTATTCCTTGATGATGTTTCTTATGTAGATGGAGCTATTTGGAAGTCTGTTTCTAGCATCCATGTGTTCACGGCACTTATGGCAATTCTAATGACAATGGTTGTTCTCATTCCAATGGTAAATCGTACTAGAGTCTCTCTTGGTAGGATTGTTACTTTGGAAGCGACGTTGCTAATATCGTTATATGTTGTTACTAGTGGCGCCGTATTTCTTGTAGGGGGGGTATCTCACTGAAAATGGAGTTTATATTTTAAAAGGAGCGCTTTAATGTTTTTCGAAATTAGGGAATATAGGATATTTGATGGCCAGATGGAAAACTTCGTCGAGTGTATGGAGAATGAAATCATACCTTTTCAGGTAAAGAAGGGTATGGTTATACTGGGTAGTTTTGTCAGTCAAGAGGAAGATGACCTCTATATATGGATAAGAAGATTTGAGAGTGAGTCTCAGCGAGAAGAATTGTACAAAGCCGTTTATGAAAGTGAATACTGGGTAAATGAAATATCTCCCAAGATTCCAACTATGATGGACCGGCCCAGGATTGTGGTTCGCCGGGTCGAGGCTACTCCAAAATCTGTTATTCAGTAGTATCCGTATTTTTGTCCTTTAAGGACAATTAAATGGAGAAGTTGTTTCTGACGAATGCGGAGATTTTCGATGGGAGATCTTTCCTGAAAGGATACTCCGTTGAGATTGAGAACGGTGTTATTACTTGGGTAGGTTCAAGCACTGAGGCCCGGTATGTTAACTCAGTGTCCCATGAAATAATTGATTGCGATGGGGGTCTCCTGGCGCCAGGGTTTATAGATTCCCATATACACTTGATGAGCCTAGCGGCTACGTTGATCGGTTGGGATATTTCCTGCAGCAATGGGAAGGGTTTGGGTGCTTTTAAACGATCCCTCAATGAGGCGCGACTCAGGGTGGATGGTTCTGGCTGGATCAGATGTTATGGATATGATGAAGTTCTTAATACGGGATTATTCAATCTTGATCGGTGGTTGATTGATGAGGTTATTCCAGATAGGCCGGTCAAGATATCATATCAGTCCGGCCATGGTCATGTTTTGAATTCTGCAGCATTAATGTGTGCAGGTATAACAGAAGAATCACTGGAGCCTGAAGGTGGCTTTTTCCAACGTGAACATTCGACCGGCCAACTTAATGGTGTGATGCTCGAATGCGAAGAATTTCTTGATTCACGAATCCCAAGAATTGGACCTGTAGCTATGAACAAGGCTGTTGCTATGGCAGGTGATTTGCTAAGTAGTAATGGAGTCACAACGGTGGTGGATGCGTCTTTTACCAACGATATCGACCGCTTGGAACACATGGCACTTGTCAAAAGGAAAGGCTTACTGGAGGCCAATGTTGTCTTCATGCCCGGTGTGGATTTTGTTAGAGATTTCTATTCCGATGGTCTGAAGTATGGGACCAAGTTTGGAGAAATTTGGATCGGGCCAGTTAAGATAATGGTGACTTACGCTGAATGGGGATTTCATCCCTGTAAGGAATTGTTATCGTCGATGGTATATAACTCTCATGCGAATGGATTTCCTGTATCGATCCATTGTGTAGAAAGTGAAGTTTTGTCATTAGTGCTCTCTATATTGGGAGAAGATTATTTGTATGGGGATAGGCTAGAACATGTTGCATGTGTCAGTGAGGCTCATTTAAATGATATGAAGGCTCGTGGCATTTTTGTCTCAACTCAGCCGTCGTTTCTTCACAGACGGGGGGACAGATACATTAGGGAACTTAAGGGTATGGAGCTCATGAACTTATACAGAGTGGGTTCTCTACTGAGCAATGGAATTCCCGTCGGGATTTCTTCTGATGCCCCTGTAACTCCGCCTAATCCCCTTGAAATTCTGGAGTCAGCTCTCAAAAGGACATCCATTAATGGGGTGGAATTCACTCCGAATGAAAGAGTCAAGATGGTTGATGCTTTGCAGATGATGACCAGCACCAATGCTTTGATTTCGGGGCTAGGTCATTTAAAAGGTGAGATTAAGGTTGGATATGATGCGGACTTGGTCTTACTTGGACATGATTTCAAAGAAAATGTGCCGGAAAGTAGGGTTTTAGAATCTGTTCTCATGACGATCATATCTGGTCGTCTGGTTTATCATCACCTGTCATGATTCCCTATGTAGGATGAATTTGGGTATCTCTTCAAGGGATTCCTTATGAGTGTTTTGCGGGAGGTCATTCAAATGCTGCAAGGCATTTTGACATAATTTAGTTGCGTATTCGTAGGCCCTATTAATCGCATCAGAGGTCCTGATGTCCTCTACTATCTCGCTGTGTAATTCCGGTAGGAATTTCTGAGAATATAGAGTTGAGATCTTCTTACGCAACTTATGATCCTCCATTGCATAGATTGTTGGGAGCGTAATGACACCATTTAAAATGTCTGCCCCAACAGGTTTACCCATGCTTTTTGTTGATCCTTGAAAATCTAAAATATCGTCCATCACTTGAAACGCTAGACCTATATATTTGCTATATTCCTTTAGATTGCTCACAACATTTTCATTTGCCCCACTCAATATTGCCCCTGACTCACCTGCGGTTGTGAATAAAGCTGCGGTTTTGAAATAAATCCGGTTCATGTACTGATCTAAAGTTACGTTCAAATTTTTCGATGAGGTAGTCTCCTCTAGTTCACCGCTAGCGAGTTCCATTATTGTTTCTGAGAATCTCTTTATAACCTCTACATTCTCTGTTTTACATACGTATGTCGCTGAGGCTGCAAATATATAATCACCCACTAAGACTGCGGTATGCCGGCCCCATTGTTTACTAATTGTCGTGCGACCTCTCCGTGTGTCCGATTCATCTACAGTGTCATCGTGGATTAAAGTGGCGATGTGTAACATCTCTACTGCCGCGGCCATAGTTTGAACATTTTCACCGCGGTGCTCATTGAATCCCGAAGATAGGAGTGTGAGCGTTGGGCGGATTCGTTTTCCACTAGATCCAAAAATATGGGATAACAGTTCAGAAAGAAAATTGAAGCGTGACTCGCCAATAAAAGCTAGGAGCTTCTGGTTTACGTCTTCCAACTCTTCAGAAACCGATTTGGGAATTATTAAAGAATCCATGCTATGTTATCTGGTCTTGTCGAGGCGTTCGAGCTCAAAATCGATCATGTCTTCATCCAGCTTCTTGAATAGGGGTTCGGCGATTCCTATCTTCATCCCTGGTGATATGGTGGATGAAGACCAAGTCCATTTCAGAGTCTCGACCGAATCATTGAGGCCTAACATAGTATGTAATTTACCTGAGCTGAAAGGAAGGAATGGTGAGAGAATGATTCTCAGACAGTTTACGACATTTACGGTAACAACTAATGTCTTGGCCGTGTCCTCAGGATTTTGAGCGAATGATTTCCATGGAGCTTTGTCATTTAAGTACTTATTGGCTTCTTGGGCAAGGTGCATGGCCTCGTTTAATGCATTCCTGAAACGGCAGTTTTCTAGGTGCGTACCTACGTCGCAAAGCGCACTGTCCGATTTGGATAAAAGGTCATGGTCTATGCTGTCTAAAGGAGCTATGTTGGGGATTGTACCATTGAAATATCTATGCAGCATTGAGAGGACTCTGTGGACTAGATTCCCGTAAGTGGCAACTAATTCGTCGTTGTTTCTCCTAACATATTCGGACCAAGAAAAGTTCGAATCACTGGTTTCTGGCATTATTGATGCTAGTGAAAATCTGAGTGGGTCTGGATCGTACCGTTCAAGGTAATCTTTTAAATTAACGACCCAGTTTCTACTTGTTGAAATCTTCTTTTCTTCCATGTTGACGTATTCATTTGCAGGAACATCATGCGGTAGATTGAGACTTCCATATCCCATCAGCATAGCTGGCCAAATGACGGTGTGGAAGGGGATGTTGTCTTTGCCCATAAAGTAGTAGGGTTTTGAATCCTTTTTCCAGTAGTCTTCCCATTGGTCAGGGTTATTAGTTTGTGATGCCCATTCTATGGAAGCGGAAAGATAACCTATGACCGCTTCAAACCATACATAGATTCTTTTATCTTCATATCCTTCAAGTGGGATCGGTATGCCCCATGTTATGTCTCGGGTGATAGCTCTATCTATCAGCCCTCCTTCCAAAAAACCGAGAGTGAAATTCTTTACATTAGGCTTCCAATGAGATTTTTCAGATGCCCAATCGATCAAATCCTTTTCAAATGCACTAAGTTTTAGGAAAAAATGTTCAGTATCCCTAAATATTGGAGTCGAATCACAATCTTTATGTTTTATCTCAACCAAATCTTTTGGATCGAGTGTGTTTCCGCAACCATCACATTGATCTCCTCGAGCTCCATTGAAATTACAATGAGGGCATATACCCTCAACATATCTATCAGCCAAGTACCTATCGTGGTCCTCACAGAAGGGTTGCGACATAGTGTCTTTATAAATAAATCCCTTTTCGTATAGCCTGAGAAATATATCTTGAGTGACCTTGAAATGATTATCTGTATGGGTGCTGGTAAAAAGATCCCAATTGATTCCTAGTCCATCCCAGTCATTGAGAAATTCTTGTTGGTATTTATTTGCTATTTCCTCAGGAGAAACACCTTCATTTTCAGCAGTGATGGTCACTGGTGTTCCATGAGCATCACTACCAGATACCATAATAACGTTGTTGCCTTTTATCCTATGATAACGAGCAAATATGTCAGCTGGCAGATACGCCCCTGCAACGTGTCCAAGATGGATAGAACCGTTGGCGTATGGCCAAGCAACACAGACTAGTATATTTTCAGTCATTTTCAGAGACGTAAATCCTCATTGAGAGTGACACGGATTCTAACATATAGCAAGAGTTATCGTGGTCTCTTTGATATATCACCATTTTCCAGTATGAATCGATAGGCTCTGCTTTTGGATATGCCTGCGATTTTGGATAATTCAACCGCCGCAGCTCTTCCTGTTATACCAGATTGTTTAAGCTGTTTATTCAATTCTACCCAGTGTTCATTGGATTCCTCTTTTAAGGGTTCACCACTATTGACAATAATCGTGAATTCTCCCCTTGGGTGGTCATAATGATCTAGGGTCTCCGTAGGTGTTCCTATAAATCTTTCTTCATATATTTTTGAGATCTCTCTGGTTGTCAACAGTAAACGATCCGGGCAAAGTTCTTCTAGGCATCCCAAGGTGTTTTGGATCCTTCGAGGCGATTCGAAAAAAATAATGGGTTTTACATCTAACAATAAATCTTGAAATAGCCGTTTCAAATCGCCACTTTTCCTAGGAGGAAATCCGATAAAAACAAAGGCATTGATCGGAAATGGTGATAAGGAAATAGCTGCTGTTAGTGAGGAAGGGCCTGGGATTGCAATGATTTTATAACCACATTCGTCCGCTGCGGAAACCAGCTCGTGGGCAGGATCAATGAGGCCCGGGCTACCTGCATCTGTAACGAGAGCGAGATCCTCCCCAGCTGCTTTAAGAAGTATATCCGTAACCCGAAAATGTGCGTTGTCTTTATTTAAACTGAATATCTTGGAACGTATTTTGTAATGAGAAAGTAGTTTTCTGGTAATCCTTGTGTCTTCTGCTGCGATATAAGCTACTTCTTTTAGGGTGTTGATAGCCCTAAAGGTAACGTCATCTAAATTTCCTATTGGGGTACCCACTATATATAAGGTTGGCATTGCGGATTCGTTGTCCCCGGATCTGTCTTGTGAAGCTTTGTTGTAACGTTGAAATATGTTCGGCGAAGATGTTGTAGTTCTGAACCAGTAGATGTTATTGCTTATTTTCTTTTATATCAATTGTCGTTATGTAGTTGAGTGGAGTAATTCCATCCTAATTTCAGGAGTAGCACTAGCAAGCTAAGGAAGGTGTAATAAAAGTGGTGTTCAATATGCGCAACATACCCAATCACATGACCGGATTGCCTGATATGGAGTTCGCTTCTCAGGGCACATTATCAATAAAGGGAATATGAGTTATTTACAAATGATTCTTGACACGTAATACAAGAGTTGGTTAATGTATACGAACTCATTTACTAAGTACATACTAAGTAATATGCCAAGTATAGCCTAATTAATGTAGTAATAGTATGAATACTGATGGTTTTGTATGCACATAGTGAATTTGTAATGGTTGACTAACAGTAAAATACTGGATGTCCTAAAATTTTAGTTTAGTTGAGGTGAAAAAGAGTGAGACGTTTCCTGAAGAACAATTTAGGTCTTTTTGGCGGATTGGTGTTGATGTTATTTGTTTTTGGTGCCTGCGCTGCCGATATAGAGGTTGTAGAGGTCGTAAAAGAGGTCCCTGTTGAAGTTGTGGTTGAGAAGGAAGTTGTAAAAGAAGTCCCTGTTGAAGTTGTGGTGGAAAAAGAGGTTA
>CAZRSW010000028.1:0-1196 GCA_964602845.1 uncultured Dehalococcoidia bacterium | reverse complement strand
GAGAAGGAAGTTGTAAAAGAAGTCCCTGTTGAAGTTGTGGTGGAAAAAGAGGTTATAAAGGAAGTACCGGGGGATGTTGTAACTGTTACCAAAGAGGTAGAGGTTATAAAGGAAGTACCTAAAACTGTTACGGTGGAGAAGGTAGTGGAAGTGGAAAAAGAAGTGGTGAAAGACCCCGGAGAACTCGTAATATACTCTGGTCGATCTGAGATCCTTATAGGAAGTTTGGTAAAGATGTTCGAGGAGGCTACTGGTATTGATGTAAGGGCTAAATATGGCAAGACTTTTCCAATTGCTGCAATGATATTGGAAGAAGGCAAGAATAGTCCGGCGGATATATACATAGCCCAAGATCCTGGCGGATTGGGTTTCCTTTCTTCTGAAGGCAGACTTATTACGTTGCCTGGGAGTGTTACTGACCGAGTTGCCGATTGGGCGAAACCACGGGATGGAAGTTGGGTTGGTTTGTCTGGTCGAGCGAGGACATTGGTCCATACTGCCTCGATTAACGAATCCGAACTACCCGCATCGTTAGAAGATCTTACCGATCCGAAATGGAAAGGTAAATTAGGTTGGGCTCCGACAAATAGCTCTTTCCAGACCATGATTACGGGCATGAGAGTATTATGGGGTGAAGAAAAAACACGGGCATGGTTGCAAGACATGCTGGCCAATGAGCCTATTATTTATCCTAAGAATACGCCTCAGGTCGCTGCTGCTGCTGCAGGTGAAATTAGTATCGGTTTGGTCAATCATTACTACCTCCACCGGTTTGTTTCAGAACATGGAGATGGTTTTAATGCACGTAACCGATATCTCAGTGATGGAGGACCAGGGAGCTTGGTAATGGTTGCTGGAGCAGGTATCCTAGACACCAGCGAGAACAAGACAAACGCAGAAAAATTTCTGATGTTTATGACGTCTAAGGTTGCCCAGCAATACTTCACGGGGCAAATATATGAATACCCTGTTGTTGACGGGGTCAAGACCCACAAGTTCCTACCGTCATTTGACGAATTGCAAATGCCAGATGTAACGATAGAAGACCTGGCTGATCTGAAAGGAACCCAGAAGATCTTCTTGGATTTAGGGATGCTCGATTGATGTCTGGAGTTGTTGTTCATACATAAAAATGTTAACCTGGCGGCCCTTTTGCCCACACCCGACCATATCGATGCATGCGTACATTCCTCGTA
>CAZRSW010000027.1:0-19795 GCA_964602845.1 uncultured Dehalococcoidia bacterium | reverse complement strand
CGAGAACCTACTGATTAAGAGTCAGTTGCTCTGCCAATTGAGCTAGCGGGCCAAAGATTTTTGGGCAGAACTAAGTTTAGCATCTACAAATGCCTCTGCTCAAACAACATTTTAGGTGATAGTGTTGAAAGATATTTAATGACTTTCAGTAAAATGAGGCATTACTCTCTCTGCGAATAGGTTGATAGATTTTCTCACAGTAGCTGAATCCATTTCGCCCGTATTCATTTTCATCATCAAGTTGTGTACACCTATTTTCTTTAATTCAAGGATCTGTTCAACCACTTGTTCGGGAGTGCCAGCGATAAAGGTAGATTCAAACTCATTCGCATTTGATGGACTGTTTTTGGCATTCCCAGGGTTGAAATCGTCACGTGCTTTCCTGAAGTGACTTTGTTCTACTTCAAGGCTATTACGTGCGATTTCCAGAGCATGAGAAGATGATTCTGACACAAATACGTTCTTTGATACCCAAATTTGCTTTAATAACTGATCGGTATCTGTATCAGATACCTTAGAATATTCTAGCTCCTCTCTATAAGCTTCCATTCTGTCCTTTATCGAGTTGATATCTTGTGCGGCAATCAATATAGGTCGCTGGATTCTTGCCATTTCTCTTGTGGATTCTAAGCTCAGGCAGGCCCTAACCAATGGCGGGTGTGGTTTTTGGAATGGCATTGGCCTGAGGCTTGGGAAGGAGACATTCCAAAATTTCCCTTTAAAATCCACCGAGTGCCCTTTCCATGCCTCTAGGATCAAGGACTCAGCTTCACTTAACCTGTCACCTGCGTCGGCCATGGAAACTCCAAAGCCTATGTATTCATATTCATTGAACGCTGATCCCTTTCCGGTGCCAAGTGTCACTCTCCCATTACTCAGGTTATCCAAAAGGGAAACTTGGGCGGCCAAACGTACCGGATGGTGAAGGGCCATCTCTACCACGGCGAATCCAACACGTATCTCACTTGTCTTACTGGTTATCGCGGCAGCGAATACAACGGGGTCCACATATGCTGTCGATCCATCGAAGTGGTGTTCTGAGAGCCAAGCTGTGTGAAATCCCAATTTGTCACAGAGCACGACCTCCTCGAGGGTTTCATCGATTATACGGTTATCATCGCAGGGATTTTTTGAGATCGGGAATACAAAGGTACCAAATTTCACTCGTCAAACTCCGATTTATTAGGTTTGATCATCGCATCTTTCAGCATCAAGGTAGGGACTTTGCAATGGTGGCATATTGTTACTGAAATGTGAATGTGTTATCCAATCACATCAGGTTGATATAAATCCAATTTCTGGATATCCACGCATACCGTCAGCTATTGGGAAATCAGCGTCAGAATACCAAAGTGTTCCGTTCTTTATACTGAGTCCGTGGGGATCCGGACCGCTATTGGGAAGCTGAATCTCCTCCATTACCTTGCCGGAAGATCGGTGGAATTTGACAAGTGTTTTTTCTGCTCTGTCAGCACACCAAATTCCCTCTCCGTCCAATGCCAGACCATGTAGAACATTTAAGTTGCAATAGAATTCCCGAATAATTTCAAATGTAGTTCCATCAATTAAGACCAGCTTTCTTGATTCTGTAAGAGTGACCCAAATATTTCCTGAGTCCCATTCCAGTCCGTGAACTCCACCTCCGTCTGGCGTGGGGAAATAAGCAATGGTTTCTCCTGTTGAAGGATCTATCTTCCGAATATTTGCAACATTGTAATCTGATGTTCTCTGAGGTCTGGCTGAAGCGCCGTTGTTAGCATTACTCGCTGTCCAAATAAATCCTCCACCCAAGGTAATACCTGATCCATTGACAGTGTCTGTCGATATAATCCTCCTCACGTTACCCATCTCGTCTAAAACAAAAACGTCGTCAGTAAGTTGATCCATTACGAATAATTCGTTGCAGTCCCATTGCAAACCGTTCGGCATTCGTGAGGGGCTTTTGAATGGGGATATTAGTTCTTTTAGTGTGATTTTTGGCATTACTGTTCACCAAAACCCGAAGATTTTTCATGGGTTATTGATCTTAATCTCGTTAATTGTGAGGTCATAAGTTTGTAAAAGTCGTATGTTATCGAACGGGCCATCGTTCTTCCGGGAGTGCTTTTTGTGCTACGTCTTTTTAAATTCTGGAATTATGTATTTTCCCCAAAGCTCTATAGACTCCATAACTTCCTTGTGTGGGATGGTTTCCGTTTGCATCATCACCATCATCTCATCAATTCCTATGGCCTCGTGTTTTTTTAATGCTTCTATGCAATCATCGGGATCACCTGCAATAACTACAGCTCTTTCACACAGTGTATCAGTATCAAGTCCCTCCCACATTTTCTCTGCAACTGCCGAAACACCGGATAGATTTAGGACGTCATCGAATTCTTCATTTGTTCCACCTTCTATGAAGCGATGAAACGTAGATTCTAGGTGGTCTGGCACACCTCCCCACTTTTCCAGAAGTTGTGGATATATGTCTTTAAGGCCTTGTACGTATGGTTTGTCAGCGCCGAAAAATGTTTTTAATGATTGCACTCCCATCTCTCGGGCTCTTTCACGGTCTTTCAGGCAAATACCGAGGGTGGAACTCGCCCACTGGGGATTCGAAAAGGCACCCACGGGATCGGCCTTCTTAACTTGCTCTTTATATTCCCTTACGTGTGGTTCTAGGGCTGAGGGTGTACTCGAACCCAGGGAAAGAACTCCGATACCTTTTTCAGCAGCTATTTTGTACGTTGATGGTTGCAATGAGGCCACCCATATTGGAGGATGGGGATCTTGAAATGGCTTTGGTAGGATTTGACGTTCGGGAACCTGCCAGTATTCGCCTTCGTGAGAATACCAATCTGATTGCCATATGTTGGGTACCATGGAGAGTGATTCCTCCCACATAGCCCTACTATCTCGAGGATCTAGGCCCATTCCTACCAGTTCATACGGAGCGGAACGACCGGTACCAAATTCTACCCTCCCTTCGGAAAGATGATCCAACATGGCAACCCTTTCGGCTACTCTAACAGGATGGTGATAAGGTAGAACCACCACCCCTAAGCCCAACTTGATATTTTTGGTTCTTTGACTTAAGGCAGCATAAATCAAATCGGGACAAGGAGATGCAGAAAACCCGGTAAGGAAGTGATGTTCGACGAACCACAGAGTGTCAAAGCCAACTTCATCCGCGAAGATGCACTGTTCCATCGTTTCCTTAAGAACGAGTCGGTCATCCAAATTTGGTCTCTGCATTTCATACTGTAGAGCTAGTCTCATATAAATTCTCCTGTATGAAGACCGTGATCCAGTGGACCACGGTTCATGTTAGGGCAGTCAATGTTTTGCTCGTTTCATTTCCAGAATTAGATCGTGTTGCAGTGTCACATTATGCGCCGTTTTTTTCAAATGGGAAAGTTTTTCGCAAATTGTACTGCACTCAGCCTGATGAATAAGACAGCGAATGCAATCGTTAATATTTGGTAGCTAGCTTTCATGCTCTAGTAGATCCAAACGCTAAATCTCGGAGTATCTAACAATTCTTCATCCGGTAAATTCAAGAAAACGGTGACTTGTTCATATTAGGTAATTAAAAACACTAAACCCAGCCATAACGAAAATACGGTATATATGCGGGTAATATATTGAATAAGTTGCCTGAGATGATATTATAGAAGAGTAGTAATAACATGAAAAAAGGTAATAAATGGGGAGACCATATCATAGGCATGATTTAATGTCGACAGCATTTGAAATGTTTTCATCTGGAAAAGGACAGAAACAAATTCATGTAGCCCTGTCGGCTTCTACGGATTCACCAGGCTTGAAGACTGTCGGGAACTGGATAAGTAAATTTAAGGCTGTCAGCGAAGAGGAACTGTGGCTAGACAGTTTGTTCCGATGGAGCGAAACGGAGAAGATAGGGTTACAGTGGGATTGCAATCCATTCATTTCTAGGTTATCTAAGGCGATGTCCAAAGACGGCTTCTCGATCGGCCCGACCCGTCGTAGGGTTCTTTGGTGGTGGCGTGTGCATCAATCTAGGCCGGATTTCTCTGATGAGGAGATATTGGAGTGTGCCAACCAATGTGTCTTAATGGAACACGTAGACCTCCTCGGGATAGGGGAAACAAATTGGGCGAGTGTGGAGACGATTTTAAGTAGTGAGCCTGAAGCAGTAGACTCAGTGTCCATGATGGAAGCAAAGGTTGTGAGAGTTGAGGGGTATTTTGCGGTATGCAGTTTTGGTTCTGACGAACCATTTCCTGAGTGGGTAAGAGGAGGGGAGTTCCTTGCGGTTATCGTTACGCCGACTGAGATGTCGGTTATATGCCTAGAGGGTGTTGTGCCTGAAGACGTTGTTGCGTCACGGGGATGGTCGTGTGTCAGGTTGAGCAGTAAGGAAATTCAGACAGGTCTTATTTTACAATCCATCAGGAACAGAGTTGAGGCGTTGGTGATTTCTTCTGGAGAAATAGAGCATCTATTGGTGAAGGAGCGCAGAATGACTGTGCTTGCTGAGTTGCTAATGGATTCTAATTGTATTTTAGTGAGTGAAACCCTACTGGATTAGGATAATTACTAATGTCACTGAAGCAACAGCCAAGGAAGCGGGCAATGTTGCCCTAGCGATGCTCTTGGCCATGACACAAATCTTAAGGTTGATGACAGATAATATTGAGGCAGGAATAGTGCCGATAAGAGCGAGAAATGTTGTTTCGTCTCTTAAAATGATGACAGGGATGAGAAACGTTAAAGCAGTAGCAATTTCAAGCCACCCCAGTTTTCTTAGAAATAGCAAAGGTATCTCAGGAGCCCATATAAACCTTTGAGTTAATTTGGGATCACTCGCGAGAGCTTTCCGTGTTCCCATACCAAGTAATGCAATTCCTAGGATAGTTGCGATGGGCCATGCGTACCAATCCATATGAATCATCACTGCGCTCCACTAAGTAATATGTCTCAGAAACCAATCGTACAAAATCGTATATTTATGGCGGCAAGGTTCATAAAGGGGTAGAATTCTTCCGGTATAGGCATAATGTTGGTCTATTCCACTGGGAAGTCTTTACCTTTTGGCTGCCCTTCACCCTGAGTAGATTCGGCATCGCTGGGATCTTCGTTTAGTCCAGGGAGCTCTGTATTTGCGTTGATGTGATCCATGAACCCTTCATACTCATCCAAATATTGTAGTTTCGCTGCGCGCTTGTCTTTTAAGATGACCATGACTTCTCCATACCCAAGGCTCCTACCAAATATACCGTGTTTCAGTTCTAGACTTGCCATGGAGTCAAAGTAAATGCCGATGATTCGCTTTTTTTTCTGTAGAAATGTGAAGCCACCAAGTGTCATGTATAACATGTCATCAGACAGGTAATAGGCAGTTTGTTTCCATCTTATATATCTGGGCCCCGCTATAATTAACGCCATCAAGCCCTCGATGGCGAATGGAACTCCCAACAAGGCATCTCCAAGACCACCACCAAATAGGGAGATAATTACCACTAGCATCCCTATCCATATAATTGACGACATTAGCCAAGCCCACTGGGATTGCTTAAAAAGTTGGGCATGACTGGGGATATCTGATTCATCTAGATCGTCTTCTATGGCAACCGCAACCTCTTCAAGTTCAGATTCTTCTACTTTAGGTTGGCCGTTGTTCTTTGCTGGGTATTGAGCTTCATCATGCGTTGAACTAGATGCTGGTTGAGTAGGTTCGTGCGGGGCGTCTCGTAGTGGGACGGTGGAGTTCTCCTCTTTATCATCAGGATCCCCCATCATACCTGGTTCATCCTTACTGGGATCAACCTCATCTGGTGCCTTATTTTCCTTATTCTCGTTAGTCATTATTTTCTATACGCCACCTAAACGTCCCATTTTATAAGATTTATATTCAGATGTTCATCGGATCATTCTATCGTTGTTTCAAAAAGGAATGCATCCTTCTTCTTAGATGAAGATATCGCACAATGGCTCCGCAGGCTGGATTCGAACCAGCGACCGATCGGTTAACAGCCGATTGCTCTACCACTGAGCTACTGCGGAACGCGAAATTCTGTACAATCTTTGGAGTCACTCCCGTTCCAATCATTCTAGCATCGTTTGGGGGTTTTGTGATCAAAGTCGGACTGTGGTGTTACGTTGGTCCAATGGATTGTTTTCCAGTAACTCGATATGCGGGTTTCTCCAAATTAACGGTCCCATCGATTAAACAACCTATAGACAAGTACCCGTTCTAACCATAAAAAATAGTAGTAGCAAAATGAGAATTATTGGTATTAGGCAGCTAGTACAGCCGCCTTGCCATCGTATATGGTGTATTCCTGATGGATTGGGGGGATCAAGGTTATGGGGTGACCTGTTACTAACCAACTCGCCCTCTATTGGGGTTGGCTTGTCGTCCTGATTTGGATTATCGTTTTCTTGTTCTGACATTTGGGTGTTAAGTGAAACTAACTGATGTGTGCATCAATTTTGACCCTATTATCTTAGCGGATAAAACCTCTAAGAGGTGTAATTAATGAGAATATCTGGATAAAGTTCCTGATTTTTCGTTGTATTGTGTAAAAGTATCTGAAATACGGAGGGCACATTATTGGACATGAGGTTTATTGGGTAGTAATCATGGGGTGGTGAATATACTGAGTTAGGTGGAATGTTATAATTCGCTCCGTGAGGTTTGAGCGTTACTTCGCATTGAGTTATGCTTCTACAAATATTCATCGTGGGATCAGGATTATATGAGAGTTGGAGAATTTGATCTGATTGACCCAGTTCCAAGTATGAAGGACACTTGTGTAATCGGGATGTTAAGACCATGGATCGATGTTGGTCGCGTGGGGACTCTCTCCTTAACGAAATTGGAACGACATCTCGGGGCTTCGGAGTTGGGGAGGCTAGCCAGACCTGGTAGGTTCTTTGACTTCACCCGCTATCGCCCAAGGATGAGGATAATAAATGGGAAACGAGTATTCACCAAACCTAATACCATAGCTAACTATGCTCGCGACGAGAATACGGGTCGAGACTACGTTTTCATACATATGAGGGAGCCTCATAACTTCGGCGAAGATTATACTGATTCCATTCTGGAGCTATTCCAGCACTGCAATGTCACGGAATATTGTCGTGTTGGTGGAATGTACGACTCGGTACCCCATACGCGGCCGATACTTGTAACGGGCTCAATGAAGGAAGCACAGGAAAAGATGGCTGGAGCCTTCTTGAATCCTCGAAGGAGTGCGTACCAAGGTCCCACTTCAATAATCAATCAAGTAAATGAAGATTTGTCTCAGCTAGATATCCCTAATACAACCTTGATGGCTCATCTGCCCCAGTATGTTCAGTTGGATGAGGATCACCTAGGGGCGTCGAGACTTTTAGAAGTGCTATGTTCTGTATACGGATTTCCAATGGATATTGCAGATAAGAAGGAAGGGGAACAGCAATATAGGGATATAGATGGTGCTGTGGATTTGCAGAGTGATGTTGGTTCGTTGATCAAACAACTGGAGACCTATTACGACAAGGTACTGTCAAGACCCTCGGACCATGGATCTGGTGCAGATAGAGATCAAGGCCAGGGGGGCGTTGAAACAGAGCAGAGAATAAATCTGTCGAGAAACATCGAGGATTTCCTGGATCAAATGGGAGAGAGATTCGAACAGAATCTCGACAACCCTGACGATCCGATAGGCGATGAAGAAGGGAACTAGTTCTAATAGGGTTTAGCGGGATGAAGAGCGATCATATTTTCATAAGATCAGGGACTTTTCTAAAGGATCACAGGGAAGCTTAAATTAACCAGGTTTATGTGGAGTGATAACTAGGATATAGGTACAAGTTTTAGTCAGGTCTTTTTTAATAGTACCTGGCGCCTGTTAAATGTATGTTCACGCACTTCGCTTGACCATCTACCATGATCCACAGCCTCTGCCCATTCCTTAGACAAAAGAACCGCAGGATCCGCGATCTCGTACATTGCTGTGTGTTTCGGTTGTCCCTCAATAACAATGTTTCTCTTTTTACCGCCCAAAACCATGTTTAAAGGCTGAGTGGTGAACCTGGCAATAGAAATTACTCCCGGGACTTGCGCCAAGTATGGTATGTGCTCTTGATCGTATACCTCGTTGAATAAGGCCTCTTTGCTGTGAGGTACATCCATTGCAGCAGTGTATAAAAATTTAGATTCGGAAGCCATATCCATCTCCTTTACATTTAACTACCAAATGTGTCGCCGTTTTGCAGACCCGAATATTCTATGAAATCTAAGGCTGGCATTTTGCTCATTCGATTCACTTGGACTCTAGAAATAGAGATCGATCCTCCTTGCGCAGACACCGTGAATGACCCTGATGTGATGTCTGTAACCGTACCTGGTTCTCGGTTGGTCTCTATTCGGTTAATAGATGTCTTGAAAAATGAGACTTTTTCATCTTTGAATATTGTATTAGCACCAGGACTTGGATCACACCCTCTGATGAGATTATACAAATCATCAACAGGCATCTGCCAGTCGATCTTTGCATCCTCAGATCGGCACCAGCCCTCGTAGCTGGCTAAGGAATGGTCCTGATCTATCCTTGGTGCGGATCCTGATCTAACCAAATCAACTGACTCCACTAGGGCGTCTACACCCATTGGATAGAGGCGGTCGAAGTAGAGAGTTCCTAGTGTGTCATCTTGATCGATAGGAGTTTCTTGCTGGAATAGAATAGGCCCTGTATCGAGGCCTTCGTCTGGCCAGAAAATCGTTATGCCAGTCTTTGTTTTGCCTTTAATGATTGGCCAGTTGATTGAGCTTGGGCCTCTATGTTCTGGGAGTAAGGAAGGATGGTATTGAATGGTCTCAAAGGTTGGGGCCTCAATTATTTCCATTGGGACGATGTCGGTCACAAAAGCCATAACGCATAGATCAACATCCAAAGATATAAACTTGGATATAGCCTCCTTAGTTCGCATCCTTTTGTACTGGTAAACCGGAAGATTGTGTGATTGTGATGCCTCTTTCACTGGATCAATGCGGTCAACGGCTGTATCTGGAGGACAGAAAGTTGCCACAACATTGCCACCGTTTTTGATTAGAGCATTTAGCACGTCTTTTCCGAAAGCTGCTTGTCCTATTAAGGCTATACGCATATTGTTAACTCACTTCGGTTGTTCGGGAAATCATTTGCCATATTTATACCATCCATAAAATAATTTACAACAGCTAAATATCTTGGATGAACACGTGGGAACCCTAACAGCAGTAAAGCTATTTGTTAACTGTTCTATTCGTTTATCATGGTATCCGTTGTGTCTAGTCTTTGAAGCCGAAGGGAGAGTGCCACTTGCCTACAATAGATCAAGATACCGATGAGGGGTTTACAGAGGAAAAGACGCCCATGTCTCCTTTGTCGGGTATTAGAGTCCTAGGTGTGACCGTTTATCTTGCAGGCCCATTTACTCTAGTGAATCTAGCGAGATTGGGGGCTGAATCCATAAAGGTTGAAGTTCCTGGTTCAGGGGATCCAACAAGGGGGAATGGCCCCTTTGCGGATCCTGATGGGTATTCACCTAAAAAAATATCAGAAAAACAGTTATCTACAAGGTTTTTAAAGAGATCGCAGGGGGTAAAGAGTGTCACGCTAAACTTGAAACACCCCAAGGGCAAACAAATGTTTCTAGATCTGGCTAAGCAATCTGATGTGGTTGTCGAAAATCTATCACCAGGAGCCATGGATAGATTGGGATTGGGTTTTGAGGAAGTGTCCTCGGTGAATCCCTCTATAGTTTATGCCTCCATATCAGGATATGGTCAAAAGGGGCGTTATTCGCAGAGGAGAGCACACGACCCCGAGATTCAAGGAATGAGCGGGATTATGGATATGAATGGAGACGAGCATGGACCTCCCATGAGGATCGGACTTTACATAGCTGACTTAGTAACACCGATATTTGCTTGTTATTCAATATTAGCTGCACTAAGGCACAGAGATAAAACCGGCAAAGGTCAGCATTTAGATGTATCAATGATGGATACTCTTACCTCATTAATGTTTGTTGAAAATATAGAAGAGACGATAATGTTTGGGGAATCTCCTAGAATGGGAAATGGGATTAGAGGAGGGCCTACGGGTCTTTATCACACGAAGGATGGGGATATCATCATTACTGTTGCAAGCGACGACCAATGGCGTAGACTATCCCAAGCATTGGCTGCACCGCATCTTTTGGCGGATTCTCGGTTTGCCACATTTCTAGATAGAGGGACCTATGTCGCAGAAGCTAGAAATGCGGTTCAAAAACTGTTGAGTGTTCTCTCTAAGGAGCAAGCTTTGAAGCTGCTTGATGACAACGAAGTTCCATGCAGTGAGGTGAGATCAGTATTAGACGTGATAGATGATCCACATTTTATTGAACGGGGGACCCTTTTTCCAATGAGGAGTCAGGCATTTGAGGGAGATTTGCCTGGCATAGCCTCTGGATTCCCGGTAATTTTTTCTGGTGGGTATCTACCTGAATCAACGGGCGCTCCATTATTAGGGATGCAAAATGGCGAAATATATCGAACATTGTTGAAAATAAACAAAGAAAAATTACACAGTCTTAAAGTTGACGGGGTCATCTAGTGATGAGGAAAAGGGTTGGAGATCCGGAAGATAGGGCCATTCAACTGAGATCCGCTCTTTATATCCCGGGATATAAAGAGGATTGGATACGGAAATCGCCCCAGTATGGATCTGATGCATTGATCCTTGATCTTGAGGACTCAGTGCCTGATAGAGAGAAGTTGAATGCGCGATCTCTTATATCTAAGCTAGTTGCTGAGTTGGGGGATGAAGGTCTGATAATTCTCGTGAGGGTGAATGGCTTTGATAGCGGTCTGACTGAAGGAGATGTTAGGGCGGTCGTGAAGAGAGGCTTGTACGGTATCATTCTTCCAATGGTCAGAGGGTCAAGAGAAGTAATAGCCGTCGACAAAATGATAAGTGAGGCTGAGTGTGAGGGTAATATCAGTATTGGGAGCATTCTCCTTGACCCTGGCCTAGAAACTGCCGCCGGCATACGGTCTGCATATGAAATTGCCATCTCATCTGATCGCATCGCTCATATGGGTGTAAGCTGTGGCAAAGATGGGGATCTAGCAAGGGATGTTGGATACAGATGGACACCCATTGGAGCTGAGACTCTTTATCTGCGATCAAGGGTATTACTTGACAGTAGAGCTGCTAGCATACCATTCCCTATGACAGGTCTTTGGCAAGATTTAAAGGACATTGCCGGCTTGGAAAAATTTGCCTTGCAGTCCCGCAACTTGGGATATACTGGCATGCACATTATTCACCCGAGTCATGTGTCAGTTGTCAATCGAGCCTTTTCCCCTACGAGAGAAGAAATAATGGAATGGCAGGGATTACTTGAGGCTATGGAGACGGGTCGAAAAGCTGGCAATGTTGCGATTAACTACCGAGGAGTGATGGTAGATACTGCACATGAGACCACTGCTATTAACATGCTGTCCAGAGCCCAGGCGATGGGACTCGTAAGCGAGTAAGATACAATATGGATTGAGTGGATATCGTATGGTCGAGCGATGTTAATTTAGTTAGGTTGTGAATGGATATGTTTGGAAACTATCTACTTTCTAATGAGCATGGAGTGTGGCTGTTTCTCCTGCGGGTCCAGGATCTTTAACCGGGGCGGCAGATTATCTAACTGGAAATATTTTATTATAGGTGGCATTAAGTACCTGGAGGGCGATATGGAAGATCCCAGAGATGATGAGCAATACCGCGGCAGGTTGACTCCGGAGCAATTTGAGGTTACAAGGAATAAGGCGACGGAACGTCCTTTCACTGGCGAGTACTGGGATACAAAGGATGTGGGAACATATTTGTGTGTTTGCTGCGGTGAGGAGATATTCTCGTCAGAAGCTAAATATGATTCATTCTGCGGTTGGCCATCTTTTTATCAGGTGTTGGATGAACAGAAAATTGATTCGGAACTGGACACGTCCCTAGGCATGACCCGAACAGAGGTTATGTGTCACCACTGCGGTGCTCACTTAGGACACGTGTTCCCTGATGGACCCAAGCCGACCGGATTGAGGTACTGTATTAATTCTGCTTCACTAGACCTCAAGATGGATAATTAGGTCTGAAAGAGTGGGAGTGGATTATTCCATCCTATCAAACACTGGCTTGAGTGATGACCTGGCCAAAGACTCTCGCGGGTTATCTTGTGATTCATATATGGGAACATCTTCATCCAAGTCTGAATCAAGGTCGTAGAGTTCACCAGTTTCATAGAGTTTCCAATGGTGGTTCCTGGCAAACCGTATTTTCTCCTCTGCCTCGTCGGGTAGACTTGAAGATTCCCCCCGGCGTTTGTTCATAGGCTCAAAATGGAAGAAAATCCAGTCTCTTGGAGATCCTTTTTCTCCGGTTAACTGGGGATAAAAGGACACCCCGTCTATTAGATATTCTTTGGGGAAATTGAGTCCAGCTGCCTCGAAAATGGTAGGTAGGAAGTCTGTTGGGTCGATAAGATCGGATTGAACGGTTCCAGAAGGTATAGTACCTAGCATATTGCATATTAGTGGAACGTGTGTTCCTCTGTCATTTGTTTTACCCTTTCCACCGCATATTTCGTTGTGTTCATGCATCATGGAACAGACATCATCCGGGCTCCCATTATCACCGAGATAAATGACCAGGGTATTTTCGCGCAGTCCTTGTTGTTCTAGATAATCCATAAGCCGACCTATGACCTTATCGTGGTAGCTGACCATATCCGCGTAGAAACGAGGATCGTCTGACCAGGAACCATCCTCAAGTTCTGCCCAGGTTTTGGCGCCAAGTGATCGGTTGGAGGGTGGATCAAAATCGTCCCACTCAGGGCTGTCAGGTGTGGGTTCATGAGGTTTATGAGTAGCAGCCATAGGCCAGTACACGAAAAACGGATTCTCATCATCCTTTTTTCTATCTATGTAGTCAATAATGTAATCGCAGAATATATCCTCCCCATACTTCCCATCCGTATCGTTTAGATATGTGCCGTTTTGGAAGATGACAGGGTTTTTATACCGTGAGCCTTTTTCTTCCGTATGATGGGCGTGCCACACACAGAATTCGTCAAATCCAGCATCTTCTATTTTCTGGCCTTTTGATCGATACTCAGGGTATTGATCAGGAGGGTTGTAAGAATATAATTGCCACTTGCCAGAAATACATGTGTTATAGCCTGCATTAGAAAGAAGATGACCAACGGTTATTTCATCAGGGCGGATTAATCCAAATCCAATGTAGTTACGGAAGTTATACTTACCTGTCATTAATGAGACTCTTGTTGGAGTGCACAGAGGCATAACGTGTGCGTTCTCAAAGCGCATACCAGTTTGAGCCAGCTCATCCAAGCGTGGCGTTTGATAAGAGGTTCCCCCGTTAGCTCCTAGCACTTCGTAGCCAAGATCGTCTGACATAATTAGGACTATATTCGGTCTACTGGCTGCCATATTATCTACTGCCTCCCATGTTTATACGCTTGGGTTCAAGTGTGAGGATGATATCATTTTTTTGGTGTGCAAGTGACGGTATTGAACCGTCCATTATTGTGGGACGCTATCTTTTCACGAGGTGTCAATATTGGATGACATGCTAGCCAATGACGGAGTTTGCTTCAGGCGCTATTTTATTCCCTTTCTATTACTCTGATTGACTTCCATTTCCCTTCTTTGAACCTGATTCCATAGGCCGCCCCTAAGGCGATAATATAGAAAACTCCTATGGACCAAGCCGCGATTAGATCAAGTGACAGTACTTCAACTGCAAGATAAGTTGGTAATACCAACAGTATTATTGCTAATATGGCGATGGTTTTCATCACATAAGTGGTGTCACCTGCTCCCTTCAGGCAAGCCGAGGTCACGATCCCCACGGAGTCAAACAATGTCCATATTGCTACAAATCGGACTGCGACAAGAGCGTGAGATTTTATCAATTCGAATTCGGATGGATCTGCACCTGCCGCAAACGGGTAAATGAATATGCCAGGTAGAACCAGGAACAGGATAGCTAATGAGCTCATGTAAACAGTTGAAATCTGCAAGGAGGAGATTGTAGCTCGATCAGCCATGTTAGGTCTGTTAGCCCCCAATGATTGACCTACCAATACGCTTACTGTTATACCTAGGCCAATCATTGGCATAAACCCAAGCATGCTGATATTAAGTGCGATGTTTGTAGCGGCTAACTGGGAGGCTCCAATCCTGCCAACTATAAGTATGAATGCGGAGAAGGCTGCTATATCCAGAAAGAATTGGATGCCGTTGGGAGCGCCGTACCGTAGTAATCTTAGCAGTAGTTCTCTATTTATTGGAAACCCTGAAAGGGTTTTGAATAGCGACTCATGTTTCGGACGAAAAATCAAGGAGGCGAGGATCAAGAAACCACACATTTCTGAAATAACGGTTGATATTCCCGCACCGATTATTCCCATTGAAGGACAACCCAGATTCCCAAAGATTAGGCAGTAATTCAAAGCAATATTTATAAGGGTGGAAGCAAAATTTGCCCACATAATTGGATAAGTTCTGCCTCTTCCGGAGAAGAACGAAGATACCCCTATCTTTAAAAGCGGGAATACACTTCCGAGAGTAAGTATCCTCCAATAGCTGATTTCAAGTTTTCTAACAGCCGGATCGTGGCCTATAAATTCAAAAATGGGTTTGGCTGCCAATGATAATATCGCTATTACCATGCCTCCGAACAAAGCAATGTAGAGCCCCTGCCACATTGAAGGCCCTACTCTCCAGGGTCGTTTCGCCCCCATATATTGGGCTATGAATGTGTTTGAGTATCCTGCGGTACCCATGAAGATGCTTATAAGGGTGAAGCTTAGTATGCTAGCTGGCATAGCTGCAGCGAGAGCGTCAGGAGAATGCCAAGATAAAAACATCCGATCTATGAATTGCTGGATAGACCAAGATCCTGTACTGAGTATTAAAGGAAAGGCAATCAGTAGAATTTGTTGGTACCCATTTTCACGGGACCAGCGCAGGAGCAATTTTGATGTTGCAGACTTAATAGGTTTCAGTTTATTTGCTTTCTTACCTTAGCAGAGGGCGATTGATTTAATCGGATTAAGTAGTTGCATTCTAAAATCAAATTTTACTCTGTGAGGACCATTGACAATTGTTGATAGTCAACGATACAGGAAAGGATGATATTAATGATAGGACGTATCTGCAGAGTTGTTCACACATAGTTACTGATAGAATGGCGATACATTGATGTTGACCCTACAAGAAAATGGTGGAGGTACTACGTGAAGCAGGTATTACTCATGGCCCTTTCTGGTGATGACTATATAGCCTGTTGGGAAATCGATCCCGAAAATGGGGCCCTTACTAAAATTGCTGAAACAAGGGTACTTGGCCGACCCGCTCCACTGGTACTGGATGTGGAAAACTTCATCCTATATGTAGGACTCAGAGATATACCCAGGATAGCATCGTTCAAGTTTGATCCCTTGACCGGATCACTTGACCATCTTGCGGATGGGCCGCAACTTAATTCTGACCCCTGCTACATATCGTTGGATAGCACCAGTAATACCCTGTTTGGAGCTCACTATAGCGGCGGAGGCCTGAGCGTTCAACAAGTTGACCGAGGAATGCTCCGAGGTGATCCAGTGTGGATCCCAACCGGTCCGGGAGCACACTGCGTCATGACAGATCAATCGAATCGTTCTCTATTACTGCCGCATATTGCTGGAGGGTATGGTATCAACGTCATAAAATCTTTTGCTTATAATGAAGTGAGCGGTGAAGTGTCTCCTATTCCTAAGGCTGATATCAATCAGAAATATAATCGTGGACCTAGGCATTACACGTATCATAAAAACGGCAAATTTGTGTATTTTTCTAACGAACAAGAATCGAGCGTAACCGTTTATTCGTATCGTGATGACCCTGGTTCAATGACAGAAATAGAGACGAAATCAACTTTGCCCGAAGGCTTTCAGGGTACCAATACCTGTGCTCAAATTAGAATGACTCCTGACAGTAAGTTTCTTTATGCACCTAATAGAGGAGATGATTCTATAGCCGGATTTGCTGTGGACCCCAATTCTGGAAAACTGACTTCATTGGGTAGAGTGGACACTGAGCCAGTTCCAAGGGTTTTGGATATAGATCATACCGGGCAGTATTTATATTCCGGTGGGTTAGAATCCGGGCATGTCTCCGTTTTTAATATCGAACATGGTGGGCAATTGAATTTTTTTAAGAGGTATGAAGTTGGACGAGAGCCCATGTGGCTGCTTTCTGTGAGGACTGAGTAACTTAGCTGGGGCTCTTGTATTGACTTCCTGACTGTACTACCTCCGTCCCAATAGGTATTTTGATCTTAGTCACTTATATTGATCCGTCCGATGGAGTATGGGATTTAAACTTTATTCGTTGTGTGGAATGATACGCTTATTGTGAGGAGCGTCACCTTAATGGAATCACCTAATATACTTCTGTTATTCACTGATGATCAGAGATTTGATACGATCAAAGCTCTTGGAAATGAACAAATCAAGACTCCTAATCTAGACCGACTGGTAGCGAGTGGGACTACTTTTGAACATGCTTACATCATGGGCGGAACGGATGTAGCGGTATGTATGCCAAGTCGAGCAATGTTGCTGACAGGGCGGACTCTTTTCCACCTAGCTGAGTCGGGCAAATACATCCCTGAGGATCAAGTGCTACTTGGAGAGGCATTGCAAGCAGCGGGATACTATTGTTGGGGGGCTGGCAAATGGCACAATGGGCATGAGTCCTATGCGCGTAGTTTTAATGATGGTGCTGACGTTTATTTTGGTGGTATGTATGATCATTGGAATGTGCCAGTACATGAATTTGATCCTAGCGGGAAATACGATGGTAGGATTACTAAGACAGCCTATTTTCGTCCGTCCAATGAGATTGAAGAAAAAATTGCAACTCATGTAAATTCTGGTCGACATTCCAGTGAGTTATTTGCTGAACAGGCATCGAGTTTTATAGAGAGTTATACAGGATCACAACCATTTTTTGCCTATGTGGCTTTCATGGCTCCTCATGATCCAAGGACTATGCCACAAGAATTTCTTGATCTGTACAATCCTGACGATATTCAAATACCCTCTAACTTCATGGAAAATCATCCCTTTGATAATGGTCAGCTAACCGTGAGGGATGAACTTCTGTCTTCTATCCCGAGAAGGACAGATGAAATTAAGCAGCACATTGCCGAGTACTACGCCATGATCAGTCACATTGATGCCGAGGTCGGAAAAATTATCTTATCGCTTGAGAAATCTGGAAAACTTGATAATACAATGATTGTTTTTGCTGGTGACAACGGGTTGGCCTTGGGAAGGCATGGCCTCATGGGTAAGCAGAATTTATATGATCACAGTATTCATGTGCCACTTATAATATCTGGTCCAGGTGTACCGAAATCTAAAATTAGCACTTATCCCACCTACACTGTGGATGTCTATCCCACGATATGTGAATTGGCGGGAGCAGAGATCCCGAAAACGGTCTTAGGTCGTAGCCTCGTCGCAGAAATTCGAGGCGATCCTATGCCCAGGAGAGATTATTTATATTTTGCATACAGGGATTTGATGAGGTCAGTTCAGGCAGATCAGTGGAAATTAATAGAATATAGTCTAGGAAATGTAAGGCATAGCCAGTTGTTTAACATAGAGACTGATCCCATGGAAACAGATGATTTATCATGCTCCAATGATCATCGAGATATCTTAGCGGATCTCAGGCGAAAGCTAGTTGAAGCACGCCAGGAATTTGGTGACGATATCGCTCCGTTTAACTCTTTTTGGGATGGGTTCTAGGCCCAGGCTCCCTTTGACATCATACCTCCATCAACATTCACAAATGTTCCTGTCATAAAAGAGGCTTGTTCGCTAGCCAAAAAAGCAACTACTCGGGCTATATCTTCGGGTTCACCTAATCGACCTATAGGATGAGATTCGCCGGATGCGGCTATCGCTTCTTGAACATCCAGTCCCTGGCTTAGCACTGAATCTCGCCAGAGTGGGGTATCAACCCCTCCAGGACAAATTGATAGAACTCTTATATTATCGTTAGCATAATCGAGTGCCATCTGCCGGGTTAGAGATAGATCTCCCCCTTTGGATGCGGCATAGGCAGGGACGAGATTCATTGATTGCTGTCCTTGTACGCTGGCTGAGCTTATAATCACACCACCCCCTCGACGCCGCATTTCCGGTATAGAATACTTGGCCATGAGAAAACGGCTCTTTAGGTTCACGTTGATGATGCGGTCCCACAAGTCTTCTGTTGTATCTTCTACATTGGCATAGGATTCAACTGGTTGAATCCCAACATTGTTGAACAGGATATCTAGACCTCCAAACGTATCGACCGTTTTGGAAACGGCCTCCTTACATTCCTGGGCCGATGAAGCATCAGCTGATAAGACTATAGCCTTCCCTTCATTATTAATGATTACTTCTGCCGTGTGATTTGCTGCTGACTCGTTGATATCCATTATAGCCACTGAAGCACCCTGCTTAGCTAGTTCAATAGCACCAGCCGCACCTATACCAAGCCCACCCCCGGTAACTAAGGCGATTTTGTTTCTTAGTTGGTTCATGTGAAATCCTCCTTAAGGCTGTCATAATATCAAGGAACGATTTTTTAAGCAGCCAAGTATCTACGATTTATTAGCATGGGTTCAATAAAACATATTCCTAAGGTAGGTGCAAGTGATGCGAGGTATTTTCTTTCCTGGTGACGGTGAAATTCAAATCAGAGACATAGATCGAGTTGATCCTGGAAAAGGTGAGGTGGTTTTGGCCATGAAAGCTTCTGGGATATGTGGCAGTGACCTTGCGCCGTTGCGAATGAAGGCAGCTATGAAGGGCAATCCATCGGACTTGAAAGTTGTGGGGCATGAACCTTGCGGGATTGTTTCGGAGATAGGACCAGGTGTGGACGGTTTAGAATTAGGTGATAGGGTAATGATGCATCACTATACAGGTTGCAATCGGTGCAATATGTGCGAGATGGGGTACACGCAGATGTGTTTAGTGCACCATGAGATATATGGGAGTACTATGGATGGAGGACATCAGGATTTTCTCGTAGTGCCAGCTTCCACATGTATACATATGCCGGAAGGGTTGGACTTTGCATCCGGAGCCGCCTGCGCGTGTGGCACTGGGACCGCCTTTCATGCTTTGAAGAGACTTTCACTTAATGCATCTGAGACCTTAGTGGTATTTGGACAAGGTCCCGTAGGGCTGAGCGTGACCATGTTTGCTGCCCAAATGGGTATACGCGTAATTGCCATTGATGTAGTTCCGGAGAGATTAGATTTGTCTCGTGCCCTTGGCGCCGACGCAGTGATAGACTCTTCCGCGCAGAATGCGGAACAGACGATAAGAGAACTAACGAAGGGTTTGGGTAGTGATGGTGTGCTTGACGCTACAGGCATTCCCCAGGTGCGTCTTCAGGCCGTAGATAGCGTTAAGTCTTGGGGGAAAGTATGTTTCGTTGGGGAGGGCAATGAGACCACCTTCGACATAAGTCGGCAGATCATTCATAAGCAACTGACCATTTATGGGTCTTGGACTTTTAGCCGAGCCGGTTTAGAAGAAGTATCGAGGTTTGTTGTTGATCAAAAATCGCCCATGGAGAAGCTGATCACTCATACCTTCGATATTGGAGAAGCAAAAAAGGCGTATGATCTGTTTATCGGTGGTACCACGGGCAAGGTGGTATTCACATGGGATTAATTTTATGAGT
>CAZRSW010000026.1:17251-23234 GCA_964602845.1 uncultured Dehalococcoidia bacterium | reverse complement strand
AGTATGGGGAATTATTACTTTCTGAACTGGTACATGAAGAGAGGTGAGGACGAAGAGGACGAAGAATCCGTCGAAGAGATCGATGTGGCGGATTCGAGCGCCACAGATGACGAAGAATTGGTGGTATCTCCACTCACCTCGGAAGCGGATATTGAGATTCCTGCGGCAGTAGCAGCTACTGGAACCGGCACTTTGTCCCCAACCAGTGATAGATCCGCCGCTTATAATGATCTCCCTGATGACGCTGTACTGACGGTCACGGCGGGCAATATGTCTGGTCAGACAATAAACATAGATGATGATAGATTATCTCTCGGCAGGTCTGCCGACAATGACATAGTTATCGACGATCAAAACGTTAGCCGCTCCCATGCTGAGCTATCCTATTCAGACGGGGCCTTTTATATAGAAGATAAAGGTAGTTCAACCGGGACATTTGTTGGAAACGACAAGATATCGTCCGTAACAAAAGTCCAATCCGGTGTGAGCATTACATTGGGTACCACGGCCATGACATTAGGCTATACCTCCGACGAGGAGGAAGATAAAGGTTCGGTTGAGGCAACTTTGTCTCCACCTGTCGCAGATGCGGGAGCAACTGTAGTGATGACTCCTCCGGAACCTGCTCCAGCCTCCTCGGCGGGAGCCACTATGATCATGCCTAGCGCGCCACAGGTCACTTCGGGACTTCTTACGGTCACGTCAGGAGATTCTACGGGTGACACATATCAGATCAAAATGGGGGTTAATTCTATCGGAAGAGGAGACGACAACGATTTTGTTTTAAAGGATGGGACTGTCAGCCGGGTCCATGCAATTATCAGGGCAGATAACAACGGATTTATTATATCGGATCTAGGAAGTACCAGTGGCACCACGGTAGGTAACATAAAGCTAGGAAGTGAAACCCTAGAAAGTGGTTCCACCATCCAGGTTGGCAATACTACATTTAACTACGTCTCGGTCGACGATGCAGGGACTCAAGATGCCCCCGCAACTTCCGCTTCAGCCACCATGGTGTATCAAGCACCAAGTAAATCGGGATTACTAATAGTACAGTCTGGCCCTGACGCAGGTAAGACTTTTTCTCTCAATGAAGGCGATAACACGATCGGAACAGAAGGATCTTCCTCGGTAGCCGTTACGGATAATACAGTGGGATCTAACCATGCCATTGTGAGGGTGTTTCCAGATGGAGCACAGGTAATTGATAATGCCAGCCCTTCGGGAACGACAGTTAATGGTAAAAAACTTGCTAGCCACAGCCTGTCAACCGGGGATAGTATAAGTATGGGCACAGCAATTATCAGCTTCACGAGCTAACGAATATCTGTTTATGGACGATTAAGTATGCCACGGACTAAATTAGAATTGTCGATATTTGGGGAAACCGATGTCGGCATGGTTAGAGAAGGAAATGAGGATTCCTTTATCGCCTTGTCTGACGATGCTGCACCTGGGCCAAGCAATGCCTTACTAATCGTTGCTGATGGCATGGGTGGGCATTTGGCAGGGGAGGTCGCTAGTGCAATGGCTGTGGAAAATGTTGTCAATGATCTTAGGGCCAATTTAATTGATGAAAATGTGGACATCGAGGCAGTGTTTAAATCCGCAGTGCAATCAGCGAACGGAGCGATCAACGAAGGTTCAAAGAAGCCGGAAACTAGCGGTATGGCAACCACATTCACTGGGGCATTGTTAATAGGGCATTTCGCGGTATTCGCCCATGTAGGGGACAGCAGGGCTTATCTTTGCAGAGGGGGTAGAACTGCACAAATCACAAAGGATCACAGTTGGGTTGCGGAACAGGTAGAAAGAGGCACTATGACTGAGGAGGAAGCTGAGCAACACCCTCAACGAAATGTCATAACAAGGGCAGTCGGGATTAATCCAGAAGTTCACGTGGATACCGGTCAACTTGAGTTAATGCCAGAAGACATACTGGTATTTTGTTCGGATGGGTTGACATCCTATGTGGATGCTAAGGAGATCAACGATGTCTGCGCGGACTATCAACCTAACGAAGCCTGTACTGATCTTATAGAGAAAGCTAAAAGCAGGGGCGGGCATGACAACATAACTGTGATTGTCGCCAAGATAACAGAGATTAAATTAGGGAATTTATCAGAGATCCAGGAAAGATTAACGAATCAGTTCCAGAACCTTCGAGACCTCACTCCTAAGATACCTCTTGGAGATAGAGTTAGGAAACTTTTTGGCCGTAATTAAAATTAAATCATTTAACAATCCAACTATTTATTATTCATGGGAAGGTATGGGATGATGGTCTTCCCTACAGATATAACTCCCACAAAAAGAGGCGCTCTATGATATGGGTTAGAAGGATAATTTCCATACCATTTTTCATCGTTTTGGTATTGGCTGTACAGATCGCAGTGATTTTAAACGATGTCGACGAAACCTTGCTTAGCCCTGACTTCTATGCGGAAGCTCTATCAGAAGAGGATCTGTATTCTTTCGCATTAAATGATTTCCTTTTGTCCCTTATAGCTGAAGCTAGAACTCAACCCATATCAGGGCTCGCAGAGAACCCTATAGAAACAACTGGTTTGACAGATGAGCAAATCGTGGAATCGATCAACAGAGGAGTGACACCGGAATGGGTACAATCTATCGTTGAGCAGGCTATTATCGGTGGGGGAGGTTATATTACCGGACAGGAAGAGGAGTTTGAAATAAATCTTTCAGCGGGGGACCGGGCAGAGAGCATTGCTGGAGAAGTACTGCATATCTTTAAACAAGGGGACGCGTACGAACTCATAATTGAAAGAGTGGTCCGACCGCAAATTAGCCAACAGATAAATAGAGACTTGCCTCTTGGCCTTGATATATCAGAAGAACGAGCAATACAGGCTGTTGAGAACATCATCAGTAAAGAATGGATAAATGAACAGCTAGCCTATGTATTTGAAGAAATGACTCCATACCTCATTGGTAGAACTGATAAATTTGAGATAAGCATCGACCTATCAGATCGTACGCAAGTAGCAGTGAATGAAGTCAAATCCCTATTAGATGAAGCCGATGCCTATTCTCTCATTTATAGTGATATCGTGGCGCCGGTTATCACTAGTAAAGTTGGAGACACCATCCAGCTAAGCGATGAAATTTTCATAACCGACGAAGAGATAACGGGGTCACTCCAAGCGGTTGCTTCCGAGGAATGGGCTAAATCTACCGCGGAATCTGTGATAGACCAGGTAACGCCGTACATGCTAGGAGAACAAGACTCATTTGAAATTACTCTTGACATCTCCGGCAACAAAGCTGACGCGGTTTCGGAACTCGTTCAAATTGCGAAAACCCGCCTAAAGGGAAAAACCGATGCGCTAGAACCCTGTTCGTTGGAACAACTAATGAAGTTAATGGAAAAGGGGAGCTTAAGTACGATTCCTGACTGCCTCCCTACCAACGAGGAGATGCGGGCTCAACTGACCTCATTTATTGACGATCAGATCGACGTCGCAGTATCTGCCTTGAAACCACTGATACTCGATGCTATCCCTGATCAAATTTCTTTTGATGAAGAAGTCTTACGTCAGCAATTACAGGATGAAAAATCCCAGGAAGTCATAGATATGATCGACACGGTCAGGGAACTGATATCCGGGGAATGGTCATTCAATGAAAGGGATCTTAATCACAACTTGGGGACTTATGCTGGAGGAGCCATACCGGGGAGATTGGAAGCGGCCAGGGATTTCCTGTCCGATGACGGAGGCTACAGATACAATCAGAATGATTTACGTAAGCACATAGTTAGACTAGGCGGTGACGAAACGTTGATTATGTTCGACGATGTTAGGGATTGGTTAGGTTATGCGCCCACCCTGAAATGGTTCCCTGCTCCCGTAATATTGATTCTTATATTGATCATTGGCTTTTTAGGTGGTAGAAAAATGCTTGAAAGAGGGGCTTGGGGTCTAGTGAGCCTAATTCTGGCATCCGCTCTTGTCTGGAGCCTGTGGGGACCCGCTTTTGACTTTATATTGGAACCCATGCTAGATGAGCAACTATACCTGCAGCTAAATCCGGCCACCTTCGCAGCGATGGAGTATGGAGGTACCCAGTTGATTTTGGCCGAAAAAATAGTGGATATCACTCGATACATGGCTGACACCGTTATATCCGGAGTCGCTTCAAATAGCCTTACCATCTGCCTCTATTCTCTAGGTATCTTCTTGATCTTTCTGATACTAAACTTCCTGTGGTCTATGATCATGAGAGTCAGGAGGGGAGGGCCTAATGCCACCATGAAAGGCACCATGTCCCAAACTTACTACGACTGGAGAGAGGCCCTGAAAAACCAGCGATGATTACTGACATGGGTTCGTGTTTCATCGTGGGGAATATATAGCGGCTGGCTACACTCGAAATTATCTTGGAAGAGGTTGAACAGGTTCAGGCCAGGGGCAGGTGTGCCAGCAGCACCCGTTATTTGCTGATGCGATCTGCTAGAAATTCCTCACTCTCGGGCCACACTACTTTACGGACGGGATAATTTATCTCTATACCCTCTTCCTTGAATCTTTCATGCAATCTCTCGATGAGTTCACTTTCCAGTAGAAAGGTAGATGCACGATCTGCAGCCTGCAACACAACCACAAAATCTATGTTTGACTCCCCAAACACCCGATAACGGAAAATTGGTTCCCAATCAGATATGGCTGCCTCCGGCTGTTCCTGAATCACATGAGCAGCTTCCTCAAGGGAAATTTCCCTGACAGACTTTAGGTCAGAGGAATAGCTAACCCCACACCTTACAACAGTAATCATTGCCGGTTCCGGACTGTAATAATTTGTCACTATACTTTCAGCCATCTTTGAATTCGGAATGATTATCAAGTTATTGAATCGGCTCCTTATTTTCGTACTTCTCCATCCTACTTCAACAACGAAACCTGCGGGTCCGCCCTCCAATTCGATGTAATCGTCGACTTTGAGCTCACCTTCTGTGACGACATATGTACCTGCGAAGAAATTGCTTAGCGTTGGCTGAACCGCCAAGGCTACCGCGAGACCTCCAACACCTAATCCAGCCAAAATAGGACTTATTGACACACCTGCACTGTCAACGGCGATCAGAATACCTACTGTATAGACGATAATTGGTAAAACTCTTTTACTCGTCGCTAAAACTGCATCATCTATCACTGTGTCAGTTTTAATCCCAACATTTTCCAGATACCAATCGATAAATTCGTTGACGAATTTGGCCAGGAAAAAGGTAATGAATATGACAGCAATTACAAGCCATGAGCGGCTAATGGCTGCAGATAGATCTGATAACGGATCAAACCAAGGTGCCTCTGATTCGACCATGATGTACAGCCCAACAAGTAAGCCGACGCCCAAGATAAGTAAAAACAGCGGCCCCTGAATAGAAGCGATGAATACCGTACCTAATCCCGCGGCGCCCTCTCTGGAACGTCGGCGGCTAAGGAATATCTTAATGAGCTGTCTTATGGAATAGGCCACTAGGCCGGATATAAGAAAAGCGATGACCGCAGACAAAATTATCAATAAATTGGATTGATAAATTATTTCTCCAAAGATACCCATCTATTTTCTCCCACGTTCCAATTGAAAGCTGATTCACAGCATTGATGATATACCAAGATACTACATTTTCCCCTTTTTGGTCAGAATTTATTGGTTATTCAGCCAAATTCATGATCTGGTACATGTGTTTATAAAGTTTAAAAAGTTCCTTAACGAACCCAATTAAACCCAAACCATCAGATTCAGACATGTGCACCTGAACGGCATTTTGAAACATTGAAAATTCAGTATAGTACACATGCCCGTGACCATCACGAATCGCTTCTGCAAACCTGTTGGATTCTCCATAAGGGACTAATCTGTCTGCTCTATCATGCATAATAAACACATCTGATTTTAGATTGTTAATTTGGCTGCTCGGTGAGATATCCTTTAAGAATTGAAGGGTTTCAGGGGACAG
>CAZRSW010000026.1:0-17151 GCA_964602845.1 uncultured Dehalococcoidia bacterium | reverse complement strand
TTAAATGATTCTTGGTAGCTACGCTAGCGACAAAATCTGTGGCATCGTAATATCCGGCAAAAGAGTTTATGAAGGCCACTTGTTCATTTATTCTTTCATCCTCTGCAGCAACCACCACCATAGAAGCCCCCGTGCAAATACCACCCATGCCAACCTTGTTTGGTTTAACACGTTCATGATTTCGAAGATACTGATGGGCCCCCACCAATCGTTCTATATCCGATTTGATAATCTTGTGTTCATTTTGGGTATCCAGCCAGGGAATCATCACCACCATACCTGTCCGAGCTAATCCCTCCGCCAAATTAACTATTCGTTGTTCGTCACGATTCGGTGGCATGACACCCATGAAAAAGACTACGGCGTTATGCTGTTTCGAGCCTGCAGGTAGGTAGAGGTCAGCGGCCGATGGTCCTTTTGTGCTTGGAAATATTATGGCTTCTCGACTTGGTTTTCGCGAAACTAGTTCTAGTGGCCGGAAAGGTATATCAGGGACTACTTGTGGAATGAATAGAAGTGCATTCACAGCACTCTTGATCTCAGCAACTGAGGAAATCAATATCAAACATATAGTGAAGAGAAACCCGCAGTACTTGATTGTCGCTATTAGAGTTCGCATCGGTTTTGTATATTAAGATATCCTTCAATCCACCAGGATTCGACATCATTCACCCGTTTCTGAGGGAACTACTGCGGTTCTTTATTTTTAGAATCAGCATATATCGAATATCGTGAAACGTCTGTATTTCGCAACATGGTTTATCTCAAAACCAAGTTAAACTTAATTTAAGTATCAATCACGACGTAGTTTCGCCTTTAGGTTATCGTACATATCTTTGACTAGTGTCTCCATGTTAAACCTAGGTTGCCAACCCCATTCCAACCTAGCAGCTGAATCATCAAGAGACTGGGGCCAGGAATCTGCGATAGCCTGCCTTTCGGCGTCAACGTTATATGACACTCGGAATTGAGGATTTATCCGTGTTATATATTTTGCGAGGTCATCGGGAGTGAAGCTTAAAGCATGAACATTGAAATCAGCATGGTGCTTAAGATCGTTAATTTCGCACTGGGAGATCTGAATAATTGCCTTGATGGCATCCGGCATATACATCATCGGTAACATAGTATCAGAGCGAAGGTAGCATTCATAATAATCATTCTCTATAGCACCATAAAACATTTCAACTGCATAATCAGTAGTACCTGCAGTAGGTTCTGTTTTCCAGCTAATTACGCCGGGCAGTCTCAGACCCCTTACGTCGAGCCCAAGTTTTCCGTAGTAATAGTTTCCCATCAGTTCGGCAAAAACTTTGGAAATCCCATAGAGTGTATTTGGTTTCTGCAATGTATCATTTGGAGTCATGTCTTTAGGGGATCCCGGCCCAAAGGCCGCAATTGAACTAGGCATAATAACTCTCTGGACATTGTTTTGATAGGCACATTCTAAAATGTTGTAAGTGCCATCGATATTCACTTCATGAGCCACATGTCTTTTAGACTCAGCAGTCGCAGAAAGAATTGAACTCATGTGAAAAACAGACTTTATAGCAAATGTCCTTATTACCTCTTCGAGTTGTTTGTAGTCGGTAACATCTACCATAGTTGTTGGTCCAGTTGTTGCGATATCTGAAGGTAAAGCCGTATGGTGAGCAGCCGCCACGACGTGATCATTCCCGAATCGTTGTCTCAATGCAGGAACCAGTTCCGAACCGATTTGGCCAGCAGCGCCGGTAACTAAGATATTCTTCATATTCACATCCAGTTATATAGTTGTCACTTCAAAATCTAGATATCGGGGTAACCGGAGATCAAACCATGAGGTCCCCTCCGTTTATATCAACAGAGGCGCCAGTAATATATGCGGCTTGATCTGACGACAAGAATTGAACCAGTTGGGCTATTTCCTTAGTTTTACCTAATCTTTTCATTGGAAAACTTGCCGCATATTCAGAGGTTCTTTCCGGGCTAATAGTAGATCGAACCATGTCAGTGTCTATCAATCCAGGGCAGATGGCATTGACCGTAATTCCATATTCAGCCAGTACTTTGGCGATGTGTCTTGTAAGGCCGAGGACAGCGGCCTTGGCTGACGTATAATGAGGCCCGCCAATAGTGCTGACGTTTTTACCGGCACTCGATGAAATGTTGATTATTCTGCCCCAACCTTTTTCTTTCATAAGTGGGATCACCGCTTTAGAACAGAGGAAAGTTGTCCTCAAATTTCCATTTACGACGAAATCCCATTCTTCTAGCGATATGTCCTCGATGTTCGTGGGTCTTAATACCCCGGCGTTGTTTACCAGGATGTCACACCCTCCAAATTCCTCGGTTATCCTGCCAAACATCTTGGTCACAAAACTTTCATCAGATACATCGCCGATTTCTGTGACCACCACTGCATCAGTAGAATTGGAAATTTCGTTAGCCGCCTGTGTTGCTGAATGAAGATCCAAATCATTTATAATTACCGTGGAAACACTATCGGCGAGAGTTCGGGCTATAGACTTACCCATTCCTTTTCCAGCACCAGTTACAACAGCCACTCTTTGATATGAAACACTCAATTCTTTCCTCCTTAATGTGAAACTTTGTGTTATACCTCTGGCACATTACGGATCACAGCTTACAAAATAGTCTCGTAATGAACACCCCTTAACTATATAAATAGCGTAATCATCTGAAGGTCGATAGCTATATTCTTATTTAAATGCATATATTTTACCGTCCCACGCTGTAACATATAACATCCCTTGATGAAGTAACGGTGTCGTAGTAACTCGACTAGAAACTGAGAATTCCCGTTTACTCCTACCCGTGCTGGAGTCTAAATGGTAAATATTTCCAGCGGAATCAGCCAGATAAAGGATAGCTTTCTTTGAAAACGGGCTCGATAAAAGTGGTACACCTGCATCAAAGGTCCATTGAGTGTGCCCATCAATCATGCTCACTGCAAGTAGATGTCCTGATTCTGATGCTATGACTATATTGTCCATAGATACGACCGGGCTTGAAGAAAATTCCATGGTTGGCTCCATATGACTCCAGATTTGACCGGACTGTTCGGGAATCGAATTTATTAATCCCCAAACAAGTAAATTATGCCGAAGTCGTTGCCTGAACTTCTCAAAAAGTCTGTCCTTCGCTGTCCAATCAATTGACTTGATCCAACCATTCCGGGTAACCCCAAAAATGGAATAATCCCACAATACTGGGGAGGAATTACTGGAACCCAGCCCATAATCCAAACGCTGTCGGCCGGTCTTCCTATCCAAAATGTAGAGGTATCTATCCCGAGAGATTACGGCCACAACATTTTCATTTACAACTGGAGTGGATAATATCCATGACCTTGTTTTATAAGTCCATAGCTTCTCTCCATTAAGTGCATCTAGAGCATATAGTTTACGATCGCCTGAACCCACATAGAGGACCCCCCTATATAAAACAGGACCGGATAAGACGGATCCACCTGTTTGAAATATCCATGCGATTTTCCCATCTTGGGTTTCGAGGGCAACTATTCGACCATCTTTTAAGGCAACGTAAATGAGTCCCTCGTGAACTACAGGGTCTGAATCTACTGGTCCGAAGCCGTCTCGCTGCCACAAAAGAGATCCTAACCTGGCATCCAAGGCCAGAATTCCTGCAGAGCCAGCAGAAATGTATAAAACACCATCGTCGGCGACAGGAGAGGACTTGATAGGCGATGACGACAAAAATTCCCAGGCCAATATACCTTCAGGCGTTACCCATGGATCGTCTAATACAGAGAACTCTGAGGTAACAGGGATACTTAGTTCAAACTCCTGGTCAATAAATTGTGAAACAACGTTTCTATAAATAAATACCGCCAAGATAGTTATTAATGCTGCCATGAGCACTGAGCTGATTGCGAATCGTCTTATTCTTGCGCGGTTTACGTTACGCTGAATCTCTTTTTCTATTTGAAGAACACGATCTGCTGAAAGAGGCTCGCTATCAATAAGAATAGACCAACACTTAATACACCGTGTATTTTCCATTGGATTAAGCTTCTTGCAGATTCTACAGATGACCATTAACTTCTCAGTGCACATAAAGATTTTTCTTCAAGCATCGAAAATAGGAATGCATGCGAGCGATAATAAAATATCGTTTCAAGATACATAGTAGAGCATTCCTACACTGCCATAATAGTCCTGAATCCCTGACTGATTCCTGCACATCACTTGCGAGGCTTTACAATCTTCAAAAGAACATTCGCACGCGCCCCAGCATTCTAGGATATAGATCAGTTATTGGCCTAGAATACCCCAAATACAATGACTCCGACAAAAAATAATCCTGAAATCACTTGAAAATTCATATAGTTTATTGATTACATTTATGTTCAAACTTAATATATCGAAAATCTGAACTAAAATTTCACGTAATTTAGTAAAAAGGGAGAATAACAAATGGGAAATATTTCAACGAACAAACTTGGAGGATTGGCCTTGATAGTCGGCCCAGTCGTTGGGTTGATATTTTACTTCATCCAGCAATTTGGAGTCGTCGGATCTGACATTGATCCTTCCAAAGGTGAACTAGTCGCTAAGGCTTTTGCAGGCAATGCATCATTAACCATACTCACCGCAATCGGGATCACTATTGGATTGATACTCTTACTTCATGGTGTAATGCAATTGGTTAAGGAGAGCGGTGATGCGCTTTCTAGCCTCGGCGTAAAATTTATCATTGTGGCTACGGCTGGTTGGGTTGTAGGAAACGGAATAACAGCTTCAATCGCTGGAGACATTCAAAATGGGGGCCTCTACGGGGCCGCTGCAGGTATCAACCAATTTTCGACAATAGTGTTCACGCTCGGCTTTGTATTAATAAATTTAGGAATAGCTGGGAAGGACTTTATCAACAAGAATGTCGCTTACGTGGTGGCCCTAGTTGCCCTGGTTGGACTTATTTGCGCCATAATCGGTGGCTTTGATTCAAGCACACTACAGACAATGAACTTGATTGGCGGCATTGTATATATCATATTTACACTTTGGAGCATCTGGCTCGGTAAAGATATGATGGCCAGAGAATAGTAACCATATAACGAAAACTTAGTTTGGGTGGAAGGGAGTGTCTCTGGTGGGACGCTCCCTTTTTAGTCTTCAAATAGTGTATCGATTGGATACACTATCGTGTTTAGCTCATACATAAGATAACTATCTTTATTTTTTCATCCTAGTCGTCGAAGCATTAAAATCCTCTAGTTAATATCAACTGAAACCGGGATATGGTCGGATGGTTTTGGGAGCTTTGCCAAGGATCTTCGGTCATCTCTGAACATTCGAACTTCCCCTATGCGGTCTTTAATCGATTCACTGACGAGGATATGATCGATACGAAATCCTTGGTTTAGACGAAATGCCCCGCCTCGATAATCCCAGAATGTATATAACTTATCAGCTTCAGTTGTAAGCCTTAATGCATCTGAGAATCCTATATCCAGCAGGTGCTGGAAATGGGATCGTTCTTCCGATGTACATAAAATTTCTCCTGCCAGAAGCCCGGGATCATATACATCACGATCCTCCGGGGCAATGTTAAAATCTCCTGTTAAAACTAATCGGGTTCCCGGATCATAAACTCTTTCGACCCAGTGGGTCAGAGCATCAAGCCATTTCAATTTATATAAATATTTTTCCGAGCCCACGGCCTGCCCATTTGGAACGTAAACGTTAATTATTTTGAATCCGTTGACAGTGGCAGATATTCCGCGCGCTTCAGGATCAACCGGAATTGGCAATCCTATCTGAACGTCTGTCATAGGGGTTTTGGAAGCGATGGCTACTCCGTTATAGCTACTCTGCCCGTGAATTGTCACATGATAACCGAGTTCTTTGAATTTACTCACGGGAAATTTATCGTTCGTGACTTTTGTTTCCTGCATACACAAGACATCAGGAGCATTTGCTTCTAACCAAATCGCTATTCTGTCCATTCTCGAGCGAACGGAGTTAACATTCCAGGTGGTTATACGCATAAAGGGCCCTTTCCTATTGCAAAATAAATCTTAGTCAATAGGCCACTACTCAGTTTGCCGCTCGCCTTTATACCACACCTCTACACCCCTGGAAATTAATCTCGGCATGTACCCATTCAGAGCCGTCGTATTTAGTGGATTATCGTCGAGTATGACTTTCTTAAGTGATCGCATTCTGAGCAGTGCGTCTATATTTTCAACGTTGTTTTGGTGAAGATTGACATAGGCCAAGTTCGGTACAAACGGTAAAACATTTATATTAGAGATCTGGTTTCCATATAAAGTAACCATGGTTAGATGTTCAAGAGCCTGAAGATACGACAAATCTTTGAGCTTAACCCCAACGACTTCCAAGTTTGTTAATTTTGGCATGTCCTCTATGAGTTCCACAAGAGGGCGAATACGAGGCAATGGTTCCTGGCCCGAATACCAAATGGATGCCAAATTAGGGAACAATTGAATACCTCCAAGTTCTCCCCACGATGGCCAATATTCACTGAAATTCAACCTTTTCACATGTCGAAAGTCTGCTATGGTTCCTGTCCTATTAAAATATGGTTCCACCTTGCTAGAATCTTTCAGCACTTTCAACAGCCAGGGATTAATGCGCAGCATATTACGAGCTTTGCCCATATCAGGAAGATTCTGATTCCCAGTCCACCACATTATGACTAAGTCACCATTCTCATTCATATAGTAGGGGTCGATAATGCCGTAAGAGGTCCCCTTCTTAAAAAGAAGCATTCCGTTATAACAGGAAGAAAACTTTGTTCCGAACATCAACGCATTTGCACCCTCATATTTGTTTAACGGTGCAAATTCAATTTGATTCAACGGTGCATTGAAGACATCCATCTGCCAGTATCCCGGGTATTGTGTGCTGGGACAACGGTTATAGTGATTCGTTGATGACTGGTTTTTAGAAACCAAATTGGCAAAGCTGATTCCACCATAGCCATAGAAGTAGCCAAGCCCTGACCCGTTCGAACCAGCCCAAGACTTACTATATTCTTGGTTTCCCAATCCAATATTGAAGGATTCGCTTTCTTTGATTATTGCAGTTCCGTACCTAATCCCGCTGTATTCATCAATACCTAAGAGGTGAACACCTCCACCTAGATTTTTCACCGCATTATTTTGCAAACCATTGTTACGATAGATGTTACTTGATTTCCCTATACCCCAGAGATCATTTCCGTCGAGTCCAGCAAACCGAGGATCATATTCATTTAAGTTGTTTGTAATAGACGACACTGTGGTTGGGACCGAGGTTGGCGTTGGAGTTGGGGTTCTGGTGGGAGTTGCAGTTGGAGTGGCAGTCGGAGTTGCACTTGTGGTTGACGACGTGGTCGAACTTGTGGTCGATGAGGTGGCCGAACTTGTGGATGTGCTTGAAGATGGCGCTGTTGCAGTGGATGTTACCGTGTAAGTACTGGCCGGAACAGAGGTAGGAACCTGAGTAGGAACAGTTGTTGGTCTTGGTGTTATGGTCGGTAGCATTGTAGGTGTAGGAATGGCAGTAGGCATATATACAGGCTCAGGGGTTGGAGTATGCATTACCCCCCAAACAGACAATTCCAGGCTCAATGCATAATCACCAATTTTCGAGGGATCAGAAAAAGTCGCTTTAGAAGATTGTGTTCTTATCGTGTAAGTTCCGGTCTCCCTTAATGTCCAACCTGATATTTGTGCGGAATTTGAACCTCCATAATCATCATTCCAGTTTTCCTCGGAACCTGATGGAGCATAAAGCCAGATAAAGGGGTCCACCTCACTATTTGAATTCATCACTATGGTTACTATTTGTCCTTTGTTACCGAAGAACGTCCAATCATCTGTGTCTTGATGAAAATCAATCATCCCCCATAGTTTCTGCCCAGACACAATTCCACCACCACCAAGATCATCGGGATTAATCGGGGTTGAGGTCACTGTAGGAGTGGCGGTGGGGAGCGGGGTCTGAGTCGGAGGAGGATTCACAAAGAATTTCTCGCTCTTTAAAAGGAGTTTATTCGTGCCATCGTAGAGGCGGAACTCAAATTCCCCCGAAACCGTCGGCATCTTCACTGAGTATTGCCCAGAGTCGGAGTTCCCCAATTTCTTGTACTTCTTAAACTCAGCGTATTTACCCTGTAAAGTGAATAAACCGATCCATTCGTTATTTTCGTTGGGTAAACCCCGATAGGACACAATGATATCTTCACTGACCATAATCATCCTGTCAGGGAGTAAAATAGCTGGCTCAGCAGAACCCCCCGGAGGATTGGAGACTCCGAGGACCGTCGAGGTAGCGGTATCTGAAGAGGCCGATAAAGCAATCGGAATTGCCGTTATAGTAGCTGTCGGGAGCGCCGTGGGCGAGGGTATCGGTGTGACGGTTGGTGTTGGCGGAGAAGTTGAAACTGCCATGGAGGTAGGGGACAAAACCAACTGCTTATCTTCTTTTCCTCCATCCTCCGACTCCACCAACAATAATGATTGCACAACGGAAGGTAAGGCGATGGGAATTTCGGTATCATCAACGAAATCTTTGACAGATGGATTTTCCCAAGGGACTAATTGTTTGCGGGTACTTTTGACTAAGGTCTCCACAGATTGAGTTTGTTCTATTTCCGCCAAACCGTCTTTAGCAACATCAATTATTGGCTTGATAAAAGCGATTTCGGAGACCTCTTCCTGGGTGACCTCAACGACCGGCTTTACTGTTGGATTTTCCCAAGGAACCAATTGTTCGTGTGTACGATCTACAACATCAACGACATATTGGTTCTCAGTCACCAATTGAGTGTAGGGAGGAGATATGTCGTACCGTTCCTGAATCCTATCACCTAATCCCAATCTGAATAACATTACAACAACGGCCATCGCAATCGAAAAGGTAGACCCCAACCAAGCCCATCTTTTTTTGTTCGCTTTTTGCCATGCGACAGCATATCGTTCCATATAGGTTTCTGTAAGAACATCCCGAGCACTTTCCTCTGGGCCTGATTGGTCCGTTGGGTCTGATTGGTCCGTCGGAAGCGCTTCTGGCACAGCTGACTTCAGGGCAGAGGAGAAATCCCGTACACTCTGAAATCTCTTGCGAGGATTTTTTTCCATGGCCCGTTCAACCACTTTGATGAGGGATTTAGGGGCGTCCTTCCTTAGCCTTCTCAGCGGACGAGGTTTTTCATCAATATGTTTCCTCATAACTGCCATTGGAGTATTACCATTGAAAGGCACACGCCCGGAAATCATCTCGTAAAGCATGCATCCAACTGAGTAGATATCTGCCCTGAAATCAACGTTTTCACCCTCTGAAGCCTCGGGAGACATATAAAGAGGGGTACCCATTAAGGTACCAGTCGCAGTCATAGTATTCATTTGGGCAGCCCGAGCGATGCCGAAATCTGTGACCTTGGCTTCCCCGTTTGTACCTATCAACACATTTTGAGGTTTTAGATCACGATGAACGATGCCGAGATCATGGGCTGCAGAAAGACCATCGCAAATTTGAACACCAAATTGAACGACTTGGGTGAGATCCATCTCGCTACCCGTACTAAGGATCCTCGACAAACTCTGAGGAAGATACTCCATAGACATGAAGTGCTGTGTCCCATCATGACCAACCTCAAAGACCGTGATAACGTTTGGATGATCAATAGAAATTGTGAGGGAAGCTTCCCTTGCAAATCGTTCGAGATATTCCGGATCCCGTAAATGGGGATGTAGAACCTTTAGAGCGACAATTTGGGAATTTTCAGTGTCATATGCCTGGTAAACAGCGCCTTGAGAACCAGAAGCAATGTCTTCCAGAACTTGATATCGACCTATGTTTTCTCTTTGCGTCATGGCTCCAGATTATAACGTGTGCTAGAAACCCCACTGAGACTACTGATATTAGCAAATATCTTGCAGTTACACTAATATCGAAAAAATTCTTAAGCCGATATTCGGACCACGGTTCATGCCATACGAAATACCCCATTGTGCTGTCTAAGCTATTAGGACTAGGGCATAATAGCTAGTTGTATTACTCACTTTACAGATTGAAGGCAGATCACCTCATCTGTTCAACAAAGTTGATATTCCCTACTTGAAACGATTAACTTGAATAGCTTGACCATTAGGACATCAGGCACTTCAGCATCTACATCTATATTAGCTAGGCCATCACGTGCAACCGAATTTAGCATAGACTCAGTATCCGGGGATATATCCAATGGACCCAAAATATCCAGACATGCGGAAACGACCTCTTCGCCAGAATCTGCTCTGCCAACGGTTTGTTTAACACTATCTATCATTTCTCGAACCCCGATATTGTCCATGTCACTCATATGGGATGTTAAAAAGTTAACTCTATCGACCAGAGATCCGCTTGTAATCCATTCCTCCCCCGTGTGCCAACCTTCTACAGAAGGGGGATCTAGTAGTTTTTGGCCCATAAACCCCCCTTCCTCCATGGTGTCAAAGAGACCTGTTTCACCACCAGCTGGGACTTGATATTCTCTGGTCTTCCTCAATGCACCCACAATCAATTCAGTTGGGCTTTTAACTCGCCTAAATAAAGATGTCTTGAAAAAGTCTGAATGAAATAGATCTCTCAAAACTTCTTTGATCACGTGGTCATGCTTGAAGTAGGAATCAACTATAAATTTCACAGCGTCAGGGTCTCTAGGTTCAGTTTCACTCCACTGAGGCACCGGCAAGTCATCAGCCACAAAGAAGTTATATATGTGTCGTGCTATAAAACGGGCAGTAGCATCTTGTCGGCAAATTATCTGGATAATATCGTCTCCGTTAAAATTGCCCTCCTCACCTAAGAAAGTCTTTTGACCATAATCATGATCGTCGGAGCGAAATTCATAGTGCCACTGAATCCTGCCGTAGGGCCATATAGAATCTTTGAAACCCATAGTGGAGAGATATTCCCCATTTTTGACCGTCCAACCTGTGAAGGCTCTGGCACATTCTTTTATGTCTTGCTCCGTGTAATTTCCCACGCCCATCGAGAAAAGTTCCAGTATTTCTCTACCGTAGTTCTCGTTTATCTGGTCCTTGTGGTTGTCGTGGTTGTCAAGCCAAATTAGCATAGCGGGATCCTTGGAAAGTTCTAAAAGTAAATCGTCAAATCGTCCAAGCCCGGATCGTCGAAACATGTCCACCTGATTTGAAAGAGAACCAACATTATTAAGTTTTAGTTCTGCTGTTGCAAATATTCCGTGCCAGAATAACGCAATCTTTTCTTCTAAGGGATGATCGGTAGATATCAACTTAAATCCCCAGTAAGCCGGTGTGTGTCCCTGCATAGAATGGAGATCACCATGTCTCCGATATATCAAATCATCAGGTATACTGTTGGCCTTTTTGTCGCTGAGCAATTCCTCGACCGTATTTTCGTAACCCATTTCAATGTAGCGTTCAATTTCACGAGATGTCGCTCCGAAGCCAGCTCTTCTGGCAAGATGAGCTATCAATTCTTTTTCGGTCGTTGCCATTAGTTACTCCTTATCGTTTTACGGATTTCCAATCCAGGTTAAAGGCTCTCATAGACTTGTATTCTATGACGACTGTGCTCAGTCACATATAACCGATCTTTAGCATCAATTTTTACTGACACTGGACCCCAAAACACGGGCTCTGTTTGAGAAGCGGTATGATAGGCATTTTTTAAATGCCCGGGTAGGTCATTGGGTAAAAGATCTGACTGTTTCCGAAGGTCATATTCATCAGGATTTACTTCCAACCATTCCTCAGCCCATTTCGAAAGCGTTGCTTCGCCATATAACATTTGTTGGAACTCACCCTTTTGGTTTAAAACTTGGACTCGCTCATTACCCCAATCCGCCACATAGATCATCCCATCCTTTGCCACGGCTACTGAAGTAGGTCTGTGAAGTTGTCCAGGAGCTTCGCCCGATTCTCCAAAACTTTCAATGAATTCACCATCTCCTGTGAATTTTTGAATTCGATCATTCCTCCAATCGGCCACATATACCATACCTTCCGCATCCAGGGTCAACCCCCAGGGCAAATTAAACTGACCGTTTTCACTCCCTCTTTCACCCCATGAAGAGAGTAAGTTACCTTCTCGAGTAAACCTACTGATTCTGTTTGCATACTGTTCAACGAGGAGCAAAGTGCCATCTTGCCTATGTACTATCCCCGCCGGACCCTGAAGATAATTTGAACCCCACTTACTTAAAAATCCACCTTGACTGTCGAAAATCTTAACCTCGTTTAAGGATTCGTCCGTTATATATACCTGATCATCGTCACTTATGGCCACACATACTGGCGTGACGAATTGCTCATCTCCTTTTCCAGGGCCACCAGCAAATTCACCTAGCCATTCGTCATCAAAAGTAAATATCTGAATCCGAATCCCTCTTGTACTGAGTCCGCTCATCCTGTTGATAAGAAAAATCCGGCCATCCAAACTGAAATCTATGTCGTAAGGATAGTTAAAACCTCTGCCTATAGGTTGATTCGAATTGAACCCAATCGTTTTCTTGTATTGAATCATTTTTCCCACTTTATTAACGTTTGAAGCTCTTTTTCCGATTATTTAACTACTTCTGATGTCTAAAATCAAGAAATATTATCTAGCGATAATCTGATACAAAACACCACCATTGAAAAACTCCACACTACGATCGAAGTCCGGATTTTGGTTGTACATAATGAATAATTAAGTCTAATATATTGCTACTAACCAGGCCAATAAGGATCCTATCAGGTAATACCGTTACTTTCTAAAAAATAGAGGCAGTGATTTATGGGAGCCAGATATAGAAGAAGCAGACTGATATTAATCGGACTTTTCGCCCTCGTGTTTGGTCTAATTGCTTGTACAGGTACCCAGTGTCATTTCCAGCTAGGGGAATCCGAGCACGACCGCCCACCTCCTGAACGCTTTGACCCTGCGCACGCACCTCAGGCCCCTGACGGACCACGAATGAACCCTCGGAACGAAAACAACAGGCCAGGCACTCCTGGTAGACAGCAAAGTGGATCCAGATTAAACGAATCAGAGGTTAGGGCATTGGTATCAAACTGGATGTTGGCCCATTGCGATCAACGAAACACTGAAAAAGACTCTTCCATAAACTCCAATTCTCTCAAAAATTCATTTGCTGCCTCGCAAACAATTACACGACAGGATGGGGGACGTTGGCTCGTCAGCTATCACTTAGAAGGTAATCGCGATCATCTTATGGCTTTCGTAGTACACGACAAATCTTCTATAGTCGAATTTGCGTACGACAGGAGTAAACTAGCCTCGGCCTGCTACGAGTAGGACAAAATTTCCCTAAATCGAATCTAATCGATCCGACTGAAACCTGCTATATTACTCGGGGAAATCTATGAAATTACCATAACCACGGCTATTTCATGTCTTTCTGGATCAATCTATCAGGGGATCCGTGTTTTTATCTGAAGATTTTTCGAGAAAAATTACGGTGACCACTCCCAAACATACTATCGGACCAAAGAGCCAGAATACTCTTTTAAATCCAGCAACAAATGAACTCAATATACCTGAAGCATCAGAGGCTGGCAGCTCCGATAAATTGGGTTCGAATCCGGAAGCAACCATAGCCATGGTAATTATTGAAACCGTGATTGCCATACTGACTACATGCATTGAATTGCGAACTAAATGCACAAATCCTGAAACCACGCCATGATCATCAGACGAAACTGAGCTTAGGATTATTTTATTATTAGGACCATAAAAGAATCCTAAGCCAATATTGGCCATAATCATCCCTAACATGGCTACATTCCAAGAGGAAGTTATGTTTATGTTTGCCAATACCACTAAGCCCAAACTACATATAACTATTCCAACCACCATGAATTTTACCGGACCAAACCTATCCGACAATCTCCCTGAGAGTGGACCAATTACCGGCACAGCGAGATAGCTCGCGGCCGTCATCAATCCAACTTTTGATGCAGGATAGCCCAACACCGATTGCAAATAAAATGGCATTACAAAAAGCACTGAAGCGTTCCCTAAAAAAAAGAGCATCGCGGATCCGATACCCAATGAAAAATTCTTCCGGCGAAAGAGATTTAGACCCAGTATTGGATTGTCATTTTTGCTCTCCCAAAGAACAAAACATAGGCCAAAGATAACGGAAACCCCTAACAAAACTATCACAGCCAAATTGGAGAAACCCATGGTAGAGCTCCGAGTCATTCCCATTAGTAAAGCAACCAATGATGTTGAGAATAATAAAACTCCTGTCCAATCAAATGACCGTAACCGAAGAGAAGATTTTAGATTGCTACTACCATTGTCGAGTGTAGTAGCAGCAACTATCGAGCAGATCCCCCAAAAAGTTGAAAGGAAAAAAAGCCACCGCCAACTGAACTCATTTATTACCGCCCCCGCCAACAGTGGTCCAATTGCCGCCCCTATACCAACCACACTTATATACAATCCCAACGCCTTTCCTCGCTCGCTTGGTCCAAATACAGAGACGACTATCGCCATTGTACTGCCTTGACACATACCAGACCCTATCCCTCTTAAAAAACTGGCCAATATGATCCAATATATAGAGGGAGCGAATCCTGCCAATAAGGCATTCCCTGAAAGCATACCTAGCCCCAGAATATATATGTACTTGTGCCCAATTAAATCGGCTAATTTACCCATAGGCAAAAGGAATATACTTATTGCAAGCAGGTAAGCGATCATGACCCACTGAGCAGTTGGGAGGCTAGAATTGAAATGCTCCGAGATGTACGGCAATGCAATCATCAGGCCTGACTGATCAGTCACCATTGCAAACATCCCAATCGCGATGGCGACAAATGGAACCAAGGTTCTTCGTTTGTTAATATTCAAATTACCTCAGATACTCTCTAAGTCGCATATTCTATAGATAAGGCACGGTCGATATTTTGAGATTTCCATCTGTTTCCATAGATCAAATAGCACCCATTATATACAGAGTAGGCGTGCTACGTATTATTAATATCCAAATATGATACGGTTAACCAACATTGAACTGTTATTATTTTGACCGCATCATAAGATACCCCTAATCGAGTCAACAAATGCAAATCACCCCCCATGTTTACAATATGCATATTGATGATGATTCGCCGTCGCATCCGGGGGGCAACAATAATTTCTTTGTCGGAGATCCGGACCTGGAGATGGTTATTATCGACACAGGGGATTATCAAAGGGATTGGTCTGCAGCAATTATCAACTATTACATTCACTTGGGTCGTCCTAAAATATCCTCTATTCTAATCACACATGGACATATGGATCACATCGGGGGTCTGGATAAGATTCAAGAAGCCACAAATTCCGTAGTTAGGTGTCACCCATTGCTTAGAAGTTCGTTAGCAAAGCTTCTGGGAAATGACGACATAGTAAGCCCTTTAGAAGATCATGAAAAGATTCCTCTGCCGGGTGGTTCTGCCATACAAGCTTTATACACGCCTGGCCATTCATCGGACCATATCTGTTACCATTTTCCTGAAGACAGGGTTATGTTCACAGGAGACACGGTGTTAGGAGCAAGCTCCACCTCAGTACAGGACTTAAGGTCCTATCTAAAATCGTTGGAATTATTAACCAAGTACGACCATGAGATTATCGGTCCTGGGCATGGCCCCGTCGTTCCAGCACCTAGAGGCTCGAACTACATCAAGAAACAGATAGAACACCGGCAAGCAAGGGAGGATCAAATAATATCTGTCCTACAAGAAGGGCTCTTGTCGATCCCCGAAATCACTAATGCGATTTATCCCAAAAGGTTACTTGCCTCATTACGATCCAGCGCTGAAAGGAACGTTGGCGCTCATTTGGATAAACTAGTTGAAGACGGACGTGTCAATAAAGAATTATCTAGTTTCACTCTGCGGAGCTAGATGACGATCCCTACCTAATTAGATAAAATGAGAAACTGTAAATGAGGCAAAACCCAAACCCGGATTGAGCGTTTAGAAAAATCATCAAGTAACCCTCACAGGATTTAGCCCATTATTTGAACATATTTTTGGTACAAATAACACCAAACCATAAGGACAAATGATATGGAGAAACTCCAACCCGAACAAACTTTAGGACGAACTGGATTACCCGTAACTAAATTGGGTTTCGGCTGCGCTTTATGGAATCCCGGTCATACCCATTGGACAATGTCACACGCACGTAGGATCTGGGAAATGGCCCTCGATTCTGGAATCAATTTTTTTGATACTGCTTACGACTATGTACATAGCGAAGAATGGATAGGAAAGACCATCACCGATAGGTATGAGGATTTCTATCTGGCAACAAAATGTGGTTGCACCGATTCCTTGCCTACGCAAAATTCTTCCGTACATGAATGGACTCGTGACAACCTGTTCAGAGGAATCGAAACAAGCTTACGCCGACTTAAGAAGGATAGTGTAGACATCTTACAGCTCCACAATGCCACGGTCTCGGAATGCGAAAAAGGCGGGATTGTAGAAGTCCTCAACGAAATCAAAGAACAGGGAATGACAAAATGGATTGGAGCTTCTACGACCTCACCTCACTTAGAACACCTGTTAGATTGGGGAGATTTTGATGTGATGCAAATCCCATATTCCGCCCTTGAGCGATCCCACGAAAATCTTATATCGCAAGTACGGGGAAAAGGAATCGGTACAATAATCAGAGGAGGTGTCGCACAGGGTGAGGTGAATCAAGGAAGGGGTGATAGAAATATATGGGATTTGTTTCAAGGCGCTAAACTAGATGAATTTGTTGAAGAGAATGAAACCAGATCTACCTTCGTTCTACGTTTTACCCTAAGCCACCCAGATATTGACACCGTCATAGTAGGAACTACCAATCCAGAGCATCTGAAACAAAACATCAATGCCGCACGAAAAGGCCCCTTATCACCGAATATATACTCTGAAGTTAAAGAGCGCCTGTCAAAAGCAGGGAACAGGCCGATTTAAACATGCTCTCACGCTTGTGAGATATTTTTCAATCCTTCACAAACTTTATCATTTGTAATTGATATAGACATTACTCGTGAGTTCTTCCGGTTCTGGGAATGGACTCTCATCTGCAAATCTTGTTGCTTCCTCAACAGATTCCAGACAGGCCGAATCAATGACCGAGAGCTCCGTTTCCGTTGCGT
>CAZRSW010000025.1:12602-24640 GCA_964602845.1 uncultured Dehalococcoidia bacterium | reverse complement strand
CCAGGGTTTTAACTGTTTGCCCTGTTACACTAACTCACACTGATAAATACCGCTGTAGAAGGTCTCTGTCCTCAGATGTAATGGTCTGTGGTAGTTCCACTTAATTTTTTTCGATGATTGGACAAATAGCTTTATAAATTGTGATCGCTTGTCTTTGCGACGGCAGGGCGTGAAAATATGAAATCTATTTTCGGATATATTACTCAGTGCTGAAACTATTTGCTCCCGAGATCCCAGGTTCATAGAATCTTACACGTTGAAGCAAGATAAGTTGTAAATTGAAGGAAGGTTGCTATGTTAAATGGGTTAAAGAAGGTTCTGATTACTGGAGCTTCAGGGTATGTTGCCGCCCAGATCTTACCCACCCTTAAGGAATGTTATGAAACAGTATTAATCGATTCAGCAAATACAAATAAGGAAGGGGCTGGAGTTCAAGGTGTTCAAATTGTCGACCTGATTGGGGATAATCGGGATGATTACAGGAAATTTTTTGATGGTGTAGATACAGTTGTACATCTGGCTTATAAGAGAAGGAAGGGTCACCCAATAGATCACTTTGTCGACGAAAAAAAGAATGTTGAAATGGCTTATAATGTACTCAGATGTTCCTATGACGCCAATGTTCAGAGAGTGATTATGGCAAGCTCAAATCATGCCGCAGATTGGTATGAACATGCGCTCATACACAACAGGGAACTGGACAATCTTGATCCCTATACTTTACCTCTGTCAGATAATTTCTATGGGTGGGCTAAGGCTTCTTATGAGCACTTGGGATTTATCTTTGCATGTGGTTCTTTGGGGGAATTAGCACCAGGTCGTTCAGAAAGTCATGTGGAGGGTAATATAGGTACTAGCCGTAAAATGGGAGTAGTAATGGTTAGGATTGGTGCCCCAAGACATTTAAACCCCATTGATTATGATGACGCTGCTACTTATAAACGTGATTTAGGTGCCTATATTAGTCCACGAGATCTTACGCAATTGTTTCAGAAAAGTATTGAAGCAGTTGATATCACTAATAACTATGGAATACCTTGGCAAGTGGTTTATGGGATTAGCAATAATACGAGATCCTTTTGGTCAATAAAAAATGCCCGCAATATTTTAGGGTATTGCCCGAAAGATGATTCCGAAATAAAATTTTCCAAGGACATAAATAATATTTTGGCAGATGACCTTGGTGGTCGGGTAGGCGAATCTTGACTCGTATGAGCCAGATTGAGGCGGCAAAGACGCTAGATGATATTTCCTACAAGGTCCAATTAGGTGAGGGTTCTGAAGGTGTCAGGTTAATACTGAGGACTGTTTTTAGGTTTGGACCTATACCATTGCATGATCTCGCCAGGAAAATATCCATCCCAGTCCCTTTGGTATCTGCAGTGCGAAGAGAGTTAGAAAAGCAGAAATTACTAGATCGAAAATCCGGACTAGTTCTCACTGATAAAGGGAACGAACTCCTACGCGCTCTCGGCGTTTGTAACCGTGTTACGGAACCCCTGACTATGAGTTATCAGATCCCCTCATATTTAAACGGACTTATTACTAAACTTCGAGAAATTGTAGTGGATCGGCCTAAACCTAAATTTTCACTGGATCAATCCCACGCAACTATGCAGACCTGTATGCTTCGTATTGCATATTTATATGAACATGATGCGATAGATGGCCGAGATATCGTATTCTTGGGAGATGATGACTTGATGGCGCTGGCACTTCACTTGTTCGCTGAGGAAATGGGTATAACTACTGGGACCACAACTGTCTTTGATTTGGATTCCAGGGTGATTGAATTTATAGAAAATATATCCGATAAAAGGGGATGGGTAATCAATGGGATAAAACATGATCTTCGAAATCCATTTAAAACTCAGCAGCGGGATAAATACGATGTCTTTTTTTGTGATCCTCCCTACACTGCTGAAGGGTTCAGAGTTTTCACATCAAGAGGGGTGGAGTTGTTGAGGTCGCATCCAGGCAAGAAAGGATTCATATGCTTTGGTGCAGGGCATCCTGATGAGTTAGCCGATGCACTATCTGTTGTTACCGAACTGGGTCTAGTTATAAGAGAGATTGTTCCTTCATTTAATAGGTATATCGGAGCTCAAATGCATGCCCAAACGAGTAACATGATTCGTTGTGATACCTCGAATCGTGCTTCCAGTGTGTTCCACGATTCTTTTGAATTAAATATTTATACCGCCGCAAAAAATAAAAACAGGAGGGATAGGCGCTGAGTGCTGATCTGCGTTTCTTAATTAGACAGGCTTCAGAGATTCATCCTTCCGATGTTTCATTCTTAAGGGATCGATTTACGGCATCGGACAAGTCTTCATGGGTGTATTTTATACCCTTTTTGACAAGCTATAATCTGCCACCGCGCCGACGCATTCTGGTCGCAGATTTTTTAGGTAGTACTATCGTACTTCAACTTTCTATGAGAGATTCGAAGGAACGAATTGATTTGGTGTTACCTCCATGCCCCTTATCGGGAAGCGCCTTTCAAGCCATAGAGGGTATATTGCAGGATTCCTCTCAGGAGTTCTTAAGAATACTTTGGGTGGACAAAGAAGATGCGTCCTTGTTGCAATCTGAGTTTGACCTCAGGTTAACTTTACATTTGAAAGATCGGGAATACCTTTATGACCCCAAGTTAATTAGTCGACTGCAAGGCAAGGGCTATCGAGATGTTCGGAAGAAAATCAATTTCACGAAACGTTTAAATCCAAAATTTAGGCGTATGAAAATGTCGGATGTTTCTAGCGCTCGATCCCTGCATGAAAGGTGGAGGAACCTTCAGGGTAGGTCTAGGGATTTTCTAGTGGACTGGGGTTACACAAAAGCTGCTTTAAGCAATTTGCATATTTTCAATGAGGGGGATATTGATGCTTGGTGTGTGGAAATCGGGAGGGATTTAGTCGCTTTTGCCTTGACAGGACCTATCGATGAAAAAACGGCGTGTTTCTTTGTGGCAAAGACCGATATTCAAATCAACGGTTTGTCAGAATATCTGCGTTGGAACGTGTACAGACAATTGAGTAATTACATGGTTGTCAATGATGCGGGGGATCTTGGCATATCGGGCCTTGAACAATTCAAAAGAAAGTTCAGGCCGATAGGTTTCAACAACACATATACGGCTCAACTCGGTAGGTAGCACAAGCCAGAATGAAATGACAGGGAATGTTCTTTATTTCCCATACACTGAAATGTTTAATTCCTCCTTTGTCATCATTTCTAATAACGCTGGTTGGCCTTGCTTTGATGCTTCAAGAGCTCTGTTGAGGGCACCGGATATTCTATCTGGTTCCGTAACTCTTTCCCCATATGCACCTAGGCTTTTAGCGGTGTCGGCGTAGGCCCCTCCGAGTTCGTTGCTCCGCCAGTTTTCTGTAGCATTGGGCATTGAGTCTGCGTAATGGGTCATAACTCCGTTATTCAACACTATCGTGATTGTTCCCAAGTTTGATCTGGTAGCCGTCTCTATGTCGAGTCCTGACATTCCAAAGGCGGCATCTCCCATAACGTTTATGACCGTTTTATCTGGCGCAGCCAGCTTTGCTCCTAACGCAAGCCCCAAGCCATATCCCAGCTGAGTTGATTTGCCCCAGCCAATGTAACTTCTTGGCTTCAGGGCTGGCCAGAATGGCACGAGTTGATTTCTTGGGTATCCTGAATCATGAGTCACGATCGCCTCAGCCGGGTCCAAAGCGTTCATCATCTCATGGAAAACTCTATACGGACTCATAGGAGTCTCATCAGAATTTAATCGTGGCCCCCATTCTGCCATGAACTCGGCCTTTATTGATGCAATTTCATCTTTGACTCCGTGGACGTCGCCCCTTCCGTGTTGACCTAACTGACGTTTTGACTCATCTATTAGTTGTGCAATCACAAGTTTTGCGTCTCCAATCGCACCAAAATTTACTCGATAATCTCTGTTAATATCTTCTGCAGTATTCGTTATTTGAGCCTTGGTTACATCAGTTGGCATTGGTGCTGTAAAGTTTGATATCGCGAAACTTGTTCCTATTCCTAGTACGAAGTCGGTGGATTGTAGGAATCTATCTACCATCAGGGTACCCGTATTGCCTCCAGTGCCTAACGAGAGATGGTGGTTTTCGGGGAATGCGCTCTTCCCCGATAACGTGGTCATTACAGGTACATTGATCAATTCTGCTAATTCTATTAACCCTTCAGTCGCTTCAGCGTAAAGTACACCTTGCCCGGCACTGATGATAGGCCTTTCTGCTTTGATCAGGGCGCTAACTATGTCCCTAACATCTTCACGGGCAGCAGCAGATTTGAATGTCTTGACCGGGGTATATTCTTCGATGTTTTCCGGTACATCTGCGTCTCCTACATCTCCAGGAAGTTCCAATAGAACTGGTCCCGGTCGTCCGTGCTTGAGATTGGTAAAAGCCCTACTCATCATTTCCGGTATTCTTTCTATACTATTTATCCGACCGGCCCATTTAGTGATGTGTTGGTAATTTGGAACAGCATCAAAACCGGGATGTACGCCTACCCTAGTTTCTGTTGCTCCTCCGGGGATCACTAAGATTGGCACGTTATCGGCGAAAGCTTGGGCAACTCCTCCGAAGGCGTTTTCAGCGCCTGGACCGTGCTGCATGGTAAACACACCGATCTTGTTTCCGTTGTGAATACGGCTATAGGAGTCAGCAATGTTGACCCCTGCTCTTTCCTGTCGACAAAGTATAGGCCTTATACCTTCTTCAGAGCATGCATCTATCAAGGGCTGAGCAGGGAAGCATGATAGAAATTCCACCCCTTCACTTTTTAGTAATTTTGCTACTAGCTGATTTCCGTTCATTGGGCATATTCCTTTTGTCGCTTTTTTGGGCTCTTGATTGTTTTTAGATTGCTTCCCAGCAGAGCATAAGAAGCTTTCAAGGATTAAAACTTATCTTGATCTACTGTTTAGTGCGGAATCAGCAGCATTCATTCCGGCAATCTTTCCGAATACCGCTCCGGCCATTAAGCCACTACCACCCGGATAATTATTGTAGAACAATCCGGACGCAAGTTCCCCCGCAGCATATAGCCCTACGATAACATTGCCCGAAGTATCGAGCACTCTGGCAGATGTGTCAATCTTCAACCCACCAAATGTGAATGTTATACCACAGGTCACTGCATACCCTACATAAGGGGGTGAATCCAACGGTAGGGCCCAATTGGATTTTGGAGGTTTGATGCCTAGGGTCCGTTTTCCGTCTAATATTGTTGGGTTAAAGTCACCGGTTTGGACGGCATTGTTATAGTTATCAATAGTTCTGGCTAGGTTATTAGAATCTATATCTAGTTTAATTGCGAGCTCTTTTAAAGTGTCCGCTTCTGCGACGGTTGCTTGAGGAATATTGTACTCATCACGTAGTAAGTGCTTCGTCCGTTGATCAAATAACTGAATTGCAATTTGTTTTGGTTGCTTTAGTATTTCTTTTCCATACTTTGCATAGGTGTAGTTTCTGAAATCTGCGCCTTCATCTATGAATCGCTCACCGTTGATATTGACTATTAATCCAAATGGGTACGAGTGTTTTTGAAACAAATCTGCAATATTCCTATCTCCGTATGGGGGAGCGTTGAGATCCCATGCAACAGCATGGCATCCGCTCCAGTGGCCGTGCGGTTCGGCACCTATGTTTAGGGCCATATTTATGCCGTCGCCAGTATTAAATCTAGTTCCTCTAACTTTTACCAAATCCCATCCTGTTCCAAGATATCTTGTTCGCATTTCCGAGTTAGATTCAAATCCACCGCACGCTAGCACTAAAGATTTGCAGGGGATTTCTTGGTAACCTTTGGCAGTTTTGAGTTCTATGCCTGAAATGTAACCTTTCGCATCGAGTGATATACTCCTCGCTTCCGCTTGATACTTTATTTCAACCCCGGCTTTTGATGCTAGTTCGAATTGAGTATCGGATAGACCTTTCCCGCCTCCGACACATTCGATGATAAGTCCTCCCCAAAAACGAGTTTCTCCGTTGTGAACGAATGATTGTCTACCGTATGCCAGTATCCAGGGGATACCTTTATCATGCATCCAAGACATTGTTGGATATGATTCGGACACGAGCACTTGAAGTAAATTTGGATCAGTCAACCCTTCTGTTGTTGACATCATGTCGGTATAAAATTCATTGGTGGGATATGGCTGTATGTTTATGCTTTGCAATTCCCTTACAGAGGTATCGTGCAGTAGCTTATATAGCTCTTCCAATTTGGAGAATGAAAATCTAAAAAGACCGCCGCTGAAATACGTATTTCCACCCCTTAAGTGCATTGGCGCCTTTTCAACTATAAGAGTCGAACTGCCTTGTTCCGCGGCTGCTATGGCAGCTGTCAATGCCGCGTTTCCGCCGCCAACGATGACAACATCATATGAAGATATCTTGCTCACACTGAAACTCCGAGGTCACTTCTGTTAGAATCGGTTTGAATAGGCAGAAAGCATCAGTCAACTTGTTCATAATACGGTAAGCAGTAACTACTGTGAAGCGGGTTTTCGGATCATCTGATTATGTCATTGAAAGGTAATACTATTTAGGGACGAATGAAATATGAAACTAAAAGTGTTCATCTCTAGTCTAATAACAACTTCCTTTGTTGATGATTTGATTGATGAATTCCACGACGTGGATTTCATTTTTGACGAAGATCTTTACAATTTTTCAGAGCAGATAGGTGATGCCGACGTATTTATGGGATATTTGCCAAGGGAAGCATTCCAGGCTGCTAAAAAATTACGTTGGTTGCATTGCCCCGGTACAGGCATTGAGAAGATCCTAGAAATTAAAGAAATTGTTGAAAGTGATGTTGTAATTACCAACGCTCTAGACGCACATACTCAACCCATGGCAGACCATGGAATGGGTATGATATTGACCCTCGCTCATCATCTCAGGGATCTTTGGGAGGATCAAAAACTGAGAAAGTGGGATACACAACATTATGATGGTGAGATGCTAGAGCTCTACGGAAGCACTATGGGTATTTTGGGTATAGGTGGAATTGGGTCCGCTATTGCCAAAAGGGCACGATCGTTTGGAATGACTGTGTATGGGATAGATTTGAATGATTCATTGTTACCGGAGGGTGTGCAGGAGGTATGGGGTCCAGATCGCCTCTCTGAACTGATGGCTGTATCTGACTGGTTTGTAGTTGCCGTACCTTTCACCAAAGAAACCGAAAACTTGATCGATGATACTCAGCTTGACTACCTAAAAAAGGGTGCTCGAATAATCGTTCTATCGCGTGGAGGTATCGTAGAAGAGGCTTCACTGTTGGAAAGATTAGAGGACGGTTCTATAGGTGGAGCGGGATTAGATGCAACATCAATTGAACCCTTACCTAAAAGCAGTGGATTATGGTCACATCCCAATGTCTTGATCACACCACACGTATCGGCCTTAACAACTGAGATGTGGGATAGTCGCCGGGAAATTTTCAAAGAAAACCTTCGTAGATTCGTTAAAGGAAAGCCGTTTCTATACGTCTGCGACAAAGAGAGGGGTTACTAGATAGAAAGTCGGCATGTTCAAAAACGTGGGACTAAGGACACTTTTTACTAATTGACCAAGAAGCTAGTTGCAACATATAATCCCCCCTCGTAATATATTAATCATCAAAGGCTTTTTGTTGAGGGTAAAGAGTCCCCTCGGGGAGACTAGATAGGAGCAACGAATCTAAACACCTGACCTTGAATATTCACCCAAGATGATAAAGAGTCAAATTTAAGATTGATTGGAGACTGAGACCAGATACCGTGCCACCATTACCTAAGAAGAAACATTCGAAAAAGAGAAAAGGTGGGCGTAATGCCCACAACGGAATTCGACCTGGTCCTATTTCGAGATGTCCTCAGTGCCAATCCCCTAAATTGCCTCATAGGGCATGTCCGGATTGTGGCTTATACAATGGGCGTGAAGTCTTGAAAACTGGGGAAGAATCCCCCTAGCCCTAGATAGTACTGGAAACTGATATCGACTTAGCAGGCGTGCATAGTGACCCTAACTTTCAAAAAAAACGAGAAGACGGCATATATATTCCCTGGCCAAGGCAGTCAATCGGTTGGTATGGGCTTGGACTTGTATAGGCAATCAGGCGCCGCACGAGGAATATTCGAGCAAGTTGACGCGGCACTTGGCAGGTCGCTAACGAAGTTAATATTCGAAGGGCCTGATGATGATTTGCGTGAAACGGTGAACGCTCAGCCGGCTATTATGGCAGTCAGTTTGGCTTGTGTAGAGGCTATGAAAGATGAGTGCGGTAGCTTAGGCGTGCCTGAGGCCTATATGATGGCAGGACATAGTCTTGGGGAGTACACGGCCTTGGCCGCGGCTAAGGTGTTAGGAGTGGCTGAGAGTGTAATGCTGGTGCAGAGACGTGGAGAACTCATGCAGGCCGCGTGTGAAAAAAACCCGGGGACCATGGCAGCAGTTCTTGGTTTAGATGAGATGATCCTCGAAGAAGTTGCACGAGAGTCAGGAGTTTATGTGTCGAATGTAAATACTACTGAGCAGATAGTGATTAGTGGTCATAAAATGTCCGTGGCGAGGGCTATGGATATGGCGTTAATTAGGGGGGCCAGGAAAGTGATACCTTTAAAGGTTGGGGGGGCGTTTCATTCAGGGCTCATGGATCCAGCAAAAATTGAGTTGCAAAAACTGGTGTCGGAAATGGATTTTTGTGATCCTGAAGTTCCTATAATCGCTAACTGTACAGGTCGACCTTTAAAGACATCTGAGGAAATAAAAAATGAGTTGGTGAGTCAAATGTCCGGGTGCGTTCAGTGGAAAAGATCTGTAGATCAAATGATTAGCTTTGGTGTGACCAATTTCTTGGAAATTGGACCTGGTAAGGCTTTATCCGGTATGGTCAAACGAATAAGTGTGGACGCTAATGTTGCAAATGTTACGGATATGGAATCAATCACCGCCCTTAGTAGGACATAAAGGTGCAGAGCGTAAGCTTCGTTAATTTGGAAACTATGGAGCGTGATGGATCTAAGCCTTCGTTTAGAAGAGAAGCCAGGATAGTGGTCCTACAATCTTTGTGTGAATCAGATTTGGTTGATCATGACTTGATGGCGGTTTTATGGCGCCGAATAGAGGAAAGTGACATACCCGATGCGTATCATGAGTTTGCCTACGACCTGGTAATGGAAGTATTTGAAAATTGTGCCGAAGCCGATAGTATGATAGTGGCTCATGCTCCAAGCTGGCCATTGAATCAGATGGCCGTTGTTGATAGAAATGTGCTTCGTATGGCAATTACAGAGATTAAATGGAGAAAAGACATCCCTCATGGGGTTGCCGTTAATGAAGCGGTAGAATTGGCCAAAATCTTCGGTTCTGAGACATCACCGGGGTTCGTGAACGGTGTACTAGGTTCGTTGATAGGAAGTAGAAATTAATTGTTTGGTAGCGCGAAGAAGGATAAATGGAGAGAAAAATGGCATTAATTGATAGAGTACAAGAGGTTGTTGCAGATAAGCTTAGTGTGGATAAGTCAGAGGTGGTTGCAGATGCATCGTTCACTGAAGATCTCAATGCTGATTCACTTGATTTGGTAGAGTTGATTATGGCTTTTGAGGAAGAATTCAGTTCAGATGATGTGCAAATAGAGATATCAGATGAGGATGCAGAAGGTATTACAACCGTTCAGGCAGCAATTGATTATCTTCATGAGAATGGAGTGGAGGATTGAAATTAGAGGTAGCGTCAGTCAGGATGCCTTTTTGTATAGCTATTTGACAAGATGATTGGCACAGTCGGCTAGTTATTGTGGTGTCTTAAGGAGATATGTATGAAAGCAGCTGTGTACTATAGTCCTCAAAGACTACAAGTGGAAGATCTCCCTACCCCTGAACCTGGGCCCAACGAAATACTTATTAAGGTTCAATATAGTGCGATTTGCGGCACTGATGTTCATGCTTTCTTGTATGATATTGCTCCTTCCGGGTCGGTTCTTGGTCATGAATTCAGTGGTGTTGTCTCAGGAATAGGATCTGATGTTACTCGATGGAAAATCGGCGATAGAGTGACCTGTGGAGGTGGTACCCCACCACCTGGACTTGAAGCTCCTTTGCGAAGGCAAGAGCAATTCAACTACAGACTTGAAGGGTTCACTAATACCAGGACAAGGGGATACGCTGAATATACAATTTTAAACGATTGGGAACCGATGCAAGTGCCAGAGGCCGTCGGTGATTTGGAAGCGTCGTTAATTGAACCTTGCTCTGTTGCGGTAAGAGCGGTACGTCTTTCTAACCAGAAACTGGGTGATACAGTTGCAATATTAGGAGCTGGCCCGATTGGTCTTTTATGTATGCAGGCTGCTAGGGCGGCAGGTGCTGGTATGGTTATAGTATCGGAGCCTGTACCTGCGAGGAGGGAAGCTGCAAAGTTACTTGGCGCTGATGCGGTGGTAGACCCCTTGTCTGATAGTGGTGTGGAAGACATTATGGATCTAACAGATGGAGCAGGGCCCCATATAGTTTATGAATGTGCTGCTTCAAGGACTACGCTTGATACAGCTTTCAATATAGTGCGAAAAAAGGGTAACGTAATGTTGGTAGCTCTTGCATGGGAACAGGTACCTGTGCTCCCTGTGGATTGGGCTGCAAAAGAAATCCAATTGAATACCACATTTGGAGGAGTACCCTTTGATTGGCAAGTGGCGATGAATCTCATCAGATCCGGTAGTATTAGCTTGGAACCCTTGTTAGCAGAGACGGATATTCTTGTTATCGATGATATACAGGCTGCATTCGAGGCCTTGGTAAGGCCTTCTACTCAGGTTCAGATGGTGATCAAATTTTGATCTCATTATTATCCAAATAACTTTGTAACATCACCGCTGCCGAGGCAGAATCCAATGTGCCATCATTGCGTCGGATTTTTCTCCTGCCTCGTGGCAAGGTCATTAGTTTTCTCATAGCTTCTTTAGTGGTAAATCGCTCATCTATAGTTGTGATGTCAGTTTTAGTCGATTGCTCCAATGAACTGATGAATTCGTCTGTCAGCCTGGCTTGAGATCCTTTTTTACCAGATGGCAAATATGGCATTCCCACCAAGATTAAAATAATCTCTTCATTTAATGCTATTTCGGCGACGGCTTTAACCGAACCTTGCCTAGGGATAGCAGGCCTTGGAGTGGCAAGTAACTGACTGAGATCGCTTGTAGCGAGGCCGACCCGTTTTGTGCCAACATCAAGGCATAGTATTGTTCCCATCTAATTGGTCTTATCTCTTGAGAGCTTCTGACACTATATCAGGTATCATTGACAGGGTTTCTCCTAGTTTGCCGGCCTCTCGGCCCCCCGCCTGAGCTGATTCTGCCTGGCCTCCACCTCCACCCTTGATGTTCAAAGCTGACTGTTTAGCAATAACAGAGGCGTCTATGCCTTTTTCTACTATGTCGGGAGTCACCATAATTATTATAGAAGGATTATTGTTTATGATGGAACCTAAGGCTACCACACCGCTTCCAAGCTTGTTGCGGAGCCAGTCACCGGTGCTTCGGAGCATGTCCACTGAGGAAGCTTCAGTTTCGGCAGTTAAAACTGGGATGCCGGAGCGATCGATGACGTTATTTAGAAGAGGTCTCGCGGATTCGATGGAAAGTTTGTTTTCCAGAGTCTGTTTATCTTTATGTGCGCCATCCAGATCCCTCATCAATGAAGAGGCCTTTTGTTCTAGGTCATCCATGCTGGTCTTCATGATACTAGCTATTCGGTTGTAGCTGTTAAATCTATCCCAAATCATCCTCTCTGCAGCCCTACCACTTACGGCTTCAATTCTTCTCATCCCAGCGCCAACGCTCGACTCGGCTAGTATAAATATAGAGCCAACCTCACCAGTCCGAGTGACGTGTGTGCCCCCGCAAACTTCGAAACTAAATGGTTCTCCATTTCCTATCTCTACTAATCGGACTGTTTCGTCATACTTGTCCCCAAAGAAAGCCAAAGCTCCTTTCTTTACTGCGTCGTTATAATTATCTTGGCTTTTCAA
>CAZRSW010000025.1:0-12502 GCA_964602845.1 uncultured Dehalococcoidia bacterium | reverse complement strand
CCAGTTCTGACTTCTCCATAGTGAACGATTACGCTAGGAATGACTTGTTTGGTGTCTGAGATTTCCACGAGGATATTGCCAGAAGTTAGTTTGCCTATATCCCCAACTTGGCCACCACCCTCTGGGTAGAATGGTGTTTGCTGCAGGACAACCTCAACTTTTTGTCCCTTAATGGCCTTAGAAACAGATTCCTTCTCATTCACGATCCCGACAATAACGGAAGTGTCCTTTGTTTGGTCGTAACCTGTAAACTTGGTTGAGCTGATCCCCATGTTTTCATATACTTGCACGCTGGGGTATGATCCATCAAATTTTGAACTGGACCTTGCTCTTTCTCGTTGCGCATCCATCTCTTTCTCGAACCCTTTTATGTCAACCTCAACGCCTTGCTCCCTCGCTATTTCTTTAGTCATTTCCACAGGGAACCCGTACGTGTCCCATAGCTTGAACACTGTGTCTCCGGAAATCCTCGATTTGTTGGAGATTGTGTTTTCTAGGGCAGTGATGCCATTTTCAAATGCCTCTTGGAATCTCTGTTCTTCTAACTCCAAGACATTGAGTATAAAGTCTTGGTGGTTCAGCAGCTCAGGGTAACTTGGCCCCATCATTTTTATGACAGATGTAGATATATTCCCCATAAACGGTTTTTCAAGACCTAATTGTCTTCCCAAACGTATGGCCCTTCGGATGACTCGCCTCAAAACGTAGCCGCGACCTTCGTTCCCTGGAATGATGCCGTCGGCTGTGAGGAAAGTAGAGCTGCGAGTATGCTCCACAGCGGCTCTTATTGCGTAATCTGTTCTTAAATTTTCGCCATAAGAGACACCACTAATATCCTGTATCTGATTTATCAAAGGAAGAAACAGATCAGTTTCGTACATTGTGGGTACTTCTTGTATTATCGTAGTAACTCGTTCAAGCCCCATACCGGTGTCTATGCTAGGTGCTGGTAAAGGCTGACGATCCCCGTTTTGACTGTGATAGAACTGCATGAATACTAGATTCCAAAGCTCTACAAACCGATCGCATTTTTCCCCAGTTACCGTGAAGTTCTCGCAGTTGGGGGCGCATGATGGCATAAGGCAACCTCTCCTACTACCATGATCGTAATGGAGTTCGCTGCAAGGTCCACAGGGGCCCTCTGTCCCATGAATAGGAGGACCCCACCAATTATCTTCGTCACCGAATCTGTGGATACGTTCAGCTGGCACTCCCGTTTCTTCCCATAGTGCGAAAGCATCGTTGTCACTGTGATGTATAGTGATATGAAATTTGTCGAAGGGGAGAGATAATCCTTCACTCAGGAATTCAATGGCATATTGGATAGCATCTCTTTTAAAATAGTCTCCTATACTAAAGTTCCCAAGCATCTCAAACATGGTGTTATGAGTCGCGTCCCCAACGATATCGATATCAGGGGTACGAAAACATTTTTGTGACGACGTCAGTCGCTTGTTAGGTGGGTTTGATTGCCCTGAAAAATATGGCTTGAATTGATTCATGCCAGCAATGGTGAGCAAAATGGTAGGATCACCTATTGGTATAAGAGATGAGCTTGGCACACGTAGATGATCTTTGCTCTCAAAGAAAGAAAGGAATGACTCTCTTATCTCGTTACTTTTTACGTTTGAACCCATGTTAGTTCCTATTCACTGGTATTTTTGGCAAGTTGCCAAAAATGTCTTTTATCAGTTGTAGCATATCTTAAAAAAGGTTAAACAGTATGGTGTGTTGGCAGAATCTGTTGAATCTTCATGTGATCATCCCTGGGTCATATTATTGCTTGGCAAGGTATAAGAGCAATTTAAGATTAGTAGCACTCTCCCTAGTCCGAAGCACATCGGAATCCAAGATTACCCGTTGAGCTGTCTGGAGTATTCGAACTCCTTGCAGCTACTCTATATCGATTGCAGTACGAATCGTGACACAAGTAAGAGCCACCACGAATGCTCTTTGAAGTACCGTGACTAGGGCCCTTTGGATTCTTTTGAGGTGTTTTCGAAACATTACTTCGACTATACCAGTTAGATTGCCATTCCCATATATTACCCACCATGTTATATAACCCAAAGTTGTTAGGTTTGTAGTGTTTGCTTGGAGCGGTACCGATAAAACCGTCATCTTCGGTATTTTCGTCCGGGAACGTTCCCTGCCAAATATTGCACATATGGGTTGCTAGTGGCACTAGCTCATCACCCCAAGGATAGATTTTTTGTATAAGCCCTCCTCTGGCTGCAAACTCCCATTCCGCTTCGGACGGTAGCCTTTTGCGAGACCAGTTACAATATTCCATGGCATCATTCCACGATATATGTACTGCCGGATGATGCATCCGTAAATTAATTTTTGACCCCGGACCTTCCGGGTGTTTCCAATTTGCTCCTTCAACTTTCTTCCACCATGGTGCCTCGGCGGGAGATTGGTCATAAAAAGATCTTTTTTCTTTGGGTATTAATAGATGGAATACAAAGGACCACCCGAATTTTTCTGCTTCAGTTACATACTTTGTTTCCCTGATGAATTTGTTGAAAGAATTGTTTGTGGTAGCAATGTAATCTATGTAGAAAGGGTCTATCATTACCTCGCGAATTGGTCCCTCGGCGTCTATATCATTTGATTCAGATTGGTTGGTTCCCATTAGGAATGTTCCGCCAGGTATTCTGGCCATATCTTTGTGTGGTTCCAAGCTGTATTCATGGTGGGTCGAGGTGGATTTTATAGCGGGCGATCCGGTACGGTTGCCGCGAGGGACTGAGCAACATGTCATGGTTAATCCTCCTCCTAATATTTTAAAGGTTCTTTCAAAGGTAAATTATGTAGGATAATTCTTGAATTCACTTGACATATCAGTTTGTAAAATATAGAATCCCGTCTGCTATGTTAGACATTAATAGGTATTTTTTCGACTATTATTATTATTTTATCAGCCTTGATAGGTTGTCGAGGAAGGACTTGCACATAGTATAGACGATACTAGAGCCCATAAGAGACCTCGATCAATCAAGATCGAGGTCTCTTTTTTTTGAGGATCATTTGGTTCTAATAATTGGTCGATTGATTAGGGGAATATTAGGAAATACAGAGGAAGATATGAGTATTCAAAAAAGTCATGTAGAAGGTTTGGGATTTTCAGCAAGGCATTTGTTCAGCCCTCTAGAGCTTGTGGACCGTATTCCGAGCTCATCTGAAGCGAGAGTTACTGTGGCGGAGGGGCGTAGGACAATTCATGAGATTCTTAATGGCGAGGATGATAGGTTGATGATTATCACCGGACCATGCTCGATTCATGATCAGGCCGCGGCTATCGATTATGCGGAAAGGCTGGTGCGCTTAAAGACGAAGATTAGTGACCGCTTATTTATCGTTATGAGGGTGTATTTTGAAAAGCCCCGTACGACTGTAGGTTGGAAAGGTTTGATTAATGACCCCAATCTTAACGATACTTATGAGATTCCGCTCGGTCTTGAACGAGCTCGTAAATTACTGTTACAAATCAACGAGATGAATGTGCCGACTGCAAGCGAGTTTCTTGATCCTGTCGTGCCACATTACATTGAAGATCTTGTTTCTTGGGTTGCAATAGGAGCAAGGACGACGGAAAGTCAGACTCATAGGCAAATGGCAAGTGCTCTTGGCATCCCTGTGGGTTTCAAAAATGGCACGGACGGAAATTTCGAAACAGCGGTCGATGGCATAGTTGCTGCCAGCAAACAACATTCTTACGTGGGTACAGGTCCGGATGGGCATGTTTGTGTTTTGAGGACCGACGGCAATCCTGATGGTCATTTGGTGTTGAGGGGGGGTAGATTGGGACCTAATTATGATGAGTCATCTGTAAAGGACGCGAAAGAATTATTGAGTTCTGCTGGTTTGCCTGCAAGGTTAGTGGTGGATTGTAGCCACGGTAATTCGAATAAAGATCACACAATCCAACCGGGTGTATTTCAGGATGTAGTAACACAGAGGGTTAATGGAGACACAGGTATAGTGGGAGTCATGTTGGAGAGTAATATAAATCCTGGCAGTCAGGATCTAGGTAATGACCCGACGGATCTTTCTTATGGTGTGTCTATCACGGACAAGTGTGTTGGTTGGGAAAAAACAGAAGAAATTATTCTGTGGGCTGACAATGAATTGAGACGTGGCCCATGATGATCAAGTCGACGAAGTATAGTTTAGGAGTATCGTTTCAGTAACCCTGTTCTAAAGCACTTGGGCAATTCAGCATAAATGGACTTGGTTAATCATTTTGCTCCATTTATTTATTGTCTTTGACGTTTCTGTTACCTAGTTGCCTATAGTCGGATCCGGACATGTTTATCACCTGTCCTACGCTAGGATCCTGTATTCTCGACGCAACAGCGCTGCCGCTTTCGGCTTCTTTGAGAAAGTTCGTCCTGGTTGTGATGATCGTGGGCATTCGATGATTATGTCGGTGGACTATCATTTGGTAAAGCTTGTCTTCTGTCCAATCACTTCTCCTTTCCTCCCCCATGTCGTCTAGAATCAATATTGATGCGTTCTTTACCCTGTTGAAAAGGTTGTCAGAGCTCGACGGGTCATCAGATGAAAATGCTGATCTTAGTGATTCCATAAGTTCTGGAACGAAGGCGAAGTATACTGGGTGGTGTAAGGATTCTTGGAAATGAGCAATGCTAATCGCAAGGTGAGTTTTACCTATTCCCGAGGAGGCACTGTATAAAGTGATCCAACCGTCTGGATTGTTGGCATAAGTTAGGGCTGCGTCATAAGCCGCTTCCAAGTTGTTATGATTTTCCTGTTCCATATTTTTGAGATGGTGAAGGTCGAAACTTTCGAAGCGCATGTGCGACAGACCCTTCGGTATTGTTCCGAGAGCGTTTTTCTGTGGTTTGTCTGAAATATAACCCAATGTAGGGATTACCAAACTAAGTTCTGGATCCTCAATCCTACTTTTGATGAACTTGTCCAGGTCGTATATCTCTTCTGAAGTAGTTATCACGGTTGGTAATTTCCCGTTAGCCCGATGTGAAAGTAATTGATGTGTTTTTTCTTTTGCCCATGGACTAAGTGGCTCGGTTTTGAGATCATCTAATATTAGGATAGGAACGCTCCGTACTTGATCAAATAGAATCTCATAATTTTCGTTGTTTCCGTAAGAATAACTTGATCGAAGATGATCCATTAAGTCAGATACATTCATGAAAAGGGCTGGCACTTTGGCATCGATACATTTATTGGCAATAGCAGCGGCTAGATGTGTTTTCCCGCTGCCATGTGGCCCTACTAATATTAACCAGCCTGCTGGGTCATTTGAAAAATTTAAGGCTGCATCTATAGCTTGAGTCAAAGTCTTAGTGTGATCCGAGTCTATTTCTTTTCCCCTGACGTCTATAGTGTCAAATGTGAATCGTGAAAGGAATCCAAGTTTGCTATAGTTTAATAGCTTCCTGGTCAAATCTTCAGATTTCTTGTTTTCTTTACATTCACAAAGTTTGACCGTCCCGAAGTCTGGGTGCTCAGTTGGTACGATTGGGGTTAGCCAACCCATATCTCCGCATATCTTGCATGATATCTGCGAGATATTCTGATGATTAGTGGGTACGATGCTTTGCCTTCCCTCACCTTGATCTTTCTTAGCGGTATCTAGTCTTGCCAGTATCTCTCGTATGTTTTCCATCATTCTTTCCTTCACTGCTCCACGTCTCCAATATCCGCGATATATAGCTCCAGTTTCTTCGGTTGTTGGAGATTGAGATTTCTATGGCTTCTTTAATCCAGTTGAGTGGAAAATCTTTTTGGGCCTTTATCAGTCTATCCGAGATCCATGGAGTAAGCATACCTATGTTATCCTCATAGAATGAGAAAATGTTTGATTGTTCATTAGGGATTTTCCATGGATATGACGCCCCCTCTGCAGATGAATGTCCAACCTTGGTAGCTAGTTTGCGATTGTGTTCCGTATTCAGCATGTATTTTCGTGATGTGGTCTTATCAGACGATACCAATAAAAAAGTTCCTCTGCTTACTGCTAGTTTCATAGCTGTTTTAACTATGTCAGGGTGATTCGTCCCATTCGATTCAGAAAGGCTTTTCACTAATACTCCATCCTCGATAATTTCTTCTTCCCTGACGTACTTTGGCGTTCTCCGTTTCATGTGCAAAAGGTAGATTGTTCTTAAGGTGCACTTGAACTCTGCTTCATCAGAAATACTTTCCAATAGATGACCAAAAAATGGTGCTGGAACTGGTATGTATTTTACGTTTGAAGTGAAACCATCGAATCTCATCGTGCGGTTGTCAATTCATAAGTCGACAAATTTTCAAATTTAACAAATCTCTCTTCGAAGTATAGTTTCATACTTCCAATACGGCCATTTCTGTGCTTGGCTACTATTAGATCTGCGATGTTGGCGGGATACTCTTCTGTTGGGTGTTGTTGCTCCCATGCTTGGGCGTCGACATATCTGTCCTCCCTATGTATAAATGCCACAATATCTGCGTCTTGCTCAATGCTCCCACTTTCTCTTAAATCGGACAATAGCGGCCTATGATCTGGTCTTTGTTCAATTGCTCTACTTAACTGGGAACAGGCCAACACCGGTACATTTAAGTCCCGAGCCAGACCTTTTAGGGATCTCGATATCTCACCCATTTCTTGCACTCGATTTGCGTTTCGTCCTCCGGTGCCACCTATCAGTTGCAAATAGTCGACTATAACTAGGTCTAACCCTCTTTCATCCTGTAGCCTGCGAGCCTTACTCCGCATCTCCACTATCGTTTGAATAGGGGTGTCATCAATATATATGGGAAGGTCGGAGAGACTCCCAATGGCATCAAATATCCTACGTTCCTCGACGTCGGAAACTAGTTGTAACCTTAATCGATGGCTGTCTACATTGGATTCACTTGATATTAGCCTGAGCCCGATCTGCTCGCTGCTCATTTCGAGGCTGAATACCCCTACATTATTCCCCTGTTCGGCAGCGGATCGGGCCATATTGAATGCCAATGTACTTTTACCTAGGCTGGGTCGAGCTGCCAAGATGATTAGATCGGATCTTTGTAATCCTCCACCCAACAACTGATCGAACATATTGAATCCGGAGGGTATCGGGGATAAAGCGGTTGTATGGGGGCCCTGTTGATTTTCCTCCATATAGGTATCCAACACCTCTCGCAGAGAGGTGAAGTCTCTGGAACCCCTTTCAGACCTTATGTTGAATAACAGTTCCTCAGCTTTACTCAGTGATTCGTCAGTGTCAGGTCCACTGTCGTAGCCGATAGCGGCAATGTCTCCCGCCGCACCAATTAGCTTACGCATGACGGCGGTTCTGTGCACTATTTCCCCATAGTGTGCGATGTGGGCTGGGCTTGGAACGGAATTGACTAATTCCGACATATAATCGGTTCCGCCTACCAAGTCGAGGCGGTCAAAAATGGTCAGTTCGTGTCCGACGGTTACTTGGTTTATTACCTCGTTTCTAGAGGCAAGATTTAGGCATGCTTCATAACAAAACCTGTTCTTATCTGAGTGGAATTCATCTGCTGATAGAAACGAGGAAACCCTAGTCAAAGATTCTCCGTCGAGAAGAAGTGAACCTATCACTGCTCCTTCAGCTTCTAGATCATAAGGGAGTACTCTGTCTGTATACATCGTGTTTTCCTACATATCGAGGCTTCCAGATGCGTTCCACAAGATTGAGGACACGTATCATACGTGCATTTAGAATAAATTCAGCGTCCGAGTAGGCTCTGAAGACCTCTAATTGTTCTCTTTTGAAACCTCGCTACCGTCTTCTTCGGTCGAAGCGGAGTCGGAAGCTTCCCCGGCTGCTGCAGAGTCTACAACAACCTGGCCATCCTTTGCTAGTTCATCGTCAGAGTTGGTCTCTTCCAGATCTTCTATATCACTTAAATCCTGTTCCGTACTATGGATGTTTACCTTCACTGTTGCCAGTACATCTGAGTGAAATCTGACTGTGACGTCAAAGGAGCCTAATTCACGGATTGGATTGTCCAGTTGGACTAATCTTCTCTCGACCCTCTGTCCGGTCTCCGATGTGATGGCATCTGCTACCATGGTGCCAGTAACTGATCCGTATAACCGACCATTTAAACTTGCTCGCATCTCGATGTTGATCTGGCTATCGTCTATGGCTTCCGCAACTTCCTTCATCTCGTCAAATCTTTTTATCCTAACATCGGACGCATTCTTCTTGAGTTTCTCTATTTTTTGCAAATAATTGTGGGTTGCCGGGGCGGCCAACTGTTTTGGAATAAGGTAATTTCGTGCGAACCCGTTTTTTACTTCCTTAATTTCGCCACCCTGGGCGACTCCTTCTACATCTTCCAAGAAGACAACTTTCATTTGTGCATGCTCCCAGATCTAAAAGCTTTATAACGTTGAAATACGACTGGTCTAAAGGCATGAATTATAGCATATTCATATGCTGGATGAGAGCGGTGTGACATTCTTGTCACTAGGTAGTGACGTGGATTTAGCAAGTAATGGTAAATCTAGGATTGGTTACAATGTTCAAACGTTAAATCGAAATAATATTACGTCTCCATCTTTCACCACGTAATCCTTGCCTTCGATACGCATTTTCCCAGCGTTTTTGGCACCTTGTTCCCCTCCGAGATTTACGAAGTCAATGTAAGATATAACTTCGGCTCGTATGAAACCTTTCTCAAAGTCGGTATGAATTGCTCTAGCAGCACGTGGAGCTGCGGACCCTCTTGGTATTGTCCACGCTCGGGTTTCCTTCTCTCCGGCGGTGAAATAAGTTAATAAGCCTAATAATTTATATCCAGCCGTGATTAATTTGTCTAAACCTGGTTGTTTGACTCCTAAGTCAGACAGAAAGCTGAGTCGATCTTCCTTATCCAGTTGACTGATCTCCGCTTCGATTGCGGCCGAAATTACTATTACATCCGCCTCTTCTTTACTGGCATATAATTCCACCGCATCTGAGAATTTGTTACCTCCTATTAGAGAAGTCTCATCTACGTTACACACATAAATAACTGGCTTGGCAGTCAGTAATCCTAGATTTAAGAAAAGTGGAATTTCTTTTTCTGAAAGTTCTGTCGATCGTGCTGGTTGACCTTTAGATAGAATTTCTAATGCCTTGTTTATGACTGTGACGAGGTCCTTGGAATATGCATCGTTTGATTTGGCTTTTTTCATCAGAGTACTCAGCCGTGACTCCAAGCTATCTATATCGGCTAGCATAAGCTCTGTTTCGACCGTCCTACAGTCTTCTACGGGATCGATCATTCCCTGGACATGGGGGATGCTTTTATCTTCGAAGCATCGGACAACATAAGCTATGGCATCCATTTCTCTGATATTGCCAAGGAATTGATTGCCCAAGCCTTCGCCTTTAGATGCACCTCGGACGAGGCCTGCTATATCAACAAAGGTCATACGAGTAGGGGTGATGTTATTGGATCTCGCCACATTGCCCAACTCGAAAAGTCTTTTGTCTGGAACTGCGACTTCTCCTACATTGGGGTCAATCGTGCAAAATGGGTAGTTTAATGCTTGTGCAGTGGCGGTTTGAGTAAGTGCATTGAAGAGCGTTGACTTGCCGACGTTTGGAAGACCTACGATACCGCACTTAAAACCCATGATGCTCTCAGTATATTACATTTGGGTGTACATATATCTTCTAAATAGTGATAATTGAAATAGCTAATAGCTTTCCGTGGATCATTCTAGGGCTTTAAATCATTCCTTCTCTTGATTCTTTTCATCTTCTACCACATAAAATTCTCCATCTATTACAGTGTCTTCAGAACTACTACGAGTGCCTTTGCCCCTAGGTTCGGGTTTCGTACTTCCATTGGCTATCCTTGATACTGAGCCAAGGGCGAAATATAAGATCATGGTTCCAGCGGTAACAATCAGATCGTCGAGGATGCCTATTATCGGCAGGCCATCCGGTAAAATGTCGCGGCTGAACACTATGTAAGCAATCGCTATGAAAGGTAAGATCTTTACTTTTAGTGGCACTCTCTTGTCCAGCATCAATCTGAAGAACAGTGTAACGAGTTTTTTCATGGTATATTTCTTTTACCGACAGTTGGAAGATGCTGGATCCTTAGTTGGTGTAACAACGCTTCTATTTGAGAGTATTTTAATTGATTATAAACTTCTCAGAGTTTTTTGGGATTCCTGAAAATCATATCAAGGTAAATTTATTAATAGCTATGGGAATGCCAAGGCAACGATCTGGGTTTTATGGGATGATCATAAATTGATAACCGTGTTGCATGGGCCAAACGAATTCCTTATACACGAGGTGGTTCTCGGATTCAGATCCGATGTACTGCCTGAGGAACTTCGAGATGTTAACACCTTGATCCTAGATGGATCTGTCGTTGATATGGATGAAATAGTCAACTCTGTTTTTACTCCCCCATTCATGAGCAATTCTCGTTTGGTGTTAGTGGAAGGTTTGCTCGCCAGATTTGGTTCAAGGGCGAAAAAGTCATCTTCTCGATCAACCAATCTAGGCAACTGGGTTGATTTTATTGGCCAGATCACTGGGATCCCGGATACAACCATTTTAGTTTTCAAGGAAGGCGATCTAACTTCTGGAAATGCTTTGCTGAACAAGTTGAGTGCTGTAGCCGACGTACGGAGATTTCCAGATATGGGCCGGGCTGAAGTTATTGAATGGATTGAAGAACGGGCAAGAAACATGGGATTGGAAATCGAATACTCTGCCAAAAAACTTTTAGCGGAGTATGTGGGTAGCGAGCTCAGAGTACTGAATTCTGAACTGGGCAAGCTATCCTTGTATAAAGGCACTGATACGGTTAAGCGTCAAGACATAATCAATATTGTGGCCGATGTAAGGGAGGAGAGCATATTTATGGCAGTGGACGCTGCTGTGCAAGGTCAAGTTGGTAGATCATTGAAGTTAGTCCGGTCTCTTATTTATTCAGGATATAATCCGGCTGGTGTTATAAGAATGATTGAACGTCAGGTAAGGTTGTTAATTTTGGCAAAGCACCTACGTGTTAGCGGTATCCCAAGGTCGACTTGGCCCAAAAAACTCTCTTTGTCAGGCTATCCTTTAAGAAAAACTTTGGCTCAAGAAGTCTCTTTCAGCCGTAGCGAACTGGAAGAATTCCACAACCGCATACTTGCCTATGATTTAAGGGTGAGAATGGGAGACCTATCTGAAGAAATGGGGTTAGACATGCTATTGCTAGAATCTGCCGTGAAGGGATAGCCGTCGGCTGGTTCTCATGTGATTTTTACTTGTGCTCTAGTCGAAGATCTGCAGCACGGTATTTTCCGGTTGTCAGTGCCGCGATAAAGTCTTTGAGGTCGGATATTTTGTCCTCAAATAATGTCGCAAAAGTCCCAACGTCGGATATTTGATGGGCATCACTGGCCCCGGTCCCTGGAAGCTCTAGCTCCAGTGCTAGTCGTTGTGAGAATGCGTTTTCTTTGGATGACCCTCTTCCATTTCGAACCTCTACGGCTGAGATATTTTCGAATACAGGTTCGGCGGAGGTTTTCTTAAGTAGATCTTTGTAAGCCTGTGTGCTGAGGGAGTCGGATGCTCTGTACACCCTACGGTATGGATGTGCTACAACGATAGCGCCCTGGGATTCGGCGACCAATTCCTTAACAAAGGCAGATTTGTGCATGCCGAATATGTATTTATCTAGGCCATAAACCAATAAATGGCCCTCCTCCGTTGTAACCTCGCAACCTGGGAGAACCAGGAAATCGTTATCTATACCTATTTTTTCAATATCCCTTGGATTCCAGAAGCCATCGTGATCTGTAATACAGATACCGTCAAGTCCGACCTTTTTGGCTTCAGAGATGAGATCCTGTGGAGTTAAATTACTATCATCTGAAGTTGGATAAGTGTGGGTATGGATGTCGATTAACACTGCTGGAATGTTCCTTTGTAGCTAGAAAGACCTACCAGATCAACGTGGTCATCTAAATATGTTTCGTCGATCGAAGTTTGTGCTGTAAAAGAGATTATATAAGTTTTAGAGGTTTGTATGCCCATTGAAATAAGGCTTATATTTTGTTAACAAGATTGAGTTGCAGCGTATCAATGTTATTGATACAATAGCCTTATAAAGGTTCATACATTTAAGTTAAAGGCATTTATTTAGGTTATTACGTTATGGTGTTAAGTCAAGACAAATTCACCGAACAGGCACAAGAAGCCCTCACGAATGCACAACAGATTCTCAACAGGTATAGGCATGACCAGTGGGATTCTGAGCATGTTCTCATGGCTTTAATTGAACAAGAGAAGGGTGTCCCAGCGGAAATACTAAGCGAACTTAGCGTCAATTTAGAATTGATGCATTCAAAACTTCATGCATTGTTGGAGGGGTCTTCAAATAGGAATATGGGTGATGGTCGACAGATTTTTGTGACTCCACGCCTTAAATTGCTATTTGAAAACGCAGATTCAGAAGCGAAACGGCTCAACGATGAATACATTGGCACTGAGCATATCCTGGTAGCTAT
>CAZRSW010000024.1:18070-25753 GCA_964602845.1 uncultured Dehalococcoidia bacterium | reverse complement strand
CCATTGTCTGGTACATCCACAGAAGTGTCTCCTTATTAATCTCACTGTAAGGCATGTCTATTACTCCCAACTAATCGAGAAATCCTAAAGCAGACTAGTATTCCTCCGTCAAAACGATGGGAATACTCACACCGACTATCAGGCGAATGGTATTAGACCTATAAGCGAAACGCAAACCATAAATACTTGGACAGAGGAACGACTTTAGAACTCTAATCCAAGGAAAGTTGGTAAACGCTGTACTTATCTCGGTCTTCAGGATAAGTTGTATACAAATTAATGATCTTATCCCAGTATCAGATCTATATAGGAGATTTTAATGATAGTTGATGTGCATACCCATATACCTACGCACGTGGAACCTGTACCAGAGAATGAAGAAGTGTATAACGATATTATGAGACCAGACACCACCGTACGACTATCGCACAGTTTTTCAGACTTTCATAACGCAATGGTTGATGTTGACATGGCAATCGCCTTCGGAATAGCGGCTAATCCTCATGGAGGTGAACGTGTTGAAGGCGCGATGAAAGAGCACACCAGTATAAATGATATCGCTTCCAATTTAGCCAATACTTACCCAGATAAGGTAATAGGATTCATGTCCGTGCATCCAGACGACCCCCATGTCATAGATGAAATGGATAGATGTGTGAATAAATTAGATTTGAAAGGCATGAAGTTGGCTCCCAACTATCAAAATTTTGAGCCTATGAGTAGCTCTGCCTTAGAAGTCTATTCATATGCAGAACAAAATAAACTCCCAATATTATTTCACCAAGGCACTGGCATAATGCGCACTGCTCCCTTGCGGTATACGCACCCACTGGTAATGGATGAAATTGCAATGTTGTTTCCTGACTTGAAAATCATTATGGCTCATATGGGGCATCCCTGGAATGAAGACTGTATAACCGTTATCAGGAAGCATCCTAATGTCTACGCAGACGTGTCGGGGCTCTTATACAGACCATGGCAAATGTACAACGGGATGAGATTAGCCTACGAGTGGTCGGTGTTTCACAAGTTACTATTTGGATCTGACTGGCCATTAACAACGCCTAAAGAAACGATTACCCATTTGAGAGGTATGGTAACCTTCGCTGAACAACACAACTTACCCGGATTCCCAAAAACAGCATTCGACGAGATTATTAATAGGGACGCATTGACGTTACTGGGCCTGGCATAATCCGAATTAAGGGAACGGCTTAGATCACACTTCGGGAAGGAAAGAAGCGATATTTTCAGAAGCACCTTTCCTCAATAGATCATATTCATTGCTTCTGGTTGAGCCGAATATTTGAATCCCCTTGGCTCGTTGTTCAAGATATTGTTCCCTACTGGAAGCCATCACAGGAGCTTCCACTGATTTCCCGTTCGCCAAAGCTAGTTCGACTACTTTTTCCATCGCTGATATAACGTCTGGATGTTCCCATTCCCCATGTAAACCCATATCTGCTGCAAGATCACCCGGTCCAAACACGATCGAATCGACCCAGGGATTGGAAACAATTTTCTCCGCGTTTTCAATGCCCTTCCATGATTCGATCTTAAGAATGAGAAGGGTCGAATCATTCACTTCCCCACAAAAAGTTTTTGCATCAGATATTCTATATTCAGCATTCGCGGCGTGAGCCAAGGCCCGTTCACCTATCGGAGGGTATTTGGCCCACTGAACCAGTTCATCAATTTGACCTGGTTCTTCTGCATGGGACAAAAGGATTCCCTGAGTTCCGGCATCTAACAAGGGTGAGACTATCTCCCGAGACACACTCGGCACCGTCACAACTGGTGTGATCGAATTGTCATTACACATAATAAGAAAATTGGTTAAAGATTCAGGGTTGTGAAGGACGTGTTCTGTTTCTATCAGGATCACGTCATAGCCACATTGGGTGACAACTTTTAATAGAGACGGCCGCAAGGAATCAAAGACATTGAAGACCTTAATATCCTTGCCATCCTTCAATCTTTTCTTCGCTCGATTGCTGATCACATTACCCCCATTACCCTAGGTTATTATTTAAACAAACAAATTTCTTAGATCAATCTGCAAAAGGATTGACTATCTGATAGTCCACTTCAGTAAAGTACAGCTCAACAAAGAAACGTCAATCTCCATTCTAGAGGTTTGGTTGAGGTGTAGTCCTTAGGTATTCCTTTATTATCGTGTGGCCTTTCGGAAATTTCTGCGGAATATCCGAAGTTGGAACAGCTGGAACCACAATACAGTCCTCTCCACTTACCCAATCGGCAGGGGTCGCCACCTGGTAATTTGCTGTAAGTTGCAAAGAATCAAGTACCCTGATTATCTCAGCAAAATTCCTTCCTGTGGATGCCGGATATGAAATTATAAGCTTAATATTCTTGTCTGGTCCTATTATAAATACAGATCGCACGGTCAAAGTATCACTCGCGTTAGGATGAATCATCCCGTAAGAATCCGCGATTTGCTTGTCGGCATCTTCAACTAAGGGAAAATCTACATTAGCGTTTTGAGTCTCATTGACATCTTTTATCCATTCTCGATGAGAATCTAAAGGTGCCAAATCTGGTTTGGTACCTACACTTAGCACAAGTACCTTGGCGTTTCTCTTCTGAAATTCCCCTTTGAGGTTGGCAACACGGCCTATTTCGGTCGTGCAAACTGGGGTAAAATCGGCCGGATGTGACATAAAAACACCCCAACTATCACCCAACCAATCATGGAAATCGATCCGGCCCTCAGTGGTGTTAGCACTAAAATTTGGCGCTTGATCTCCTATTCGTAAGTTCATTGAACCCTCCTAAATCTAATCATCTACAATCAGTTTGTCGGCGTTTCCAATCGTGCCTTAAGGGTTTTCAAAAAGTCCCCTGCCGGTACACCGTCTATCGCCCTGTGATCAAAAGTGAGGCTTAGGGTCATTATCTGACGCAGACCTATCTCTCCATCAACCACCCATGGCTTTTGTAATATTCTCCCCACACCCAAAATCGCAATTTCAGGCACATTAATTATCGGAGTAAATCCATCAATGTCATAAGCCGCAAGCGAAGTCACCGTGAAGGTCGATCCAGTCACTTCATCAATGGACAATTTATTGTCCCTGGCCTTCTTCGTCAGATCACCTATGTTTCGTGCTATATCTACCAAATCCATATTCTCAGCTTCCCTTAGTACGGGCACAATAAGGCCATCAGGTAGGGCAACAGCTACTCCCAAATTAACATGTTTCATTACAATAATATTATTCCCACTGAGGGTAGCATTAATAATATTGTGCTCCCTCAGTGAATCTACGACAGCCTTTAGGATCAAGTACAGATCCAAAGGCCTTAATTTCTCCTTCCTCCATGCGGATACCAAAGATTCCTTAGCCTTAATAGTTTCCGTCATATCCACTTCCGTAGTTAGGGTAACCGGTGCAGTTTCAGAGGAGCTAAGACTCATCCTCTCACTGATAGTTTTTCTCATACCCACAATGGGAATTGACTCCAAAATATCTTCTGGAGGTATTCGAGGGCCCGCCTTCGCTAGATGGTTCTCAACGTCAACAACCGTTATACGACCAGAAGGTCCCGTTCCTTTGATTTCCGTCAGATCGATTCCGTTATCCGATGCTAATTTTCTAGCTTTTGGAACAACTTGCACAGTTGTTTCAGCAGATGGAGCCTTCAGCTGCTCAATAAAATTCCGGACATCCTGCTCGGTCACGCGGCCATTTGGACCAGTCCCTTGAACTAAATCTATATCTATTCCCTCTGATCCGGCCAATCGCCTAGCGACAGGAGTAACTTGGCGATTCTTTTGAGAGGTCTTTCCACTGACTGTAGGTGCCGCCTTATTCCCGCCGGGTAGTTCATTTTTCGGCTTAGTAGTTTTCCCACTTGGTCGGGGTGGGTTTTCACCTGGTTCAGCAAGTACGATTACCGTCTCACCGACATCAACCGTGGTGCCTTCCGAAAACATGATATGTGCAACCACTCCAGAGCCTGGCGATTCTAGTTCAGAATTTATTTTTGAAGTTTCCACTTCCACAAGTGGTTGACCAGTCACCACCTCATCTCCTTCCTTAACCAACCACTTCACCAGTAGGCCTGATTCCATATTCATGCCCCACTGGGGCAAATTTACGTCGGTAGCCATAAATAATCTCCCCTTATTCAGGCTTATTCCAGCGCAGCGTGAACTGCCTCTGTAATTTTTTCTTCGTTCGGAAAAACCAATTTTTCCAGGGCCGGGCTAAAAGGAAAATGGCAATCGAGACTGGCTACTTTTTGAATGGGAGCCTGCAAACTCCAAAACCCATCTTGAGCTACGATTGAGCTTATCTCACTGGCCACGCTACAACTCTTGTGTGCCGGATCAACCACTACCAGCCTCCCAGTTTTTTCCACCGACTTTAAAATAATATCCTTATCCAGTGGAACGATTGTCCGAGGATCCACAACTTCTACTGATATCCCTTCAGACTCGAGGGATTCCGCCACAGCCAGCGACGCTCTAACCATCGCTGCAAGGGCCACTATAGTTATATCGGTGCCTTCCCGCATAACGGCACCTTTACCGAAAGGAATTGCCTCATCTGTATCGGGCACCTCACCTCTCATACCCATTATGTTGTTGTCTTCAAAAAACATAACAGGATCATTATCTCTAATAGCCGTCTTCAAAAGACCAAGGGCGAATTCCGGTGTAGAAGGCATGGCTATTTTTAACCCTGGCATATTCATAAACATCGGGTGAGGCCTATCTGCATGATGGGCTGCTATATTATTCCCGTAATAAATACCGCATCGATACACTATAGGTAACGCAACCTGGCCGCCGAACATAAACCGCATCTTTGCAGCCTGGCTGACCAGTTGATCCATGGCCACCCACAAGAAACTAGACATCGATTGTAAAATCGGTCGCATCCCGACCGCCGCTGCTCCCACAGCCGCCCCCATGAAACCATTTTCTGATAGCGGAGTGTCTATAATTCTCTCTCCAAATTCCTGAGAAAGACCCCCTGTTACTCCGTAGATACCTCCCCTGATACTCTCCCCCATCATGAAAACAGATTCATCTCTCCGCATCTCCTCTTTTATCGCCTGGTTGAGTGCATCTGCATAGGTTATAACTGCCATATATCTCCCTCCATCATTCCTTATTACCTCTTCACAAGTCCTAGTATCCGATTGTTATTGTTAATTGATCGTGATCGGATCAGCGTACATGTCTTCAAACAATTCTTCTGGCTCCGGATAAGGGCTTTCCCTAGCAAATTCCAAAGCCTCTTCCACAGCATCGTGTATTCCTGATTGCAATTCGTTAAGTTCGTCATCAGTAGCAATCCCTTCATCAACCAATAGCACCCTAAACAGGTCTATTGGATCTCGTTCCTCCCACTCAGCAACTTCTTCATCTTTTCTGTACTCTTCCCTCAATATACGCTCTAAAGCCTCTGAGTGTTCCCTGTATCTGTAGGTACGAGCCTCAATCAAGGTCGGACCAAGTCCAGACCGACCTCGATTGACAGCCTCTTTTGTCACCTCATACATGGCCATCACATCCTGGCCATCAACGAGAACACCAGGCATGTTATACGCTTGTGCCCTATCGGAGATATTTTCCACAGCTACTGAGTCCTTGAAAGAAGTTGTCACAGCATATTGATTATTTTCACAAAGGAAGATAACAGGAAGGTTCCAAATCGAAGCCAAGTTCATCGCTTCATGACAAGCACCCTGATTACTAGCACCGTCACCAAAAAATGACACCACAACTCTATCGTTGCCCTGCATCTTACTGCCTAATCCAGCCCCCACAGCAACCGGAAGGGCAGAGGCAACGATACCGGACTCCCCAAGTATCCCTATCTCAAAATCGGCCAGATGCATCGAGCCACCTTTACCTTTGCAATATCCCGTCTTTTTCCCCAAAAGTTCAGCCATAGCTCTACGTATGTCTCCACCTTTGGCAATTGGATGACCATGGGATCGATGGTTACCAGTTATGTAATCCTCATCCCTCAAGGCCGCACATGCTCCTACAGCTACAGCTTCTTCCCCGATATAGCAATGAGCCGTTCCAACGAGTTCACCACTTTCCATCAATCCTGCCACTGTCTCTTCGAATTCCCTGATGGTCATCATACGTCGCATCATCATCATTAGCAGTTCTTTACTTTCTTCCACAGATATCTCCTTAAGGTATTCGCAACTCGCTCATTTACAATTAGGAATATACATCGAAGGCGTCTATCAGACCGTGATCGGATCAGCGTACATGTCTTCAAACAATTCATCTGGCTCCGGATACGGGCTTTCCCTAGCAAATTCCAAAGCCTCTTCCACAGCATCGTGTATTCCTGATTGCAATTCGTTAAGTTCGTCATCAGTAGCAATCCCTTCATCAACCAATAGCACCCTAAACAGGTCTATTGGATCTCGTTCCTCCCACTCAGCAACTTCTTCATCTTTTCTGTACTCTTCCCTCAATATACGCTCTAAAGCCTCTGAGTGTTCCCTGTATCTGTAGGTACGAGCCTCAATCAAGGTCGGACCAAGTCCAGACCGACCTCGATTGACAGCCTCTTTTGTCACCTCATACATGGCCATCACATCCTGGCCATCAACGAGAACACCAGGCATGTTATACGCTTGTGCCCTATCGGAGATATTTTCCACAGCTACTGAGTCCTTGAAAGAAGTTGTCACAGCATATTGATTATTTTCACAAAGGAAGATAACAGGAAGGTTCCAAATCGAAGCCAAGTTCATCGCTTCATGACAAGCACCCTGATTACTAGCACCGTCACCAAAAAATGACACCACAACTCTATCGTTGCCCTGCATCTTACTGCCTAATCCAGCCCCCACAGCAACCGGAAGGGCAGAGGCAACGATACCGGACTCCCCAAGTATCCCTATCTCAAAATCGGCCAGATGCATCGAGCCACCTTTACCTTTGCAATATCCCGTCTTTTTCCCCAAAAGTTCAGCCATAGCTCTACGTATGTCTCCACCTTTGGCAATTGGATGACCATGGGATCGATGGTTACCAGTTATGTAATCCTCATCCCTCAAGGCCGCACATGCTCCTACAGCTACAGCTTCTTCCCCGATATAGCAATGAGCCGTTCCAACGAGTTCACCACTTTCCATCAATCCTGCCACTGTCTCTTCGAATTCCCTGATGGTCATCATACGTCGCATCATCATCATTAGCAGTTCTTTACTTTCTTCCACAGGTATCTCCTCAAGTTATTCGCAAGTTGCTCTTCAATAGGAACCAATCAGCAATTTGAATCAGCATGCTGCTTTGTTGTGATCCCAACGTGACCCAATAATATGCGAAATGGTTTGGTAGCACAAATGTAGGACATATATTATTTGTAGTGAGCAAGAGTTATAATGCTCCGGGTATAAAATAACCGCTGGAGATGAACCGATGAAGATTTCGATGATTTTGATTACAGGCTTGATTGCTACCTCCCTTTTCCTCTACGCATGTGAAATTCCCACCGAGTCTGGTACCCAGACCACAAGCCTTTCAGCAACCCCGTCAAATTCCGGGGAACTGACATCCTCTATTCAGAAATCTACGCCCATAGCCTCGAGCCCAGTACCACCCGCACTGACTCCTGAAGTGGCTCCCACGCTGGAGCCTACGGTGGCACCAGAACCTACGGTGGCACCAGAACCTAC
>CAZRSW010000024.1:14932-17970 GCA_964602845.1 uncultured Dehalococcoidia bacterium | reverse complement strand
CAGCAACACCAGAACCTACAGCAACACCAGAACCTACAGCAACACCAGAACCTACAGCAACACCAGAACCTACCCCGCTGCCACTGACAGCTCCCGAGATACCTAGTCCACCATTGTCGACAAAAGCATTACCTCAGTTTGCAAATTTGGATTGCAACTACCTTAGAGAAAATCAAGAAACCCTTCCTCAGGAGCTGAAGTTCACGATAGTAGGCGATCAGAATGCATCCACGAAAGACACCATCGAGGGGACACCAGGTAACGATGTTATAGATGGCGGAAAAGGTAATGACACAATTAACGGCCACGGAGGCGATGACATCATTTGCGGAGGAGACGGTAACGATATTATCTATGGCGGAGATGGAAATGATGCTATCTTTGGTGAAAAGGGCCCCGACAAGCTCTACGGCGGTCCAGGGGACGACGTGTTACGTGGCGGAGAGGGGAGAGATGACCCCATGGAGGGAGAGGCAGGTAATGACTGGATGCATGGTGGACCCGGAAAAGACCGATTGCAAGGAGGGCCTGGATCAGATGTAATTTATGGTGGATTGGATGCAGATTCCCTGTACGGAGAGCAATTATCAAATAGGATGAGTCCTACTTGTCCAGACAATACGCCTTGCCAGGATCAACTTTTTGGCGGATTTGGTAGTGATAAATTATTTGGAGGTCCGGGAGTTGACGTTATTAATGGTGACATCACCCTTCCTGATCACATGATCGGGGACAATCCAGAAAACTTTTACCCGGTAGAATGGATAGCGTTTAAACAACAATCGGAACCTTTGCCTAATTTCGGTAATGACAATCTGCACGGAGGGTTTGGAGACGACTATCTCATTGACCCTGGGAGTGACGCTGGCGGCCCTATACGGAATCAACTGTTCGGAGAAAGTGGCAACGATATATTAATAGGCGGACAAAACCTGGACTACATCTATGGCGGTCCCGATGACGATATCCTCTGGGGTAGGGCAGGTGTTGATACTCTACGTGGTGGAGACAAAGGGGACCTCGTTGGCTATGATCTCTTATTCGGGGGAGACGGTGACGACTCCTTATCTGTGGGCGACTGGCAAATTGGGGGTGCCGGGAAGGATGTATGCAAGGGAGACCAGATACAATTCAAAATAGACTGCGATGATAATCAATAAGAGAATCTTAAAGTCCTAGATAGTTCGAGTTAAGATGGATTCAGACGTCAGCGCCACTTCGGTTGTTCATACTATTAATGGTTAAGTCAAACCTGGTGTCGTGGCCTCCAAAAAATAACTCTAATTCATCAACCATTAACGTGAAATATCTTTCGTAACTTGCAGCAGTGACACCCGCTATGTGAGGGCTTAGGAACACATTAGGCAAATGTATGATATCGCTGTCACGAGGAATTGGCTCCGGATCGAATACGTCAAGGCCCGCTACAATATCCCCTTTCTTGAGCCTGTTAATCAAGGCATGGCTGTCGACAATAGGTCCTCTACTCACATTAACGAATACGCTACCACCTGATATCAAATCCAGTTCCGATTTGCCCAATAGACCCTCCGTACTCGGTGTAAGGGGGGCTAAACAAACAATCACCTCAGACCCCGACAGAACATTTTCCAAGGAAGTCCTGGTAAATCCTAGGATGTCCCCAATTTCGGGTTGAATATAGGGGTCATATACCTTCAATTCAACTTGGAAAGGTGCAAGGAATTCGATTAAACGCCGACCAATATGCCCACAGCCAATAAGGCCTACAGTTTTACCATATAACTCCCCATTCAAATAACCGAAATCATCTTTCCGCAGTCTGCCGGCATCTCCTTCTATTATCCTCCTGAACAATGATCCAGCGTTTTTCACCGATATCAAAATTAGGCCGAGAGCCCACTCCGCCACAGGATACGATGATCCGTTGCTAGTATCTAATGTCTTAATCCCTCGACGCCAAGCCTCTTGAAGATCTATTCTAGTAGCGAACCGATCCCCCTCCAGTTCGCCAATAATTTTTAAAGTTGGCGCAGAATCCATGATTTGTCTTGAGATCTTAGGTGAACCGTGGCATATAACAACACCATCCGCTGCTTCGATATTATCCCTTAAACGATGAATGGAATCGGGATCAGCGTTTGCCTCAAATGGTTCTCCACCTCGTAGATCTAGCCATTGCCATTCCGCGAAGTTACCCAGCCGATCGAGATCATCATCTCGTATATACTCATCCATGACTTCATTGTTGAAAGCCAACATTATTTTAGGCATAAATCACCCTTTCACTCTCCTGGTTATGTCCCATCCAGTTGGCGGAACAATTTATGTGAATCTAGACTATATCTGATGGGATTTCCCGTGTTCCTTGTTTTTACGATTCTCTTATTTCAGTTAAATGAAACGCCGAAACGTTCCCTGTGTGCGATCTCTGCCAGGTGCTTTCGTTTTTTTATCCCCTTTCCAATAGATTGGGCGGGATACCCAAATGGTATGACGCCAATAACGTTGTGACTTTCAGGTACACCTAGAAGTGTAGCTACATCATCCATGCCAACCCACCCTGTCCAATTAGAACCTATTCCCTCCGACCAAGCGGTCAATACCATCGACTGAATTGCCCTACTAGCGTCAGAAATTCCAAAACGAGATTTTCTATCAATGGCTACCACAATCGCAAAAGCAGAGTCTGCGGTATATGGTCCAGATGTTACCGTCGAACCCAGTTCAATAAGCATAGCTCGATTTTGCACAACAATAAAATGCCACGGTTGCCCATTCATGCTACTTGCAGTGAGTCGGGCTGACTCCACTATACGGAGAATGGCATCGTCATGGACAGGTCTATCCTCGAATTCTCTCACCGCCAATACTGTCCGCACAGCTTCGTAAACTTTCATAATTGGCCTCCTGCTAAAATTAGATCGTCTTGCTAATAACGCCCATATTACAACATGTAGAAAACTCAGATTTTCCGACAAAACGCATCTTCTACATGGAGTCATCATCTTACTTAAAACCCATAGCGAAATTAGATTTTAAGATGAAACACCGTTCAA
>CAZRSW010000024.1:0-14832 GCA_964602845.1 uncultured Dehalococcoidia bacterium | reverse complement strand
TCATCTTACTTAAAACCCATAGCGAAATTAGATTTTAAGATGAAACACCGTTCAAGCGACGGGAAAATGGGTATGCATGTTTTATAGCAAGCCCCTACAGTCCGAAGGTTGTACCGGGAAGAGACATAATAGCCAAACAAAACGCGAAGTAGCTATGTTCGTGTGTTTATAAGTTATGAGCTATTATTCGTACTTAATCTGAGATCAACTCTTTTAATGTATTTACAGATTCCGTTGGCAGACCACATATTTAGCATCAATGTAGGGTCGTTCTGAAATTGCCTGCCCGGATGTTAATCGAGGTGTAATAGCTCCACTAATTACGGAAATTAACGTATTGAAGAGGTTGCTTGTTCTTCATATTTTTTATTACCGTAATAACCTCCTGTAGGTCATCACGTTTTTTCCCCGTCACATGTAATTCGGGCCCTTTAATTGCCACTTGTACCTTGAGTTTAGTGGACTTAACCGTTTTGGTTATCAATCGTCCTAAATCCCCTTCGATGCCCTGTTTAATGAGTATGTTCTGTCTAATGGTGTCACCAGAGGCGTTTTCAGATGCTTGAAATTCAAAGGCCCCACTTTCAACTTTTCTGAGAGACAAATATTTGCGCAATAAACCTTCCACCTGGCTGAGCTTAGTAGTATCGTCGGCAACCACCGTAAGAACATCGTCATCCCGTGTTAAATCACATTTACTACCGGCAAGATCATAGCGTTGTTTAATCTCTCTTTTGACTCCATTGATTGCATTATCTACTTCCATAAGATTGGTTCTAGAAACCACATCAAATGATGGCATATCTCGTTACTCCCTTGTGCTTCAAAACATAACTCGCTAAAGTCTGTGAATAGTATATAGCAGCCCAACAAATATTTAACGGGCAAAGGAGGATACAATGAGCACATTTCATGGCAAAAATGTTGTGGTGACTGGAGGGGCATATGGGATAGGGAGAGGGATTGCCTTAGGATTCGCTGCTGAAGGGGCGAATGTGACTATAGCGGATATAAACGATGAGGTTGGCAGTACCGTAATATCACAAATTAATGACATTGGATCAAAAGCAATCTTGGTCGCTGCCGATGTTTCCTCAGCGAAAGGATGCCAAAAAGTTATTTCTGAAACCGTTGAATCGTTTGGCGGAATAGACATATTAATAAATAATGTAGGCATTTCACCGCCTGACTCCTACCTAGCACTCGATGCCGTACCAGAATCACTATGGGATCGGATAATGAATGTAAATTTAAAAAGTTACTTTTTGATGTCCAAGTTTGCCATTCCGGAGATACGTAAAAGGGGAGGGGGAGTAATAATAAATACCGCTAGCGTTCAGGGATTACAATCTATGAAAGGGGTATCCGCTTATGCTGCGAGTAAGGGTGGAATCCTCTCTCTTACGCGTCAAATGGCTCTCGAATATGCCTCGGAGAATATACGGGTGCTAGCGGTTAATCCAGGGACTATAGATACCGAAATGGTTCGTGTTATGGCTGCCAACGTCACCGAAGACACTCATGAAATTATCCAGGAATGGGGCAAAAGTCATCCCATCGGACGCGTCGGCACGCCCGCTGATATCGCAAACGTGGTGTTGTTTCTAGCCAGCGACAAGGCAAGTTTTATGACTGGTGAATATGTAAATGTTGACGGCGGATTCATGGCATTGGGAGCATGGGCGGGAGGAGCGGGATCAGAATGACCATACCATCCCATTTTAGATGACAGAACCATCACTGATTTGAGAAAAAAGTAATGCAATGTTACAGATACATAAAGGTAAGGAGGGTAAGATGACCTTATTGAGTAACGAAAAAGATATTTCAGTTTTTTTAGATGGATTAGATCATCCAGAGGGAGTCACCTGGGGGCCAGATGGCTTTATATATGCGGGCGGTGAGATCGGACAAATTTATCGGATTAATATAGAAACCAAAGATGTCCAGGAACTGGGTCGTACAAACGGATTCGTCCTAGGTATGGCTCTCGATGCAAAAAACAATATTTATGCATGTGATGCTACTAACAGGTCTGTGTACAAGATTACTCCCGAAGGATCAATATCTGCATACTCCACGGGAACAATCGATAACCCGTTTGGAACACCGAACTATCCTGCCTTTGACATTGATGGAAATTTATATGTAGCAGATTCCGGTGATTGGGAAGCTAACAATGGTTGTATCTACAAGATAGATTCCAAGGGTGAAACTCGTGTTTGGGACACGAGGTTAGCGCAATTTCCAAACGGTCTCTGCCTGGGACCCGATGGTGATTACTTATACGTGGCCATGAGTTTAAATGAGCCAAGAGTAGCAAGAGTGAAAATCGAATCGGATGGTAGCGCAGGTGACACGGAAACCGTTGTTGAATTGCCAAATACGGTTCCCGATGGCTTGGCCTTTGATTCACAGGGGAATTTATACATTGCCTGCTACAGGCCAGATAGAATTTATCGACTAAGTAGTTCCGGTAATTTAGAAATACTGGGGGAAGACTTCCAGGGAACCTTAATGGCAGCTCCTACAAATGTAGTTTTCTGTGGACCCAATTTAGGTAGAATGTTGTCAGCGAATCTCGGCCGATGGCACCTCACAGAATATCAAGTTGGGATCAATGGGCTACCCCTCAACTACCCGGATTTAGGTTAGGTCCAATGAGAAACAAGGAGATTACGTCTATATGAATTGGTATAAGGGCAATATCCATACGCACACCACTGAGTCTGATGGAGACGAAGAACCCAGAAAGGTTGTGAGCTGGTATCGCAAACACGGCTACGATTTCCTTGTTTTGAGTGACCACAACCACGTCACCCTGATGGATTACAGTTCTGGCAAGCGACGATTCAAGAAACCCCTTATGATCCCTGGCGAAGAAGTGAGCGTGAACCTAGCCAATGGACGGATACCGGTTCATATAAACGGGATCGGCATTCAGAGGTTGGTTGAACCAATCGACGCGGGTGAAGTCGTCGCTACTCTGCAAGCCAACATTAACGCAATCATTAATGCCGGTGGAATCGCTTCCATTAATCATCCAAATTTCAGATGGGCATACGACCATGAAGTTATCAACCAGGTCCGGGGAGCCAGTCTCTTAGAAATTTTCAATGGTCATCCTGCGGTTAATCTTTTTGGGGGCAATGGTCGCCCGGGTACAGAGGAGATCTGGGACCATGTACTAAGTACTGGACGCCCGATTTATGGTGTCGCAACTGATGATTCTCACAATTACAAAGATTTTTCACCATCACAATCCAACCCCGGCAGGGGATGGGTTGTTGTAGAGGCAAAAGAACTAAGTCAGGAGGCTATTATCGAAGGATTGTCCTCTGGGAATTTTTATGCATCTACGGGTGTCACACTCAGCGACTTGGTCATAACCCCTAGTGGAATTGCCATCACGATAGAACAAGAGAAAGACTTTGTATATACGACCAGATTTACAGGTCTTGATGGGGCTTTGTTATGCGAAACGAATGGGACCGTCGCAGAGTATAACACCACGGGTGAAGAGAACTATGTACGGGCCACTGTGATGGCCTCTTCGGGAACCAAGGCCTGGACGCAACCAGTTTTTACAAATAATTAGGCCTTTATGACGATCTGCTCAAGAATCCGAGGGTTCAAGTAACACATCAGCTTGGCCAATTTGGGTGCAGATGTTTCGCCACAGTTTTCAGTTACAATGTTTGTGTATCATCTCCCCAACACCATTTCTCTTTAAGCTCACCGTTAACCACAGCCCCATCCGGCCATCGATCGTTAGACAGATCAATAATACAGTTTGCAGCTTCCATACCCATGTCCAGGCGAGAAAGTTCATCAATCCCAGCAACATGGGGACTAAGTATTACATTTTCGAGGCCGTATAGAGGATTGTCCTCGAGCATGGGTTCCTGTTCAAATACATCTAAACCGGCATTGGCAACCTTTCCTGATTCCAATGCGGCTACAAGATCAGATTCAACAACAAGGCCACCCCGTGCTGTATTGATGATTGAGACCCCTGCCTTCATTAGGTCTATCGACCGGTGATTGATAATCCCTTGTGTTTCATCAGTAAGGGGACAATGTAAAGAGATATAATCCGCAATTTTGAATAGCTGTTCCGGAGTAATCAGGTCAATGTCATGTTCTTCAACAAAAGCTTTATCCGGGATAGACTCAGCCGCCACAACCTTCATCTTCATAGCCTTTGCCTTAATAGCTAGGCTTTTACCAATACGACCCAATCCAACGATACCAAGTACACTTCCTCTAATGGGTTTTTTCGGACTATTTGGCCATTCCCTCAACCGCATGCCCTTGTCCACATTCACAATGGATTTTGCAATAGCTAGAATTAACATCATCGCATGCTCAGCAACTGCCTCATAGTTAGCGTTTGGGGTAATTGTAACCACAGTTTTATTTTCCGTCGCAGCCGAAATATCTACCGAATCATAGCCAACACCAGTCCGAGCAATCACGCGTAGTTCCGGTAGATTATCTATTACATTAGCTGAATACGGATTAGTTCCTACAATGATTCCTGAAACCCCCTGCAGGCGATCTATTATCTCTTGATCAGTCACGTTTCCAAAAATGAACCTACTGTCTTCTTCGATGCGGACTTCAAACCCATTATCTTTAAGCAAGGCTCCATAGCGCTCAGAATTCTCTCTTACGTCCTTGTTAATAATTACTACAACTGCCAATACGCTCTCCTTCATTCACTCTCGTTCATTACTGGATATTCTTCATTATGTACACGGCACCTAACAGTAACAACAAACCAACTACTTTGCCAGAAAATACAACGCGTTCCCAGCCTCACCTTTAAGTGGTAACCAAAACAGACATGCTATCTAGCTCAATTGGATCAAGTATCCCCCATATCGTACATCGCTATGACCAAGGGATGATTGAGATCGACATGGTTGAGAACCTTCGCATGTTCTACTTCATCAGCAGGACGAACATTTTCCCCAGCTACAGAGAAAGATTCATCGCCAATGTCTCGCCGGCATTGATCCAATTTATCTTTCAATAACCCAGCAACATCTGGCTCAAGTTCATAGACGTTATCAGTCTCACCAATATCTGATTCCAGGTTATAAAGTTCCGGGGAATCCCATATATCTGATTCAAACCTGGTATTGATCCCAGTACCAATAGCTTTAACCTTCCCAACGTGGAGCTTCCATTTTCCACTTCTAACTGCTTCCAGATTATTCATGTTGTAGTAGAAAAAATCATCCCGGACAACCCTATTACCTGGCCCCTCTAACAAAATATCTGAGAAATCATTGCCATCAACCACCCTATCCGATGGGATTTCCGCTCCTCCCAACGTTGCCAAAGTGGCAAATAAATCCATTGATGTTAATAGTTGAGATCGCGTTTGTTTCGAGTTTATCTTGCCTGGCCACCTCATGATACAAGGGACTCGCATTCCTCCCTCCCAGGTAGTACCTTTAATACCTCTCAACGGACCATTACTCCCGCCCTCATCTCTTACACGAGACCCATTGTCACTAGTAAAGACTACGAGTGTTTTCTCATCTAGACCGAGATTCTCCAGTTCTTTTAAGATCTCTTCTGTAACCCAATCGACACTTGCCACTGCCGCACCATATGAGCCATTACTGGATTCATTGAGAAATCTCTCTTGTACATATATTGGGAGATGTACATACATGTGTGCAAAATACAGAAAAAAAGGGGTTTCTTTGTTTTCATTTATAAAATCAATCGCACGTTCCAGGTACTCCTCCGTTATATTAGCCTGGTCAGGCTGCAGCTGCACAACGGTCTCCTGATCAACCACAGGAAGTGGGGGATTCTCATCGTCTACTTCATTGATTCCCATGTCATTGCTGTATGGGATCCCAAAATAGCTATCGAATCCACGCCGGGTCGGCAAGAATTCCGGTTGATCGCCACAATGCCATTTACCCACCATACCTGTCGCATAGCCCTGTGTCTTCAACAGATCCGCTATTGTGATTTCACTGGCACTCAGCCCAATTGAATCTCCTGGAAACAAGACTTTTCTCCCAGAAAATTCACCGAAACCTATTCTCGGCGGATAGCATCCCGTTAACATGGATGCCCTGGACGGAGAACACACCGAGGAGGCCATGTAAAAGTCGGTAAATCGGATGCCTTCATCAGCCATTTTGTCCAACGCAGGTGATTTATTGACAGGGGAACCGTAACATCCGAGATCTCCATATCCCAGGTCATCGCAGTTTATTAAAATTATGTTAGGTTGCACAGATCCTTCCAAAGTCGATCTCCTCATAAAACTCACGTTATTTAACCGGCGATACAGTCACTAAAAGGCCAGCTTCTCCCGCATAATAGCAGATGAAAGAATGGGAAAACCGTCCTTGTTAGTGGACAAATTCAGATAAATGTCGCAGCCAGCAGATAAACTGCTACCATCAGAAGTAAACCACCACTAATTTTCTTTATGACATTTTCTCCTTTATGAGAAATACGAGTCATTCCAAACACAGCCAAAGTGAAAGCCACCGCCATATACCAAAATGCATCAATTGTCCCTGCTACTATGCCCATGAGCATCGTTTCTAACCAGTCCACATCCGGGTGAATAAAATGACTGAAGATCGCCATGAAAAATAAGGCGATTTTTGGGTTTAGGATGGATACTAAAAAACCTTCACCGGCACCTTTCAACAAAAAAGGAAATCCGAACCTGCCAGATCTTGCGCCCGGCTGGTTAAGCGACAGATCTCCCACGGATGTCAATGTTCGATAACCTATATAGCCTAGTAAAAGCGCCCCTATCATTTGAACAAACATAGACAGCATCGATATTTCCATCACAAACTTCGACATACCAGCCGCAGTCAGAAATGCCCATAATGCGATACCTGTTCCGTGACCCAAACTTGTAGCAACACCATATGAGGCCCCGCGATCTACAGTATTGGTAACCACAAGAGCAAGGCTAGGCCCAGGGGAAATCGCGCCTAGAAAACATATCACGACAATTTGAAGCCAGCTGCCGATATCCATTTAATGCCAACTCTTAATTAACCGTTAAGACTCCGCCACTCCTCAATGGTTTCTTCGGTAGGTGGATAATATTTGCCGGGAACGACACCTTCCGTTTTTATCTTATCCTTAACCAGATTTTCCGCACCTTCATGTTCCACAGCCCACTCTAGAACAGCTCCAGCCATCCACGACGGAACAACAAGTACTCCATCATTATCCCCAACCATGACATCACCAGGGCGAACGAGAGCACCGCCACACTGTATCTGGACATTTTCCTCCGCGGGTATAGCAGTTGGATTGCCATGAAAACTTCGGGCCTTTGCATAAACAACAAGCCCGTATTCTTCCTCTACTAGTACGTCAAGATCTCTAATAGCCCCGTCTATGATGACCCCATCAGCATTATTCATCGACAACTGAAGTAACTTCACGTCCCCGGCAGCTACGTCCTGGATCCTACCACCAATATCGACCACCAATACATCTCCGACACCGCAACGACCCATGGCAATGTATTCTGGTGAGCTCACACCAATGGGATTATCGCTGACGATGTCTGGCCGGGTTGGCATAAACTTAAGTGTTCTTGCTCTCGCGGCAAAACGTTCACCCCCAGGCAGAAAAGGGGTATAATTTTGTACACCCTCACAGACACAGAACAGTACACCAAAAGCACGAAGGGCATTATAAACTGTCGCAGTTGGAATACCTTTCAATCCATCTAGTACTTCCTGGGAAACCTCGCGTGGTGTCATATCGAACGTGACCATAGATATCCTCCTATTACCCCGTAGAAACTATAAAAACATCCTATAATATCCTATCGATTGGCTTGTTCACCCATGAGCTCATTTCATGGGGATCCGTCACTGGATCTGCTCCACAGACATATTGCTCCGATAGTTGATCTACAGAATTAACTCCCATCAATGACATCGCCACATAAACCTCCTCTCGGAATATCTGCAAAGTTCTCAACAATCCAGCTGATCCTCCTGCGGCCAATCCCCAACCTTGCATTTTACCGATGGCAACAGCGTCGGCTCCCATAGCAACCGCCTTCACCACATCACTACCTCTTTGTACACCGCCATCAACCACAATTTCCGCCTGGCCCGAAACCATATCCACTATCTCCGGAAGAAAATCCATGGTACCCAAACCATGATCAAGCTGACGACCTCCATGGTTGGATACCCATATAACATCCACATGATGGTCTAGAGCCAACTTAGCGTCCTCCTTGGTGGCAACTCCTTTTAGAATTACAGGCAAACCAGCCTCGGATTTGATTTTATCTAAAGTGTCCCAGGTAACTCTCTGGGCCCAATTCTGTTGACTAGGGTCAAATGCTGATGCCGGAGTCCATCTCCCAAGTAGAGGTCTTTCTCTTCTGCTATAGCTAGCAGTGTCAGCTGTAATACATATTCCTTTATACCCGGCTTCTTTTATCCTGGATATCATATCTTTAGTCCATTCCCAGTCGCCATGTATGTAAAGTTGATACATTTTCGGTGCCGCGGTGCTTTGAGCAACCGTTTCCAAGTCAGGGAGCGTCAACGTACTCACAAACTGTACGATGCCGAATTCTTCTGACGCTCTGGCACTAGCAACAGCTCCTTCAGGCGTAAAACCTTCAAGACCTGCAACGGGGGCCAATAAAAGGGGTATTGTCATCTTATGCCCCATAAAATTTGTCCCAACATCTGTGTCACTCACATCAACAAGCACACGTGGTCTGAAGGCTATCTTGTCAAAAGCCAAACGATTCCGTCTCATCGTGGTTTCTGATTCGGACCCACCTACCAAATAATCCCATGGCCCCTGTGCTAAATTTTGGCGAGCCCTCTGTATAATCTGTTCATTCGTCTCATATAGTGAAAAATCTTCCGTGGATCGGTATCTTGGCATCTCAACCATTTAAGCTTACTCCTAATTTTCCAATATCGACCTGTGTTTTAAGACTCAGGAAATTGCAGGCAAATTTTGCCGCATTTCATATTACACCACCCAGGGGATCACATACATAATGCCGCCCATTTGCAGATCCCATTTCGAAGGCTACCTCAACATCATAAATCGTCAGCAGGTTTTCCTCCGTTTGATTTCAAAATATCTATAATCCCCTTCATATGGTTTGCTTTTCCCTCGTCATCCTTACTAACTTTCCAGACATATACGGCAGCATCCAAGGGTGTATTGTTATTAGCATCCAACAGATTCATGGGAGCGCCAGATTGGATCAGCAGAGATACCATATCTGTCTGACCAAAAAAGGCTGCCCAATGTAATGGAGTTGCTTCATCTTTATTCTTGGCCTCAAGATCTAATTGAGCACCGTTTGCCAGAAGGATTTGTACGATCTCCTTATTACCTTTCACAATCGCCAAATGTAATGGATAAGCCCCTTCGAGGGGAATGCCCTCGGGCACGGCTCTCTTGTTTGGATCTATACCCGAATCCAAAAGCTCTCTTACAACATCGATTTTCTCTTTATCTATAGCTGCTAGGAGATCCAGACTCTCTTTTCTATCGTTACAGGCCATAACAGCAAACATGAGCACCAAAACAGAAAAGACAGGAACAGTCAAGGAGTAAATCTTCATAGCGAAATATTATACCCAGAATACCCTCGTTGCAATAAATGATTGGGGTGTCTCACATAAGTGGGATAATCAATTTTCACCAATAGATCGTAGGTATCCTTCATTCCTTACAATATTGCGATTAATAACTTCCAATTCGGGGTGATCCCTCAGAATTTGAATTATTTCAGTGAATTGCAATGGCAATTCCTGATCTGGACTATGAGCAATTAGCTGCCGGATAAACTGCAGGTCCTCCGGTTGGTCAATCGTCCAGCGCCTACCAGTCATATCTTCCGTATTTACCACTTGCCCTATTCTAAATAACTGCGGGTTCTCCCATATGTAAGATGTCACGTGTTCTCTGTCTGACTTTTCTTCTGATTCCAGCCAAGCTCGTTCCAGTGCCTCAAATGAACAGACTTCCGTATCCAATCCATCTGGGTAAGTAGCGGAGAGACAGTTCGAAACATAATCCACATCACCCTTCAAAAATCGATCTAAAACTAGGCGGCTAAGCTTCGGATCCAACAAGGGGCAATCTGCTGTTAACCTCATTATTATGGATCCCCCGTAAACCTTTGCCGCTTGATACACTCTGTCCAGAACATCCTCTCTTGAACCGGAAAACACCCCAACACCAAGGCTTCTTGCCTCTACCCTTATTGGGTCATCTGAGATTGAAGAGGTAGTGGCCACAATAACCTGATCTATACCACGAATTATGCCTGCTCGTTGAATAACATGAGCTAGCATACTTTTTCCATTTAAATCCACCATTACCTTGCCCGGCAACCTGGTGGATTCCATACGGGCCTGAATAATTGCAATTACCCGATTCATACCTGAATCTCACGGTTACTTTTGGCTGCAACTTTTGCAGCCAACACAATTTCTAGAACTCTCTTACCAGAACTACCATCAACCGGGGGGTCTAAGTCACCACGAACACAACCCAAAAACCAATCGACCTCTTTGAGATACATCTCATTAACATCCGGATTGATATCAAGTTCAGTCTTCACTTGGCCCCTATCATCTATAATTTTGACGCCTTCAACAAAATCCCAAATCAGAGTTCCTTGAGAACCTATAAACTTACAATTCCTTGCGTATCCGCGTTGAATACAATCTAAGCGCGCCGTTGCTAAAACGTTATCTCTCGTTTTGAGAACGATAGTTGCAAAATCTTCACTAGAAATATCAAGCTCACTTAAAGTTGCCATGGAAGCGTACACTCTGTTCACTCCACCTATAAACCACTGCAGGTAGTCAATCTCGTGGGAAGCGTCAAGGATTATCCCACCCCCCTGATTCGGATCGTGGAAATACCCTTCTCTATAATCTCGATTGGGCCGCCAGTCAGGCAGATATTGCCCGAATTCAGCGTGAGCGGCTAAGAGTTTTCCTATTGTCCCTTTATCAATAAGGGATTTGGCTTCCTGTAAACCTGCATGGAACCGCAGATTGTATCCCATCATCACCTTAAGACTTTTTTGTTCGGCCTCTCTCAATAACTCGTCGACCCCTTCCAAGGAATGAGATATGGGTTTTTCCAAGAATACGTTTGCTCCTTTCCCTACCGCCTTCCTTGCCATATCGATATGATGGATGGGGGGAGTGCAAATAAATACGGCATCAGCGGATGAATCTAGGGCGGACTCTAAGCTTGAAACAGATTCGACCCCATATAACCTTTCCATCTCAATGGCTCTTTCAGCAACGCGATCATAGACGAAAATCTTTCTAATCCCTAGTGTTAGCAGATTGTCGATGTGGCGTTGACCTATAGATCCACAACCAATTACTAATATAGTAAGAGGCAAGATATCACTAATTAACTGGACAACAGGTTCCAGCTAAGGGGAGTACCGCGTTTAATATCTCCCCCCGCTTTCAACCCAATAATGTCGTCCAGATGTTTCGGGGGTAAACCATAACCTGGCCTGATAGATCGGACATTAACAGAGGTTAATTCCTCGCCTTTTCGGATATCTTCCACAGCAAATAAGGACCTGCGAAAGGGTAGGCTCTCACTTTCTTTATCCTTTACTTCATAGTGGACTGTACCTAGTGCCTTTTCTAAAAGGTGCACGTTCTCTACAAGCTCAGTTAATTCATCAGGTTCCAGGGAAAATGCGGCGTCCGGGCCTCCAGCTTCCCTGGATAACGTGAAATGTTTCTCTATCAACGATGCTCCTAAGGCAACGGACCCAATTGCCGAGGCGATCCCCTCGGTATGATCGGAAAGTCCAGTCGCTACATCAAATGCTTCTGCAAGATGTGGTATGGTCCTCAAATGCATTTCATCGGCAGGTGCCGGGTATGCACTGACACAGTGAAGAACAAGAATTTGCTCGTTACCTTCACTGCGAATTACTGCGATTGATTCACCAATATCGGACAATGTCGCCAAGCCAGTTGACATGATTATTGGTTTCTCAGTTTTGGCAATATATCGCAGAAGCGCGTGATCGTTCATCTCAAATGAGGCTACTTTATAAACAGGTATATCCAATTTCTCTAAGAGATCAACAGCCGTGTGGTCAAAGGGGCTGGAAAAAAGATCTATGCCTATTTTATCCGCTTCCCATTTTAGTCGTTCGTGCCATTCCCAAGGAGTATAGGCATCTTGATACAGATCAAAGAGGGTACGCCCAGCCCAGAGACCTTCCTTGATCAAAAACGGATCTGCAGCGCAATCAATAGTCAGGGTATCCGCCGTGTATGTCTGAAGTTTCACAGCATCAGCACCAGACTCCTTTGCCCGGTGGATTATCCTTATCGCGTCCTCGATGACCTGGTTATGGTTACCTGACATTTCAGCAACAATGTAGGTTGGCTGCCCTTCACCGACAGTTCTCCCGTTGATCTTTATTTCTCTTGGCCTAGTACCCATAACAAAGTTAGTCCTTAATACTGTTCACATTCCAACTTCAGGCTCATATGGATAAAAGGGTCACCTAGTTTAAAATATGCGCTACGACAGGGTGAACACACTCTGGCTTCAATCATGTTTATCAATTCCTTCGCCCAGCATTTTTATCTTAGTTCATCATATCTGCTGTGACAATATCCGTCACCCTCTACAGACCTCGATATGATCAGGTTGCGAATATGAACCTAGGTTTCCGACAGAAGTTTTCCCCAAGCACGTTATCAAGCATTCCTTATTTAACCATAGGTATGAAGGCACGATCCAGATCTTCAGTTGAGTCCGTCTCTTTCACTCAATTTTTGTCTAACGGCGATCCATCTCTTTTGTATACTACCCTCTCGCTCTACGAGATCCTGAGCCTCGGGATCCTTAGGGCACTGTACATGCACATCTGTGGCGCAGATAAGATTCGGTACAAATCCCATGCTAAGATAAAGTCCCAGAGCCGGAAGTCGCCAATCATCGCTGTGCAAAATAATGTCGTTCCGTCCAATATCTACGCAGTATTTGACCACTGACTCACATACTATTCTGCCAAGACCGAGGCCACGATGGTCAGGGTGTGACACTACATAATCCAAAGACGCCAAATTTTCAGCTTCATCTTGCATAGTCGCAAACGTAGAAGCCAGAAGATTCCCATCCTTTACAACAATACGAGATCCGGCTCGTCTCTCCGGCACTTCCATATATTCACGAACCCTTTGGGGGTTAAACTCCTGGCCAAACTCACCCTGATTTAACAGATTTGCCCATCTCAATTCGTCCCCTGACTCATAGCTTCTTAATTCGTACCCAAATGGTATCGATGGTTCCGACAAATCTGATCCGGGTGGTATGGTCAGTCTCATACACAATTGTGGCAACAACCTTTCCATTTTGATTCCAGACATTCAGAGTCCACCTCGGTATCTAATATTTTACCTACAACATTTCCAATACTTGCAATCAGCTTTATTTAGTGTAAATTATCAAAGTGACAATCGGTTCGACCAATATTACCATGAGGAGCAGAAAGACATGGATAAAAGAAGACTCGGTGACAGTGATCTTTACTCTTCAACCATCGGATTTGGCACGTGGGAAATGAGCACCACAAAATATGGCGCAATCGACATCGGTGAAGCTAGTAAAGCCGTGCAGCTTGCTATAGATTACGGCATTACGCTATTTGACACAGCCGAAGCGTATGGCCCAAACCATTCCGAAATACTTCTTGGGAAAGCCCTAGGAGATAGGAGAAAAGACATAATACTCGTCAGCAAGGTTGGACTCAGGTACGACGAGCAGGGCAATAATATCGGTCGCAATTCTAGATTTGATTACATTACCTCTCGTGCTGAAGGCTGTTTAAACCGGTTAGGCACCGACTTCTTAGATCTATTGCTGATCCACTGGCCTGACCATGAAACTCCTTTCGAAGAACCCATGAATGCCTTGGAGAAATTAAAGAAGGATGGAAAAATCAGGCATTACGGTGTCTCAAACTTCACACCTGAGATGATGGAAGAATGTCAAAAGTACGGGAATGTAGCGACAAATCAAGTGGGTTATCACATGTTTGATCGCAGGATGGAATCTGCAGTTCTACCGTACTGCCTTACGAATAGCATCGGATTTATGGCCTATGGTACTCTCGGATTTGGACTCTTGTCTGGAGCATTTACACCAACCACCTCTTTTGGAGAGGGTGATTGGAGAAGTAATGGATCAGCATTCGGGCTTCCTTTATTTCAGCCGGAGGAATTTGCCAAGGAATTGAGGGTAGTTGAAAGACTTAAAACCGTGGCTGCACATCACCAAAAGTCGGTCGCCCAAATGGCAATCGCCTGGACCCTCGGGCACCCGGCCGTATCAGTAGGTTTAGTTGGTGTGCGAAATGAATGGGAACTCAAGGAAAATGTCGCAGCTGCAGATTGGAAACTCTCTGATGAGATCAGAGAGGAAATCGACTCGATATTTGCTGACGAAGGCGTACCTACTCATGTGAATACCGAACAGGCGGTTTAGCCAACCAGGTCGTCCAATAAGCAAATTTAGCTTATGTTCGAACATATCAACTATAACTTAGCGAATTATCGTCACTCGCTCAGTATGGCTTATCACCAACCTGTCGTAAGCACTACTGACTTCCATTAAATTGTCACCTAATTATCGAGTTGTTGGTGTAGTTGATTCTACCTAGAAAAGGAAAGCATACGGTGTATAACTCCAAAGAACATTTCAAGTGTACATACCAAAGTTTCGAACCAGAGTTTGGATTTAAAGGCCAGTCAGACATAGACATTC
>CAZRSW010000023.1:0-26222 GCA_964602845.1 uncultured Dehalococcoidia bacterium | reverse complement strand
TTTGACGAGTTTCCGTGGGGGTCGGACTATTACATAGAACATGGAATTATGATGCCTGCTGATTCACTTGATATTTTGGCAAAATATGATGCAATTTTCTTAGGTGCAGTTGGACATCCTGATATTCAGGATCATGTGACTTTGAACGGGCTACTTTTGCCAATTAGGAGGAAATTTGACCAATTTGTTTGTGAGAGACCAAACGTCCTTTATCCTGGCGTGGTCTCACCACTGGCGGGGAAAGACCCCTGGAGCATAGATATGGTTGTGATAAGAGAGAACACCGAAGGCGAATATGCGAATGTGGGGGGATTCCAGTATTTGGATTTCGATGAAGAAATTGGTATTCAAACTGGTGTTTTCACAAGAAGGGGCTGTGAAAGAGTGATTAGATATGCTTTTCAACTGGCGGAGCTCCGGGATAAGAAACGACATGTGACTTCGGTCACTAAATCAAACGCACAAGGTTACGGAATGATCGTATGGGACCGTGCGTTCGCTAGTGTTGCTGCGGAATATCCAAACATAAGCACTGAGTCATTATTGATAGATGCAGCTGCTATGGACTTTATTAGAAAACCGGAAGAGTTCGATGTTGTAGTGGCCAGCAACTTATTTGGGGACATACTGACTGATATTGGAGCCATAATTACTGGAAGTATGGGGCTTGCCTCTAGTGCTAATCTTGATCCTTTCAGAAAATATCCATCAATGTTTGAACCAGTTCATGGGAGCGCTCCGGATATTATGGGTAAGGGATTAGCTAACCCAATGGCCCAAATTCTTACTGGGGCTCTTATGGCTAGGCATCTCGGAGAGAGCTCTATGGCCCAGGCCATAGAGCTCTCTGTGGAATACGTTTTGGGTAAAGGTGAAATAACAACTCAGGATCTTGGGGGAAGTTCATCCACCAGTGACGTTGGAGACGCGATTGTTGCATCACTTGGTCAAAATAAAGAATGAAATCCCCATTATTCGACAGTTTCAAATCTAATATCAAATAATCATGAACAGAACAATAGAGACAAGATATCCGTTTCAAGAAATAGAACTAAAATGGCAAAAACTCTGGAAAGATCGAAATCTGTACAGTGTTAGTGACGATGACATCCGTTCGAATTGGTATGAACTCACCATGTTCCCATATCCATCAGGTGATATTCATATAGGGCATTGGTTTGCAATGACGGGTGCTGATATACATGCTAGGTTTCGCAGTATGCAGGGCTATAACGTCCTTCATCCAATGGGCTTCGATGCCTTTGGCTTGAATGCTGAAAATGCGGCTATTGAAAGAAATATTCATCCTTACAAATGGACGATGGATAATATAGACAGGATGAGGCGCCAGCTTGAGTCGATGGGAGCCATGTACGACTGGGAAAGGCAAATAGTTACATGCATGCCGGAATATTATAGATGGAATCAATGGTTCTTCTTACAATTCTATAAGAAGGGCTTAGCTTACAGAGGATTTGCCCCGGTCAATTGGTGTCCGTCTTGTGTAACAGTATTGGCAAATGAACAAGTGTTGGATGGCTGTTGTGAGAGATGTGACACACCTGTGACTCACAGGGACATGAATCAATGGTTTTTCAAAATAACGGAATATGCGGAAGAGTTACTTGATGAGTCTAAAATCGACTGGCCAGAGAACATTAATATTATGCAACGGAATTGGATCGGCAAGAGTGAAGGGGTTCAAGTTAAATTTGATATCTCTGAATATGAACTTGATGAAGATTGTTTGGATATGTTCACAACCCGGATTGACACGATATATGGAGTCACCTTTGTGGTTATGGCACCAGAGCATCCTCTGGTCCATTTTCTTACAACATCTGCCAGAGCTCAAGAAGTGTCCGAATATATCGAGTTGGCAAGAACATCGACTGAAGTCGAGAGGTTGTCGACTGATAGGCCAAAGACTGGCATTCATTTAGGCAGCTATTGTGTCAATAGTCTAACTGGCGAGAAAATCCCTATATTCATAGGTGATTATGTTCTCAGCTCATATGGTACTGGCATAGTCATGGGCGTCCCAGCCCATGATGAGCGGGATTTTGAATTCGCTCGAAAGTATAATCTTCCGATTAAGGTTGTTGTTTCTCCAGAAGGCTGGGACGGTGAACCTTTAGAAAATGCCTATACGGGGGATGGGACATTAGTGAATTCTTCTCAGTTTGATGGAATTTTCAGCCAAGAGAGTAAATCTATAATCGCCGATCATATTGAGGCCCTGAATATGGGTGAACGTACCACCAACTATCGGATGAGGGATTGGCTTATATCTAGACAACGATATTGGGGCACACCTATTCCGATCATATATTGCGAAGAGTGTGGGGAAGTCCCTGTTGCCGAGGAAGATTTGCCAATTGTTCTCCCAGAGGATGCGGAATTTCTACCAACTGGTGAATCTCCGCTCGCGGCACACGATAAGTTTGTAAATGTGAGGTGTCCCAAATGTCATTCTCCTGCTAAACGAGAGACTGACACTATGGACACTTTCGTCGATTCCTCTTGGTACTTTCTAAGGTATTGTAGTCCCAATGCTCATACTGGCCCTTTTGATCCTGAAGCTCTTAGGAATTGGGGTGCGGTAGATCAATATACGGGGGGTGTTGAGCATGCAGTAATGCATTTACTTTATGCGAGATTTTTTGTAAAGGCTGCTAGAGATTTGGGCATCCTTAATTTTGATGAGCCTTTTGAAAGGCTTTTCAATCAGGGGACCATTATCAAGGGCGGTAACAAGATGAGTAAGTCTAGAGGAAATGTGGTTGCACCTGACGAATACGTGTCTCATATGGGTGCCGATGTAGTCCGAGCATATTTGATGTTCATCGGTCCATGGGAACAGGGTGGGGAATGGAGCGATACAGGAATAAACGGGGTGGCGAGATGGTTGAATCGATTGTGGGATTTGTTAGCTGAAGGGACGTATTCCTCACAAGGATCTATTAATCCAGAGGCACATCGGGACTTGCAAAGGAATCTCCATAAGACGATAAAGAAAACTAGTGATGATATAGAAAACTTCAAATACAATACGGCTATATCTGCTATCATGGAATTCACGAGGTACCTGGCCCAATGTAAGGCATCAGGTTCGATTAGTACCGAAGATTGGTCTGAGGCATCTGATGCTATTATCAGGATGATTGCCCCCATAACGCCCCATTTGGCCGAGGAACTATGGGCTATGGTTGACAATGAATTCAGTGTACATCAGCAGTTGTGGCCTATTTATGAATCTAGTTTAGCTGTCGACGACGAAATCACCTTAGTCATCCAGGTTAATGGAAAAGTTAGAGATAAGCTAATGGTGTCAAACTCTATATCTGAGAAAGACGCTCAGGATAAAGCACTGGCCGCGATGGGAGTTAGGCGACATATTGATGGTAGAAACGTCAATAAAATCATCTTTGTGCCGAATAGACTCGTAAACATAGTAACTAATTGAATAGTAAGTAGTGGTCGATCAACGGATTTTATAAGGAGATCGTAATGAAGTATTCGATAGCCCTATTGGGTGGAGATGGTGTCGGACCTGAAGTCGTCGCGGAGTCGGTAAAAGTTTTAGAAGCAGTTTCTCAAAAATTTGGACACGAGTTTGAGATGTCCACGGCACCGGTCGGAGGCAGAGCAATTGACGACTATGGCACCCCCTTGCCGGAGGAAACAATTGAGCTATGCGGTTCGGTTGATGCGATATTGTTTGGGGCTGTCGGAGGGCCAAAATGGGACGATCCTTCTGAGAATGTGCGTCCGGAGGATGGAATTTTGACCATCCGAAGAAACCTTAAGCTCTTCGCCAACTTGCGCCCAGTCAAAGTATATCCACCTCTAATCAATTCAAGTCCTATAAAGCCACATGTTTTAGAGGGAGTGGACATGATTGTAATTCGCGAGCTTACGGGTGGATTGTATTTTGGTCGACCTAAAAGACGTTGGACAAACAAGAAAGGAAGGAATGGGGTTGATACACTCAAGTATACTGAACTTGAAATCGAACGTATTTTGAGGGTTGGATTTGAATTGGCCAAAACTAGAAGCGGTAAATTGACATCTGTTGACAAGCAGAACGTTCTGGAATCATCCCGACTTTGGAGAGAAATTGCTATAGAACTTGAAGCTGATTATCCCGAAGTTACTGTTGAGCACATTTTGGTGGACAATGCCGCTATGCAGATGATAAGAAATCCTGCTGATTTTGACGTCGTAGTTGCTGAAAACACATTCGGTGATATTTTGACTGACGAGGTTTCGGTACTTTCTGGTTCTATGGGAATGTTACCCTCAGCGAGTTTGTCCGCTCTTCCAGGTTCCGAGAGTTCAAATAGATCCACCGGCCTTTATGAACCTATCCACGGTAGCGCTCCAGATATAGCGGGGCAGGGGATTGCGAATCCTATTGGTTCGATATTGAGTGCCGCGATGATGCTCAGGCTCGCTTTTGGATTAGATGTAGAGGCCAAGGCTATTGAGGATTCTGTGTATGCTGTACTCTTGGAAGGATACAGGACCCCGGATATATCATCGGATGGGGGAACCGTAGTTGAAACTACACGGATGGGCGATGTAATTGCAGGGGGAATCTAGCTGTAGCTACAAAGGTTAGTTTCCCATTTTGAGAAGAGCATCATCTATTCCGTATTCCCTGGCGAGCTGTGTTAATTGATCCCATGTTGATTGGTCCACGTCAATTCCGTTTGCCTCGTGGTGAACACTTCTCAGATGTTCCAATTCACCTGGATAATATACTTCTTTGAAACCCGTGGCTGGCCGAGAACTTTTTAGATACATAGCAAAGTCAGTGACATCCTTTTTAAAATCTGCCAAATCCCTGAAGGCTGCAACATTGAAAACCGCCATGAAACAACCATCATTGTGCCTGCCGGAGGGGTCATGACCATATCCTAATCCAGTTAAGACCCCTGACAGTATTTCTACGATGGATGACAATCCATAACCTTTGTGTCCTTCCGGTCCACCCAAAGGAAGGATCGATCCACCGGAGGAGAGATCAGTAGGATCGGTAGATGGGTTCCCTTCGTCGTCTATAATCCAGCCTTCAGGGATGTCTTTTCCCCTAGCCTTCGCTACTTCAATCTTGCCGGCTGCTACTGCGCTTGATGCCATATCAAGGTAATAAGGGCCGTCTAGATTACTTGGCATGGCTATTGAAATTGGATTAGTGCCCAAACGTTTATCCCGTCCTCCAAAGGGTACCACTGACTTAGCGGATCGCCCGGAATCTGCGGTAATTAGGCCAATCATGTTTGCTTCAGATGCCATCAGTGGATAATCAGCCAATCTTCCTATATGGCTTTGTCGAAAAACCGTAGCCGCTGCTATGTTTTGTGAACGGGCTTTTTCTATCGTAGTCCTCATTGCCATTTCAGTCACCACATAACCAAATCCCCAATGACCATCGACAACAGTAGTAGTTGGAGAATCCTTTACGATTTCGTAACTAGCATCCGGGATGATGTGACCTCTCTTTACACGGTCGATATAGGTAGGTATTTGAATAATGCCGTGAGAGTCATGACCGACCAAATTCGCACCAATCGAATGACTGGCAATTGTCGTGGCATCTTTACGAGAGGCTCCAACTGCGATTAACAGTTTTTCAGCAAGATCTCGTAACTGCTCTGCTTTAATAATAGGCATAATTATCTCCTAACTGTGTCCTTAGAATTTTTCTATTTAGTCCAGCCAACTTCGGGATCTATCCACCGCCTTTTCCCAATATTTGATTTGTTCGTGGCGATACTGAAGGTCCATTGAAGGTTCATATAGTGATTTACGATGCCATAAATTCCTAAGAGCATCCAAGGAATCCCAAAAACCGATTGCTAGACCTACCATGAAGGCGGCGCCTAAACTGGTCGATTCAGATATTTCAGTTTCTTCTATGGGTATGCCAAGAATGTCAGATTGAAATTGCATCAATAGTGAATTCTGCGAGCCGCCGCCGTCAACTCTAATTGAGGTAAGGGGAGAGGCCATCTCCATGGCCATATTTTTGAACACATCGTGACATTGATACGCTGTTGATTCTAAGACAGCTCTGGCGATGTGAGCCTTCGTGGATCCTCTGGTTAATCCGAATATTGTACCTCTTGCTCTCATATCCCAATAAGGAGCTCCCAGGCCAGTAAATGCAGGCACTAAGTAGACACCACCATTCGATGAAACAGTTTCTGCTAAAGCTTCAACTTCTGGGATCGTTGGTATTATCTCCATTTGGTCCTTCAACCACTGAACAGTTGATCCTGTGGAGAATACTGCTCCTTCAAGTGCATACGTTGTCCGGTTGTCTATGTTCCAGGCGATCGTAGATATCAGACCTTTTTCGGAATAGGCTATATCGCCACCAGTGTTTGCGAGGAGAAAAGACCCAGTACCATAGGTGCATTTTGACATTCCCTGGTCAAAACAGGCTTGCCCAAACATTGAGCTTTGCTGATCACCGATAATGCCAGCAATAGGTATCGAGTGACCGTTGAAAATATCTTGAGTTGTGAATCCCACAATCCCGCTTGAATTGACAACCTCAGGAAGCATGCTGGCCGGTATGTTGAGGACCGACATCATATCCTGTGACCAAGATAACGTTCTAATGTCATACAACATGGTCCTAGCGGCGTTTGTTGGATCAGTAATGTGTTTATTACCACCTGTGAGGTACCAAACGAGCCATGAATCGACTGTGCCGAACGCGAGATCACCATTCTCGGCCTTTTCCTGGCCGTTAGGTACGTTATCCAGGATCCATCTTATCTTTGTGCCTGAGAAGTAAGGATCAATGGGAAGGCCTGTTATTCTTTGTATCTGTAACCCCAATCCCTCCCGTTTCATTTTTTCACATATGTAGGTTGTTCGACGACATTGCCAAACGATTGCATTGTGTATCGGAACACCTGAAGTTTTGTCCCACACCAGCGTGGTCTCTCGTTGATTCGTTACCCCTACCCCTTTGATTTGAGATGGGTTTATTCGGGAATTGTTGACTAGGTTTTGGACAGTTGTATTCACGCTATCAATCAACTCTAGTGGATCTTGTTCTATCCATCCGGGTTGAGGGTAATGCTGTGAAATTTCCTGATATTCTTTAAACAAAATAAGGCCACGCTGATCCACCAGGCTGGCGGTTGTACCCGTAGTGCCTTGGTCAATGGCTAGAATGTACTCTGGTAAAGTGATTGTTTGCTCCATATAAAGGTGAAACTTTGGTTATACTATGTCTTCTTAGGACACTGTCAACTATGACAGGACTAATTATATCGAGGAACTTCTAGGGAAGATATGGATTGCCACCGTAACAGAGGATCCAAAAGTGTCAGGCTATAGAGAGCTAAGAATTGAAATCCGTGATTTTCAGATATTTGGGATCTTATATGATTGTGCTATGGCTAATATAGTGTCTGCTCATCTCCCACTATCGGGAAAAGTCTCACTATGGGGTGGCGAGATCTATTTCGACACCAATATTCAATGTGAAGAATTGAAAGGTTCGAACGAGGTCGTGGAATTATATCAAATAGCTTATTGGCCACCAGGAAGGGCTTTTTGTATATTTTTTGGAACAACTCCTGCTAGTGTTGGATCCCAGATCCACGCGGCTAGTCCAGTAAATGTCTTCGGGGAAATCGTTGCTGGAGTGGAGTCGTTGAAGAAGATCAAGAACGGTGAGGAAATATATGTAAGTTTGGAGACCCCCAAGAGAGGTTAAGCAGTATGATTTTCACTCAATATTTAAGAGAACTTACGGATGATTTATGGATTCGTGAACAGCAGCATCCTTTCATAAAAGAAATCGGTTCCGGGGAACTTGATATTGAACGGTTTCGATATTTCATGAAGCAGGATTACCTATTTTTGATCGAATTTTGTAAAGTCATAGCTCTAGCAATTCCGGCCTGCAAGGCGGTTGAGGATATGGCGTGGTTTTCTAGATTATTGGATGAAACGTTAAACAAAGAAATGGAACTTCATACGAGTTTCTGCGCAGACTTTGGAATAACAATAGATGAGCTGGCAAAAGTAGAAATGTCACCGACGACCTATGCATACACCCGGCATTTGCTTCAAATTGCCTACAGTTCCAGTGCAACCGAGATCGCGACAGCTATTTTACCCTGTTCATGGGGTTATGCCGAATTAGGTAAAATGTTACATGATCGTGGACTTCCTGATCATGCCCCCCTCTACAGTCGGTGGATAACAATGTATAGTTCCCAGGAATTTGCCGATCTAGCTCTTTGGATAAGGAATTTTATCGATCGCGAATCTATGTCCTACAATGACAGTGATAAACGGAGCTTAGAGTACATATTCAGATTGAGTAGTGAGTATGAATATCATTTTTGGGATGCGGCTTACCAGATGGAATCCTGGTAAGGGTTATTGCGCTATAAAATATTGTTGATAAATGAAATCACTATATGCTATACTCCGATATTGGCGATCTTGAATAAACTGTAATCTATCGGAGGGATTTAGGGTGACCACTAAGGAATCAAATGTAAATCTAGATGATATGGTGGATGAAACCGGCTGCGCTCATCATTGGATCATTGGGGCGCCATCTGGGCCCATTAGTGAAGGGGAATGCAGAAACTGTGGTCTTCTTAAGACGTTCAGTAATTTTTTCGAGGGATCGACTTGGGGCTCCGATGTTTCTTTGGAGCACTTGCAGCAGGCGAGTGCCGGGAAAAGCGGCGGTAATTTTGGGCAAATCGCTGACCGATTAAAAGAAGAGGACAATTTCTAATTAGGAAAGGTGGAACCTGCTCATCGGAAAAGGTCTTCATCTTTTCCCCGAAGAAGATGTCGGGAATCACTGTCCGACGGATCGAAAGTTATTCCCCTGATGAGGACGACTGGGATATTTTCGAATTTGCCTGTCATTAGTTCTGCCGCTGCGGCTAATTCATCCGCCAATGCAATTCTCGTTACTGACAATTTTTTCCCGACGGCGTCTTCGAAATGTCTGTAATCGATAAAGGGATCTAAGCCCGCCGATCCGATCGCGAAGTTAACATGTCCTTCTCGCCAAGGTCTTCCAAAGGTATCGGTGATTATTACAGCCAGTGAATCCCGACCAAATTGTTTCTTTAGTGTCTGTAATATAATTCTGGCTGATCGGTCTGGGTCGACCGGTAACAATGAAACATTGTTGTTGCCGGGTACGTTTGACGAATCTATCCCTGCATTTGCACAGATAAACCCATGATGGGTTTCAGCAATTATTATTCCCCTCGTTTCGTCGATTCGAATTATGTTGATACTCTCGTTGAGTATCAGTTCGACAAGACGTGGATCTTTTCCTGTTCTTACTGAGATATCGGAGGCTTTGTTAGATGGGACTATCGTGGTGATATCGATTATGCGGTCTTCTGCTTTAGATATGATTTTCTGAGTTATAAGGAAGATGTCATTGTCTAAAACAGCGAGGTTATGTTCAACAATGTTTGTAATAATGGACGTCGCCACGTCTATGGTTTTATCAAACTCTGGTAGTCCAACAAGTCCACAAATTTCAATTTTTTTCACTTGGATGCTCCGGTTTAAGGATCAAGGCCATGGGAGTAATTAATTCTGATCAAATCTTAAAACTTAATGAGCTTAGGATTCAACTAGCGAGTGTTATACTCACAAAGGTTTCTATACCAAGAGCCAAGGAGTCATTGTGCGATATATGAGAAGTTTGTTGTTTATACCAGGTAACCAGCCACGTATGCTAAAGAAGGCTTTGAATTTGCATCCGGATGGATTCATTCCAGACCTAGAGGATTCTGTTCCGGAAAAGTCCAAGGAAGAGGCGCGGAGTATCACATCTGACATGATTCCTGCTCTGGCAAAAACGGGTGTGAAAGTGATTCCCCGGATCAATGCTGTAGACTCCCAGTTCTTCAAGGAGGACCTACGGGCCATTTTAGGCGAACATACTTTTGGTGTATCAATTGGCAAAATTAATGTGCCTGAAGACGTAAAACTGATTGTTTCCCTTATGGATGATATTGAGAGAGCAAAAGGAATGGTTCATAGATCCACGAAATTGATTCTATGGATCGAGACGGCTTTAGGCGTTCAGAATGTGTATGATATTTTAAGGTGCTCTGAAAGGATTTATGCGGCGGCTTTTGGGGCAGAAGATTTTACTAACGACATGGGAATTCAACGTCAATCGGACAGTAGGGAAGTTTTATTTGCGAGAAATGCTGTTGCGGTAGCTTCTAGAGCAGCCGGAGTTTTAGCCTTGGATACTCCTTTTGTAAGTTATAAAGATCCAGCCGGGCTAATCAAAGATTCACTGGAAGCGAAGTCAATCGGATTCAAGGGGAAGTTTGCGATACATCCATCTCAAATCGAGCCGATAAACGGCTGTTTTTCACCTTCCTCTGAAGAGATCCGGCAAGCAGAGCAGATTTTGGAAGCATTTAAAGAATCAGAGAAACTTGGTAAAGGGTCTACTTCTTTGAATGGGGATATGATTGATATCCCAGTTGTTAAACGTGCAAGGGCATTACTAGAAAATGCCCATGCTATGGGCATCATTTAGAGAGAATTTAATTTCGATATGGATAAGATCATATTAAATGGTATGGAATTTTATGGATTCCATGGGTTATATCCGGATGAAAAATCAAAGGGACAAAAATTCCAAGTAGATCTTACACTCGAAATCTCGTTATCTGAGGCGGCTTTTAAGGACTCTATAGATTCTACGGTCGACTACGCTAAAGTATTTTATTCCGTGCAAGAGATTGTGGAAGGGCCTTCTAGTAACCTTTTAGAGTACGTTGCCGAGCAAATAGCTGCGACTGTATTGAATAAATTTGACGTTCAGCGTGTAACCGTATCGATTAGGAAACCGGATGTAAAGATCGAAGGTGGTAATCTTGAATACGCTGGGGTTACCATCAAGAGAGATCGTGACGAAGGGGCGGTTAGGCCAAAGACGGACCAATAGCTCACGCCGATTCAGGATATAGTAAATGCGATCTGTTGAGAAGCGTAGTTAGAGTGGTCGGGCCATCCATCAGGTGCTATAAATCTCCTGGGCTTGAGAAACGCGATACTAATGGTGTGATCCTAATTCTCACGAAGGATACTTTCCGATTAATATTTTCACTTCAAACAATACCCATTGTGTATTAACATTAATCCTCATTAATTCTATACTTTACTGAGGTATATTTAAGAACCACGTTTAGATAGAAATCAACATTTACAGATATGGTTTTCATGAGATGGTCACTCAAATACGAACGTTAAAGATGGGAATAAATGTCGTCCGATATTAGTCCTGCGTATAATCCCAATGAATCTGAAGGTTCTATATATAAAACGTGGGAGGATGCAGGGTGTTTCCTCCCGTCAGAAGGGGAGGATGTCGATCCATTTGTGGTAATTATGCCGCCACCTAATGTGACGGGGGAGTTGCATATGGGGCATGCCTTAACTACGGCGATAGAGGATATGATCGTCCGTTGGCATAGAATGAAAGGGGCACCCACACTTTTTCTTCCTGGGACAGATCACGCTGGTATCGCAACACAAGTTGTGGTCGAACGTTTATTAGCTTCTGAGGGCGTTTCAAGGCACGATTTAGGTAGAGAGGAATTTGAGGCTAGAATCTGGCAATGGGTGGAAGAATACGGGTCAAAAATCTACCAGCAATTGAGAAGACTTGGAGCCTCTTGTGATTGGACCAGGCAAAGCTTCACATTAGATGAAGGTCCTAGGAATGCAGTGAGAAAAACGTTCATTGACCTATATAAGGACGGCCTTATATACAGGGGAGAGAGAATAACTAATTGGTGCCCGAGATGTTCGACGGCGCTGTCGGATTTAGAAGTTAGGTACGCTGAAGAGGAAGGTTTCCTCTATGAAATTGAATATAGATATACGGATGATGATGGAGGTATCACTATAGCCACCACGCGGCCTGAAACCATGTTGGGAGATGCAGCGGTGGCCGTTAATCCTACAGATCAACGCTTTTCACATGTACAAGGGAAGAACGTTCTTATACCAATTGCTGAACGGGAAGTTCCAATTATTCAAGATCTCAGTGTGGAAGCCGATTTCGGTACGGGCGCCCTAAAGGTTACTCCTGGACATGATCCAACAGACTTTGAAATAGGACTGAGGCATAAACTCCCAACTTACAGTGTTATGAATCTAGATGGGAGCATGAACGAAAATACTGGACGATTTAAAGGAGTCGATAGGTTTGACTGTCGTAAGGAAATTGTTGATTTACTGAGGCAATCAGGGAATCTTAAGTCCTCACACAGTTACACGCACTCTGTTGGTCACTGTGATCGATGTTCTGAAATTGTTGAACCTATTCTTACAAATCAATGGTATGTTTCCATGAAACCATTAGCAGAACCCGCGCTCGAGGCAGTAAAAGATGGTCGAATAAAGATTATCCCAGATAGGTTTAAGGGTGTTTATTTCAACTGGATGGAAAACATTAGGGATTGGACTTTAAGTAGGCAACTTTGGTGGGGCCATCAGATTCCAGTTTGGTATTGTGACGAATGTGGCGAGGAAATAGTTGAATATTTGGATCCAGTCAAGTGTACTCAGTGTGAATCAAGTAACTTGAGCCAGGATCCAGATGTGTTGGATACCTGGTTTAGTTCTGGTTTGTGGACGCATTCAACTCTGGGTTGGCCAGAACAAACTAAGGATCTAGAGCGATTTTATCCGGGCTCTGTTTTAGAAACAGGGTATGACATTCTCTTCTTTTGGGTCGCAAGAATGATTATGCTAGGTTTATACAATACTGGTGATATTCCATTCCACACGGTATATCTACATGGGTTGGTATTGGATCCTGAAGGCGTGAAGATGAGCAAAACAAAAGGGAACGTCCTTGATCCACTTGCTTTGATTGACCAATATGGTGCAGATGCCGTTAGGTTTGCACTTACAACCGGTAATTCCGCTGGCAATAATATGAGACTGAATGAACAGCGTTTAGAAGCTAGTCGGAATTTCGCCAACAAATTATGGAATGCGGCCCGTTTTGTATTGTCAAACATAGAAGATAGGGAAAGAAGTCCGAACCTGGTATCCAGGCCGATCTCAACGAATCTACAAGATCGATGGATCTTGTCGAAGTTAGAATTGGTCAAACGGGATCTGGACAGATTTATGTCTGAGTATCAGTTGGGAGAGGCACAGAAAGTTGTGCATGATTTTCTGTGGAATGACTACTGTGATTGGTATATCGAGATGGCAAAGATACGAATCCGTGCTGGAAGCCGTGAACCTGTCGGAACGCTAGTCTTTGTCCTTGAACAGGTTGTTAGGCTACTACATCCTTTCCTACCTTTTGTAACCGAACAAATATGGTCGAACTTGTCGAAAGTGATCGAAAAGCAAAAGGATTGTGATCGTCTGTTGATAACGGCGAGTTATCCTGAACATGAACCAGGGAAGATGGATGAGGAATGTCTTAATAATATGGATCATGTCTTTGAGGTAATAAAGGGAATAAGAAATGTACGGGCTGAATTTAAAGTAGGCCACCGCGATCTTATTAGTGCGGATATTTCATCTAGTGAACATCAAGATATTTTTATTTCTGAAACAGCGATGATTATGCAACTTGCGGGATTGTCGGACTTGAAGCATATGCAACCGGAGACTGCCACTCTTGAGTTAGACCAGTCTCTGTCATTAATACTTGCTGCTAGCACTGTTCGTATTAATTTTGATGATTCGGTAAAGTTAGCAGAAGAATCTTCCAGGTTAACAGAGGAATTAGAGGAATTGTCGACTCATTTAGAACGGCTGAAGGATAGGCTGAATGATCAACAGTTCACCACCAAAGCCCCCGCAGCAGTTGTAGAGAAAGAAAAGGACCGTATGAAATCAACTGCGGACAGAGTCCATAGGCTACGTGAGTTGTTAGGCGGTCTATAGTCCTGAAGGGCCCCGGCAATGTATAACCCGTTTATTGATCTAACCCGGAACGGCAGGCTTGTGATAGTCACAATGGCTCTGAGATCGTTAGATTATAGTTTCTTTGCCGTCTTTCTAGGGATTCACCTGAACAAGCTTGCACTTAGTGAGTTGCAAGTAGGCATAGTTATATCTTCCGTTATGCTGGGTTCCGCATTATCCAACTTGATGATCGTTCTTAATAACGGCCGATGGTCGCTTCGGTTGCTACTAGTAGTCCTTTCTATTTTCATGATACTGGGCGGGTTACTATATTCCCAGGCTTCTTCGGTACACACTTTTGTCTTAGCGGGTTTAATAGGTTTCACATCAAGTTCAGGGGGAGATAACAGTGGGTTTCAATCTGCAGAAATTGTAATATTGACGGAATCGGTGGAACCTTCAAAATATACATCAATGATGAGCCTTTACAATTATGTTGGGTATATAGGAAAGCTTGCGGGGGCTGCTATAGTCTCGGCCCCATCTGTTATTGCAACCTGGTTTGGGGTTACTGAATCGGAATCTGCCCGTTACGCTTTTTTGATTTATAGTTTCGTTGCTTTGGGCATCCTGTTATTTTACGCATTGTTGACTAACGTGGAGAAAAGGCCTACGGAGAAATTTGCTTTTTCTAAGAAAGCCCGCCATGACTTCGAAGATAGGTTAATTTATAAGCTCGCGGGTCTTTTCAGTATTGATTCATTTGGAGGGGGGCTGATAACTCACAGCTTTATAGCTTACTGGCTGTCCAGTCGCTTTGGTTTTGGTTATGGGAGCCTGTCGATCTTATTTTTCATTATTATCGGTCTAAACGGACTCTCAATCATTTCTGCCGTTCCCTTGTCTAGAAAATTTGGATTAGTAAATACGATAGCTTATTCTCAAATTGCGGCGAACGTTTGTGTGGTATTTATGGTCCTGTCAAATCAAATATATTTAGTAATGACATGCTTACTACTTAGGGGGCTTTTGAATGAAATAGATGTACCTCCGAGGCAGGCCCTTATTTTAAGGTCAGTTCGTCCAGAGAGAAGGTCTCATGCAACTGCATTGACGAGCTTGGGTCGAAATGTAGGTCAAATTATTAGCCCTCTCTTGAGTGGACCAGCAGCATCATTTATCTCAACGGGAACACCGATGCTAGTGGGTGCCATGGTGAAGTTTTGTTATAACGGGGGATTGTTGTTAATGTTCAGGGGTTTGGCGCGGAGTTTTAGTAGAGAATAGCTATGCTGCTTGGCCGCAACATTTCTTGAATTTCTTACCACTGCCACATGGACATCTTTCGTTGCGGCCAATTTTTGCCGACTTAAGAGGGCTCTCTCCGGATCGTTTCTGAGCAGGAAGTGCAACTGGTGCTGCCGTCCGGTGCGATTCCGTTTTGACGTGATTGGCCTGCGTGGAGACGTTGGATTGAGATCCATTAACATCCCTACCTGGTCGAAACATAGTACGGACAATATCACTTTGAATCTTATCCTGTAGGTTTCGGAACATTTCATGACCTTGTCGCTTGTACATAACTAGGGGATCACGTTGACCAAAGGCCTGTAATCCTATGCCCTGTCTCAAATTCTCCATTGTGGTCAAATGTTGCACCCAGTTAGTGTCAATCGATTTCGTTAGTAGGAACCTTTCTATTTGCCGCACAGTGTCAGATCCGAAATTTTCCTCGAACTCATCATATATGCGGTTTATTTCTTCAAATATTTCCTCCAAATATGTATTCTCGTTCAGTGTTAATACATGGTCGGTATCAATCGACCTACCGGATAGTGGAATAATCGTTGACAGTTCATCGAGCATAGGTTCAATCGCCCAGTTTTCCCTAGCCGAGGTGTCGACCGATCCGAATACGATGGTATTGCACTCAGAATCAAACATATCTTGAATTTGTGGGCGTAAGTTTAGCCCCTCAATAGCTCTGTTTCTTTGTTTGTATATCACGTCTCTATGAGCGTTGATCACGTCGTCATATTCGACGAGATGTTTTCTCATATCAAAATGATGGGCCTCCACTTTTACCTGGGCGTTTTCGATTGATTTCGAGATCATCTTATTTTCAATAGGCGTATCGGCTTCCATACCAGCCCAATCCATTATTGATTGAATCCGTTCTCCTCCGAATCTTCTAACGACATCATCATCCAATGCAACAAAAAATCTTGTTATACCGGGATCACCTTGGCGACCCGATCTTCCCCTGAGCTGATTGTCGATCCTCCTGGCTTCGTGTCTTTCAGTTCCAATAATACATAGACCGCCGGCATCCAAGACAAGCTGGTGGTCTTTTTGCCACTGGTTATTTGGCATCTCGTCCAAGTCGGGGCTACCCCCTAGGACGATGTCAGTCCCACGACCAGCCATATTGGTAGCGACAGTAACGGCACCAGGGCGGCCTGCCTGGGCAATAATGGTTGCTTCTCGTTCGTGATGCTTAGCATTTAAGACCTCGTGTTTGATCCCCCTTCTTTTCAAACTTTGACTGATAATCTCAGACTTATCGATGTCGGTCGTGCCGACAAGGACTGGCTGCTTAAGATTAATTCTTTGCTCAATTTCATCGACAACCGCCCGATATTTTGCGGCTTGGTCCCTGTAAATAAGATCCGGGTGGTCTAACCGCATGGTTGGCTTGTTTGTGGGAATGGACACAACCTCGAGATTATATATCTTCCAAAATTCTTCGGCCTCGGTGGCCGCAGTTCCTGTCATTCCCGACAAACGCTGGTATAGCCGAAAGAAATTTTGGAGAGTTATAGTTGCATATGTGACGGATTCTCTTTGTACAGGGACTTTTTCCTTTGCTTCAATTGCCTGGTGCAAGCCATCTGAGTACCTTCTTCCATCCATCAACCTACCAGTAAATTCGTCAACAATAATAACTTCACCGTTCCGCACCACATATTCTCTATCTCTTTGGTAGATAACCTCAGCTCGCAAGGCATTTTCTACGTAGTGAACCTGCTCAAGATTTTCTGGTGCGTAAAGATTATCTATCTTTAGAAAAGCCTCTATTTTGCTAATACCATCCTGACTCAAAGAGACCGACTTATGTTTCTCATCAATCGTGTAATCGGATCCCGAATTTAGTGTGGGGGAGATTCTTGCGAATTTACTGTACTCGTTTGGATTTTGCTGGGAGGGCCCACTGATGATTAATGGTGTCCTGGCTTCATCGACCAGTATGTTATCCACTTCGTCCACAATGGCGTAGTTTAATTTTCTTTGGACACGGCGGTCGATAGATTCCACCATGTTGTCTCTGAGGTAATCAAATCCGAATTCGTTGTTTGTACCGTATGTGATATCTGCTGCGTAGACATCTTGTCGGCTAACAATTTTAAGATCAGGTGGGATTCTCATCGATTCGGTATTAGATGGTTCAATTACGAATCCGTTATCATGCTGAAGAGCAGCTACACTAGTGCCTAGGAGGCTATAGATGGCTGCCATCCACTCAGCATCACGCCGAGCCAGGTAATCGTTAACGGTGACTACGTGAACGCCCTTTCCGTTGAGAGAATTAAGAAATGCCGCAAGAGTCGCAACTAGAGTTTTACCCTCTCCAGTTTGCATCTCAGCTATTTTGCCTTCATGTAGGACGACACCACCTATAATTTGGACATCATAGTGCCGTTGCCCAAGGGTGCGTTTTGAAGCCTCCCTAACAAGTGCAAAAGCTTCCACTAATAAGTCGTCTAACGGTGTTCCACTTCGCGCTCTTCCTCTCAAGTCATCCGCACAGGCCCGTAATTCAAAGTCAGTCAAAGCCTCAATTGAATCTTCGACTGCGTTAATTTGGTCAACTATAGGCTGCAGCTTCTTGACGGTTTTTTCATCGGAAGGTAGAAAAAGTTTTGTGATACCTTTTAGTATGCCCATCTTCTCAATACAGGATCCTTATTTGTGAGAGTAAATCTATTGAGCATATTATACATTGGTATTAGGGTTGAACATGGCCCCAACCGATAATCCTGAATGAATTCTATTAATGGCTTCACCTAGCATTGGGGCAATAGATAAAATTTTTAGCTTCTTTCCTCTTTTTTCTTTTGGTATAGGTAAAGTATCCGTTACAAGGATTTCTTTTACATCGCTGTTATCCAAAATTTCCGCTGCGTTTGAAGAAAGAACTGGGTGAGTTACGCAACAATAAATTTCGTTAGCTCCATGTTGGATTAATGTATCGCATGTAGCTATTACTGTACTCCCGGTACCGATCTCATCATCTACAATTAAGGCCGTCTTACCCGCAACATCTCCGATTAAGGTAGCTGCCTCTACTTTATCTTCATTTCCTATTCGGTGTTTCTCAACGATTGATATGGGTACATCAAGGAATCTGGCGGTATCTCTAGTCCTTTTGGCGTCACCAACATCTGTAGCTGAGGCAACTTCTATACCCTTGGCTTCGTAATAGCGAGCTAGTAAGGGTACTGCGGTCAATTCGTCTACCGGGATATTAAAGAATCCCTGGATTTGTCCAGCGTGAAGATCAATGGTTAAAACTCTATCTGCACCTGACACTGTTATTAGATTCGCTACTAAACGGGCAGTGATGGGAACTCTAGGTTGATCCTTTTTGTCACTTCGTCCATATGAATAATGCGGAATTACAGCAGTTATACGGCCCGCAGAGGCGCGCTTCGCTGCATCTATCATTACCAGCATTTCCATAATGTGGTCATTCACTGGAGAGCTAAACGACTGGACTATGAAAACATCCTTTTCGCGAATGTTCTCCTTAAAACTTACAAATGTGTTGTCATTATTGAATTTAAACACATCACATTTTCCTACAGGGATGCTCAAATAATCGCAAATTTCACTGGTGAGACCGGGATGGGAATTTCCAGAAAATACTTTTAGATCTTCGTACAAGGCCATGCTGATTCCTTCCTAATTCTCCCACTTCAGAGTTGTTGATTCACTCGGAACGTGTGCAGGGATGCGCGAACGAAATTATAGCATAGAGAGTAGACATATCTTCGGTGCAACTGCAAAATATGTACGGGCGGTGCCTTCATCCTTGTGGTGAATTCCGCGGTCGCCTAATCGATAAAACATGAGAGCTTAACTAATGACAGAGAACAACGAGACTCCGCTACCAGAGAGACCGAAATTGATATTTGTAAATGTAAATCCTTCAAGAGGCTATGGGTCAGACTCAATTATAGTCAGTGATCCTTTGCGTGTAATTCCCCAGCCCATAGAGATTCCTAGATCCATTCTGCCTATACTCGAGTTGTGTGATGGAACTCGAACTGCGTATGAGATAAAAGGGGCATTATTATTTCAAGGAATCATATTGAACGAAGACGGCATCCTAGAGGCACTCCAGCAAATGGATTCCGCGCTCCTTTTCGAAAATGGTCAATATATGAAGGCCAAGACAGATAAATTATCCTCTTATCGACAATTACGGCGTCGGCCAATGGCTCATGGTGGAGCTGTTTATCCCACCAATGCGGCGCAGCTCACTGATTTCATAGAAGAGAATTTGCAACTATCATCTGGGAGTTGCCATCCGATGGGGCATCTCGGCACCCTTAAAGGTCTTGTGTCACCTCATATAGATTATAATCGAGGTAAATCTACCTATGCTCATCTTTGGGCGCATGCGAACCCGTATATGACAGACATAGAGCAACTCATAGTACTAGGCACTGACCACAACGGTGGATTAGGGTCAATTACCCCTACACGACAGAATTATTCGACACCTTTTGGGACTTTACGGACAGATATGGTGGCTGTTGGGGAGATTTTGGAGAATTTGGATGAGGAAACGGTTGATAATGAAGAGTTGCACCATTTGTCGGAACATTCTATAGAACTAGCGCTAGTTTGGGCGCATTATTTCATTAAGAAAAAGACCATCAGTGTAATTCCTATACTCTGTGGTTCGTTTCAACATTTCATCAACGATCGTAAATATCCTGATGTCGACGAGAAAATTAGTAATTTTGTAGAGGTGTTAAAACGAATTAGTGACAGAAAAAAAACCCTCATTATAGCGGCAGGAGATTTAGCCCACGTAGGACCCCAGTTTGGAGACTCTTCGAAATACGATGGTGAAGAAAAAACAATACTTGAAGGAAAAGATCGTGAAACATTAACCGCTATTGAGAATGGTGACGCTGATAAATTTTTTAGCCTATCTATGGAAGAGCAGGATTCTCGTAAGATATGCGGGCTCTCATCGATTTACCTGATGCTACGTGTGATTGGGAATGCCGAAGGTAAGACGATCCAATATGATCAATGCCCTGCTGATGAGGCCAATACGTCTCTAGTCTCTATCGCAGGATCCCTATTGTTTACTACCTAAACCCTATATTGTTTGTTAATGAGGAGGTGAGTACTTTGAAAAGAGTTGGCTTTCAACTGAAGGTTCGGAAGGAGCAAATGGAGGTTTACATTGAGCATCACAGAAATGTATGGCCGGAGATGAAACTCGCTTTAACTCGTCACGGCTGGTGTAATTATTCTCTGTACATGACAAATGACGGTACTCTGTTCGGTTACTTTGAAGCGACTAAGTCTTTTGAGGACTCTCTCAGGGGAATGTCTACTGAGAACATTAATAAAGAATGGCAAGATTTGATGAGCCCATTGTTTGAAATACCCAAGGGGGCTGCAGCTGATGAGATGATGCTTGAACTCACAGAAGTTTTTCATTTAGATTAAGAAGTAATAGGATTTTTCAATGAGACTACATAAGAAGAGGGTATTGGTAACGGGTGGTTCGTCTGGAATAGGGAGGGCTATCTGCCAAGTGTTCGCCGATGAAGGCGCAGACATTGTTATTGCTGATATAGATGAAGAGGGTGGGCGAGAGACAATAAGATCTTTAGAACCTAAAGGTGGTCGGTACACATTTATAAGAACGGATGTATCTTCAGAAGAAGAAGTAGCTGCTTTAGCCGCTAAAACCAGTTCCTTTTTGGGTGGATTGGATGTGCTAATTAACGATGCGGCAGCGTTTGTGTTTGGCAGGATAGAGGATGTCACGAAAGATGATTGGGATCGAGTTTTTGGTGTTAATGTAATCGGACCTTCCAACGTCGTTAAGGCTGTACTTCCATATCTAAAAGACGCTAATGGGGCATCAATAGTAAACATCGCATCTGTCAGTAGTTTCATCGCTCAACCTAGTTTCGTTCCCTATAATGCTTCTAAGGGTGCTCTACTTCAATTGACTAGGTGCTTGGCGATGGATCTTGCCGAGTTTGGCATCAGGGTAAACTGTGTGTGTCCTGGAGCCATCTATACACCGGCCACCGTCCAACATATGGAATTCATGGGTGCGGATCCAGAGACTTTTTTGGCAGCCGCAGCGGAAGAGAGTTTCTTAAAGAGGCATGGTAGACCAGAAGAGATTGCCTACGCAGCCTTGTTTCTCGCTTCTGATGAAGCCTCCTTCGTAACTGGGACACCCTTAGTCGTAGATGGTGGCGCTACAGCATCTTAGGAGAAGTTTAACTTGTACCAATTTAGGTTTGTTGATGCACATTTCCATTTGTATGATATGGGCCACCGCACTCTCTATTACGGGCATTGGCAGCCAGATCAAGATCATCCAGTTCTTGGTTCGCAAACTCGTCGTTTGGGCCAGAGAAACTATCTGGCGTCGGACTTCATTCAGGAAGCAAAATCTCATGGAATGGTCAAAGGAGTCCATGTGCAGGCAGCGATTGGTTCAAAGGACCCAGTAGATGAGACAATCTGGTTGGAACAATCACATCAAGAGATTGGTTTTCCCAATGCCTACGTCGGACACGTGGACCTTAGGCAGAGCGACGCGGAGGAAGTGATAAACGATCACTTGAAGGCCTCTCCTCGCTTCAGAGGTGTCAGGGATTTTTCGTATGGTAATTATTTGGAATCGATCGATTTCCGCAATGGATTTGGTTTATTGTCTAAATACGGACTAGTTTCCAGTTTGAGCGTGGCTTGTGAGGAAATGAATAAAGTGGCTGAAATCGCGACACTTTTTCCTGACACTATTATTGTCTTAGATCATACGGGTTTGCCTCAGGAAAGAACGAAAGAATACTTTGAATTTTGGAAGAGAAATATGTCCTTGGTGTCGGATTTGGAGAATGTTGTCTGCAAGATATCAGGCTTGGGGATGGCAGATCACCACTGGAGCACAGATAGAATAAGGCCATTTGTCGAAACGGCTATAGATCTATTTGGGACTAGCCGAGCATTGTTTGCAACAAATTGGCCGATAGATAGCCTTTGGAGTAGTTACGGGACCGTAATCGATGCTTATAGAGACATTACTAAGTCTTTGTCTAGTGACGAAAAAGAAAGACTGTTTTCAGGGAATACAGAGAGAATTTATAGAATCTGAATAGAGGCGTATAGTCGGCTGAGAGGTGGGGCTGCTTAGCAACTATTAGCTGTTTTGTGCTTCTATCTTCTACCCTGATTCTGCATGTTACCTTGGCCCTGCCTCATGTTACCTTGGCCCTGCATCATGCCACCTTGACCCTGCATCATGCCACCTTGACCCTGCATCATGCCACCTTGACCCTGCATCATGCCACCTTGACCCTGCATGTCATCTTGTCTCCGCATACCGCCTCTCATGTCTTGTTCTAGCCTGACTCCGTTGGATCGTAACTTGGGGACAACGTTGTTTCTAGAATTACTATCCAGAGAGTTTTCATCGATTATGAGAAATTCAAGTTGGCGCAATTGTAGTAGAGGTGTAATGTCTCTGACCTGATTACCGCTTAGATTCAAGTATCTCAAACCTTGTAGGTTGGCTAATGGTGAAATATCTCTAATTTGGTTTTCCGATAAATCTAACGCTCTTAGCTGGGTCATGCCAGATAATGCCTTTACGTTGGCGATTCTGTTTTCAAACAAAGTTAGCTCTTCGATGTTGTCTCCGAGTTCTCTCAGATCTGCCATATCCCTCACATTCATCATTCCCATCAGAACGGATCTCAATTTAGGCATGCTGTTGAGCATCTTGACTATCTTGGGTACATCAAATCTTTTGTTATGCTGATCATGATCTCCAAACATCCAGATCTCTTCTAATTCTGGTAACAATTGCAGCCCGCCGAAATCTCCCCATTTGAAACCATGGAATTCCAAGTGCCAAACATTTCGGAATTGTTCTACTTCAAAGGGTCGTCTATCCTGACCCAACATATTAGTCACATTATTCTGAAGATTCCTTGTCATATAGAAGTTTGCGGGAATACCCTTAAACGTCCGGACACTTGTATCCTTCCCGAGCCACCAACGAATTGTGAGATCGCCATAGTCATTCATAAATATGGGTTCTATAGCAGCGTAACGCCCATTTTTCCTCAGAACAATAATACCTTTGTAGCAAGGATCAAACATTGTGGCAAACATAAAAGACTGAGACGGAGCCCCATCCGTTTGAAAATTGGTTGTTCTCTGGAACTCAAGGCTATCTAAAGGAGTTTGAAATATGTTTATTCCAGCATAACCAGGATATCCTGGGCCGCATTCATTGAATTCTGGGGGGATAAGATTTGCATAATCTGTCCCATCGTTATCATAAAAATAGCCTTTCCCCCGGCCATCACTTGAACTTCTCTGTGAGTAAAACATCTCCCCTAATCCGATATCAAAACTTTGGGATTCCCTCAGAAGAGCGGTGCCGAAACTAATGTTGTTCAATTCACCTGCCTTCCAGACACCTTCCGACTTAAACGGTTCCATTACAATATTTCCGCCTGGTGGATTTACTACCTTCATATTCCAATTATCCACTATCTCTGGTTCTGGTAGATCTATGTCCTCGGCAAGTCTACTGCCGCCCTCCTTATAGAACGAATCAACTATATCTTTGTAGGCCTTTTCTACACTGATTTCCCTTACTTTAGAAAAATCTATTACTCCCGGTCCCTCTCCTATGTACCACCTGAATGCGAGGGCTCCGTTATGGACAAACATTGGATCGATAATCCCGTAGATATCCCGGTCTAGATTGCGGAAGAAAAGAGGACCCATATAGCAATCGGATTCATCGGTGCCGACCAGAAGGGAGTACTGATGTTGGCGGGGATCCCGCGGATTCGAGCCATCATAGGGTATGTCTCTCATGTTTCTCAGCCCAGCAAATAGCCCCCCCGACCTTGTGCGATAATTTGTGGCGTCGTGACCCTGGAGGGAATTGTCTCCCCAGTGTTCTTGTTGTCCAACTAAACATCGGTTGGAACCTGTGGGTGTTGAATTCCCGAAGTATAATGATTCCATCGAAATCGGAGCCGTTGGATCTGACTCTTGATTCCCATAAAAAATAACTTTTCCATTTCCATAACTGGCGGCTATATCAAATTGGAATGGCTGTCCAATAAGATCAAAACTTATTCCAGCCTGTTGAAGACCCACTCCGGTGGCAATCCCATTTTTCGACTCTATCTGCTTAAGACCTTCTCGCAACCTTTCGGGAAGATCCTTGGTCCATTTTCCTCCATTAACATTGCCTGGAGAACCGGATCTCCCGGAACCCTCACGATATATAACTACAAATTCATCCCATCTACGAATGTCTTGGGCGAGTCCGGTGATGTAAAAATGACCCTCATCATAATTTAGCTTCAATTCATGTGTTATATCTTCAAAACTATTGATATTCGTTTGTAATCTAAGTATTCGAATGTTGGCAACATCCTCATCAATTCTCTCTACAAGGTCACCTCGGATTTCTACCCGGACTTCCAATGGTTCATCAAAATAGAAACCTTGATAGCTCTCTATCACGGCCAGTTGGAAGACACGGTCGACATTTATCGTATCCGTCTGGCGGTTACCAGGAAACAATTTTTCTGGCGGCTGACTTAAACAGGTTTTACAGAAATTCGGTCCATCTGAGCCATCAATATCAAAATCGTAAATAGCAAGGGTGAAATTCCCTCCATTCGACCTCGCAGATTCAGGGGAGATCTCAATCTGAACCTGATCGTCCCGGGATTTCAAAAACATGGACCGATTTTCTGTTCCCTTCACAAAAACGTTTTCCCGAGGCACGTCTTCTCCCCCCTCACCTTGCCCGCCACGATTAGATTGTCCTTGTTGATCACGACTCTGGTCATCTCGCGGATTCAAGAGGATGACAGCAAATGGTCTCTTTTGGCCTATGTTATAGGTCTTTGCACGAACTATACCCCCCCGTGGACGATATTCCACGTCCGATGTCTTATCAATCCACTGGTTCGAACCTTCTTCAAATTGGAATATTTTGACCTCCCCAGTTTGTTTTCTTTGAAAGGCGATATCGGAATCAAAATGATAAACGACCTCTATTTCATCATTGAAATCGTGTCGGTGTGTGGACGGTCCTTGGACATATGCCGAGAAAGCTCGTATTCTCATGGCGTCTAGGCCGGGAATCTCCTGAGGTGGGGCAGGAAGGGACATCCAATCACGTTGCTCAAACATAACAGTTATTGAATCCCGAACTGCACTACCAGGTATATTAAATTCCACACAGTTCGTACAATTTGGGTCAAAATCATTGGAATATAGGGTGCCGCCTTGCCCGTCTATAAGCCTCAATTCGCTAGGATACTCTTCCCAATCTCTTCCATTATTTCCGTCAAAATCTCGCGATTCTTCAATCTCAACCGTCACACCCCTAGCTCTTAATTCATCTATAAAAGGCTGTGCGATTTCCCGCAGCCTCCTATCATTTCCGACTGGATTTTCAAATAGGATGATGCGATCGCCTTCGCCGAGACCGTTCATCCTAACAAGGGGCTCAATATCACTAATGTTATTTCTAGCTAGATCTATAAATTCGATGTTTTCCATTGACACCAATTCATTCAGATTGGAAATACCGTTTTCACATAAATGCAGGGCCTTCACGTTGTTGAAAGTAGAGATTCCGTTCAGGGCAGGTCCGCTAGATTCATCACGCAGGCCAGTTCCACATAGATCTAGCTCTTCTATAGAGCGACGCTCCTCGTGAGACATATCGGTAATACAGGGGAGCCGCATGCGTTCCTGTATTCTGTTCTGGAGGTGTTGGTTTCCAAAAGCATCACCGCATTCACGGTCAGAAGCCCCCATTCGACCTTGATCCTGCCTCTGTCCTGAACGTTGGTCCCGCCCCTCATAGCGTTCTCTCTCTCGCATGAGATCATCAATCACCACTATCACGAGGGGCGTCCAGAAAGCATTGCCAGCATTTTGCTCAATTTCAAATCTCAGATCCTCCGCTAACGCAAAAAGGACCC
>CAZRSW010000022.1:14670-28928 GCA_964602845.1 uncultured Dehalococcoidia bacterium | reverse complement strand
CTATCGCGCTTAGTGAAAGAGCGGTGTGACCAGATAGTCTCCATCCCAATGAAGGGTCACATCACCTCCCTCAACGCCTCTGTAGCGGCGGCCCTTGTAATGTACGAGGCTGTACGACAACGGGCTGAGAGATCCCCGGCTGGTTATTGACATTGACCTAGACCTTGTTGGTATGGATCTGTACCGACCCTCGACAGGCTAAAAAAGGCCTTCTAACAACTGGAATGGTACCTTTTAAAGCATGTTGGAGAGAAATAACAGAATTGTTATACTAGGACCCAACGTTTAAGCGCAATACATGTATGGGATACGTGACAGTTATGGCGACTGTGGAATCCAGAAAAGAGTCTGTGTTGATGGCCCATCTGCTAAGGAGAGCTGGTTTCGGAGCTACCCCTCATGAAATGGATAGGGCCTTGTCGTTGGGGTACGACTCCATGTTAACGGAACTACTTAATCCGGATCATATTGACGACATACCTGAAGATTTAATCAGAAGATATCATGTCCACCTGTCCGATCTAAGATCAGGTGGTGATGCTCACTGGATATATAGGCTTGTAATGACGGACACGCCCCTCAGGGAGAAAGTGTGTCTATTCTGGCACCGCGTGTTTGCAACTGCTGCGACTAAGTTGATCCAAACCAGGGTTGTCACAAACCAGATATCTATGTTCAGGGAACATGGCATGGGTAGTTTCGATGACCTATTGATCGAACTTTCAAGAGATCCAGCTATGATAATGTGGTTGGACAATCAGGATAATCATGGGTCCAACATCAATGAAAATTATGGAAGGGAAATTTTAGAACTTTTCGCCATGGGGGTGGGTAATTACACGGAAGATGACATAAAGGAAACGTCCCGGGCCTTCACAGGCTGGCGCATTGTCAACCCAGAATATATGTCGATAAGAATGAGAAACAATATTGCCAGGCCATACGGCTATATGTCATGGCAGTTCGAATATGATGAAGAAGATCATGATGAAGGCGAGAAAACTATTCTCGGTCAAACGGGAAATTGGGACGGAGAAGACGCGGTAAGAATAATATGTGAGCAGGAGGCAACGGCCCACTTTGTAGCACGGCATCTTTATCATTTTTTTGTAGCTGACGAGTTGCCTGTGCCCCAGTGGCCTCACGAACCTCCTAGAGACCCAGGTGCAATCGATCAGCTAGTCAAGTCGTACTTTGACAACGGCCACAGTATAAAAGCGATGCTCAAAACGTTGTTTGAGTCGAACTTTTTTAAAGACGAGTCGGCAAGGTACGCAAGAATCAAAAGCCCAGCTGAAATGGTTGTGGGAACAATGAGGCTTGCAGGGCCAGTGACACTTCCTTCTTCTGATATTTTTGACGCTGCTGTTGCTTGCGGCAATATGGGACAAGGACTAATGCGCCCCCCGAGCGTCGAGGGCTGGCAGGGAGGCATAGAATGGATAAACACAGGAGCCTACGTAGAGAGGATTAATTTCGCAGGCAGGATATTGAATGATCCCGATAAAAGTGGTGTGAGAGATATAATCGATAGGATTAAAAATGCCGATTCTACCTCTGAACACATAACTTCAGATGAATTGGTTGATAGATGCCTCGATGTTCTAGGACCCTTGGATGTAATGGAATCTACAAGGACCGGTATAAAGAAATACGCCTTGAAATATGGTGAACTATCCTGGAACGACGGAGTTTCGTCCTCAAATTTCGACTACGCAGCAGTTGCGATAATACAGCTAGTTGTGTCGACCCAAGAATACCAAACTGTATGAGTCACAGATAAGGTGTAGATATCTTGATGGCAACCACAGACTTCCAACTAAAATATCTGACCAACGTGGGTTTTTGTGCGGATTTTGGAGGTAGAGGGTTCCAACTACCGACGTCCATGGCTGTAAGGTCGGATGGAACAATATTCGTAGCTAGTAGAGGGATGCCAAATACCAAACTATCCAACGGAATACAGATGGTCACGAGGAACCACGATTTTTTCGGACAGTTTGGTACTAATGATGCGTCACTTGGTGGGATGATTTGGCCTACCTGCATTGTTCTAGACGATGATGAGAATGTTTTTTTGTCTGATGAAAACCTCCAGAGGATCACAAAGTATGACCCTGAAGGTACCCCTGTCGCCTATTGGGGCGAGATAGGGAACAGAGAGGGCCAGTTTGATCAGCCAAGTGGCCTTTTAATACGGGGAGACCAGATATTGGTGGTCGACTCCAGAAACAATCGGATTCAGGTTTATACCCTAGACGGGAGATTTGTGACTCAATGGGGAACACAAGGCATTGGAGATGGTGAATTCAATCTCCCATGGGGAATAAGCGGAGATAGCGAAGACAATATATATGTAGCCGACTGGAGGAACGACAGGATACAAAAATTTACGTCTGATGGAGAACATATGGCAACTTTCGGGGAGACTGGTAGTGGTGAAGGTCAGCTCAGCCGTCCTGCACATTTAGCTGTGGATAACGATGGCCATATGTACATAGCAGACTGGGGAAACCAAAGACTGCAAGTATTAGATGCAGAAGGGGGATTTCTTGATAGCCAAAGAGGAGAGGCTGGATTGAATCCTTGGGCTGTGGAGTACCTGGATGCGCAGGACGATGAACGGAAAGCGAGAGAGTCCTACGTGCCGGTTTATGAACCAGATACTGAAGACCCTTCCGAAATATCTGCTCGGATGGAGCCTTATCTTTGGGACCCGGTTTCAGTACAATTAGATGAAGAGGGGCGAGTATATGTACTCGAGACAGGACGACACAGATTCCAAATATTTGAAAGAGCGTAAAACGGCATCTTATGAATTAAATCATTGGTCTAACTGAGAGGAGCATATAAATGGGAGAAAAAAAGATTGTGGTGGTACAGCTTTCGGGAGGGAATGATTACCTGAACTGTGTAATTCCATATAATGACCCCAATTATGTGGACAATAGACCCAACGTTAGGATTACCGAGGACCGAGTTATACCGATAGACGGTGGCCTCGGCCTAAATCCCACCATGGCTCCCATCAAAGATCTCTATGATCAGGGTAAGGTAGCTATCATTCATGGCGTGGGCTATCCCGAACCGAATAGATCTCATTTTCGATCTATGGACATTTGGCATACGGCGGAGCCGACAAAAGTTGGGAACGAAGGCTGGTTGGGAAACACAATAAACCAGATGTACCCCCAGCACGACAACGTGGTCGCAGCTGTGAATTTTGGTGCCGGCCTTCCTCGAGCGTTAGTGTCTCATGGTGCTCCGGTTGCTTCAGTTACAGACTTGGAAACTTATGGGTTAATGAGTCATATGGGAGAATCTCAGCAACGTAACGAAGCGCTCCAGGCGTTCCGAGATATGTACACCCAGGCTCTAGGTAGTGGTCCCGTTATGGACTATTTAAGCCAGACCGGCCTAGACGCTCTTCGGGGTGCCGATATCCTTAGTACTGTAACAGGTAAATATTCGTCTAACATAGAATATGCTGATAATTCGATCGCGAAGGCGATGAAGGGTGCAGCACAGGTGCTCCAGGCTGATATCGGGACAAGAATTTGCTACACACAGCATGGCAGTTTTGATGCCCACACTAATGGCATAGCTTTGCAGGAAGGACTACTTACAGACGTTGTTGGCGGCATCTATGACTTTTATAACGATATGGAACAAGCTAACAAGAGCGATGATGTAATTCTTTTTGTCTTTACTGAATTCGGACGAAGAGTGAAGGACAATGGGAACGGTACAGATCATGGTTCAGGTAGTGTCGCATTTGTCATCGGAGATTCGGTCGATGGTGGGCAATATGGTGAGTATCCCTCGCTTAAGCCTGAGGATTTACTTGAAGGCGATCTACGTTTTAATCTGGACTTCAGAAGTTTATATACCGAGATTATGGAAGACTGGATGGAAGTAGATGCTAGGCCAGTTGTGAAAGGTGAATATGAGAAGGTTGGTTTCCTGAAATACTAGGAGGTATATATATGTTCGATATGGGCTTGTGAAACCACCTGTTATCGATAGGTGAAACGTTCCAAAAGCCCTTCGACCGTATCTCTGAACCCCCCGTATTCCAGTTCAGTGTAAGGCAACATTGCCGCTCCAGACCAACCCTGTTCCCTCATATACAAGCCCTTAACTTGAGCCAGTCTACGGCTCTCCTCCCAGACAGGATTATCAAAGAAGTCCACGTAAGAATCAGAAAAGTGGCCGTCCGACGTCAGAGAGAACCCGGTAGCCGAGACAATGGGCAAACAATATGGCCCAGTCACAGGAGTGTTGAGGGGCACTGGCATTAGCGGCATCACATGGGAACCCCTAGCGTCACCACCAACATAGTGGGCTTTCGTAAACGTGGAAAGAATCTCCTCTGGAGCAGGAAACATACCCTGGTTCCGTATAAGTGCTACTGGGTCATCCTTCCCTGTGTAAGTCCCAGCTATAGAATGTAACCTCTGTGCGGACACGGCAGCTGATTTCTGATCGTATGTTCGTGAGAATATACCATCGATTCCAAACCGCTCATTGTCTCTCAACAATGCGGTTATACCATAGTAATCTTCCGGGGCATTCATATTGAGTATACTATCGCCCTCACTGTTATCCATGTCGATGACGTCGAATCGGAAACCCTGAATCATCTGAGGTAACATTAGTCCACCGCAATACATAGGATCGGCAAAAGCCAGAAACAAGGGCAGATTGTACGCCCCGGGACCACATTTATCCGCGGCGAAAACCATAAAGGACTCAGCAGGTCGAGGCGGCTCTAATGCGTGCTCAAACTCGATCTCTGCTACCGCTGGGCCAGCACCTCGTACATTGCCCGATGGAGCATCCACAAGGAGATCTTGTCCAGCTCCGTAAAGTCCGTACTCACGGGCGATCTCGGTAGCCGAGATGAACGCATTCCAAGCTAGTTGGTGAACCTCAGCATTGTTTTCTCCGTGGGTGTGTGACATTAAAATGGCGATATCATCACCAGTGTAGGAAACGAACGAATCCATAAGAAACCCTGATGATACTTCGCTGTTAACCTTTTGCCTGACAGCATCTACCATACGCCCGGAAGGCATCGTATGCCCTCCAATAGAACCCACATCTGCCTTAATAACTGAAAGAGTGATCTTCATTAGCTTCTTTCTCCTGTAAAATTTCCTACCATACGAATGAAAAATCGTGGCGATTATTCGAGGGCTTAAGCCGCAGTATATCTGCTACAACCCTGATGTGCATTATTGTACTAACCGCTCGTAACATTACATAGCCTCTGAACCGTAGTTAGATTACCAGGCAGAAGATTCAATAGAGGGTATCCTGTTGATTCTATCCACCATTAGGGCAACAGAGACCCTACCCAGTCTAAAATTAGGTGGACTTGTCTTGTGGCCAACAATAAACTAAATTTGGGGTCAGCAAACAGTATATTGTGGAGAACGCCATTATGTCAGAAAGCAGCAGAGGAAATATCTACAAGGACCTTGGTGTGACTCCGATAATAAACGCTATCGGTAGTGTCACGATGCTAGGGGGTTCTACCCCGACTCCAGAGGTGCGAGTAGCAATGGAGAGGGCAGGAGATTCGTACATCCCCTTGATGGAATTACAGGAAAAAGCTGGCGCAGCTGTTGCAGACATGGTCGGTGTTCCCGCTGCCTACATTACTTCAGGTGCTGGATCTGCCCTGACACTTGCCGCAGCAGCGGTCATGGCGGGTGATGATGACGATTTAATCCAACAGCTCCCAGACACAACTGGTATGAAAGACGAAATACTCATCCAAAAAAGACATCGGTACTGGTATGATCGCTGTTTGGAAGCCGCTGGAGCTAAACTAGTCGACTTCGGTACCAATGCTAAAACAACTAAAGAAGATCTCCAAAATGCCATCGGAGAGCATACAGCAGCAGTACATTTCTACATGGTCGAGCAGGACCCAGATCCCGACGCTCTCTCTCTAGAAGACACGATTGAGATAGCCCGCGATCATGACCTGCCTGTCCTGGTTGACGCGGCAGGACAGATTTACCCTTTGGGCAACTTCGGAAAGTACATCAGAATGGGAGCCGACTTCCAATGTATAGCCGCTAAATATCTGGGGGCGTCCCAGTCAACAGGATTAGCCCTCGGTTCAGAAGATATGATTAGAAAGATTTCCAAACAATCCTTCGTTGGATATGAAGGACGGAGGATTCGGGGCATTGGAAGACCTCACAAGGTCGACCGGCAAGAGATGGTCGGTGTAACTGTGGCTGTCAGGCAATGGATGACAATGAACCATGAAGACAGGCTCTCCTCTATCGAACACCGTAGCAACAGGATGATCGAGATTCTATCGGGTATCAAGGGAGTGTCCGCAACCTTGATTGATAATATGATCGGTCACCAACCTTTCGGAGTCCAGGTTCGGGTCGACGAAAGTGCAACCGGACTCACACTTCAAGACATTGTGGCCAAACTGAAACAGGGGGATCCTCCTGTTTGGACCCGCGTTCGAAACGAGGACGACTATATCGCCCTACACATCTTCGGACTGAACGAAGGCGAGGAAGAGATCGTTGGGAACCGTATAGCCGCACTGTTTGGCAGATAACGAAATAGGAAACGAGCATTTTCTGAAATTATCCCATGCCCGCAGCGTGTTAACAGCCTGTGTCGCTTTGATTTTTGGCTGTGAACGGTAGCCATCCTATATATGGTGGTACCGCTGCCCCCTGCTCCCTGTTGCTCAGATCTCGGATTTGGGACTCTGTGCCGGCATTTTGTCAACCAAATTACCGGCAACATCTGATTCTTTCGTTACAAACATTAGGAGGCACGGGAGTATTATCAAAGATGCGATAAGAGCTAAGAAAACCATCACAGCCGTTAACTGGCCGTATGACGCAAACATAGGCATAGGCGCAAAACCTAGGATTACAAAGCCAACGATGCTGGATGCTGCCGATGCCAGCAACGCAACTCCAGTTCCTCTGGAAGCTCTATTAATGGCAGCTACCTTGGAAGAATTTCTTTTTACCTCTTCTCTGAATCTCTCAGTCATATGGATGGAATAGTCAATTCCAACTCCAATAGAGATAGCTCCGATCATTGCTGTAACAAAGTTAAGAGAAAATCCCGCTATTTGCATGATTCCATAAAGCCAGGCAACCACAAGCCCGATCGGAATTACAGTGACAATGGCGTATTTGAAGGAACGCATCGTGACTATCAGCAGTATAGTAGCAGCCGTTATAGCTATTGGCAGTGACGTGTACAAAGTCCGTGTAGTTGCAGATAGTTGGACTTCTCTAGTGAATGGTGATCCAGTTAATCTGGCTATCGATATTGACGGGTGGGATTCTAGGTCTTCAAGGATCGGCCGAATTGCTTTCCCTGCTTTCGTCACTACTGCTTGGTCTCTCGTGCCGGGTATTTGGAATGCAACGGTCGTCAGATTTTCCTCACCATCCGAGTGGTATATGGCTCCTTTCACCTGGTCTGGCCTAAGAATAAGATTTCCGTCTTGACCTAGTACCCCATTCTTACGGGCAAATGCAATCGCTGTACCCACTTGTTTCTTGGAATCGGGTATCTGATCCTCATTTTTGTCCACAATGACAATACCAGAATCATCTCCTATGGCAGCAAGCGCTGCTGGGTTTTGCATTATGGTGCTTAATACATTGACGATGTTGAATCCTATAGTTACCTCGCCGCTTGGTCTTACAGCGATATTATCGATATCCCTTAATGATTCGATGAAGCCCGATATGGCCGAAACAGCGTCGGGATCCGTCAAATCACCTTTTATGTAAGCTATTCCCGGTTCACCACCTTTCTCTCCTACATGTTCATCCACTTTATCCAATCCGATAACCATATCGGATCTAGGATCGAAAAAATCTTTCACATCGAAAATGGGTTCTAGTTTAAGAGCGAAAAAAACTGATGCCGCTGTGATCACAACGGTGATTATTAGTACTTTTGAGGAGTAGGATGTTGCTGTCATAACGATTTTCTCAACATACGACGTAACCCCATAACTAGTAGAGGTTAGATACTGTTTTTCAGGCAATACATGTCGTTCAACTTGGGCTTTATTTTTGCTTAGGGCGAGATAGGCAGCGGGGCATCCAATAAATACCAAACCAGCCAGAATCAGGGTGATAACTCCATACAGGGCGTGCACAGCTATCATGATGATTACAGCACCTCCACATACAGATCCCACAACCACCGAACTAAACATACGATTTAAGATATGTAGTTTCCCTTTAAACTGTTTACCGGAACTTTGCATTAGCTCATCTATACGCATCATCACTATCGGGGCAACGATTCCCAGGATTACAAACGCCGACAACACGGCTATAGCCGCTGCACTGCCGAAGTGGATTACAGCCTCTATACTTGAAGATAGATTTGATAGAAAAGCAATACTGTCGGATACCATAGCGAGAAGTAAAGCAGCCAGCACGCCTGCTAATCCGATTTTCAATCCTTTTCTTGGAGAATATCCCGCGGCCGTCTCTTCTTTGTATCGATGCACGGAATGCACAAAAAAATCAACACCAAGTGAAATCATACTTATCGGTACGATTAGGTCGACGGTCAATCCGGCTTTAAGGCCAACAAGAGCTGCTATGCCTTTTAACCATATCATTAGCATGCCCAGACCAATACCGGATATAGCGGCAGCCCAGTATGATCTTAAACTCAACCCTACCACTAAAACCGCACCGATAATTGTAAAAGTTATAAATGCGGCAGAGGTTTGACCCTCGTCTTGTGATTCCAAATTCGCGTCAATTGCAACACCCCAAGTTTCGTAAAACTTGGACTTACCCCTCATTATGTTACTTATCTTACGATTTAAGTGTTCCTTGTTGATCACATCAGGTCCTCCGCCAAGGCCAATCTCCAAGCCCGCTCCCCCCAACTTGCTATTATCAGCGAGAACGGAAAAATCCATTGCGGGCGAAGTCCACCAATCGATTTTCTGTCCTAAAACAATTCTTTCTTCGTATCTTGCATGCCGTGAGAGAAAATCAATTACGCTGGATGTGTTGTCACTGGCCAGTAATTGATGGACCGCGATCTTAATCTGTTCTTCAGATGCAGTGTCCAAAGTACTACCCATTGAATATAGTGCCAATTCGATGGGCTCCAATATCGATGCTATTCCCATTATTTCAACACCGATATCTGGATTAAAATATGTGTAAAGGTAAGATTGATTTTCCAGAGTTCCAACAGCCAATTCCCCCCTAGAGTCAAGTAAATAAAGCTGATCCCTGTTTTCCTGAAATTCCAGGAGAACCTCACTGGTAAGCACATCTCCATTGCTAGCCTCGAGCATGAAATAGGCAAAATGGACAGGGGTAGGAAACTTAGTGTCAATATCTTCTTGAAGATCGTAAACCTCTCCAGGAGGATTTGGCGAGGCCTGTTCAGAGGGAGCCATCTGCAGTAATGGGTACAATAGGAGTAAGGTCACCAATAATGAGATTATGATAACTACCGTTGATCTTTCGGCTAGGAAAGATACTGTCTTTGTCTTCCAACCTCCCCCAATTACCCTACCGTCAGCCAAATTTCCCTCTACCTTTAGCCGCGAACTCATTTGCTCCATCCAAAAAGATGGCTCCTACTGTGGCTTCCCGCTGCACATCGGTATCCACATGCTTACCAGCAGACCGCACTAACTCCGCCCCTTTCTCCACTTCCTCTATCATTTTCTGACTATCAAATTCCATGTCCAGTACGATATCGTGAACACCGAACTTGAAAAAGTCCAATCCTTCCACCTTGACTATTTCCGGCAAGTTTCTAAAACCTATCTCCTCTTCGATCATCGCACAAATATACATCTCATCATTAAGGCGCTGCATGTTATCTCGACTAATATCCTGTGTACCGTAGTAATTGCCGCGTGAGTTTCCATAGCTACGCACCCCGAATGGCGAGTACAAGCAGGCCTTCACCAACTGTTGTGCCTCTTCAACAGTCTGAATATGTGGTGCGATGATTCCCATGACACCTCTGGTAACAAACTGCAAGATTGTCGCCGGCTCGATAGATGGTACACGAGCGATTGGTGTCATCCCAACCAGTTCAGCTGCACGACACATGATCTCTATATCACCAAGTGAGAAAGATCCATGTTCCCCATCTATAAAGACATAATCCGCTCCAGCTATACCCATCATCTCCACAAGATCAGGAGAGCAAAACGCTATCTGGAACCCCAGCGCCTGCTCACCCGATCTAACTCTAGCCAATATATTGTTGGTACGCTCCTTAACATTCATCAATATTCTCCTTAAATGCTGCTGCGAGACTGAGTTTCAACGTTGGAAGACCGACTGCGTCTGAGACATAACAGTTTTCTCAAATATCGCCTACGATTTACCATTATGCATCAACACTGACAATCTTCAAACAATTGTATCTCTGGCAACTCGACATTATGATTTGGTGAATAACAAGTACGGGAGAAATAACGCTTATGAAAATTGGTTTCGTTGGACTTGGACATATGGGTCAGCCGATGGTAAAACACCTAATCTCGCCGGAGCACAATGTTACTGTGTTCGACATAAACAAAGAGGTTATGGAAGTACCCATAGCCATGGGGGCAAAAGCAGCCTACAGCCCACGAGATGTCATGGAAGCCAGCGAACTGGTATTTACATCTTTGCCTACTCCAGAAATCGTTGAAGAAATAGCATTAGGGGAAGGTGGCCTAATGGAAGCCTCCGTTAAAGGAAAAGCCTATTTCGACCTAAGTACCACCGATCCGGACACCATGAAACGCATAGCTGATATAGGAGCACAACAGGGAATTGCGGTATTTGACTCACCAGTAAGCGGAGGAACAGAGGGTGCGGAAAATGGATCCCTCTGCATAATGGTCGGCGGCGATGAGAGAATGTTCCGGGAGTATAGATCTATCCTAAAGCTTATGGGAACACAGGTGATATATTGCGGTGCCCTCGGCTCTGGGGCCATCTGCAAGATTGTCAATAACCTTATTGGCATGACCACTAACCTGGTTTTATCTGAAGCTTTCTCTCTGGGTGTAAAGGCCGGGATGAATCCACAGATGCTTTATGATGTTATCTCCGAAAGTTCAGGCAACAGTTTTACGCTCCACAATTTCGCAAATGGACTATTCAAAAGAGACTTCGCCCCAGGATTTCAGATCAACCTAGCGGAAAAAGATGTCGGACTAGCTGTCGATATGGGTAAAACGCTAGGTGTGCCGATGATTATTTCAAGCATAGCCCGACAAAGATTCATTGAGGCACAGTCCAAGGGATGGGGAAAGGACGCCATATGTGGAATAGCACGCTTGCAAGAAGAAGCTGCCGGAATCCTAATTGAACCCACAAAAGACCCTTCTTAATCACATCGGAGTTAAAATTTGCAACTCAGTTGATATCCATGCATTTCTAGGACGATTGACCAGATTTAGAAAGGAATAAAAGAAGTTCCAAAAGCAATATCTGCCATCAAACCCACCCCAAACAACACACTCACCGTTCCTGCTACTCCTGATACCAACTTGTTAATCCTGTCATAGGACCCACTAACAGCAAACGGTACGCTCAGGGCAATGGTAATGATGGCCATCGATAATACCGTCCCCACACCAAATAACAGAAGATAACCTAATCCTGCAAAAAAAGAATCTATTGTTGGCAAAAGCGCCAGCATAACCGCAGCACTTCCGGCCAATCCATGGATCAGGCCAATCACAAAAGATTTCACTCGAAAAAAAGGTCTCCCAGGATTGAATATCCCGTGCTGTTTCTGAACAGACGCATCTTCTTCCGCTTCATGAGTTCCGTGTATATGTAGGTGACTATCACCATCATGGTCATGATGGTGGATATGTAGGCGTCCCTTTTTCAACATCCAATAAACTTGAAGCCCCAGAAAAACAAGCATAACTCCTACTCCAAACTCGAAGTAAGGGGCTACGTCTTCATACGAGTCCATAACCACATTCTTGAAAAGGATTATGACGATCCCCAATACAAGAAGAGGTACGGTATGTCCCAATCCCCACGAAACTCCTACCCAGAGTGCCCTGAAGGCATTCTTAAATTCACTTACTATGGTGGCCACAGCGACAACATGATCCGCGTCAGTAGCATGCTTCAAACCCAACAAAAATCCCATAGTAAGCGCGGCTAATCCGGCGTCAAAGACCACTACAGACTGTCTCTTTTTTCAGAATCTACCACGCAAATGGAACAAAGGCCAGACATCGCAACATGGTCAATATCCAGCGTATATCCATAATCTTTTAACAGAGATTCACCCAGCGGTTCGAGATATGAATCTTCGATCTGCACCGCCTCTGAACATCTACGACAGACAACATGCAGGTGTTTTTCTTTACCTATCCACTCATACTGTGATTCCAACCCTCCCACTTTCGTCTCCGAAATCAGACGCAAATCCTTAAGAGTCGAAAGATTCCGATATACGGTCGATATATCTATAGTCGGATACGAGCAACGAACCCTCTCCTTAATTTGAGAGACCGTTAGGTGGCCCTCAGCGTGCCGAATCACTGAGAGTATTAACAATCGCTGGAGAGTTACTCTTTGGCCAGTACTCTTCAATGTTGTTATTAACGTGGCTTCGCAACCCATAGATGCACATTCCTGCAAAATTATGCAAGACCATTTTATTGCAATAATAAATCTCAGTCAAAATAAGATCTGAATGTATGGCAAATGAACCTAGGGTTAAGTGGGCGAAAACCTCACCATTGCTCAAGTCAGCGTCAGCAACCCTGCGCCATTTCGTCGGTACCTATCTGTTAAAATCATATGAATGATCCACTCTATTTTATGGCGCATACCTTCCTTTGCGGTCACACTGATGGTCTTAGCTCCCGCAGTGTGGTCTCATTTTGACCATCATTTAATAGAGCGTTATCCAAATCATTCTCATCTCAGAATAGCCGATTCGCATACGCACAATTACAACGCCGAACACAGTCATAGTGAAGGAATATCCATAGGAGTAGCCGCTTTCACCAACCCTAGTAATGCAGTAATAGCTCATGCGAAAAACACTCAAAATATTTCGCAAATGGATGTGAGGCCTGTTGGTGGTACAACAGATATCTCAACCAATACCATTCTCGCGCTAATGATACCTAAAGTAGTGTATCTTGAGCCAGCAATACCGCCTCCCAGAATTTACACCCTCACGACCACAGCATTCGAGCTTCAGAAACCAGTAGACAATTCCATGTCGGTCTAGGTGGCGCGATACGCCCCCTAGACCAAAAACCAACCAGGAAACGTGACGGTGGCAATACGGCTAATAAAATATACCGCTTTTTCAACGATTTTTGTTTTATTACTATATACGGCCATTTCTGTGGCCCATTTGGAAGTGGAAGGGAATGGCTCGGTACGGTCCTATCAAAAAAAGATCTCTGGAGACTATGAAATTGGCTTGGGAACTGTTCCGCCATCTCCACATCCGGGAGTTGTCCATCTAGCAGTATATGTGGCACACCCAGACACGGGAGATAAGTACACTAATATGATTGTTCATTTGACGGGATCTGGTCCTAGTTCCAGCAATCCGAAGATAGGTCCATTGGAAATGACCAATACTTTGATGGACCCAACATACTACGAGCTCGACACCGCTGTGGAAATGGAGGGTTTTTGGACGATACAGATTAATGTATCCGGGCCTCAAGGAGACGCGACCGCCACCTACAAAGTAGAAGTCACTAAAGCTAATTCTCTGGTATCCATACTGACACTTGGGCTGTTTATTGGAATCCTCGTGATAATAGGATTGTCTTCCAGAGCCTGGATAAAAGAGTTTAGAAAAAACAAGGGAAATTGAACGCACTGCTAAACAAGGGAACCACGAATGATTAATAGAATTATACCAACTATCCTGTCTATAGCTATATCCATCTGTTTCATTACCTGCGGAACAAATAATGCCCCAAACAGTGAAGAATCTCACGAAAGCACGATGGAGTTTAATGAAATTGCAATAACGATTCATGGGGGCGAGGTTTCAAATCATCAAGACAACATCACAGTAATGAAAGAGGAAAACGTAAGACTAGTATTCGATTCAGATCAAGCCTTGACCGTACATCTCCACGGGTATGACCTAGAAAAAAAAGTTCCGATCAATGAAAAAGTGGCTATGGAGTTCTGGGCTAATGCCACAGGCAGGTTTGTAATTACATCCCATTCATCCCACGATACATCCCATTC
>CAZRSW010000022.1:0-14570 GCA_964602845.1 uncultured Dehalococcoidia bacterium | reverse complement strand
TACATCCCATTCATCCCACGATACATCCCATTCGTCCCACGACATTGGCAAAGAAGGACACGCCGAATTATTCGAATCTGATTCCCTCTTACAAGGAGATACCTTCGAATATGTCATTCCCACAGACATGAAAGATATGACCATTCCGTATCATGATCACATGAGCCATAATCTAGTGGGTTCCATAGTAGTTTCACCAGATCACGGGGAAGAACACCTAACCTTGATAAATATTTCAGAGGAACACAGAACATTTGAGCCCGCGGAGGTAATGGTTAAACCAGGGGCCATCGTACGTTGGGAAAATAGCACCAATGAAAAAATTAGGATTACCAGTGGGAACCCACCCAGCGATAGCCACAATGACCACTCGAAAAATGAGGAGGACGAGAAAACTCTGATCACCTTGGAGGTCCGACCCTGAATGAAGTTGTTTACTCTTAGGACCAACAAATAAGAATGCCATTTGCAATTAAGATAACTGTCGCACTCGTCCTTATGGTATGGCTTGGGAACCTTGTGTCTCCTAGCTTGAGCGCCCATGGCTTTGGGGAAAGATATGACTTGCCAATTCCGCTTAGTTATTTTTTAATCGGGGCTGGAATGACAGTAGTCTTGTCCTTCGTAGTAATCGGCTACTTTGTACGGAATACAAGCAAAAACCCGAATTACCCTCAGCTGGATCTTTGGGCACACCGACCATTTCGTATGCTGGCCAAACTAGCATCTATCCTGATTCGACCTTTGATTGTATTCATCCTGATAATAGCCATATGCACAGGTCTTTATGGTACCCCCGATGCGATCGACAACTTTACCCCTACCCTAGTCTGGATAATCTGGTGGGTGGGAATTGGCTACGTGGTAGCACTCATCGGGAATGTTTGGGCTTGGTTGAATCCATGGCAAGTGATATTCGAGTGGGCTGAGAAGATATTTGGCAGGAGAAACCCGCCCTTCACATGGCCGGTTAAATTGGATGCGTGGCCAGCATTAGCAGGATTTTTTTTATTTGCCTGGATCGAGAACTCGTATACAGGTTCATCAAGACCATTTAACTTATCCTTCATTATTATTATTTACTCGATAACCACATGGATCGGGATGTTCCTGTTTGGCAAGCACGTATGGCTGAAAAAAGCCGATCCTTTCTCTGTCTTATTCTCTCTATTCTCAAGATTTTCTCCAACAGAAGTTCGTGTCGGACAGACCAATGATGCATCGGTTTGCCAAAGCTGCCCTTCCGGTTGCGCCATCAATGCTGATCTTCCAGATTGTGTAGATTGTTACGACTGCTGGGAAAGAGCTCCTCGATCATCAAGAAAGTTCATACTGAGGCCGTGGGCTTCGGGTCTAACTCGAGGTGACAAGGTTTCAACATCTCTAGTCGCCTTCCACATAACTGCCCTTGCAACCGTAACTTTTGATGGGCTCGCAGAAACACCAGCCTGGGTCGCCATACAAACCGCGGTGTGGCCTTTCATAGATCCTCTACCAGGAAATGCGGCTGCCACAATTAAAACATTAGGTATTCTGTTAGTTCCTGCAATATTCGCTGCAGCCTACATATATCTGTGCACTTTGGTCTCCCAGTTCTCTGGTAATAGACTCGCCAAAAACGACGTTATCCATAGCTTTGTTTTCTCACTGGTACCTATAGCTCTCGCCTATAATCTATCTCACTATGTATCGTTTCTTCTAATATCCGGCCAACAAATCATTCCTTTGCTATCAAATCCATTCGGCTTCGGTCTCGGAAACTGGGATTTAGGTCAGGGACAGGCAGCTGCTTGGAATCTATTTGGAACTGCTGCCTTTGTACCGAATATAGCAATAATTGATGCCAAGTTCGCCTGGCTATTTTCAGTCACATCGCTGGTTACAGGGCACGTAGTTTCAGTTTTAGTGGCCCACATAATTTCGTTAAGGAAAGTTGAGAGTCATAGGCTAGCGGCCCGGAGTCAGTACCCAATGCTAGTGCTCATGGTGTTCTATACTTGTATTAGCTTGTGGATTATTGCCCAACCCATAATAGAATGAAAATCCAAAACCTGACATGATCAATCAGCAAATTGAAGACGCAGGGGAATAGACTACCTATAGATTCACTTTCGTGCCACTCTTGACGAAACAACATTACGTCAGGTCAATAACCCAGGAGCACTTTAATATTACATGAAGAGGTTGTAGGCTTATCGCACGGAAATTCAACCACAAGGTTACCAAGTTTGCCGAAAGGAATATCAATGTCTGCAAAGCAACCTACCATCGCTCATAGTATTACCGTCAGGGCTGAATACCCCAACCACGTCGGTATGCTCAGCAAAATAACAGCCGAGATTGGAAATCTGGGAGGCGATATCGGCGCAATGGTCATCGTCAATAGTGGACGTGACCAGATGCTGAGAGATATTACCATCAACACAAGAGACTCGGTTCACGGTAATGAAATAGTAGAGCGGGTTAAAGCAACTAAGGGTGTAAAGGTCCTCAGTGTACGTGATGAGGTGTTCTCCAAACACCGACAGGGCAAGATTGAGGTGCAAAGTCGGAACCCCATAGAGACGCAAACCGATATGTCCCTAGTTTACAGCCCGGGCGTGGCTAGGGTGAGCTCGGCAATACATGAAACCCCTGACTCAGTTTGGAGCCTTACGAGCAAGGGAAACACTGTAGCTATTGTCACAGATGGTTCTGCTGTACTCGGCCTCGGAGACATAGGGCCAGCCGCTGCACTACCTGTTATGGAGGGGAAGGCTCAGCTGTTCAAAGAGCTTGGGGGTGTCGATGCTTGGCCTATAGCTATAAACACCAAGGATCCCGATGAGATAGTAAACACCGTCACACGAATAGCCACAGGTTTTGGCGGAATAAATTTAGAAGATATTTCAGCTCCTCGCTGTTTCTATATCGAAGAGAAACTTAAAGAAAAGCTAGACATACCTGTGTTCCACGACGACCAACATGGTACAGCCGTAGTTGTAATCGCTGCCCTATTGAACGCCATTGAAATTGTAGATAAGTCCCTGGATGAACTAAAGGTAGTGGTAACAGGCGTCGGTGCCGCGGGATTGGCTACCACAAATTTGATGCTGACATCCGGAGTCGAAAATATACTAGGATTTGACCGCCAAGGGATCCTTCATCGTGGGAGGGATTATGGAGATAACGACGCAAAACGGTGGTTCGCAGAATCGACGAATCCAGGCAATCTGAAAGGCGGGATTGACGAGGCGATGAGTGGAGCAGATTTATTCATCGGCTTATCAGCTCCCGGTGTAATCACCCTAGATCACGTCAAACTGATGAATAGAGATCCCATAGTATTCGCCATGTCAAATCCCGACCCTGAAATCTGGCCTGAAGAAGTTGCAGGGCATGTAAGAGTAATGGCAACTGGTAGGTCAGATTACCCCAACCAGGTTAACAACGCTCTATGTTTCCCTGGTTTGTTTAGAGGGGTCCTTGATACTCAATCATCGGATATTAACGATGAGATGAAACTCGCCGCTGCAAAAGCTATCGCCAGTAGCGTACCAAGAGAACGCCTCAGTGAAGATTACATCATGCCGAGTTTGTTCGATAAATCAGTTGTGATTAAGATTGCTGAAGCGGTGTCCGACGCCTCTAGAAAATCTGGCGTTTCACGCGTCTAATGCCGATACTGCCAAAGATTAGAGCAACCAACAAACACCAACACCTGAATACCAGTGACTAGAGAAAGGATGTATGTCGCATTTTTTTCACCGCAAAAAACATTACTGTTGCTACCGAGCCTGCAATCACAACAAAAAACAGTGCGACTGTTAACAAATTCGATGAAAACCGGGACGATCTCCCTGCCTCGGGTTGGTGAAAGCTCCTCACTTCCATAATCGTAGCTGGCACGCTAGTCCAATTTGACAGGCCGAATCGCTCTTTATAGCCAATAGCCACCCATAATTTGCCCTGTTCATGAGATTCTGACCTACTGACTATAAAGTACTCTCCATTTTCGGTAAGAGTAACCTCCGTTTTCAGTAAAACCCATGAGTTGGTCTTAGTAAAAGGTTCATGGAAAAATGTCGGTACTATCTCGTCGGTTTCGAAGCTCTCAACACGCGCTCGGAATCTGGGTTCAGACCAATGTTGGACTGGAACTGACGGAGGGATCACATGCACAGAAGGTCTGAACTTTTCCAACCCATCAATAACCGGCACCCCCAACTGCATATGGAGTCGTTCACCCTCACCTCCATCAAAGGCGATATATGATTCGGGATTTTTTGACGTATGGACTTGATATATAGCACTAGACGTTTCTATGTCGCTTAATTTGAATGCTTTCAAAAAATCACTATGCTTAGTTCCAGTTATAAATGGGATATGCGCCTCGATAATATCAGTGTCACCCAATATGAATAGCTGGAATACAACAAGTGGAAGAGCAACCCAATAGACAAAATTCATCATAAGAATGGGATCCTGAGTCTGGAAATTATGCCTCTCGATGGGGACTCCACGGTGCCAGTTTTAGGGGTTGGTTTACTGTAAAATGGGAGCTTCAAAATAAACTTTAACTTGAATGCATGCATCAATATCCTGATCTCCGTCAGCAATACACAGATCAACATCCCCGTCAAATTGAATAAGGTATTTCTTGAAGTCAGAGGGGAAACATCCCCCGCATAAGTGGTCTCAATAACAAGAACATCATCCTGCCACAGCGATATAGTTAGATTCACTGTGTCCTTATTCACCAAGAAGTCAAACTCATAGCTACCTCTTCTTTGCAAGAAGGGAGAGACGTGAAAACCCTTCTCTTTATATACACTTTTTGGCTCAACTAAAGAGTCATCAATATCAAGACAATACGTGTGCGACTCGTTAAAAGTGTTGTGCACTTCAACAATCGCCGCGTTGAGTACTCCATTGTGATTTAACTTAAAGTAAAAAGATGCGGGATTGAAGCCATAGCCAAATAAACTTGGGCTGGCCAGAATATACATTGTTTCCCCTTCAACGACTGGAGTAAATCCCTGAAACTTCTCTAATATCCGGCGACTTAAGCTTATGGAGCTACCATCCAAGAAGGATTTATCTGAGATAGACAAAATACCTGCCTTGTTGTACTTAATTGGCCACGGCAAACTCGTAGCTTTAAGTAACTTTTCAACATCTAGCAAGAGCATGTATTGCTTATGGCGAAAATGGTGCCGACCTGGAACCAACCTTCGATGAGAAAGCGTACCAGTTACTATGGAGAATGGTCTCACGTTAGTTTACCTGTCGGCGCATCGCAGAATATTTGCAACCCGTTTACCTGAAACAAACCCATCTTCGTGAAAACCATATCCTAAATAGGATCCACAGAAGTATATTCGTGAATTGCGGTTTAGATTCTTTGCGTCCATCATATTAGTTGTCAAGTTTTGTCCTGGCCTAGGGTGTCTATATTTAGTCTTATAAATTATCGAAGAATCTCTAGGATATTTTAATGGGTTCAGACTCACAAAATAATTCGTCTTCGACGATAACCTCTGCAACCTGTTCATGTAATAAGAAGTTTGAAACCGGTCTATTTTCTCGTCCGATCTGTGGCAAGCGACATTCCAAGACGCCCACAACCGTCGATTAGCTGGTAGTAATCCATCATCTGTGTGAAGAATAACCTCGCTTTCAATATACGGATGTTTTTCCAAAATACCCCGTCTTTCACTGTCAAGCCCTTCGATTATTCTCATTGAAGTATCAGCATGTGTGGCAAGTACTACAGCGTCGTAACTCAACACACTACCATCTGACAGATACAATTCCACTTCACGTTTGCATTCCCTAACTTTGACCACTTTACAGTCTGTGACAACTCTCCCAATGAAGAACTTTGAAAACGAGTTAAGGTACGTGTCGCTACCACCCTCTATCGTGAACCACGTTGGCCTATTCCTTAACTGGAGCAAACCATGATTGGAGAAAAACCTTATGAAAGCTCCTGCTTCCATAGTTTTCACTTGTGTGGTATCACAAGACCAGATCGCTGAAGCTAAGGGTAAAAAATAGTGGCGTACCACAGTTTCAGGACAACCAATGCCCAAAAGATAAGACTCGATATCGATCCGGCTCAGTTCCTTACAACGACCATGCTTCTCTAGCATCCGCGAATATTTTAAGATCCCATAGAGCATTTTCCAATGGCTCCAACGAAATGACTGAGTAATCGAAGGAACCAATCCCGATAGAGTACCACTGTAAAGCACATTGGAATCTTCGTTTGTGTATGAGAAGGACATATCCGTTTCTTTATACTGGACTTTGAGCATCTGTAAGAATTTTTCAAATGAAGGATAATTACTTTCGTTAAAAACTATAAATCCCGTATCTACGTTTACCTTATCGCCTTCTTCATCCAGAGTCGCTATAGAGTTTACGTGCCCTCCTATCCTCCCATCCTTCTCGAACAAAGTAACTTCACCTGCATCCTGCAGATAATTTGCAGCAGCTATTCCAGAAACGCCAGCTCCAACGACTGCCACCTTCAAGAATCCACACCTCTACTAGGACCCATAAAATAATGGTCAACATGCCAATCAAGCCCTCGATTAAATTTGAAAAGTTCAGAACAAAAAATAAGGAAAAACCTGAATTTGTTGTGGAGTATATTTTTTTGGGATGGATCACCTGCACAATCGCTATCTGAGAATGTAGGTCCGACGATCTTCAACCTTTGTAACCATGCCTCCAGTGACCTATGATAGTGGAGCCCGGAAACGTGCCACTTCTTTATAACCGTCAATTCTTTAGACAGCGCATCGTACATACCGGAATAAGGCATTACTCCCCTAGTGAAGAAATTCTTAGCCATCCACGAATTTTCTGTGTCATCAAAATATTGGGGCATGACACGGTGGGAAAACACCTGTAGAAACAACCTGCCGTCGCTCTTCATCCACTCAACAATCTGTTTCATTAATGCCGTAGGGTTGCGAAGATGCTCAAACATCTCTATAGACAAAATACGATCATACCGGTCTGAATCTTGGTATACGTTTACATCGGAATGAACCACTACTAAATTATCCAACCCAATATTTCTGATCTTGTCATCAATAAAACTTTTCTGACTCTCAGAATTAGTAACAGAAGTAATCAGGGCGTTAGGTAAACGTTTAGCTATATGCAAACAAAGAGATCCCCATCCAGATCCCAGTTCCAGCACACGATGACCATCTTTCAAATCAGCCCTGTCCAAATACAGATCCAGTGTTCCCAAATCAGCCGATGATAAGCATTTAGTTTCTGCTGTCCATATCGATCCACTATACTTCATTTGAGATCCCAAAAATCTCTCATAAAACTTAGGAGAGATTTCGTAATGCTGTTGATTAGCCATCTCCATTTCCTCAGCTATCGGCCCGATGCCGAGATCTTTGAGAAAGTCCTTCTGTATCTCGTGTAATTGAAATTCGCTTAATCTATTAACCCTATTAGAATATTTCCATAGGTAAGACCGTACTATCAAACGTAACATCGGCTCAGGTATCAATCCTCGATCAATAATGTATTCGTACCACATCAGATCAAGCCTTCACATAAGATAGCTGGAAGTTATCGATACGCTGAGCCCTAAATGCTCCTTCGCAATACGAGAAGTAGTAATCGAATCGCCTTAGATCTTCCTCAGAAAATCCCGCCTTTAGGATATCCTCCCGGTTTTCATTTAACCGATCTCGCCATTGCTTCAGTGTTGTAGCGTAGTGTTTTCCAATAGATGTAGATTCGACCAGCCGAAACCCAGAAATTCTCGCCGCTTCATTGACAACTTTCAATGAAGGCAATAACCCTCCAGGAAAAACATATTTTTGTATAAAATCACAATTTGTACGATACGAGTCATACCTGTCATCCGGGATGGTTATAACTTGCACCTGCAAAGAGCCTCTTTCAGACAAAAGATCCCAAGACTTGTCAAAGAATTCGTATATGCCTTTATGCCCTACTGCTTCCAACATTTCCACGGAGAATATGTGATCATATTTGCCTTGTGTTCTACGATAATCTTGAAGTACCACTCCCGCAAACTGCTCAATACCCAAGGACCTTAGTAAAGAACGGGTGTAATCATATTGCTCTTTTGAAAGTGTCACACCTGTCACTTTAACGTCGTACATTTCTACAGCCCGCGAAATCAACCCTCCCCAGCCACAACCTATATCTAATACATTATCCCCAGCTTTCATGACACTTTTTTTGAACAGTGTGTCTAATTTGTTCTGTTGAGCCTCCCCCAGTGTGGCATCGGGATTATCGAAAATCCCACACGAGTAAGTCATACTAGAATCCAAAAAGTAGGAGAAAAACTCGTTACTTTTGTCGTAATGAGAGCTCACATTCCTGGATGCCCACCAAATGGTATTGGAAGCCCTAATCATTTGCTCAACCCTAGCGATTAGTTTTTTCGGAGCAATTTTTGCTAAAACAGACGTATTTGAAGAACCTACCTGGGACGATAACCTGCTAAACAAATCCGGCAATTCCTCGTGGTGCCATTTACCGGATATGTATGAACCAGCAAGCCCTAAGTCATATCCCCATAACAAATCAAGAAAAACCGACCAATTACTAATATATATGGGAGGGTCATCAGAACTTGACTCTGACCCAAGGTTAAATTTTTTCCCATCCGGCAGCACTACTGAGACACCCATACCTTGGAAACACCCCAATACGGGCCGCCACAGAATATTGGATACAAGAAAATCTACGAAGTTCATAGCTCGTACGGACCCCCCTTACCTAATAACCCACATTTTTAGCAATCCTGACCTACGACTAGCCCATACCGCGATTGAATCTTATAACCCATATTAGTGCATCTAAAACCAAACAATGCAGTGTGAGCCAACCTAAACCTAGAATACTGGATAATTTGACGATCATTGACACTTGAGCGCTATTATCAATAATTATCGAAAACAGAAGAGTTAAAAGGGACAACGCCGTGACCCAAAGCATGGCAACACAAAGTATCCAAAACACCCGTTCGCCTGTATTCAAATACAGTATTGTAAAAGGCATCCAAAGCGATGAGGATATTAGAAACAATACAACGAGGATGATAGCGGTGTTAAACGCCTGAGCTCCCGAAAATAACACCAAGCCGAAGTCATCAAAAACTACCATGTAGCAAAATGTTAAATACCCCCCGGCAGCCAGAACCATTGACAGGGTGAATATTAATCGCGTACGTCCATCTATGCCACCCCAAAGAGCCTCTCGATGCTCAGGAAAACCGAGCAAGCAAAGCACATAACTGCCGAGTACCGCAGTACCGCCAACAACATTCACAATTACAAACATTTGGGCTATAGACATCGCTTCAATCTGACATCTGCTGATCGCTTTTACGTTCCTCTGACCTAGACCATACTATTGTACTACCATACAATTTTTTGTAATATAATACAATAATATGAAGGAAACGAATCTGCTCCAAGGATTCCCAGATGTGGAGAAATATTTCAGTAGCAATAACCTCCGGGTACGGTAGGATTTTATCCGTTAGCATCTGGGCTATTTTACCCATTTTATTCATAGTACTCACAATTGTGGGTCTCATTCCATCACTCGCTGATATCGCTAGCAACAGTCAGGAAGATTTTCTTCCCGATGGAGCAGAATCAACTAGAGCACTGAAACTCCAGGAAAAATACTTTCCTCGTTCTGGATTACAAGGGGTACTGGTGTACCATAAAACAGACGGTATCGGACCCGAAGAATTGACAACCATTGAAAGAGACGTCACGTGGCTCAAAGAAAGGGCCTTAGAAAGCCCGCTGCTCGGCAATGTTGCCAGTCAGTTTGACAATCCTGGTTTGTCCAAGCTTAGTTTTTCTCAGGATGCTTCTACTCTATTGACGTTTATTGCATTTTCAACCTATGACAGCTTACCGGTTGAAGAGCTACAAGAGGAAATTAGAACTATAAGAAACCACTTGGGACGAGAACCCAACGATGCGGTTCAAGTTTACTTGACGGGTCCAGCTGGTGTCGTTGAAGACGCCGTTTCAGTTTTTCAATCGATAGACTTTAGGATCACCGCAATGAGTATCCTATTAGTCCTCGTAATATTACTTATCATATATCGACTCGCTGTCATTCTAGCGATATTGCCCGTGATATCTGCCGGCCTCGCTTATATATTAGCGGGCGCGATTGTGGCTATATTGGCCGAAAAAGCAGGATTGGTGGTAAACGCTCAAGCTACATCAATTATGGTCGTTCTGATTTTTGGAGCAGGCACTGATTACATGTTATTCATATCTTCACGATTCAGAGACCACTTGAAGCAGGGAAAATCTTCAAACCTTGCTATGGCCGATACTCTGTCAAGCGTTGGTCCAGCGATATTTTCCTCAGCCCTTACCACAATATTGGCCATGCTCATACTCATCTCAGCTACACTCCGATCATACCAAGTTCTAGGACCTATATTAGCTCTGGGGATGGCCTTTGCAATCGCAGCAGGTTTAACCTTCATACCAGCTATACTCACCATATTGGGTAAAAAAGCCTACTGGCCTAGCAAGATCACAGTTCAACACAATGGGACAGGAAATGATTCCTTGCGTCGTCCTTCTCCTGAAGGCCTCTGGGCAACAATCGCACAATTTATATCGAAGAAACCAGCTACAGTCGCTATAATTTCTGTAGTGATCCTGTCCCTGATGTCAATTGGACTAGTAAAATACCAACCTTCCTATAACCTTCTGGCCAGCCTACCCGAGAATGCCGAGTCGGTTCAAGGTTACACAATAATGAGAGAATCTTTTCCTTCCGGATCAGTCGCACCCACTCAAATCTTCATAAGGACAAGGCAAAATCCCATAGAGGATTTAGAATTGATCGAATCCTTTTCAAAAGCCATCACATCGATTGATGGAGTCAATAACGTAACGGGCCCCACTCGTCCTTACGGGGAACAAGTTACCATGCCATTGGACCGATACGGATCATTTTTAAGTACTATGTACTCATCCGATAGAGCAAATACAGAACGTGATAAAACAAAATATGCCGCCACACTGAACATTCCAAATGGAATCGACCTAGACAGTGCGGCCTTGATGAACTTGGCGATATCAAGCCAATCACACATCTCAACATTAGGGCCACTTGTTCGTCTCGACGTGACATTCGTAGAGAGCCCTATCCTGCCGGAAACGCTTATGAAAATATCCGACATACGTAACGTATCCGAAAAATACCTCGCTGATTTCGATGAGATATTAGTCGGAGGTGAGACGGCTATAAATTATGACACAAAAGTTGCCAGCGAACGCGACGTCAAGGTCATGGGCCCTCTAGTATTAATCATCATATTCCTCGTGCTAGCAGTCTTAGTAAGAGCAATTATTGCGCCTCTATATCTGTTGGGGAGCGTTCTGTTAAGTTTCCTAGCTAGTCTTGGTATATCGATTCTATTCTTCAGGTACGTATTAGGCCATGATGGTATAGGCAGTGGTGTACCAATCTTCATGTTCATATTTCTGGTAGCTCTCGGAGTTGATTACAACATATACATCATCTCTAGGGTTAGGGAAGAAGCCCGTCATTTTAGAATCAAAAAGGCAACTATCATCGCCGTATCTAATACAGGTGGAGTCATAACTTCCGCTGGCATTATTCTCGCAGGAACTTTTACTGCTTTAACAACTTTACCGCTCCGAGATCTTTTTCAGCTCGGTTTTGTAGTGGCTATAGGTGTCTTAATAGATACTTTCTTTGTGAGAGGAATAGTTGTGCCATCTTTCATAATGATGCTCGGGAAATGGAATTGGTGGCCATCCAAACCTACGATTGACGACCACCAAACATAATTACCGCAGCAAATCTAGGGAATTAAAATGCATGTATTTATCACAGGAGCCTCAGGGTTCATAGGTCGACATCTAATACCGTATCTGCAATCCACCGGATGTACTATAACCGCCGCAGTAAGGGATATTGATAAAGCCAAGAATCAGTTAGGTGCTGAAATCGAATTGATCGACATATATGGATCCAAACGCACCCTCAGAGACTCATTAAACAAGTCAGACGTAGTAGTGAATTTGTCAGGAAGACAACTAGCTGGCGTGCGTTGGACTACGAAAAAGAAAAAGGAATTTAGTGAAAGCCGTGTGCTATTGACTAGGATGCTGGTCCACGAAATTACTCTCTGTGAAACGCCACCAAAAATATTCCTCTCCGCGAGCGCCGTAGGAATCTACGGTGATAAGAGATCTGAAACTCTAGATGAGACAAGTACTATCGGTGGGGACTATCTCTCAAATCTGACAGGCGACTGGGAGAATGCAGCTTACGAACTTAACAAGCACAACATACGGGTATGTACCCTGAGGCTAGGTATAGTTTTGGCACGTGAAGGCGGTATTCTATTACAGTTATCCCCGGCATTTGAACTAGGATTCGGAAGCTATATTGGCAACGGAGATCAGTTTATTTCATGGATTCATATAGACGACGTTGTTCGGGCGATAGAATACTGCATCAGAAATGATGCGATTACTGGACCCGTAAACTTTACAGCTCCACTCCCTGTAACAGCGAAGGAGTTTGCGAGCCATCTGAGGAACGTCACAAAAGCAAGAGTAATACTTCCAATACCGAGTATAATCTTGCGCCTGATATTTTCAGAGGGAGTTATCGTTCTTACCAACAGTCACAAAGCCCTACCGACAAAATTAATGGATAGTGGATTTAAATTCTCCTATGACAATCTCAATAAAGCGCTCGTTCACGAATATTCGACACAGTCGGTCGCTGTGTCTAAATCAGACACGTCACTCCCTAATGCTTCGGCCGAAACCAGCAACTTTGATGGACCTGCTTCTAACGTATATGAACTATATGCAACTACGATTATTGCCAACGACTCTGATGATACGTTTTCCTTTTTTGCATCCCCGTGGAACTTGGGGCTGTATACTCCCGGTTGGCTAAATTTCCAGATCCTTGAGGCCAAAGAGCCCATAGAACAAGGATCAGTGATGAAGTATCAGATAAAAATCGGTCCAGTAAGCATGGCATGGATGACACATATCCTTGAATGGAAACCCAACACCACCTTCACAGATGAGCAAACAAGAGGACCGTATAAACTGTGGAGACATCAGCACCTAATCCTAAATAATCCTGATGAAACCACCACAGTGCTTGATAGAGTACATTACAAACTACCTCTGGGAATATTCGGAAGGATTGCCCACAAACTTCTCGTGAAATACCTGCTCATAAGAATATTTAACTACCGTCAAAAAATTATGCGACTCAGGTTTAAGTGAACAATGACCAAGAAACAAACACCAGGCAACCAAGCTTTAATCGAAGAACTGACAGCCAATCTCGTTACACACCTCCTAAAAGGTGACCGAACCAAATGCGAGCTGTTGGCATATGAAACCCTCAAAATTGGATTTTCGCCAAATATGATATACACACTCATATTTTCTCCTGCAATAAGTGAAATCGGCCAACTCTGGCATGAAGGCAAAACCACAATCGCTCACGAGCATCTATCCACCGAGATCATCCATAGCCTCGTCGACTTAATAATGGGACAATCTCCACTCACGCAGAATAACGGATTCAGTGTTGTTACAACCTCCGTCGAAGGTGAGAGACACGTCCTAGCATCGAAAATGTTTGCAAGCCTTTTAACGCTTGAAGGATTTTCTGTACATTACTTAGGTTCCGAAACTCCATCTCAAGACTTAACCGCTTACGTAGAACAGAACGGAATCGACGTGGTTACATTGTCTATCATTCTAGAGTCGAATATCCCGCGAGCAGCTGAATGCGCGCATGCTCTAACTGCACTAGAAAAATCTCCTTTGATCTTATTCGGAGGTAATGCTGTCATAAGAAACCCTTCATACTTTCGCGCAGGCTACGTTGTGTCAGATTTTTATTCCGGCCTAGCCAAAATAGAAAGTCTGCTAGGACTTAAATCTAATGTCGATTCGCTAAACAGCATATTAAGCACAGTGGGTCGCACGATCAAAGAAACACGTGTCACTAGGGGAATGAACCAAGGGGATCTAGCCAGAAAAGCCAGTGTTGACCGTGCTTACATAAGTTTAGTTGAGAATGGGAAGCAGAACCTCACCATGTCAGCCCTTGTCAACCTGGCAAGAGCTTTATCCGTCCCAATTTCTAGCATCATCCCACAAGATAAATAGTCGCATTAGATATTTTGAAACAGATGAACGCAAGGCTCGATAACTTATAGTTTTTCGTACCCAAGCATCTTGTGACATGCAGACAACCCGTATAAAAAAACCCCCACCTAAATTTTATGCTAAGCAGGGGTCGAAAACTATAACGGAGAGCTATTATGTTTTCATAACCGGATGTCTCGCTGCCAAGATATACGAGACCACATAAGACAAAAAAGACTCAGGGGAACAGCATCCAAATCGATTTGAGCATGCAGGAGATTCGTTTCTTGGCAAATCATCTTTTCAGGCCATGACCGATAAAGGACATCAAGAATATAGCGGTTGAAACCAGGGCAATCGCGGGACCTGATG
>CAZRSW010000021.1:3720-31121 GCA_964602845.1 uncultured Dehalococcoidia bacterium | reverse complement strand
TAGCTAAAGTTATTTCTAGTCGTTTCAGACTGCTATTGGCGTACTGGGCTACCTGTTATTGGTTGCCTTATACCGTCCGCGCGGCGCGCATAACCACCATTGGACTATAATCGGGGCATGAGGCGCGCAATATTCATAACTTAGAGAGATATCGTGAATTATCTGCGAATTATGACAATAAATTTGTGAACACTTTTGTGAACACTAACCCGAATACTGATGTAAAATCTAACAGCCATCACGCTAATTCGTACGTGGCGCATTCGTCTAGCGGCCAAGGACACCGCCCTCTCAAGGCGGAGATCACGGGTTCGAATCCCGTATGCGCTACCAGAGTTATTCGAGAATCGAAGGGCAAGAAAATCTTAGAAGTTCAATTTTCTGATGGTAACTATTGTTTTATAGCTGCGGCGGGTTTTACGGTAGTAGTGGGTATATTAATGGTAGACCTAATACGGTTACTAGGTGGGATGATGTTTCCGCAAACTAGAATGATCAATTAGAAATGTATGTTCATTGAGATAACTTATTGGCCAATATAGATTTTTATAGTTAATCGGTTCATACGATCTTAATGGCCTTGATAAGTCTGAAACGTGTAGCTCGTTTGAGTTAGATTATGGTGCAAGATATTTGATCTGTACCGGTTGTGCGGTTATATATTTGTATCTTGAGCCGTTGGATTGATTAGATGCGATGAATAATGATGAGGTTGTTTATTCTTGGGTCCTAATAATAAATTTTTGTCTGCAGACGAACGGATAGTTTGCCCTCTTTGCGCCTCAGGGGAAACTCGTTTTTTATTCGGTAGTCAAAGGAAGAATTTAATTAGGGATTATTGTTGTTGTGGTATATGTGATCTCGTTTTTGTACCTAGTGTGTTCCATTTATCTTTTTTAGATCAGAGGAATAGATATCTGGAGCATAACAATGAATTTGATGATCTTGGATACCGTAAGTTTCTATCAAGGCTAAAAGATGAACTAATTCCATTCTTATGCAATGGGGACTCTGGATTAGATTACGGATCAGGGCCTGGGCCGGTTTTAGCTGAAATGATGACTAGTTCTGGATATAAAATGGACCTGTATGATCCGATATTCCACCCTGATAAAAATGTGTTCCAGAATCGGTATGATTTTATAGTGTGTACAGAAACGGCTGAGCATTTTGCAGACCCTAATGCGGATTTTGATCGTATATTTCACATGCTAAATCCGGGAGGTTTATTGGGACTAATGACAGGTGTTTTGTACAAAGAGATTGACTTTGAACATTGGTATTATCGGTTAGATCCGAGCCATATTTCATTCTATTCCCCTGATACCATGGACTGGATATCATCTCGTTGGGACTGGGAGGCTTTAAACGTTAAAAGAAATGTTTATATTTTAAGAAAGAATTAGTGACGTCAATATGAAAGAAATAAATTCCAATCTTCCTTCATTGCTTTTGAATATCACTGACGGCGTAATAGATATGGGGTGGGGACATCCTTCGGCTGAGTTGCATCCTTTGGAAGAAATACGTATAGCCACGGAGAAAATGTTTGCTAGAGGTGATGAAATTCCTTTGCAGTATGGAGCGAGTCAAGGATATGGACCATTTCTAGACAGCTTGGCAGGATTTTTATCAGGTCAGTCTGCATATCCTATGGAAGTGTATCCCAACAACCTGTTTTTGACTGCGGGGGCTTCCCAAGGAATTGATCTCATTTGTACCTTACTTGCAGCTGACGGGGATACCATAATTGTTGAGGATCCCACTTATTTTGTCATACAAGGAATATTTCGGTCCCATAACTTGGGTGTTGTTGGTATTCCCACTGACGACGATGGAATGATAGTAGATGCCTTAGAAGAGAAACTCCTTAAGGGTTTACGTCCGAAATTTGTTTACCTTATTCCAGCCTTTCAAAATCCCACAGGTAAAACTATGACGATCCAAAGGAGAGCTTCACTTGCCAGGTTGGCTGCTGAATTTGACTTTTATATCGTAGCTGATGAAGTATATCAATTCCTCTATTTTAAGGACGCTCCCCCTCCTCCTATGATGTATTTTGATCATCAGTCTAAGATGATATCAGTTGGATCCTTTTCCAAAATTCTTGCTCCAGGTCTTCGAGTGGGGTGGATTCATGCGTCGGAAAATGTGATCCGGAAGTTTTCAGATGCTGCACTGGCATTCAGTGGTGGTGGCTTTAACCATTTTGGGGCCGCCATTATCCGAGAGTTCATAGACATGGGATTTCTAGTTAAGAATTTGGCTAATTTGAGGAAAACATACGCGGAAAGGGCATCAGTGATGTCTAAGGCTTTGGAAGCAACATTCGGAGATACAATCCAATACGAAGAGCCAGCCGGAGGGTACTATATGTGGATCAAAGTCAACGAGACAACGAATACGGAAGCTCTACTTTCGCAATCGGAGGGTTTTGGTGTTTCCTATCGCCCTGGGAACGCTTTCTCCGGGTCTAGAAGATTTGGTAATTTCCTTAGACTGTCGTTCTCACTTTATGATACGGATAATCTTGTTGAGGGTGTACAGAGGCTATCAAAGTCGTATGGTAATGGTTAATATACTTGACTCCATGCTCCCATAGGGTATTTTCTCGGAAAGATGGAGGGGTGTATGATTTCAGCTAATATCTCTATCCCATTGATGATTCTTGGTCCTGGTCTGCTGAAATAGGCTGATCCGTCGACGGCATAAATTGGCCCTGAATACCGATCCCAAAATGGACCTGTTCTGGTTGATGGAAATTCAATCAATGTCCTTTCTAAGTCGAACCCACAGACGGCCAATATGACGGTGTCGATTTTTTCTTGAAGTAGTTCTTGCCATTTTGCTTCTCTCGAAGGTTGATTAGTTAGATCATAAGCATTCACGGCTCCTACTGTCGATATCATTTCTGGGACCCAATGGCCCCCAATAAAGGGAGGATCCAGCCATTCTAGCGTTAGTACCCTTGGGGATCTTTGTATGTCTTTTAGAGATTTTCTAATTTTATTAATGCGTTCTTTGATATTTGTACCTATGGCTTGAGCTTCGAGGTCTGACCCGGTTAACCTGCCAACTATTTCAATTGAATCTATGATGTCGGTAATATTCTTGGGTTCCAATGATAGGATTTCTGGAGATCCATCTAGTTTGCTGATGCTCTCTTGGACCGACCGATACGATACTGCACAAACTTCGCATAGTTCTTGAGTCAATACGAGATCCGGTCTGATAGATCTGAATATTGCGGAGTTTATGCTGTAAATACCACTCCCATCATGGGCTGCCTGCTTGATATGTGAGTCTATCTGTGAGGAGTTGTTTTTAGATTGGTCAATAAGATTCTCGGTCACTACCGGTATTCCGTCTATGCTTGCGGGATAGTCACATTCGTGAGTGACACCAACCAAATTATCTTTAAGGCCCAATGCACAGACGATTTCGGTTGCACTAGGCAGAAGTGAACATATTCGAGTCAAGTGTTTCATTGTGGCATAAGATCCGTTATATCTTACTTAGACTACAGTCAAGATTATTCAGGGCTGATGATGTTTTTCATTCTACTGTTGAAAACGCCCTTTGGTGTGACAGCATCACATCCCAGTGATTTCGCCAGATTCATAGATGACTCATCTTCATGAGGGCCATAAGCGACGATTCTAGGGGAAACATCGACGGTTTGCCTAACGTATTTTATGGCTTCTTCCCATATTTCTTGATTGTACTCAAGGTCAACAATCACGCAAGTCACATTGGAATTTATGAGTGAATCTTTTAATTCAGACAGTTGGGTTGTTCTTGTTACGTCTACATTGGGTTCTACGGCGTTCTTTATCCTTGGCAGGAACATGATGTTGTTCGATATCAGTAAGACCGTGTCTATCTTTGACATAGAGACATACTCCATAGAATTCTTGGGTTTGAATGTAAGGCTGATCGTAATTTCAGTAAATATATATTGGATTGTTCAACGAAGTTTCCCTAGGCTGTTAAGTTAATTGATCTGGCGGGTCTCCTTTTCAACTGATATTTCTATGGGACCTAGGAATAATTCCCATGGTCTGAAGGACTCGACAAAGTCTTTCGCTTCATCCATTGTAGCTAGGCCTTTTTGCGCTCGCTCGGGGGTCATGGTGAACGTTTTGGCGAATGCATCAAATCCGTTTTTCGTTTTTCTGACACCCCCTATCATTTCATCTCTATCTTCAAAGTTCAGTACTAGCTTCTGGCCCTGTTTTGTATGTTCCCAATATATTTCCATTTGTTTGATCTCCAGATGATTATGGTGTTAACAAAAGATTTTACCAAGTGTTAATCTTATTTCATACCAAATAGAGACTAAGTGTACAAAATATGATAATTGGCATTGACATTGGGGGCTCCAGGGCAAGGGTGGCATCTATTGACGTGTTTCCAAATGTAACTAATAAGCTAGTATCAAGTACAGGTATTGGTTCGGATCCTGAAGAAGTCATGTTGTCTATTGAGAGGATGATACGAAGTACGCAACGAAGTTGCGGTGATACAGATATTGAGGGGATTGGTGTTTCACTTGCTAGTCCAGTTAATCCACAGACAGGGATGATGGTAAATCCGCCTAACTTACCGGAATGGGACAATTTTGCAGTTTCTGAATATTTGGATCAAAGGTACAGCGTACCGATTAAGATAGGGAATGACGCTTCACTAGCGGCCTTGGCGGAATATCGGCTGCGTCCACACGACCAGGTACGAAATCTGATTTATTATACTCTCAGTACAGGGATAGGCGGGGGTATTATCGTGAATGGGCAACTTTATATGGGAGAGCATGGGTTTGCCGGCGAATTGGGTCATTTGACAGTAGATATTGAGGGACCGAAGTGCAATTGTGGCAACATGGGTTGCTTGGAGGCAGTGGCGTCAGGGTTGGCTATAGCACAATTGGCTAAGGAAGGTATAGATGTAGGGAAAGCTTCTGCACTGAGGGAAGCTATTAAGGGCGGGGAACCAACATCACAAGATGTATTTAGGGTGGCACGAGGGGGAGATGAATTTTGTTCCGATATTGTGGATAGTGTTGCTCGTTACATAGGGGCAGGCATGGTCAGCGCTATACATATTTTTGATCCGGAATTGATCATTGTTGGAGGTGGGATGTCTGGCAGTTTCGATCAGCTGCGTCCAGGCGTTGAGGAGTACATTAGGGGGAATGCTATGGGTCATTTTTCTAGTAATTTGAAAATCGAAGTCTCTAATCTTGGTGATGATGGAGGATTACTGGGTGCTGCATGTCTATTCTATGATGAGTTTACACATACATGTGGGTCTCATGGTTGATCCATCTATGTCTTGAGAACTGTATAAGGTTCTCTTAAAGTGTTTTAGCTGGTGCTTTTGGGTCTTATGATTCCAAATGAACTGGTGTAACCATGGAGGAAAGTAGACCCACCCACAGGTCCAATCTCACCATTGCAAAAAAACCCTGTTAGAGGGAGACGTCCTATGGTCTCACTGAACATATTGGTATCGTGATTGGGTTCTCCGTAGAGATATTGCCCGCGACCTAAACATGAGAACAATAAACCGCCAGAGCCTTTCGGGATGTCAGGCGATTCTGTCGAATAAGTGTTCAGCATTTGTTCAAGGTTTTCTGATGATGTCATTGAATCCCTGAGATGGAATTGAACAATTTGGCCTTCTTTCAAATATGATCCTACCATCAGTCTATTTGATGCTTCGTCGCCGCCTAATATGTTACGTATAAGGAAATCTCCCATTTCTGGTGTTTCGTCAAATGGATCCATCACTATACCCAGGAACAGGGAGTGATTGAATAATCTTTGGTCACTCCCTGATAATTCAGAGAATAAGTTTCTGAGTACCTCAAAAGGAGGTTTATCGTCTATACTTTCCAGGAGATTTTGATTGCAGCGAGTTATACGCATTGGCTCTCCAATTGGCTTACATCCTTGGGCTACAATCGTATCTATTTTGATGTTGCCTGAAAGTGCTACACCTACGATACCCTCTGTAAAGGTGTCGGAATCGAGTAACAGTGCATTTAATCCGGGCTGTTGCCCACCACTTGAAAGGCCGCCGATGATCATGCTCTCTGGGAAGGCGTAATCTAATCCCATTAACAAATTTTCGCACTGGGAACTGAATGGGTCGCCTAATAGTATAAATTCTGGATTGGACTCTCTGGTGGCACCCACTAATGACTCCCACTCTTCTGGTGGCGCGTCGCCGTCGGGCAAATTGTTACTTGATATATGGAATGGGGTCACTGTGACGTCAGGTAGGGCGCCTGCGGACATGGCAATCCCCTCTTTTTGTTCTAGTTCCTGCCCGTTCCCTATTATGCCTAATCCAGAGCATCCTAGTATGGTGCAATCAGAGTATCTATCGTCGATCATTTTATTTAGGTCGGATAGAAGGTTAACGTTTTTTGGAGACGCAAAAACGACCACTAAATTAGGTGTGTTATCCATCATGGAATTTATCTCAGACAAGCATTCCATTACCCCTTCTTGGTAATTACCTGTCACTGATAATGTAGATGCCCACTCCATCGGATAGATTCTCCTCTTTTACTACCGTTACAGAATACTCATAGTATCAGCTAATTTAGCTACGGGGGGAACCCTTTGTCTCTGAGATGATCATGTCTGACAATCGTTCCCCTATCATCATGGTAGTTACGTTTGTATTGGCTCTGATGCAATCGGGCATGATAGAAGCATCGATGACACGTATATTTTCTAGCCCGTGAATTCTTCCATATTGGTTGACAACGGACATGGGGTCTCTTGAAGGACCCATTTTGCACGTGCCAGATATATGATGCCCCGTGTACGCTTCCTTCATCATCCACTCATCCAGACTATCATCACTTTCAAGATCTGAAGGTAACGGTTCAAGGACTTCTTCAATGAGGTTGTCGAAGTCAGGATGTTTGGCTAATTCTAGGCATTTATATATACCTTCCCGCATTCGTTCACGGTCAAAAGGTTTCGCAAAATAGTTATAGTTTAGGAAAGGTTGAACAGAGGGGTCTTTAGATTGCAGCGTTAGTTCCCCGGAGCTCTCTGCTAGGTACAAGGATAACAACATTCGTATACCAATCCCGTCCAGTCTTGACCCACCACGTTCTAACCTCTCTGAGGCGAAATTGAACATCATTATGATCATATCGTTCCTCGAGGTTGAGCCTGTTGCGGTGTAACGTAGCATGTACTGATTTCTGGGTGCTAGCCCGTCGAGGGGAACGCCAGGTTTTGTTTTAAACGTTATGGGTAATACTGGATGATCTCTTAAATTCTGTCCTACCCCAGCTAAATTATGAATAAGGTTTATCCCGTGTTCTTGCAGCTGTCCGGCTGGTCCTATCCCAGATATCATGAGTAGCTGAGGCGATGCTATCGCACCTCCACTCAAGATAATGTTGTCTGCTTCAACTGTGAAAATTTCACCTCCGCTCCTAACTTCTAACCCAACGGCAGTTTTATCTTTGAATAGCACTTTTCGGACATCGCAATTGGCCCGGATCGTAAGGTTCATTCTGTGTCTTGACAGCGAGAGATAACCCAAATTTGTACTCCACCTTATACCGTTGGGGTTATTTAACGGGGTTGGACTGAGCCCTGTTGAATCGGGGTTATTCAGATCTGGACTTTCCAGATGACCCATAGCGAGGGCAGCGGTTCTGAAAGCTGCAGACCCAACGTGAGCGTCAGTCTCTTTAAAGCGTCTTACTATTATTGGGCCATCCGTCCCATGGAAGTCATCGGAGAAATCTGTGTCAGCTTCAAGTTTCCTGAAATATGGAAGCAACTTTTCGTATCCCCATTGATCGTTGCCCGAGGAAGCCCAGGCGTCATAGTCCTCGGGAACACCTCTTAAGAACATTTGGCCGTTAATCGCGCTGGAACCACCTGTGACTTTTCCACGAGGAACCATCATCGGTTCAGCAACAGGGGTTGGTTGTCCGAGAAATTGCCAGTTGTGATCACTGACCATTATATCGGTTCCAGTTGCGTAGCCAAATTTAACTTCTTCCGGAAGCTTCTCTATTCCATCGTAATCAGGACCACTTTCCAGCAATAAAACTGATCTTTTTGGATCTTCCGTTAACCTTGTTGCCACAATAGAGCCAGCGGATCCAGCGCCTACGACTACAACGTCATACTTCATTACAAGTTACCATAGATTTGTCGTTACGTTAGAGTAATTTACTTTGTTATCCTGCTTCTTGAGATAGGATGAGAGGGCGTCTTTATCGGCGATTGTTCTAGCTATTGTCTATTAGACAGCATATTTTCGATAGACTCTTTCACGGCTATGGTTGCATCTATAGATACCATAACTTCGTCATCCCGGTATTTGCCCGCGTTAGTAATTTTAACTCTCCCTTCGGCTGTAACCTTAAGACAATCAGGGTGGTCTGGTTGTCCGGGGAATCCCATCGATTGGGCTAGATCGTTTGGGCCGCCGGCGAGTACGTCAATACCTTCGACATCAAGGATCTCATCCAGATTCTGGTAGGCAGTTATACTTTCAATCTGAGGGATAATCATCAAATCTTCATTCGCCTGGGCCATCATACGTGAAAGGTCCTTTTCTGTACCGAAACGTGTCACTCTTTTACTTGTATAACTGCGGAGACCTTCTGGAGCAAAATAGCAGTGTTCAATGAGCTTTTGAGCCTGCTCCTTAGTTTCCACGTTGGGGATCGTTATTGCTTTGATACCCCGATCCAGATAGTTCAGAATATTGCTAGGGATTTGGTCTGGAACTCTCATTGATGGTGTTAGGTTCCAACCGTCGCACATTCTACAAAATCTATCTATTGTTTCTGGAGTTATAGGACCATGCTGACCGTCGTAACTAACGAAGTCGAGTCCCATAACTCCAGCTAGTTCAATCAGCTCGTCGGAATAGAACGACAATGCTAGTCCAAATGCTTTTTTGCCAGCCATTTTCTTCTCTAGTATCCTATTATTTGGCATCGGCAAACTCCTCTCCCAGATATCGACTCAGGCTAAAGTTTTTCGATTGCTTAGCCCCAGGTTACAGGTACGTTTATGGCATCCCGCGATATCTCGGATAGATTTCTATATCCGCAAAAAGCTAAGGCTCTGTCGAACTCCTCTCGCAAAATATTGAGCATAAGTTCTACTCCAGCTGCACCGTCATAAGCTAGCCCCCAAAATAGAGGGCGTCCTACAAATACGCCCCTTGCTCCCATGGCTAAAGCGATAAGAACATCGGAGCCGCGGCGAACTCCAGAATCGAGATACAATTCGACCTTATCCTCCACCGCTGCAGATATGGCATACAAACTTTCAATAGATGACAATGTGTGGTCTATCTGGCGTCCACCGTGGTTTGATACGACTATACCATCCACGCCGTGTTCTACACATTTTAACGCGTCACCTACTGTTCTGATTCCCTTAATTACTAACGGGAGCTCCGTCAAAGATCTTAGCCAGTCAAGCCGGTCCCAAGTCAATCCTTGAAATTCAGCACCATCCCAATCAGCGAAGTCTCTGCTTCCACCTGCTCCTTTTCTGTTCAGAAGATCAGGGCGATCTCGAAGGCTACCATCGTGTAAGGCGGTATCCCTGAGGAACCCGTTCTTCAGGTCTCTTTCTTTAGGAGACGAAACGGGTACATCCACAGTAAGGCAAATGGCTTTATAGCCGGATTCTTTTGCGCGTTTCACCAGATGTTCCGTTATATCGTCATGTGAGTGGTATAACTGGAACCATAGCGGCCCTGAGGCGACGTTGGCCACTTCTTCAATACTATACCCTGATCCCGTAGGCAAAGTGTAAAGAGTTTTGGCTTGGCCTGCTCCCTGTGCCGTAGCCAGTTCTCCTTCGGGGTGATGCTGGCGTTGTCCTCCGGCGGGAGCAACCATAACAGGGAAACTGATAGGTTCTCCGAGTATAGTTGTAGATAGGTCTCTGTTATCGATATCTACAAGGAAATTCGGGTTCATCGTTATTTCTGCGAACTTGTCCCGGTTTCTTTTTTTTGTGAGGTGACTGTACGCTGCACCATCTATAAAGCCCCACATATTATGCGGAGTAACACTCTCAGCTATTACCTCTAAATCATTTAAACTGACGACTTGCATGAGTTATCTTCCCCTTTAAATCGGACTTAATTGATCTGTTTTTATACTAACGGAACCTATATTAATATGAGCTGATAAAACTTGCTTTTTTTGTAAGCATACGCCGTAATACCAACTGTTTCTTAAGTATATTCCGGATACAATGTCTATATTACCTTTTCCTTCTGATAATGGAACGGCATTAAAGCCTAGTTATTTTAGGTTCTCATTGGATAGGACTCTGAATTTGGAATGGTGAGAGGTCTATTTTCTAAGGAACGTTTATTTAGAGGATCGATATGGGCGGTAAAATGCTCGTATGTCTTCCACCAGTAGTTCAGGCTGTTCGAGGGCGGCAAAATGACCTCCTTTTTTCATCTCGGTCCATCTTTTGAGGTTGTAAGATCTTGCTGCCCATTCCTGTGGTGGTGCACTGAGGTCATAAGGAAATATTGCAACACCTGTTGGGGCAGATATTTGTTCTCCCTGAGCCATGGTCCATTCAACATTATTCTCTCTGTACATTCTCACCGCAGACCCGATGGTATTGGTAGTCCAGTAAATCATGATGTTGGTTAATAAATCATCTTTGGTATATGTTCTCTCAATGTCCCCTCCACAGTCACTCCAGGATCTATATTTTTCAACGATCCATCCTGCAAGCCCCACAGGAGAATCATTTAGGCCGTAAGACAATGTCTGAGGCTTGGTTCGATGCATGTGACCATATGCACCTTCGTCTCGTTCCCAATTTAGCCTTTGTTCTAAATGAGTTTTTTCCGCTTCCGTGAGAGGTTCGGTATTTTCCCCCAGATATGGTGTTGGTCGGGTCACGGATGTCAAATGTATACCATGAATGTTTTTATAGTGGCGATGACCTAAACGCGCTGTTACACCTGCCCCAATATCGCCTCCATGCACAGCATATTTTGGATATCCGAGCTGTTTAGTAATCAGCTCATCCCAAATGTTAGCTACAGACTCCACATCCATCCCCGGCGTTTTTGAGGCCTCAGAAAATCCGTATCCAGGAAGTGAAGGTGCGATAACATCAAAGGAATCAGATGGGTCACCACCATAAGAAGCTGGGTCTGTGAGTCTGGGGATTATCTTATGCATTTCAAAAAAGGTTGATGGCCAACCGTGTGTGATTACTATAGGCATCGCATTAGGGTTTTCGCTTTTTTCATGAACGAAGTGAATATTTAAACCCTTAACCTCGCTTGTGAAATGCTTTAATTCATTAAGTTTTCTTTCTTGAGCTTTCCAGTCGTATCCATTCTGCCAATAAGTTACGAGTTCTTTTAGGTAATCAAGGTTTGTCCCGTAATCCCAGCTTGAACCTGGAATTTCATCAGGCCATCTGGTAAGTTCCAGCCTTTTTTGTAAATCTTCCAAGACGTTATCTGGGACGTTAATAGTGAAAGGAATTATGCTCATAGTTATTGGTCCGTCCTTAACAAGAAAATATAAATTGACAATGTTGAAGGAATCCAGAGTGAATTTCTTATGTAATTGTCTTTTCGAAACCCCATTTTCCAATGATTTTGTACTATACTAGGTCCGTCGAAAGGACATTATACATTGGAGGGTTTATTAGATATGGATTTGATTGATCGGATGGACGAGATTGTTTCGAACAAGGGCTTGTTATCTCACCCGTTTTACCAAGCTTGGAATGAGGGCAAATTAGAGATGGATTCTCTTAAGGAATACGCTGTCCAGTATTACCACTTTGAAAAGAGTTACCCTATTTTTCTAAGTGGGCTCCATTACCGGTGCCAAGATCAAGCAGTTCGACAACATATATTAGAAAATCTATGGGATGAAGAATATGGCCCGGACAATCACGTGGAGTTATGGTTACGCTTTTGTGATGCTCTAGGGCTAGAAAGAGATTTCGTGAAGTACAGTGAGCAATCCGAGGCGACTTCCCAACTAATTAACACCTACAAGCGCCTTACAGCGGAGGAATCCTTGGTAGCAGGTGCGTCTGCGCTTTATGCGTATGAATCGCAAGTTCCGGAAGTTGCTAGGACTAAGATAGAAGGACTCAAGGATTTCTACGATATTAGTGATGAAAGAGCGATTTCGTTTTTCATCACTCACGAATTACTTGATATAGAACACTCGGATGCTGAGCGAGAAATGGTAATGGCTCTTTGTAATAACCAAGATGATGATCAAGCAGCGATTCAAGGAACCAAATCCGCCTCTGAAGCTCTTTGGGGATTTTTAGACGGGATTGAAATTTGAGGATATCGTCCTAAAAACTAGGGTCCATAATGATCGGTTGAGCTGTGCGGCTAGCCTCTGGATATTTCTGACCAATCAATTTCGTCCACTTGCAACGGATCACAGGTTAGCATTGCCAGCATTTCAGGTCCCAGTGTAGTTTCTATAACTGCTGTTCTATCAGCTTCCCATAGGCAAAAAAATGTATCAGTATTCCCGTATAGTAATGGGTTCCAGCTTTTGAGACATTTTGCCGGAGTCTGCCCGGAATCCATTGCTTTGGCGAGTTCTGGGACGGCTTCTGATTGCATGGCAGATCAAAACTCGTCCGCGCTAATTCTTAAGGTATGAGCTATGAAATATTGCGCCATCTATTTGTCTCAATTTTTGCTAGGTTTAGAAACGTTAATATATGGTGGGCTACGATAGCATATCTGCCTCGATAATGGAGAATTGTGCTTTTAACAAGTAAGGTGCGTCCAATATACTGTCCTAAAAGCGTGGTTTTGGGAATGAAACGGCAATAGCCATTGGAGGAGAAATATACATGAGCAACCTTTCCATAACCGATGTCAGGGTCATTTTCACTGAGCCTGATGACATTCGTTTAGTTATCGTGAAAGTCGAGACGTCCGACCCCGAAATTTATGGAGTGGGCTGCGCTACTTTTACCCAGAGGCCAACAACCGTGGCCGTTGCTGTGAATGACTATCTCAGACCATTTCTTATTGGACGTAATCCAGCAGATATTGAAGATATTTGGCAGTCTTCATATGTGTCCTCATACTGGAGGAATGGTCCAGTTTTGAATAATGCCCTAAGCGGGATAGACCAAGCTCTTTGGGATATCAAAGGTAAGATGGCTGGCATGCCTGTTTATGAACTAATTGGGGGAAAGGCTAGGACAGCTGCGGCTGTTTACGTTCATGCAAATGGAAGAGACTCGAAGGAAGTTGAGGAGAAGGTGAGGGAGTTCATTGAAGAGGGTTACCACCATATCCGTGTACAGGTTCTTACTCCAGGTTACGCGACTTATAGCAACCGTGGAGGGGAATCCTTCGATTCCCCGAATTCAGGTCCTAAAATAGGAACGAATTGGCTTTATGAACCTTTACCTGGGGCTTTGCATGCGCATCCGGGTGGTATATTTGAGCCAGGGCCCTATATGAGATCAGTGATATCCCTATTCGAACACATACGATCAACGGTAGGCTGGGATGTGGAACTACTGCATGATGTCCATGAGCGGCTACCGCCTATACAAGGTGTTGGTTTTGCCAAGGAGCTAGAGCAATACAAATTATTTTTTCTTGAGGACCTGTTTTCGCCTGAAGATAACGACTATTTCAGAATAGTTAGGAAACAAACTAGTACTCCTTTGGCAATGGGGGAGCTCTATAACAATCCCCATGAAATAATTCCCATGATCAAGGATAGATTGATTGATTTCCTGCGTATTCATATTTCTCAAGTCGGTGGCCTTACGCCCGCGAGAAAATTGGCTGCTTTAAGCGAAATGTTCAATGTCAGGACAGCATGGCATGGACCTGGTGACACTTCTCCTGTTGGCCATGCTGCGAATCTTATGTTAGACCTTAATTGTATTAATTTTGGTATACAGGAGTATTCAATATTCGGTGATAACACAAGAGAAGTATTTCCTGGTGCCCCTGAAGTTAGAGATGGTTATATGTGGTCAAACGGAAAACCTGGTTTAGGAATTGACATAGATGAGAGCCTTGCTAAGCGTTTCCCATTCAAGGACCGTGCTTACGGCGGATCTTGGGATACTATTAGGCGGGCGGATGGTAGCGTTGTCAGACCGTAACTACAGAAATATTCCTGTTGCACCATTCGAATTGATCTAGCATATATCCGAGTAGTTTAAAGGAGCTCCAGAAGGGCCTTTGACACCTCGTGTGGTCTCTGTACTGGAAGGTCATGACCAGCGCCACTGATGATGTGTCTTGATACTAATTTGGAAAACTTTTTGTAGTCTTCCGCAGCGTCCTTGGGCGGAGTCCCAAAGCCGCTATCTTCACCGAGCAGGATGATAGCGGGAACCGGCACAACTGGCTGCTTCGAAAGTTCTTTTTCGATTTTCTCGAAGCGGTCTTCTCCGGGCGCATTCATGTGACGATGCCGATAAGAGTGTATTACTACGTCAACAAAGTCCGGATTGTCAAAAGATAGAGCGGAGCGTTCAAAAATTTCGTCGGTGTAATGCCAGGTAGGAGACCAGGTCTCCCAAAGATAGCGAGTAATACCTCTACGATTTTTGGTGAGTCCATCCCGGCCATGTTCAGTATTGAAGTACCACTGGTACCATTTCATTGATTCAGTGAATGCTGAGGAAGGCGGAGGTCTTTTTAAGATGTTGAAGACTGAATAGCCGCCTATCGCGACCTGGGCTTTAACTCTCTCAGGGAACAGTATTGAAGATATACATGCTGCACGGTTACCCCAGTCAAATCCAGCCAGTGCGAATTGATCTATATTTAGGGCATCTGCAAAATCGATGACATCTTGTGCAATAGCGGCTTGTTGGGCCATTCGGGGGGTCTTTTCGCTCAGAAATTTAGTTGGACCATATCCTCTGAGATACGGAACATATACTTTACGTTTGGCTTTGACTAGGTCGGGTATAACACCGTCCCATGACCGAACATCATATGGGAACCCGTGCAGAAGAATAATGGGAATCGCATGGCTGTCCCCATATTCTTCGTAGCCAATATCAAGTATGGGAGTGATGGCATGTCGTATCTTTGTCATTTCATGTAGTCCTACTAGGTGATTCTATCTGCTATCGTATTTAGTTGACCAAGTTGCGCTATGGAGCTTTGCAGCACTGAGTATAGGTTCGGCTTACGGGGCAGGATATCAGTCTGCGATCACTTCGGTAACCGCGCCGTTAGCCTTCACCCAATCCCAGTTTATATTTACACCGATGCCAGGCCCTTCAGGGGCGAATACGTTGCCGTCACTATCAATCGCTGTCAAGTCGTCATTGTAGTCCTCATAGATGGGAGCTTTAGTTGTCTCTAACTTGGGATGTACTAAACCTAACTCATAGAAATTTGTATTTCTGATGGCCGACATAACATGCCTGTGGACGGGTCCTGGACCGTGGAGTTCCACATCCAGCCCAAATCCTTCGGATGCATGAGCGATTTTCATTGCGCCAGTGATACCGCCGTCCTCGTGTGCTCCACATCTAACATAATCCGTTGCATCTGCCACAATGAAGTCGACATGTTCTTCGAGAAGCCGTATATGTTCAGTTTGTAGTATTGGAGTCTTGATCATCTGTCTTAATTTGCGGTGGGCGAACTGGGATACTCCGTTGTCCTGAAACGGGTCTTCAAGCCAAAAAAAATTGGCTTCGTCGCAGGCTCTTCCGAGTTTTAAAGTGTCTCCGAAATTCTTCAGTTCACACGCGGGGTCAATCAACAAGTCAAGTTTTCCGGAAAACTTGTCTCCTAGGTTAAGAACGTTCTCTATTTCACGATCCAAGTAATCTCGGGCGAGTCCCCAGCCGTGTACCTTAAATGCTTTATAACCCATAGACATACACTGAGACGCGAAATCCTCAAAATCAGTGGGAGTTGTGAGCCCCCCGTTTTCATCACCATGAAGAGTGGAAGCGTATGCTTTCAGAGGCCGTCTTTCTCCCCCTAATAGTCTAAATAGCGGCTCGTCATAAAATTTGCCGGCAATGTCCCATAAACATATATCAATGACGCCCAGTCCGAGTTTTGCCCAGTGCCTGGAGCCCCTCTTTAGGTCGTTATAGATGGGTTCCCTTGATAAGGCTTCTTTGCCTATCAAATATGCTGAAATCGCGTTGATTTCTGCTAATGCTGGTCCTGTCACATCAGGATATTCCCCGATAATCCCCTTGTCAGTATGAATTCTAAGGATTGAGCCGTTTAGAGTGTGGTCTCCCCCAGGTTCAAATACTTTGTTAAAGGTGTTGTAATCGGTACCAAGATCCTTAATGGTGTGGGAGTAATGAATTGCCTCGACTTTTGTGATGATTGGTGCGGATTTCATGATTCAATATCTCCTTTGATGATTCCACCATAATTGAGAAAATATGATAAAGGTGATTGGCTATATCCTATAGAGTTCTATGGATTATCCCGCCTATGTTAGCAAAATATCAAATTTACTATCTGAGACTGATCTAATACGGGGTTATTTATTCTCAAGGGATGCCATAGTTAGGCATGCATATGTTCGCGAAGCATATAATGCTGGAAATTAGAGAGAGCGGCATGGCGGGATACTTGTAGCAGGATAGCAAAAAATAGATAATGGTAACGTAGTGGCCGTACTTATTGCGTGGGCAATGCCATTATCAAAGAAGTGGATAAGTAGCCGCTTGAGTCTTGTAAAACAGTAGTTATTGTGAATGGGGATGATAGAAAATGGTTACTAAAACAAAGACAACACCCGAAGAGATAGGTCATTTGTTGAGACGTGCTGGTTTTGGGGGGTCGAAAAAGCAAATAGATGATTTGGTTGCCCTTGGCTACGAGGAATCAGTCGAAAGATTGATGAACGCATCTGATGGAAACAGGCTCCCCGATCATCTGGTTTGGCGATATCATCATGAGCAATCGGGGCTTATGGGAGCGACCAATCCTGCCGCTTATTGGCTTTACAAATTAATTGGCAAAGAGGACTCTTTAACTGAAAAGATGGCTTTGTTTTGGCATGGGATTTTTGCTACAGGTTATAACAAACTTAGTCAGGGGCGTGCCTTGGCGAATCAGATAAGAATGTTCCGGGAGTTTGGCCGAGGTAACTTCCGTGATCTATTGGTGGAATTATCTAAAGATCCGGCAATGATAGCGTGGTTGGATAATAATGATAATCATCGTGGTTCAATAAACGAAAATTATGGTAGGGAACTTTTAGAGCTGTTCTCTATGGGTGTGGGGCATTATTCTGAAGATGACATAAAAGAGGCAGCTAGGGCATTCACAGGCTGGACTATAGGGAACACCGAATATATGGCTCTTCGGGCGGAACGAGATTCTATTTGGCCATACGGTAGGCTAGCTTGGCATTATGAGTATAAAGAAGACGATCACGACGATGGTGAAAAGCATTTTCTTGGAGAGTCCGGGCATTTCGGCGGAGAGGATATCGTAGATATCATTGTGAAACAGCCCGCTACTGCTAGATTCATTGCAAGGCATATGTATAGTTTTTTTGTCAAAGATGAGCCCGCGGTGCCTCAGTGGCCTTATGTTGAACCACAGGATCCGGAGGCCATTGATCTACTAGAAAAAACGTATTTTGAAAGTGGATACGATATTGAATCCATGCTTAAAGTCCTCTTAACTTCTGATTTCTTTCGTTCGAGGGAATGTTGGTACAAAAGAATCAAAAGCCCGGCTGAATTAATGACGGGCGTGCTAAGGCTCAGTGGTGAATTTGACAGACCCAGGAGAGAAATCTTCGATAGAGGCCAAGAGATGAGTTTTATGGGGCAATATCTGAATAACCCGCCATCTGTTGAGGGGTGGCATGAGGGTCTTGAGTGGGTTGATACAGGGACCTTAGTTGAGCGGATTAATTTCTCCTCAGGGCAACTTGGCCAGGAGAAATACCAAGGTGTGAAATTGATTCTTGACAATATCAGCAACGACTTGGCAGATGGTGTTTCAGGAGAAGATTTACTTGATAGATGCCTTGAAGAACTAGGGTATCTGGAAATTGGCGAGGATACTCGTGTGATCCTAGAAGATGTAGCAAACGAGGGGGGCAATGTGGATGGGTATACCTTGAAGGATCGCGTGAAGGAGATGGTAAGGCTAGTTGCCGCAACACACGAATTCCAAAGGGCTTGACCAATATGAGCATGGAGCGCCTGAAATATAATAGGACTGTGGGCCTTTGTTCTATGGAGGGCCGTGGATTTTATTACCCCACCGACACTTCCATTGGTGATAGCGGCACGTTGTATACGGTGAGCCGATCTATTGATGGGGATACGCGAGGGATAAGAGTGACAACGTACAACATAGAAGAGGAATATTTCGGAACATTCGCTCGAAATGGTGAGGAGCCAGGAGAACTCATATGGCCTACGGCAATTACCCACACGAAAGACGGTAACGTGATAGTCGCTGATGAATATATGAATAGGATCACCGAGTTTGATCCCGAGGGTAATTTCGTTAAGATCTTGTGGGTATCGGAGTCGAGCGACCCGGGTCTAGATGGGCCGTCGGGGTTGGCTGTTGACTCCGATGAAAACGTGTATGTATCGGATAATAATAATCATAGAATTCAGGTTCTGGATAGATCAGGAGGGCTTCAGTGCTCATTTGGAGAGAGAGGGGCTGAGGCGGGACAATTACAACATCCGTGGGGATTAACCGTTGCTCCAGATGGGGATGTTTATATAGCCGATTGGCATAATGATCGTATACAGAGATTCGGAGTAGATGGTACGTTTGTGCGTTCTTATGGTGAGCCTGGTAGAAGAAGCGACCAACTTTATAAACCTGCCAGTGTCTGTGTGGATAATGATGGGTACTTGTATATTGCCGATTGGGGCAATGAGATGGTTAAAGTAATGGATCCTGAAGGCAATGTAGTACAAAGTTTGCGAGGTGAAGCTACCGAATCTAAATGGGCACGTGCATTTCTGGATATAAATCTGGAGGAAGCAGCTGCAAGAGAGAAATCTGACCTGGAAACTGAAGTTGGTTATTTTGTGAACGATCCACATGAGGTTTCATCGCATATTGAAAAATATTTTTGGGCACCGATGTCTGTGAAATTGGATGATGGCGATAGGCTTTATGTTACTGAGAGCAATCGACATAGAGTACAAATTTATGACCTTAATAGACAATAGGGGGGAGCGTTAAATGACTACAAAAAAGAAAGAAAAAAATTTGGTTGTTGTTCAATTGTCGGGCGGCAACGACGCCCTCAATACCATCATCCCCTATGGAGATGGACTATATTACGATAATCGACCCTTTGTGAATATTCCTCAGGATAGAGTGCTGAAGGTTGATGACCATATAGGATTTAATCCAAGTATGGCCCCATTGAAAAGGTTATATGATCAGGGGAAGCTTGCTGTCATAAATGGGATAGGATATCCGGAGCCCAATCGGTCCCACTTTAGAGCCATGGATATTTGGCATACTGCTGAGCCCACCGAAGTTGTCAATGAAGGTTGGTTGGGCCGCACAATAAGAGAACTAGATCCAAAGGGCGAAAATGTTTTGACTGGTGTGAATTTTGGTCGAGGGTTACCTAGGGCTTTGTATGCCCAGGATGTGCCAGTGGCATCTGTTGGCAATCTGGAAACCTACGGATTGTTCCCGGACATAGAGGATGATAGGGCTCGTAATGTGGCTTTGAATGCCTTTAGCCGGATGTATGGAGGGCTTGGGAAAGATACAATGGCTGATTTTCTGTCACAAACCGGTATGGATGCGATGAAAGGTGCTGATATCTTGCGTCGTGCTCCTGCAATGTATTCTTCCAACGTTGAATATGCTGATACCCCGATTGCACAGAGTTTGAAGAATATCGCTCAAGTTATGTTTGCAGATCTTGGGACGAGAGTCTTTTATGCTAATCATGGTAGCTTCGATACTCACTCAGGTGAGCTAGCTGCTCACCAGAAATTATGGTCGGATCTAGCTGTCGCGCTGAGTGATTTCATGGATGATCTGGTAGAACATGGACGAGATAGGGATACTGCTGTCTTGTTGTTCTCGGAATTCGGCAGGCGTATAAAGGATAACGGGGCTGGGACGGATCATGGATCCGGAGGGGTAGCATTTATCTTGAGCGGGGATGTGAAAGGAGGGCTATATGGGAGATATCCATCCCTCCGAGACAATGATCAAGTCGAAGGAGATATGGCTTTTAACAATGACTTCAGGGGCACATATTCGGAGATTGCAGAAAAATGGCTCAGAGTAGATCCTGAAGTTGTAGCAAACGGCGCCTTTGGGCAACTGAATTTCTTCGGTTAGTTTCTGATTGTCCTTCGAGAAGGACTTTAAGGTTTGGACGGAAGATGGTCCAAAGGGTGATAGAGAGAGGGCCTTTGACGGCCCCTCTCAGTTTATCCTGAACTAGATAGGCTATCCGGCAGGCGGAGTGTATTTAATTTCTCCAGCCTTTGTGATTGCCTTCAATCCATCCTCGATACTTATCAATGGAACGGTTCGAACATTCTTGAGGCCTCCGCTGGCAGAGAAAGAAATAGCGAGTGCCGCTGCGTTGACATTGTCTGGCGCTTCATATATCGCTGCTATATCGTAATCCCCAAAAGTAAAATAGGCTTCATTTATAGATCCTCCTATACTCTCGAATACAGGTCTTAACAGTTCAATCCTGTTTCTAGGATTCTCTATTTGTGCAGACCACGATTCGCTTGTGTATGAAGCCAACAAAAGATATTTAGCCATTTTCAACTCCCTTATTAATTTGGATATTTGCAATGGAGTAATCTACACCACCCTGCTTTTTATATCAATGGCGTGGATTGGATAACTAAAATCCTTTAGCTAATATTTCACCTGGTAAATTCAGGTATCACATCCTCTGCAAATCTTTGCAGCTGTTCAGTTATGACTGATTGTGGAGTGCCCACCGGATGACTGACGGCAACACGTTCTAGGCCAGGGTATCTGGCTTCAAGTTTTTTCAGTTGTTCGATTATCAGACTAGGGGGGCCAGCGAGTATACCCCCTGCTTCCACTGCATCCTCTGCCGTGGGCAGATCAGAAAAGGGAGCAAGTTTTGGATTTGCCATGATTTCTATTTGTGTTTCACTCAATGCTCTAACCAATCTGAGTGGGCCAAAAATCTTCAAATTTTCCTCATAATATTCTCTAATCTGATCAGTGGCTTCTTTTTGGGTGTCTGCGATATGATAGTGGAAGCCGATTGACAAACGATCACCCAGTGCTATTTCATGTCCGGATCGGTGATACGCTTTCTGAAATCCAAGTACAGCCTGATCCATCGCTCCACCCTCTGAACTACCTCCACCGATTATGCCGTTAATCCCATGTTTAGCCATGAAGTCCATACCTCTTGGTGTGGCGCTTTGAATTGGTTGCCAGCATTCGACTGGTCTCCTTAGAGGTCTTGGTACCAGAGTGATTTCCCTCAGTTCGTAGCCACGATAAGGAACATTGGGAGGGATAGAGTAGTTTTCCCCGTTGTGGGAAAATGAATCGTTATTGAAAGCCTTAAATATAACTTCGACTTGTTCCTCAAATAGATTCCGGTTTGCTACTTGATCCATGAGGGGAACCCCAACGGTTTCCACTTCCCTCGTATGATAGCCGCGTCCTACGCCGAAAACTACTCGCCCATTAGTGAGTATATCTGCGGTCGCGTAATCCTCTGCGAGTCGAAGAGGGTGCCACATGGGAGCTATATTAAACCCGCATCCAAGTCGGATATTTTCTGTTAGGTGGGATAGATGCACTGCTGTCATCAAGACATTGGGGATACATTCATAGCCCTCTGGTTGGAAATGATGCTCAGCAAGCCAAAGCGTGTCGTAGCCCAAATCGTCCATTGTCTGGGCAATTTTTGTAGCTTTATCAAAGGCTTTAGCTAGTTGATCGTTTCCGAAGTGGCGATCATTCACTGCCGTACCTGAGTATCCCACATCATCCATATCAATATGACCAGCGTAGAGACTATCAAATTTTGTGATCATTTTTGCTCCATTCACAAAGATACATAGGTTAGCCGGTTGGTCATGATCAGCCTGGTGCGAGCTAACATCAAATATTCATCCGGAAATATTTAGTTGCGATGGTACAAGATGGTATATCTTAATTCAAGAAAGCATACCGCTGATGTGATTTAACACTTCTACAGGATCACAGTTGATGGCGACATCTACAGATCCATCTCCGTATTTAGCCATCGTACGTCCTTTCTGTTTTCCAGTTTCGACAACTTTTATTGAAGCCTGTCGGTATTCAAACAAATCTGGGTTTTCTGATGCTGCTACAGCAGTTGGGTCACACAGGGTGTATCTTTCCATTTCTGGCTTGAAGCGGAACCATCCTTCGAGGATACTGCGAGTCAAAAATCTTTCTTTAGTCTCATTATCCGACGGAGGGAAATTTCCTCTGTTTACATAAATTTGGTCACAAACATCCAGGCTGAGGAGTGTGATTGGTATGCCGGAAGAGAATACCACGTTCGCTGCCACGGGGTCTTGGTGTATGTTGAACTCAGCCCAGGGAGTGACATTTCCGTCCACCTCTAGAGCCCCACCCATCACGAATATTCGTTTAACCCCGTTGGCTAACTCCTGATTCATTTGGATTGCCTCTGCTATGTTGGTGAGAGGTCCCAGAGCAATGAGGGTGGTCTCGTGGTTGGGCGGGCTGCATGTAGCTCTTATGAAGTCAATCGCAGATATTGATGATGCTGGGCGGGTAGATTGTGGTATCGTGGTGGATAGACCATCCTTCCCATGGTAGTCGTAAGCGTAGGTGAACGATCCTTTCAGAGGTCTATCTGCGCCTTGTACAATCGGTATTTCAGTGGCTCCGATGAAATCGAGGATAGCGAGGGCATTTGAGGTGCCTAGGGATCTGTGTACGTTCCCTCCAACAATTGTTATTCCTAAGACGTTAATTGAATCTGAGTGTACTGCTGCGCATAGCGCTATAGCATCGTCGGTTCCGGGATCGGCATCGATGACTACATTCACTCCGGTATGTCTCCTTATGACTATCTATATTCGGTAATGCCTGTTTGATGCATTCATTTTACAAAGAAAACCCTACATGGATTCTTATGTTATGGATTAGTTTCTGCTCATCATTGGAAGATATTTAGGAATAGCTTTAAGTGTCGAGCTACTCATTAAGATTGGCTGAGTATATATATTATCGTTGATCAATTCGCTTGCATGAAAGTATAACCCTACTAAGTAGGAGGTTATTTAATAGTAAGGTACTATGTAAGGGACACTGGTAAACTCAAGGAATTGATCGGGGTTATAAGAGGAAGTTTTTTGTTTTTAGTTGTGTTTTGCTCTCAGCCTTGGGTGGAAAGAAATAGTGCTTCTAGTTATCTCCCTTTAGGAATAATTTCGTGTTGTATAGAAGGATTTGTTTGGAAACGCCTGATTATGATTCAAAGGCGTGATTAAATTTAGTGTTAAGGTGATTGAAATATCCTGCTTTGCAGGAAGGGTAATCGATTTAGGAGTGTGTGAGATAAGTGTCTGAATACACTATTGAGGAATTGATGCTAAAAGTTGCAGAGGGCGAGAGTTTGGCTGGATCTGATCTAGAGGGGTTGATTTTTTTTGAAAATGATCTTGTAGATATTAATTTTAGTGGATCCAATTTGCGAAATGTAACCCTTTCTTTTGTCAACTTGACGGGTGCAAATCTCAGTGGCGTTAAATTGGAAGGCTCACGTTTGTCAAACGTTTTACTAAGGCATGCAAATTTGAGTGGTGCGGATCTTAAGGACGCGGTCTTAAATGCCAGTCAGTCAAGGCAACCGTGGTTGTCCAGACTGATTGGTAGAGCCAACAACAATGAATCAACAGATCTGACAGATGCAAACCTGAGTGGAGCTGATTTAACGAGGGCAAACCTCAGTGAGATAGGGTTGAGTGGAGCTAATCTTAGTGGAGCTAATCTGACCAAGGCAGATTTAAGGTCAGCTGATCTAAGGCATGTTAACTTAAGTGGTGCCAATCTCACGGATGCGGAGTTAGGTGACGATTTATTCAGAAAAAACTGGGTTACTAAACTCACCGGTGGACCTAGAAAGGAGCAATACACGGATCTAGCGGACGCAAATTTAACTGGGGCAGATTTAACTGGAGCTGACTTAACGGGTGCTAATTTGGCAGGGTCCAATTTAAGCGCTACTAATCTTACCCGCGCAAATCTCAGTAGGGCAGATTTAAGTGGGGCAAACTTGACCGGATCTAATCTGAATTATGCAAATGTAGAGGATGCTATATTGCCAAGTGGGATTGATATAAAGTACTAGCCGAGGGTCTTACGTGGGTAGGAAGGGCGATGTTCCGGAGACGTTAGTAGTTTCAAATATATTGTGGTTTTGGTTATAGCGACTGCGTGATATGACAGAATACAGTCATGAGAACTACATGGAGTATTGTTGTACTTTTGATCTTCCTACTAGTCATGAATGGGGGTTGTCTCGTGTTAGATCGTCAATTTATCTATTTCCCGGAGAAGGGATTAAATCGCACTCCTGAACAAGTTGGATTAGATTTCGAAGACGTGTATTTTTTTACTTCGGACGGGTTGAAATTGCATGGGTGGTTGGTTGCAGGTCGAGAGGACGTTAATATTCTGTGGTTCCATGGTAATGCCGGAAACATTAGCCATCGACTTGAGAACCTTGTATTGCTTCATGAGGAAGTTGGCGCATCTGTTTTTTTGTTTGATTACAGGGGATACGGATTAAGCGAGGGTTCTCCCTCTGAAGATGGCCTATACCTGGATGCTGAGGCTGCTTTTGAGTATATGAAATCCAGGTCGCTGGGAGAGTATGGCAATCAACCAGACACTGTGTTTTATGGACGTTCTTTGGGAGCTGCTGTTGCGGTTGAACTTGCGATCAGGTATCCGTCCCGGGCGGTAATATTGGAATCCCCGTTCCCTTCTATTAAAGCGATGGTGAAAAACGCTTACCCATTTCTGCCTTCAGGATTGTTGGTGTCGATGTTTGAGGCTAGATTTGAATCAGACTCAAAGATCGACAGAGTTCGTAGTCCCTTGATGGTGATCCATGGCGATAGCGATACTGTTGTCCCGGCAAGTTTAGGCAAGGAACTATACGAGAGAGCAGTCCATCCGAAGAGATTCTATTTAATCAGCGGGGCTGATCATAATGACACTTATCTCGTAGGTGGTAAAAGTTATTTCCAAGAATTTAGGGACTTTATTATAGACCCAGATTAATGGTTCTATCTGACTGAAGTTCAAGTTTTTCTTATAAGAGTTTGTAACGTGAATGGGATACTCCAGAATAAACCGCCTATTAATCCTAACAGCCCAAATTGCCACATGGGTTCTGATCCTGATGCTCCGAAATTAACTCCTAGGATTGGCATGAAAAATGTCAGATAAGAAATTATCATGAGTTTGGCGACATTTATTTTGGTTATCAAGGCCAAAACATACGTCGGCAGTGCAAGTCCTATTAAGATAAGGGCAAGTTCCCATAGTTCAAACTCTTGATCTCTAGTTAGCAGATGCTGCAGAAAAGTGAAAGTAAGTGAGGTGATTAGTCCAGTCATCCCACCGATTGAGAAGAGTCTTAGCCCAACCCTCCAACGCCAGATTACTGTCACCGATGGTGTGGGCTATGTGGCGTTAAGCTTGGTCGTTTTTTCACCTTAAAAGTTCGTCATGTGCAGTTTTTGATTCTCACCGAGGCGCATGCGGTTTGCGGAAACACTACTCAAATATGCATTGTTTGATTTTCAATGTTGCTGCGGGCATATTGGAAACCACGGTTACCATTCCACTCACGGTTACCTCCTCTCCGATGCCGATATTGTTGAGGCGTTCTTTTTCTTTATCGCTCAGATCCTCTGGAGAATTAGCAAGATAGCAATGAGCAGCGGAGTCTGGGGATACATCTGATCCTAATACCAGAACGACATTAATATCCCCTGCCAACTTTAGGTTTCCTGGGTCGTCAGAACCCCCTCCAAAACCTTCTACCTTCTTTGCTTGTCCTGTTACTGTTATGGGCTTGTCTTTGTAAACTGATTCCGCCTCCGTGAAATTCGTGTCGATCAGATCAAACGCTTCTTGAACTGATGCTGCAGTTTCTGTTGAGGCTGTCTTTTCAATGGAATCCGTTTTGGTTGATGTGGTCAACTTATCCGATTCCTCGGAGCTGCAAGCTATGGTTGCCATTAAAGTTATTACAAATGTGAGTATTACTATACTCCACCCTTTTGAGCCATAATTCATTGAAGTACACCTTTGTTTACTTTTTGTGTTGGACCGAGTGAGGGCCAAGCTCTCTAAAAAACTAATTCTCACGATATCAAATTTGAAGTGTTATTACAAAGTAAAAATCAAATTCGATAGGTTCGGCATGATACAGACCACGGCATCTGCGAAATTCTTATTAGTCCAACATACATAGAAAGAGATCAGATAATATAATGGTGAAATTGTGATCTGTTTTGGTGGGATGATAGTCCATTTGTTGAAGTTGTGAACCTTGGATCTGCGTGCTAGAAAATGGCGTGCTGAGGAGTTTGATATGTCTAATAAGAACCTTAAGGAAAGAATAAGAAGTGGAGAATTGTTGATTGGTGTGTCTGTTCCTCTAAATGCTTCTAGGGAGGATATGGAGAGGATTATTGAGCAAGATGATTATGCTTTTGTATATACCGACAGCCAACATGGTCCATTTAATGAGGAGACTCTTGTTGAATTATGTCGACATGCTGCTACGTTTGATATACCAGTACAGTTTCGAATAAAACATACTAGTCATAGCTACCTCATTGGCAACCTTCTTGACCTCGGTCCGGTTGGTATTGAGGTGCCACAGGTTGAGACTATTGAGACCGTCAATCAGGCAGTTAATAGCTTTTACTATCCACAGAAAGGGGGGAGGAGTGTTGGAGGTGAGGCCAGATATGGTGTTGAAACTAGATCTGATCGGATTGAATATGGCAAATGGTGGAATCAAACGGGGTTTCTTTCATTACAGATGGAATCGATAAGGGCGGTAACCACTGCAAGAAAACTGGCTATAGACGGCGTAGACTGTCTAACATGGGGTCCAAACGATCTACTTTATGATATCGAAGCTCACCCAAAACACTTTTTGCAAACAGTGGATGATTGCGTTAAACACGTTTTGGACCAACTCCAGGAGACTCAGGTCAGAGTCAGTTTTCGGAGCTATGATTACAGGCTACGAGAGAAGTATTTTGGTATGGGGGCGACAGTACTCATGGAGCGCCCGCGGGGATAATTGACAACTGATTCGATGATCTAATATGTGAGTGTGA
>CAZRSW010000021.1:0-3620 GCA_964602845.1 uncultured Dehalococcoidia bacterium | reverse complement strand
TCCGCCGCGAGCATTAGATTCGCTCAGGAAAACATCCCTGTTAGAGCCGTCTGCATCCATGATAAGGAGTTGAGAATCCCCCTGATTTTCATTCCATGAGGTATAGAGAATTCTTAGACCATCTGGAGACCAACGTGGGAAACCTTCGTTGGTCTCCGAATCTTCCTTGGTAAGGAAATGTTGTTGGGTACCATCGCTATTCATAACGTATATCCTTGATTGTCCCATTTCTTTGGCCACGCAGGCTAGTTTTTCGCCGTCGGGGGACCAGGATTCACAGTGATCGTCCACGTTATTCTGAGTAAGTCTGGTATGTTGACTTCCATCTGAGTTCATAATATAGACTTCAGAATTCCCGTCTCTATTTGATTTGAAAACAATTTTTTCGCCATCTGGAGACCAGACAGGATAACTGCCACCCTGGGATTCCCCAGAAGCTAAACTTTCTTGTTTACTACCATCAGCGTTCATTATGTAAATAGTGTTATCACTGCTAAAAATTATCTTATTGTGATTGGAAGACCAGCATCCACTGGAAAGAAGCACTTCAGCAGGACTTAGATGTGTGAGTCGGGTTTGATTTTTTCCGTAGCTATGTGAAGCGCCTGAGCTGTACTGACTTTGTTCCAGGGTGTAGACTTCGTAGTTTTTACTTTGTTCCTCATGTTGTGCTGATGCATATGCCAGTTTCTTGTCATTAGGAGACCAGCAGGGGCTGATCTCACTGGCAAAGTGACCCGCAAGTGATTTTTGTTTTTTGGTGTCAGGGTCTATGAGGTAGATATTTTCTTTACCTAATTCGCCTTTCACAACGGCAACTTCGCTGCCAGCTTGACCTCCGCAGCTTAATGACAGCGTAGCAATCAACATAAATACTATTAATTTAATCCTCATTCTTCACTCCATTCGTTGGCGACTTCCATGCCAGACTCATCCCGCCGACAATTTCTATGAAATTTTTTAGGTTATGAACCATCAAGTAGATTAACCGTGAATATCCTATGGTTGGTATCCGCGGGATGTATCACAACATTTTAACCTGTGTTGTGCTAAAAATGAACGTAGAACCCATTCTATCAAATAATATGATTTAATTACCTAGTTGTGTGGGGGAGAATCGAGGGGAATCCATGCTTGCACAGGACTGTTTTAAATGGTATCTGTTGATCATATTGCTATAAACAGTGTCTATCAAAAGTTCTGAAATATTGGTTATACCCTGGTTAAGTTCAATAGATGAAAAGAGTGTGCGGAATCATCATCGAATTTTCTGTGATTTAGCTAGAGCATAAATATTGTCGAAGAATTATTACTCACAGGGTGCAAATACGGTGGATCGAATCCAAGACAATTCAACTAGATATCATGGATTGGATGCCCTAAGAGCGCTTGCGATGGGTTTGGGTATTGTTTTACATGCCGCTTTACCCTATGTACCTAATATGCCCGCAGAAATTTGGCCGACGGATGACAATTCGTCTTCTCTGATAGCATGGATATTTCATTTCATTCATATTTGGCGTATGCCTTTGTTCTTCATGTTGTCTGGCTTTTTCGCGAGCTTGTTAACAGAAAGAAATTCTTGGCGGTATTGGTGGAAAAATCGATTACTTCGTATCCTGTTACCTTTGATGGTTTTTAGTCCGCTAATGTCAGCGACATTGCCTTCAATATTCAGATATGGGATTACAGCTGACCTGACCTATTTTTATTCTAATGAAGGCCAACCGTATCATTTATGGTTTTTATGGCATCTCCTCATATTCGTGGTATTCAGCTTTATTTACAAATCAGCTGGGTATATCTGCTATCGTATACTCAAGGTTGTGCATGCTGGGATGTTATTACGAGCGTTTTACAACATTAAATCTTTTGTCACCCGCGTAGTATTTCAGTCTAAATATCCTGTGATATTAATTGGTGTTTTCGTTCTTTTTAATCTCGCAACAGGTGGTGAATTGATCATCAACCCCATTGCAAGTGGCCTCTACTTTTATCTCGGATTTAGTCTTTACAATGACAAGACTCTCCTGTTATTTATGCGTTCCCATTGGAAAAGCTACCTGTGTGCCGGCTTGGTAATATTTGCAGGTCATCAGGGCGTATATTCTCAGATAGACCCGTTTCTACCACCGCATGACCCCGTTTGGAAAATATGGGGTTTGCCACTAGTGTTTTTGAAAGTTGGTGCTGCAGTTTTATTGTCGTTTTCATTGATTGGATTCGTGGAGGACAAGTTAGGAAAATTTAATTCAATGACCCGATATATGTCCGATGCCAGCTATTGGATGTATTTGGTTCATTTGCCTATAGTGACGTTTATCTCGTTCTTCATGTTTAATATTAACTTGCCGATTGAACTTAAGTTTCTCTTATCGGTAGCTATAACTGTCGTGGCGTGTCTGGTCACCTATAAATATTTGGTCAGGAATACGTTGCTGGGACTTATGTTGAATGGGAGGCGCTACTGATTACAGGATTTGCCGTGAGTAGCCACTTAAATTCATGCTATCGGGATGTCACGGTTTGAAAAACGAAAAATCCAATCCCCAATTCTTCACCAGTAGCGATCTTATAGGTGCTATATTTGGGATTATGCAGAGATATTCTTATCACACAGATAGGAATGGTTTTGGTTCTAATATGAGGGGTGCCAATTCGCTCAAATGTGATCTTCTAAGTTATTTCTTTGGCTTTGTGCAGCCACATGAGTCACACATTACAACTCCTTAAAAGTATTTGCTGCTAACATGCACGAATCCTGCCTGAAGCCGACGGGGTTATCCTGAGAATATATCTCAGCGAGCTTGTTAGCTTATTTTATCTTACATTTTTTCAAGGTTATTTTCGGGAAGTCTACGTTAACGAGATCCCCGGTACCGGTTCTCGCCATCCCTGCTGCTTTCTTGATTGTAGTTGCTAGACCGGTCGCCTCCAAGTACTGCCCTATGGTTATATCTTCAACCTTGTCTTCATCTGACAGATGGCAATAAGCACCAGGTCCTTCCCCTTCTTCAGCATCCGATGATCCCAACACTATGAATACGCTTGGAATCACTCCTCCGTCCATCTTTCCAGGGACGTTTCGCTGCGTAGCACCTAGTTGGCCGGTATTAGTACTACCACCAGTAGTACCATAGTTGATATAGGTGACCTTGCCATTTACTGTCACATCTTTATCTTTATATTCCGTCTCTGCTTGTGACATATTTGTTTCAATCAGGTTCAAAATGCTATCTAGCTTATCGGTGTTTTCGGGGGGTGCGGCAGATGTTTTAGCCGATGTGTCCGCTGACTTCGAAGAATCCGCAGTTCCCGATGACTCTTCTTCGCCACTGCAACCTAGGGCCACTAATAGCGTTGCAGATATAACTAGTGTTGATACTAAGGAACGACGTATTAATCTCATAATTGACTCACTCTCATATTTACTGATTTGGATGCTAATCAATTTTCAACAAGACAATTTATCGTTAGACCATAACATATTTGTATTAAACATCAAGCAACAAGTAAATTAATATTCGACTTTTAGAAGAGCTAATTTCTGTCCAATTACAAGCTTATCAGGAGGAATAAGATTCTATATCTTCCATAGAAAGTTCTATTCCGAAGCCCGG
>CAZRSW010000020.1:0-31149 GCA_964602845.1 uncultured Dehalococcoidia bacterium | reverse complement strand
TGAGATTGTGGGGGAACGATATGTCGTGTCAGCGGATGAGGATCTCTTAGTTTATGAATATGATGGATCAGTAGATAAATCTATTCCTGTCGTGGTGGTTCTCCCTGGATCGCCTGAAGAGGTATCCCAGATCGTGCTTGCAGGCAATGAATTTCAGATGCCCATAATAGCCCGTGGTGCCGGTACTGGTCTAAGTGGCGGTTCTATAGCCCGACAAGGGGGAATAGTTATTGCCTTGACTAGATTGAATAGGATTTTAGAAATTAATGAGCAAGACCGATATGCAATCGTTGAGCCAGGGGTTGTAAATCTGGATATATCTAGCCAAGTGGCCTCTCGGGGTCTCTACTACGCTCCGGATCCCGGGAGCCAGAACGTTTGCACTATTGGTGGCAACATCGCTGAAAACTCTGGTGGACCACATTGTCTTGCCTATGGGGTGACAACTAATCACGTGCTTGGTATGGAGGTGGTATTGGCAAACGGAGAAATTGTATGGTTTGGTGGCACTCACAGAGAATCTTCCGGACTCGATCTGCGGGGCATTACCATTGGGTCAGAAGGAACACTTGCTATCGCCACCAAAATTTGCGTCAGATTACTGAGGATTCCAGAATCGGTGAGAACTTTATTGGTTTCTTTTGAATCTGTGGAGTCAGCGAGCGGAGCAGTCTCTGGAATCATTGGTGCGGGGATAGTACCCTCGGCTTTAGAGATGATGGATCAACTTTGTATAGAGGCGGCTGAAGAAGCAGTTGGAGCAGGCTATCCGAAAGGCGCTGGAGCTGTTTTATTGGTTGAAATAGATGGGTTGGAAGAGTCTGTAGAGGAAGAATCTGACGAGATCGAATCGATATGTGAAGAATTTAGTCCACTCGAAATACGAATAGCGAGTAGTACTTCAGAGCGAGCAAGTTTGTGGTCAGGGAGGAAAGGTGTGCTTGGTGCTCTGGGGCGCCTTGCCCCAAATTTCTTTCTTGTAGATGGGACGATACCAAGAACTAAGTTGGTAGAGGTGCTAAAAAAGATCGAGAACATATCAGAACGGTCTGGCTATAAAATCGCCAATCTTTTACATGCGGGTGATGGCAACTTACATCCTTCGATTCTTTTCGATGAGCGGAAACCTGGAGATACTGAGAATATCCTTGCTATAGGTGAGGAAATATTGGAGGTGTGTATAGAGGCAGGGGGAGTGTTGTCAGGAGAACATGGAATTGGTACCGAAAAACAAGAGCAGATGCCCCTCATGTTCTCAGAGGAGGATTTGTCAGTTATGGCAGATCTAAAGATTGCCTTTAGAACCAATGACTCATTCAATCCGGGCAAAATTTTCCCGACAGGTGCTTCTTGTACGGATGTAGTTCAAGCGAAGGCTATTGCCCGTGTTGGGTCAGGGGCATTCATATAGTATTTTCGTGACTGATCAAGTTGTACCAGACAAATATGTGATCGATGGTGGTAAACCTACCAAGGGTTTCCAAGTACCAAAAAACTTCGATGAAGCATGTGGAGTGGTGACGGAGGCCTATAACGCGAGAGAGGTTTTTGTTCCAGTAGGTGGAGGGACTCGACTTGAAGTAGGACGCCCATTGAGCAAGTATGACATTGCCCTGGATATTTCATACTTGAATGATGTCATCTCCTATAATCCTGATGACCTTACTTGTACCGTGCAATCTGGGATAACGTTAGCTGCTTTACAAGACAATCTTCGTGAATATAATCAGTTCCTCGCAATTGATGCGCCTGAACCCGATATTGCAACGATAGGGGGTACACTGGCTTCATCTGCTCCTGGTTACGTGCGATGGAATTTAGACCATATGCGCGATACGGTCATCGGTATGAAAGTGATCATGCCTAATGGAATGGCTGTTAAAACCGGAGGACAGACAGTAAAGAATGTGTCCGGATATGATATGGCGCGGTTGCATATAGGGGCATTTGGATCACTGGGTGTAATTGGTGAGGTCTCATTCAAACTTACACCTATACCGAGCAAACTGGGCTCCATGTGTGTGACATTTGGGAAATTTGAGAATGCGCACATTTTTTCGATGAATGTGTTCGACGGATATGTGATGCCTCTTGCTTTAGCCTGTTTTGATAGTTGTGGGGCTTCAAGAATCGGAATCCAGGCGAAATCTGATAAATGGACCGTTCTGATAAAAATAGGTTCTAGAGAGAGGGCCTTTGACCGTCAGATGGCGATAATTCGAGAACTGTCGCTTAGAAACTCTTCTGAGTCCATTGAATTTATAACCCAGGAAGAGGGAATACCACTTTGGAATGACCTTAGAGATTTTGGTTCTAGTGATGGAGATAGGTTAGGAGCTCCATCCATCATTGGTAGGGTATATCTGACTCCATCTCAGGTAAAAGGTTGTGAGGAAAATATTAGGCGTATATTGCTAGATAGCCCGGTGCCGTTTTCTATAATATCTCAGCCTGGTTTCGGAACTTTGGTAGTGTACATATTTGGGGGAGATATTGACGAAGTAAGTAAGTTGACAGGGGCTTTGAATGAAATCAGGTTATCTGTTAACAGAGTGTCTGGCGAACTGACATTTGAACGTCTGCCCATTCAAATGAAAAATAGTGTTGAAGTATGGGATGAAATTAGATCGAATGGAAAAAGTATCATGAATGATTTGGCGCGAGTATACGATGATAGGGATATAATCAATCGAGGAAGGTTGTGGTACTCATTGAAATGACCAAAATGTGCGGTATATGCTGACCGAAAATAAGACTTGGATTGACGAAGAAGAATTATACAAATGTGTTCATTGTGGATTTTGCTTGCAAGCTTGCCCCACGTATTTAGAATCTGGATTGGAGATGGAATCTCCTAGAGGAAGGATTGCATTGATGAAGGCAGTCAATGAGTCACGTCTCGATGTAACCCAAAATGTGATAACTCATTGGGACCTTTGTATTCAATGCAGGGCTTGCGAGCCGGCGTGTCCATCTGGTGTTAGATACGGTAGCTTAATCGAATCCGCCATGTCTCGTATAAGGTCTGACCGTAATAGGACGTCTTTGCAGAAGTTGCTTCCCGCGATTTTTGTGAAATATCTCATTCCCAGGCAAAATTTATTGTCTCTATTTATGGGAACTACTTCACTCTATGTGAAGAGTGGTTTGCAGAAATGGGTGAGAAATCTACATATATTAAAGATCTTTCCCAAAGTGCTATCAACATTAGAAAACACTATTCCGACGTTCAATGGGCGTCCGTTTAAGAGCGTTGGAGAATTCGCTTCAACCACTGAAGATAGGGGGAAAGTTTTCCTGTTATCCGGATGTGTTATGCCATTGTCCCAAGGTGATCAAATGAGGGCAGCCATAAAAGTGTTGAATCATAATGGGTTTACTGTAGAAATACCTTCTGGGCAGGTGTGTTGCGGAGCTCTCAATAGCCATGTTGGAGATGGTGATACGGCTAAAACGTTGGCGGCCAAAAATATCGAGGTATTTGAAAGCGAAGAAAGAGAACCCGTAATCGTATGTTCGGGAGGATGTGGAGCTCGAATGAAAGAGTATGGTCACCTTTTTGACGATAATTCTGATCTTAAAGATAAAGCAGAAAATCTTGGTGACAGGATTGTGGATATTAATAAATTTCTTAACGACATGACTTGCAAGGTACCCGATTCTAGGCTCAAATACAGTGTTACTTATCAGGATTCTTGCCATTTGACTAATGTGCAGGGTGTGAGAGATGAACCTCGAGAGATCTTAAAATCTATCCCTGGTATTACCTTTAAGGAAATGGAGAATGCAAAGATCTGCTGTGGTGCTGGTGGCGTCTTTATGATGACTGAGCCTGAAATGTCTACTTCTGTTCTGTCCATGAAGATGGAATGCATAAAGAACACGGGGACGGATGTTGTGGTGGTGTCCAACCCTGGATGTTTTATGCAACTTGAGACTGGGATTAAGAATAAGGGTCTTGATATGAGCGTTAAATACATTACTGACTTATTGGATGAGGCCTACAGTAAAGATGTTAGTTGAGCAATATAGGAGTTATATACTATGGATTTGGGGCTGAACGGCAAAATCGCTTTGGTGACGGGTGGTAGCGAGGGGATTGGTTTCGCGGCTGCGAAAGAATTGGCTTCTGAGGGAGCTAAAGTTATTATCTGTGCGCGTAGGGAGGATGTCTTAGCAGATGCCGCGAGCGCCATAAAGTCTGACGCTGGTACAGAGGTTTCTACTATTTGTTGTGATATTACGAATCCTTCCGAGGTTGATAATATGTTCCAAAAAATTGTTGATACAGGTGGGTTAGATATCTTGGTAAACAATGCTGGTACGTCTTCTGCGGGTCTTTTTCACGAAACAAGTGATGAGACCTGGAAGTATGATATTGAATTAAAGGTTTTCGGAGCGATTCGCTGTTCGAGGCATGCTGTACCAATAATGAAGAAGCGGGGAGGCGGCCGTATAGTGAACATCACTACACCAGGCGGTAAGGCTCCAACGGCTGCATCTGTACCTACCTCTGTGAGCCGGGCGGCTGGCATCGCACTAACCAAAGAAATGTCAAAAGACTATGCGTCAGATAATATATTGGTTAATACGGTTTGCGTTGGACTAATTAAAAGTGGGCAACACGAAACCAGATGGAGGAATTCAATACAAGCCGAACCAAGCCTGACTTTGGATTCGTTTTACCAGAGTATGGGCTCGGGAGTGCCGATGGGGCGTGTCGGGGAGGCCCGAGAAGTCGCTGGATTAATCGCCTTTTTGGTTTCCGAAAGAGGTAGTTACATAACGGGTACGGCAATTAATGTTGATGGCGGTTCGTCGCCTGTAGTCTAGAATCTAGTCTTGATCAGATATGGGATTGGGGCGGTCACCGATTTGACCCCGTCTTCTCAAATAATGATCTGCTATCACTATTGCTACCATAGATTCGACAATAGGCGCAGCCCTAGGTAACACACAGGGGTCATGTCTTCCCCTACCCTTCAGTTCCACTTCGTTTCCAAAAACATCGACTGTATCTTGCGGCTTCATTATTGTGGCTGTGGGTTTAAAAGCAACCCTCATAATGACATCTTCGCCGTTTGTTATTCCTCCCTGAATGCCCCCAGAATTATTTGATCTGGTTCGAACTCGAGTACCTTCGATCATAAACGGGTCGTTGTGCTGGGACCCCTTGGAGTAGGTACCTGCAAACCCAGATCCAATCTCAAAACCCTTACAAGCAGGTAGAGAGAGCATAGCTTTAGCTAGATCCGCGTCTATTTTGTCGAACACTGGTTCTCCCAGTCCAACGGGGGTGTTCGTAACGATGCATTCCACCACTCCACCCAAAGAATCCCCTTCTTTCCTTGCTTCCTTGATGGCGGTTATCATGTCTTCTGCCGCCTTTGGGTCCGGGCATCGTACTATATTAGAATCGATCAAGTTTCGTGTTATGCTTGCGGGTTCTATGTTTGAATCAACATTGCCCACCCTCTTCACATAAGCATGGATTTCTATGCCCGAATCATTAAGTAGGAATTTGCGAGCTATTGCACCTGCAGCAACGCGTCCTATCGTTTCCCTAGCCGATGACCTTCCCCCACCCTTCCAGTTCCGGATACCATATTTTGCCTGGTAGGTATAATCAGCATGAGACGGTCTAAACACCGTACGCATGTGTTCGTAATCCTTACCCCGTGCATCCTGATTTGATACCGTGACTGATATAGGAGTTCCAAGGGTTAGGCCTTCGAATATACCTGAGAGTATGCTGGCTATGTCGCCCTCTTTTCTTTGGGTTGATATTTCACTCTGACCAGGTTTTCTTCGGTCTAATTCCTTCTGTATGTCTTCTATCTTCAAAGGTATCCCAGGAGGGCAGCCGTCAACGACGACTCCCACGGAATCACCATGAGATTCTCCCCACGTAGTTACTGAAAATATTTTTCCGAAAGTATTTCCCATATAGACCAACTTTTCTAGACCACAAACTCTCCATTAAGTATTATAGTCTTGTAGAGACAGTGTGGAAGTAGATTATTGGTCAACTTTTGGTTTCAATCGGGCCCGAGCTGAACATCCACCAAGACCTTCCGATGTATCGGATGAGCGTCTGGGTTGGCTCGGGCCCCCTTTTTGTTCATTCGCGATTGGATGACCATCTGTTGGGGGGCTTAACAGTGGGGTCTTTGCTATTTAGGTCTATTTAGCCGGGATGGAGGATTTGATGTTATCCTTGGGTACTATATTACATTTGGCAAGAGGAACTATAAGGTCAGTATATGAAGTTAATTCAAGAAGTTGCTGAGTCCATAGGGATAGATGCTGATAGTGTGATTCCCTATGGGCGATATAAAGCAAAATTGCCTTTGTCTAATATGGATAGAATCTCCAGGAGAGGCAAGCTGGTTGTGGTTACTGGTATAACTCCAACTCCAGCCGGTGAGGGAAAAACTACTACTACCGTTGGCTTGGCCCAGGGCATGGGTAAGATTGGCAAGAGTGTTATAGCAACACTAAGAGAACCTTCGTTGGGGCCTATTTTTGGTATAAAAGGTGGCGGTACTGGGGGCGGGCTATCCAGAATCGAACCTGAGGATGAGGTGAATATCCATTTCACAGGAGACGCCCATGCGGTTGGTTCTGCACATAATCTTTTAGTAGCACTAACAGATAACGCTGTTCAACGAGGTAAAATCAAGGGACTAACTCCCGATGGGGTAACAATTCGGCGTGTCACAGATGTGGAAGAAAGATCTCTTAGGAATATCGTGACGGGTATCGGAGGGAAACAAAATGCCCCTGTCAGAGAAACGGGGTTTGACATCGTTACCGCATCAGAAGTTATGGCGATACTGGCTTTATCCTCTGATCTGGGAGATCTGCGGCATAGGTTGAATAGAATCGTCGTAGGGTACAAAAATAGTGGTGAACCTGTATATGCTCGGGATATTAACGCAGTCGGGTCCATGATGTCATTGCTTCGCTATGCCATACAACCTAATCTAGTTCAGACTACCGAAGGGCAACCTGTTCTGGTTCACACTGGCCCATTTGGTAACATCGCTCACGGTTGTTGTTCCGTGATCGCTGATAAAGTGGCTTTGGGGCACACAGACTATGTCTTGACCGAGGCGGGCTTCGGAGCTGACCTTGGTTTTGAGAAATTTATGCATATTAAAGCCAGGTTCAATGATCTTGAACCAGATGCAGCTGTCATTGTATGTTCAGTTCGTGCCCTAAAATCACATGGGGGAGTTTCGCTGCGTGATTTGGATTCACCAGATAAGGATGCTTTGGTCAAGGGGATGTCAAATCTCAAGCACTTGATAAATGTGATTAAAGGATTTGGTTTACCTGTGGTAGTTGCGGTAAACAGCTTCCCAACGGATGTTCAAGAGGAAACAGAGCTTGTACGTACTCTGTCCATCGAGAGCGGGGCTGACCATGCTGAGTTATCCACGGTTTTCGAGGAAGGTGGTGACGGAGGAATCGAGCTGGCCAATGCCGTTGTGAAAGCTACAGATGGGGACCGACCGAGTATAAAGTATATGTATGACACGGATGATACCCTTGAAGATAAGATAAGTGCGGTTGCTAAAAAAATGTACAATGCACGAGGGGTCGTTTACAGTGCTAAGGCTAGGCGTGCACTCAAGGAATTTCAAAATAACGGCTGGGGGCACCTTCCGATCTGCATGGCAAAGACTCATTTGTCACTTTCGCATAACAGGTCTTTGAAAGGTCTGCCACGGGATTATGAATTCAGAGTTTCAGATGCACGTGCTTCAATAGGAGCAGGGTTTATATACCCTATTGCTGGCAGTATTATGACTATGCCGGGTCTCCCCGGTACTCCTCGTTCTCTTGATGTGGATGAGTCTGGTAACATCATTGGCCTGTAATGTTCAATCTTCTAGCTTGATATCTTGAAAGTTTAGAGAGGCGATGTTCTGATGAGCGAGTTTTTTAACGTCATGTCCCCTCTCGCTGCTATAGATCTTTTGACGGGTACTGTCTCTCTGGTTGGTACTGAGCGGGTGAAGACGGAAAATTCTTTAGGTCGAGTTCTCGCGAATTCTGAATATAGCGATGAAGAGTTGCCTCGTTTCGACAGATCCTCTATGGATGGATATTCGGTCAGATCGTCAGACACTTATGGGGCTTCAGATTCATTACCTGCTTATCTGGAGATGGTAGGTGAGATCCCGATGGGTCAAAAGGCAAGGGTTTCCTTATCTGGAGGAGAGGCAGCTATTGCATACACCGGTGGCATGCTGGCAGAAGGGGCGGATGCAGTGGTGATGATAGAGCATACAAAGATTTCTCCCAGTGGATTGTTGGAAGTTTATAGACCTGTAGCCACCGGCGAGAATGTGATTATGGCAGGAGAGGACTTTAGGAGAGGTGATCTACTAGCAGAGTCGGGAGTGACAATAAACCATGTTCAGCTAGGGGCATTATTGGCTGTTGGCAAATCCCATGTGGTCGTCCGAAAACGAATGAAAGTTTCTGTCATATCCTCAGGTGATGAATTGGTGGGTCCCGACGATGAAGTTACAGAGGGTTTGGTGAGAGACGTTAATTTATACACTATCGCGGCTTTAGTAAAAAAAATGAGGGCAACGCCAATTCTGTTTCCTCGCGTCCGGGATGATTTTGATCAACTATTGGAAGTTGGCAGACAGGCCCTTTTTGAGTCCGACGTCGTTATCTTTACGGCCGGTAGTTCAGTTAGTTCAAGAGACCTTACTTCCAAAGTTGTTAATCAGTTGGGTGAGCCTGGGGTCTTGGTACATGGTTTATCCGTGAAACCTGGAAAGCCAACGATTTTAGGTATAGCTGCCGGCAAACTGGTGATAGGATTGCCTGGAAATCCGGTTTCTGCAGTTACGATTTTTAATATGGTGGCAACACCGATCATAAAATATGTTTCCGGGAGCACCATACTTACCGGTGACAACTCCATTTCAGCAATTTTAGACAGTGATTTGCATTCTTCAAGCGGCCGTACAGACTATGTGAGGGTTAAACTGGATCAGCCAGAAGAAGAAATAGTCGCTTCACCTGTGTATGGAAAATCAAACCTGATTTCTACTATATTGGCCTCGGACGGGTATATAGAAATTAGGGCCGAAACAACGGGGTTGTATAAAGGCACCCTCGTTAAAGTTCACTTGGATCCGATAGGGTAACGGGAAAATGGCACATAAAGCGGACTTTGAAAGAAATTACTTTCTAGATGATATCCCTCTAATGGATGCTAAGGAAAGATTTGAAAGACATGTTGGTGCTATAGGTGTGTCTGATGATCTGATAACTGAATTTGTTCCTCTCAGAGAATCTGTTGGGAGAGTTTCAGCCAAGGCTATATTCGCGAAAATCTCTTCGCCACATGTAACAACTTCGGCAATGGATGGTATTGCGATCAGGTTTGAAGCTTCTCTTGGGGCAACGGAAACGAGGCCTCTGAAACTCACAGAATCGGATTTTGAGTGGGTTGATACCGGGGACCCAATTCCAACTGGATTTGACTCCGTTGTAATGATAGAGGACATCCAAAAGCTATCTGATAATGAAGTTGTGATTAGGAATCCCGTTGCCCCGTACCAACATATAAGGAAAATAGCTGAGGACATAGCGGCGCCGGAATTGTTGGTTAGAGAAGGGGTAGTTATTACTGCCCTGGATTTAGCATGTCTTGGTGCGGCGGGATTATCGGAGATAGAAGTTAATCGAGAACCTCGAGTTTCTTTAATACCAACAGGTTCAGAGCTAATAAAGATTGGAGAGACTCCGCAACCGGGACAAATAATTGAGTTCAATTCTGTGTTCTTGTCCGCCCTGATTGAAGATTGGGGAGCTAAGGCAATAGTTGAACCATCCGTGCTAGATGATCCAAAGATGATGGAAAAAACCTTACTTGAATGCTCAGATCGTAGTGATGTATTGGTTGTTATTGCAGGTTCCTCGGCCGGTTCAGAGGACTATACCTCTACGGTAGTATCGAAGGTCGGAGAGGTCGTTGTGCATGGTGTGGCTATTAGACCCGGACATCCTGTTATTTTAGGATCAATACGTGGAAAACCACTTCTGGGCATACCCGGGTATCCATCATCGGCTTTAACTACCTCAGAGTTGTTTCTAAAGCCACTTATTGCAAAGCTTTGTGGTTATAATGAAGCATCTGCTGAGCGGATAGAAGCTATTATGGCTCGAAAGATAGCTTCCCCACTAGGCGAAGAAGAGTTTTTACGCGTTGTCGCAGCACCAGTTGATGGTGACTATGTAGTCCACCCAACTACAAGAGGGGCAGCTATGACTCTTTCAATCTCTCGATCTGACGGAGTTATCACGATACCCCACAATCACGAGGGTTTAGAAGAAGGCGCCGAGGTGTCTGTATCATTGCGTAGGCCAAGATCTGAGATTGATAAAACTTTGTTAATTTCAGGCAGCCATGATATCGCCATAGACATGTTGGCTAATAATCTGAGTGGGGCGAGAAATGGGGTGCGTCTAATTTCTTCAAGTGTTGGTAGCGTAGGAGGCCTGTTGGCCTTGTCCAAAGGGTTTGCCCATGTTGCCGGTACTCACCTACTCGATGAGAAGAGTGGCGAATACAATATATCGGCCGTACAACGCCATGTTCCTGATGAATCGGTACATATATTTGATTTTGTTGGTCGTACTCAGGGTCTCATCGTACAGGAAGGAAATCCCCGGAAGATTAAAGGATTGAATGATTTGCCTTGCAGTGGGTTGAAGATTGTAAATAGACAGAGGGGTTCAGGGACCCGGGTTTTATTGGACTACCTTCTGAAACAATCAAATATAAGCCCTGGTAGCATCATAGGTTACGACAATGAAGAGTATACCCACTATAATGTGGCGGCTGCTGTGTCTTCGGGATTCGTTGATGTCGGGATGGGTATTATGGCTGCTGCTTTAGCCAGCGGATTGGAATTCATACCAATAGCAGATGAAAGATTTCAGTTAGTCATACCTTCAAGATATATTGGAATAGGGAGTGAGATCGACATCCTGCTGGAACAACTTACGGGGGAAGATTTGCGAAGAGATATTGCTAGTATCGGGGGGTACGATGTTTCAAGGATGGGCCGTATAGCTGCTAGGATTAATTAAAGTATTATTGTTGTGTTTAGGTTGCCAAAATGACTCACCTTACCGGTATCATATTAGCTGGTGGTAGAAGTAGACGTTTAGGGCGGGATAAAGCTGTCCAGAGCGTCGGTGGGATCCGTATAATAGATAGAGTGATTACTAGATTGTCGGACGTTGCGGAATCGTTGACGGTGGTTGTTGACAGAGAAGAACGTGCGGGTGAGCTAGAGATCAATGAGAAGGTAGAGTTTATCGTAGATCGTTACCCTGATTCAGGTTCTTTGGGTGGGTTGTATTCCGGGTTGCAAGCTTCTACCACAACCTGGTCTCTTGTAGTTGCCTGTGATATGCCATTTATAGCTCCTTCCCTCATACAATACATGTTATCCAAATTGGAAACTGAGACCCCTGATGTAGTAATACCCAAATTCCAGGGTCGATTACAGACTACGCATGCACTATATCGTAATACGTGTTTGGGTCATATAGAAGAACGTCTAAAACAACGGTCACTAAGGATGGACGGGTATTTTTCTGATATTGAGGTATGTACACTGCAAGAAGAGGATTTTCTTTACATAGAGGGATCTAAAGAAAGCTTCTTCAATGTTAATACCCCGACTGATTTGCAGGTGGCACGGGATATGGAGAAAAATGTCAGCAGAGATTAAGGTGACTGTGGAATTTTTTGGGAACAGTCGCCTGATCACTGGTTGTGAGTCAGTGGATTTGGCTTTTACAAATCCACCTGGTGCGAATGCAACAGATATAGTACGGCAACTTGGTATGCTGTTTCCTGGTCTTGGTGGTAAAGTTTTAGAGTTGAATCAAAATAGACTTTTAGGAAGCTATGTGTTTAATCTGAATGGTAAAGGTTTCAGTGATCATAGGGGACTGGACCTAAAAAATGGGGACTCGTTACTGATTTTGCCAAGTCAGGCTGGAGGTTAACCTTGTTTGGGTATCATAACAAGGTCCTGATTATAGATGTTTCCGCTAGGGATTGGCAGTGGCAAGTTATAGGTGAGGACGTTTTACGGAATTTTATTGGTGGAAGTGGGCTAGGTGCCTATCTGCTGTACCACTATTGCCCTCCTGGCACTGATCCATTTTCTCCCGGGAATCCTTTGATATTCTGTACTAGTCCGTTGGTTGGCAGTCGTCTAACCACCACATCAAAATTTGCTGTTGTTTCAAAGTCGCCTCAAACAGGGTTTGTCGGGGATTCGTTGTCATCGAGCTCGCTTGCATTATCGTTAAAAGGTATAGGTGCTGACGCAGTGATCGTTCTAGGCCACTCAAAGGAATGGATTTCACTGAAAGTCGATGAAACAGGAGTAGAATTCCTTCCTGCCGGTCAATTGGTTGGGTTTACAACCTCTAAGACGGAAGGTTATCTGAAGGGTACTCTGGGTCGGAACTTTGACATAGCGTGCATTGGCCCTGCTGGTGAAAAACTGGTGAGGTTTGCCAGTATAAGTAACGATGGAGGAAGGCAAGCAGGTCGGACAGGTAATGGAGCAGTGATGGGTTCCAAGAAAGTAAAGGCTATAGCGTTTCATGGGCGTAAATCCGTAGATACCTGCGATGAAGGATCTTTGTCCGAAAGAAGAAAGGATTTGTCACAAAAAAGTTTTGGGCATGCAACTGAAAAATACAGAACACTAGGTACTATGGCTAACCTTTCAGTATTTGACCGACTAAAAGTTCTACCAACAGGCAATTTTCGCAACCAACGTGGTGATAATTTTAAGGATATTACCGGGGAAACAATACATTCGGAAGAAAAAGTTTCCTCATCTCATTGTGCCAATTGCACCATAGGATGCGAAAAACTGGTTACAGTGCCTGGAAACGGTACGGAAAAAGTTAGATTGGAGTATCAGTCTCTTTTTGCTTTAGGCCCCTTAGTCGGCATTTCGGATCGTGCGACAATTCTTAAAAGCAGCAAATTTTGTGATGAAATGGGTATGGATACTATCAGTGCTGGTTCAACCTGCGCCTGGTTTATGGAATCCATGCAAAAGGATCTGATCCCGTCCAGGTGGATGAATAAAGTCCCAGAACATGAGGATAATAAGGACCTTCTTGAGAATCTCCTGAAGGTTATAAGTCAGCGATCTGGAGTTGGGGATTTACTCGCGGAAGGAAGTGCAAGAGCGAGTAAAGAGATCGGATTAGATTCGGGTGATTTTGCTATGCATGTGAAGGGATTGGAGATGCCTGGATACGAGCCGAGGGCATTACAAACTCTGGCCTTGGCCCTGGCCGTGAGCACAAGAGGAGCCTGTCATAATCGTTCTTCTGCTTATGAATATGATTTTTCTTCTAATTCTGATACTACTAGTGGCGCTAAAGGTCAATTGGTCAAAGATGGTGAGGACTACAGTGCCGTTATGGATTCTCTGATATGGTGCAAATTTGTCCGCAAAGTCTTTGAACAATTTTACGAAGAATCCGCCAATATTCTTGATGATATTACGGGCTGGAATGTAAGCGCTGATCAGCTCAGGCAGTGCGGCGAAAGGATAAACAACATAAAAAAACAATTCAATATTAGAGAAGGTTGGGTCAAGGATCATGACACTTTACCAAAGAGAATATTCTCTGAACCATCCTACAATGGTACGGAAAATGTTTGGCTTAGAGAGGATGATTTGGAGAAGATGATTTCGTCCTATTATCGAGCCCGAGAATGGACTAGTGAAGGATTGATTCCAGAGTCAAAACTGGAAAGTTTGGGGATAGCATTTTAATCAAGGGTTGTGAATGATATCAAATAAGGAAGAAAGGAAACGTAGGATTGAGTTGCGGAGACATCTTATAGAAGAGTTTCCCAGAGAGAGAGCTTCTCTACTTCCTGCACTGCATTATTTACAGGATACATTTTCCTATTTGCCTGATTGGGCAATGGAAGTGGTGGGTTGGCATTTAGGCGTTCCTGCCAGTGAAATTTACGGAGCGGCAACGACATATACAGAGTTAGTTTTATCTCCTACTTCAAAAAAGACGGTTACCGTCTGTGATGGGGTGGCATGTCGTCAAAACGGATCGAGTGAGATATTGGACTACTTGAAAAAAGAATTGGAATCTTTACGTAGCAAGCATCCTGACGATGGGTTTACGTTACAGATTACTGATTGTGCATTTATGTGTTCTGTTGCTCCTTTGGTAGCTATTGATCACAAATGGTTTGGTCGAGATCGTGTTAATAATGTGCTCACCACATTATCTGGTGAATCAAATGACTGCTAAAGAATTTTTGAACTCGGCTCTGTCTGAGAAACGAGCAAATGATCGTCAATTACTTGTTCAGCTGGGTCAGTGTACTGCGGCGGTAGGGGCGACCGAAAAGTACAGCTTGTTGCGAGAATCATTGCCCGAACATGTTGATATTGGTGTGGCTGGCTGTGATGGGGCTTGCTTTGCTACGCCAAAATACCACAGCACCGAGAGTTATAAAGAATATGCTGAGGGTATGGATATATTCTGGACCCTCGATCCCAAGGTGGCAGGGTTTGTTGATTCTCAGACTAGAATTGCCATGTCACACGCCGGGTGCATAGGCGTTGAAGATATTCATGGATATATACGTAATGAAGGATTTTTAGGGTTGGCGAATTCACTGATGCAACCACCTAAATATACCGTGGATTCAGTCGACGAGTCTGGGTTACGTGGTAGAGGTGGAGCATATTTTCCCGTTTCGTTAAAGTGGCGATCGGCCTTAGCTGTCGATTCTTCCGAAAGACATTTAGTTGTGAATGCTGAAGAAGGAGAGCCTGGCGTTTTCAAAGACAGACACATAATGGAGAGTGTTCCTTTTAGATTGATAGAAGGGACGGTGATTGCTGCTTATGCAACGAATTCTACGAGCGTACGGATATATGTGAATGCCGAGGCTCATTTGGCGTTTGAAAGACTTGAAAGGGCCCTCGATATTTGTCGAATGTCCGGGTTCCTAGGATCTAATATTATGGGTACTGAATTTAGTATAGATATCCAGTTGTTGAAAGGAGCCGGGGGGTATGTGTGTGGGGAGGAATCTACCCTGTTAAATACCATCGAAGGCAAGAGGAGGGAGCCGCGTTTGAGGCCCCCCTTCCCCACTGAGTCCGGTTTAAATCAAAAACCAACTATCATTAATAATGTTGAGACGCTATCCAACATCCCTTGGATCATGGCTAATGGAGCGGATGCATATCGTAAGATCGGTCCCAATGATGCTCCAGGTACCAAGGTAATTAGCTTAAGTGGGGCTTTGAATACTCCGGGTGTGATAGAAGTTCCTATGGGCTCGAATCTCCGAAATTTGATCGAGATTTATGGTGGGATATCAAGTGTTGCTGAGTTGTCTGGGATTGCTATCGGCGGGCCTTCTAGCGGTGTGATTCGCGCCGATGAGGCTGATATTGAAATATTACCTGGATTATTGGATGGTAAGTCAGTCATGTTGGGTGCCGGTGGGGTGATAGCTCTTTCAAAAGACACTACAATTCTCTCAGTGATTCGTAAATTGTCTGAATATAATGCAAAGGAATCATGTGGCAAATGTACTCCTTGTCGGGAAGGCACTGTTAGAATTCTTGATTTGCTGGACAACGGACATGGAAGTCCATCTTCAGTAAAATGGGATGATATTGGTCAATTGGCGGAGGTCGTAAATGCAGCCTCGTTATGTGGTTTGGGGCAAGCTGCTGGAAATCCGGTATTGAGTTTTATGACACATTTTAGTGAAAGTGTCGGTTCATCAGAACGGAGTGAAACCTGAATGAAAGTTTCTATAAACGGACAGGATTTGACCGCACCTGATGGTAGTTCAGTTCTGGATGCCATCAATATGTCAGGGACTAAAATATCCCAATTGTGCAAGGATCCAGATATGAAACCTATAGGTGCCTGTCGGACCTGCCTGGTCGATATAGAAGGTGTACGCGGATATCCTGCCTCCTGCTCTACTCCCTTGACAGAGGGAATGAAAATCTCCACCAATGGTGACCGATTGGACGCAATAAGAAGGGGAGTTTTGGAATTGACCGCTGGCATGGTTAGTTCAAAATCAGATGGTTTTGGAGATTTAAGTGAATCATTGAACTCTAATTCTGTCATGAATCCAGCCTGGTCTCCCCGGTCAAGAGAGGCGGTGGATGACAGTAATCCAGTTTTTAATATCGCCATGGAATCGTGCATATTATGTGGGCGATGTGCCCAGGCTTGCCAAACGGGCCATCAATTTATTGGTGCGATTGATGTGCTGGGGACTTCGAACCAGACGAGAATTGGAACTTTTATGGATCGCTCCCTGCTCGATTCGATATGTACTACCTGTGGTCAATGCTTGTCTGTGTGTCCGACCGGTGCTATTTCTACTAAAGAGCCTTTACCTGTGGTTGAGAAGAGCGTTACAACCACATGTCCTTATTGTGGAGTTGGCTGTGGAATCAAGGCAAGAGTTAGTAAAGACGACACAATCGTTGAAATGTTGGATGATCCGGAGAACGATTCTAGTTTGGGGATGCTTTGTGTGAAAGGAAGATTCGGCTACACTTTTGTTCACCATGAAGATCGACTCAAGCATCCGTTGATCAAAAAGAATGGTGTATTGGAGCCGGCTACCTGGGATGAAGCATTGGAATACATTGCGGATAGGCTTTCCAAATATAATGGAGATGAGTTTGCCACATTGTGTTCAGCCAAGGCCACAAACGAAGACGGTTATGTGCAGCAAAAGTTTTCCCGACTGGTCATGCAAAGTAACCATATTGATCATTGCACTAGGCTGTGTCATTCACCATCAGTTGAAGCTATGTTGACCTCTCTCGGTAGCGGGGCAACTAGCAATTCCTACATAGATTATGAGGAGGCAGGATGTCTCTTAATAATTGGATCAGACGCTAATGCAAATCATCCTGTCGCCGCCTCTAGGATGAGAAAGGCTATTGTAGAAAGAGGCGCTAAACTAATCGTGATAAATCCTAGAAGAATAGATATGTGCGACTACGCCGATATTTGGATGCGCCCAATACCCGGTACGGATGTTGCCTTGCTTAACGGCATGGCTAACGTCATATTGAGTGAGGGATTGGCCGACGAGGACTTCATAAAGGATCGGACAGAAGGTTTCGACGATTGGCACCAAATCGTAGGTAAATACACACCAGAATACACCGAGGGTATTACAGGTGTAAGTGCATCGGATATTGTTGAGGCAGCCAGGACATATGCTGCCCCTCCATTCAGTGGATCATGTCTGATTTGGGGAATGGGTATTACGCAACACATAATGGGGACTGCTAACGCCCATGGTCTACTTAATTTGGCATTTGTTTCCGGCCAACTAGGCAAGCCGGGTTCAGGAATATCCCCCTTAAGAGGTCAAAATAATGTACAGGGCTGTGGTGATGCGGGATGTCTGCCTAACGCCTTTCCTGGATATCAAACCATAAATCCGGATTCGTTGAATAAATTCTCAAGGGCTTGGGGTAACCATACCCTCCCGTCTAAAGCAGGTATGGTTGTTACAGAAATGGTGCCTGCGATAGATAGTGGTCGTATAAAGGCCATGTACATTACCGGAGAAAACCCATTATTGAGTGAGCCAGATTTAAACCATGCAGAAAAATCGTTTAAACAACTCGACTTGTTGGTGGTTCAAGACATTTTTTTGCATGAAACAGCTGAGATCGCTGATGTGGTTTTACCGGCCTGTTCTTTCGCAGAGAAAGATGGGACATTCACGAATAGTGAAAGAAGGGTCCAGCGTGTTCGTAAAGTGGTAGAACCTGTCGGGGATTCGAGGCCAGACTGGGAAATATTCTGTGATTTGGCGAAGCGTATCAGCGAAAAGAAAAAAATGGGAGTTGGGGACCAATTCGATTATTCCGGCCCGTCGGAAATATGGAATGAAATGTCTTCTCTGACACCGATGTTGGGAGGGATAAATTACAATAGGCTTGAAAGTGGCGGTATACAGTGGCCCTGCCCCGAGGTTGATCATCCAGGTACTAGGTATCTATATCAAGAGGACTTTCCAAGGGGTTCGAGAGCCAGGTTCGTAGGATTTGACCAGGGTCCGGCTTCGGATGAACGTCCAACTAAAAGGTTCCCCCTAATTCTCAATACTGGCCGAGTACTCTACCATTGGCATGGCGGTACCATGACTCGCAGAGCCGATGGGTTACTGGCTCGCGCACCAGAATTGCTTATCTCGGTTAGCCCCGACGACGGTGAAAAATATCAAGTTGAGGACGGTGAATGGATTACTGTAAAGTCAAAACGGGGTATTTTAGAGGGACGCGTGTCTTATTCAGACAAGATGAAAGAGGGAGAGATTTTTGTGCCCTTTGTTAAACTGAAGGAGCATGCAGCTAATTTTCTAACTAATGCGGCATTAGATCCTGAATCACGTATACCAGAGTATAAAGTGTGTGCCGTCAGGCTCGAGAGGATTTTATGACTACCCTAGGACCTACCGGGACTTCCGATGCGAGGAGATTTGAAGGTAAAAGGAAGCTTTTCCTGGTACCCCTGCTGCCGGTGCCCCCTGGGTTAGAGGAGTCACATTCTAGTCTCCTTGATAAGCATTGGGATGAGATAGGATCTCATATAGAAAATTTAGAGAGAACCCTTGGTACCGTGAAGCATGTATTTCATGAAATGATCTATGAGTCCGGGGAGAATGCAGAAACACTATTGCAGCAGATATCGTCCCGTGCATGGGGCATCGTCGAACGTATTGTGCATTCTTCTGCGACATTACAAAAGACGGAAGACGCCGATACGGTATTTGAACTTACTGACTGGCAGAGATGTATGTCTATCGGACTAGTAAGCTCTGCTGCCGCAGCTACTATTGGGGAGCGCTACCAGGAAGCGGCTAAAAAGAGATTCGCTCAAATATCGACAAACATCGATGAGGTGATAGGAAAAGATGAATCTGCTCTTATACTTATCTCAGAAGACCACAGAGTTCAATTTCCTACAGATATACAGGTATTTTATGTTTCCCCACCTACCCACAACGAACTCAAACAGGCGATTCAAACCTATTTCCAGGAACAAGAATCCCCGGGAAATCAGGATGTTGAAGATTCCTCGTAAATCGATAACTATTGGTCTAACTGGATGACATATGCCTAATCCATTGAGAAGTGAAGAATGGTTTAATACCCCTGAGTTGTATGGATGGTTGAGACGTGCGGCATTTAAGGCCCAGGGATATGGTGAGCCAGCATATGATAACAAACCTATTGTGGGGATTTGTAACACCTGGAGTGAGTTAACGCATTGTAATGCACACCTTAGAGATCTAGCAGAGGCTGTAAAAAGAGGGGTGTGGCAAGCTGGTGGATTTCCTCTCGAGTTTCCGGTCATGTCCCTTGGTGAATACAATATGAGACCGACAACGATGCTATACAGGAATCTGGTTAGTATGGATGTTGAAGAGTCTATAACAGCCAATCCAATGGATGCTGTTGTTTTGCTTGGTGGTTGTGACAAAACTACGCCCGCATTACTGATGGGTGCAGCCAGTGCTGATATACCATCGATTCTTGTAACTGGAGGGCCACAGTTAAAAGGTAATTGGAAAGGAGAAGAACTAGGGTCCTGCACAGATTGCCGTAGATACGAGACGGAACTAAGGGCTGGGACAATAGATGAAGATGATTGGGATGAACTTCAGAGTTGCATTGTGAGGAGTGCTGGGCATTGTATGACCATGGGTACAGCTTCTACCATGGCGGCTATTGGGGAGGTTCTAGGGATTGCGCTCCCTGGAAATTGTGCTATTCCTGCGGTGGACTCCAGGAGGATCCAGCTTGCGGAAGAGGCGGGTCGTAGGAGCGTGGAGTTGGCTAGGTCAGATTTGAGACCATCTACCCTATTGACGGAATCGGCTTTTCGGAATGCAATTAAATTGCTTCATGCTATAGGAGGGTCCACCAACGCAATAGTCCATCTTGTAGCAATAGCAGGTAGAGTTGGCATTCGCCTTCCATTGTCCTTGTTTGACGATTTGTCACGATCCACTCCGTTCTTATTGAATTTGAAACCCTCTGGTGAGTATCTGATGGAGGATTTTTACTATGCTGGGGGTGTTCCTGCACTTTTGTCAGAGATGGGTGAATTGCTTGATCTAGACACAATGACAATTACTGGATGTACCATTAGAGAAAATATTCATGGATTTCAGACACATAACCAGGATGTTATAAAGTCAGTTACGGATCCTATGGATGAAGAGGGTGGCCTGGCCGTCCTATACGGTAATCTTGCGCCGGACGGAGCAATTATAAAACAGTCCGCTGCATCTCCTGAATTGATGACTCATAAAGGGAGAGCTGTGGTATTTGAGAACCATCAGGACCTGATGAATAGAATCGATGATCCTAATCTGGAAGTTTCTCAGGACGACGTGTTGGTGATGAAAAACAGCGGGCCAATTGGAGCGCCTGGAATGCCGGAATGGGGGTTTATGCCATTGCCTAAAAAATTGCTGGCTAAGGGCATCCGGGATATGGTGCGTATCAGTGATGCTAGGATGAGCGGAACTGCATTTGGCACGGTCGTAGTCCATGTTTCACCAGAGTCCGTTAAGGGTGGCGTTTTTTCGGCCGTTAGAGATGGGGATATTATCGAGATAGATGTTCCGAATAGAAAGATAGAGTTGTTAGTTGAGACCGAGGAGTTGGAAAGCCGGTTGGCAGATTTTGAGTTTCCGATAACTGTTAGCCCTCGGGGCTTCAAATGGCTTTACGCTCAACATATTACGCAGGCAGACAAGGGTTGTGATTTTGACTTTCTTGAGTCAGTTGAAATGACTGAAATGTAAGATACTTGTTCTGTAGCACGGAGAAGTGTTACTGATGTATCTGCACCTTAATTGATCCGGTGGATTTGTTATAGGCCGTTTGAAATCCTTTTTCAATATCACCTAATGGGAATTTGTGAGTAACAATTTCCCCCAATTGAGTATTTCTGTGGGCAAGCATATCAACTGCTAGTTCATAGTCGTGGATCCCGTCTATGATGCTGTAGCATTGGGAAAAAATAAAGGATTGTTCCTTCAGAAGAGGGGTTAGCCAGTCGATAGTTAATGGATTCCTGAATCCACCTAGAATGACAATTTTACCCTGCATCCTGGTTACGTCGATCGACTGTATTAGGGTATCCGGCTTCTTCCCGCCTACGGTTTCAATGGTTATGTCGCTGCCCCTGCCTTCTGTTTTATCAAACAGTAGATCCCTCAGTTCATCACCTTCTGACGATACAGCGTAATCAGCTCCAAGCGCCAATGCCATGTCAGCTTGTTGCTTGTGTCGTGCGGTGACTATTATTGTCCCGGCCCCAAGTTGCCTGGCTGCTACTACTGCGGTTAATCCTATGGTTCCTGATCCCAGGATAGCTACTGTTTGACCTCCGCTAAGGGCTCCCCGACGCACGCCATGTATGGAAACCGCCAAAGGTTCTACCAGGGCAGACTCTGACCATGTCATAGAGTCAGAAACGGTATAGCAACCGGAAGCTCTTCGTTTGATGTATTCCGCAAATCCCCCACCCTCTTGAGGAGCCATATCAAGGCATTGCCTGTATTGTCCCATCCTGCAATACCAGCATTCGCCACAGGATCGGCCGTGTCCGATTGTCTCGATTGCCACTCGAGAACCCACTAGATCTTTACTAACACCGGGACCTACGTCGATGATCTCGCCGGCGACTTCGTGCCCTGCTGGTACTTCGTCGGCCGCAGTCTTCTCTGCGTTCATTAGCAGGTCAGACCCACATATGCCTGTCGATTTTACATCGATGATTGCATCACCAATCCCTGGGACCGGATCAGGGAAATCTCTCACTTCCATGGATCCTTCACCGTCGAAGAAAGCAGCTTTCATATGAACACCTCAAATTTGTTCTTAATGGTTATTTTCTTCAAATAGTCTTAATCCATCTAAGAGAATAGAATTTACTTGCGCCGTCGAAAACATGTCAAATGTCATAACTCTACCCGCATCGTGGATGTTTTGTTCGACAGTTTTTTCAGCTCCCTTGACCTTAGGATTTAATGGTTGCCCCGGCAGACCCATAGATTGAGCCAGATCATTTGAACCCCATGCGAATGCATCGATTCCTTCCACAGCTAAAATCGAATCTAAATTATCAAAGGCGGTGGCTGTTTCCAATTGGGCCATTACAAGCATTTCCTTGTTGGAGCTTTTTATAAATTCTTCCCGATTCAAGTTTGGTGATTCCAGAAGACCATCGTCATTATAGTATGTACCCCTACCACCGCCCCAACTCCGTTGTCCTTCCGGAACAAAACGACAGGCGTCTACCAACTGTTTTGCGTCTGCTGCAGTATTGATGTGAGGGCCTAATATACCCATCACACCTCTGTCCAGATACGTATTGATGGCGAAGTTAGAGATGTCAGCGACCCTGGCTGTGACGGTCAAGTTGTGACCGTCAGCGATACTACAGGCAATATCTATTTCCTCAGGGGAAAAAGTGCCATGTTCGCCATCTAGATTAATGAAGTCAAACAGTCCGGTTAGTCCCACGATATCAACTATTTGCCATGAGGGGAATGTCAGATTCACCCCCAGGGCTTTTTCACCAGTTCTAAATTTTTTAAGGATGTTATTAGTCCGTGTACGTGTCATCTGGTTATTACCGCCTTGTTCTAAATCTTATTCATTTATTTGTCTTGCAGTTGAACTGATTCAGCCATTGTTGCAGGTCAGCTATGTTTTCAGAGCTTATTGCATGACCCATAGTATATTCATAGTAATCCACTTCGTAACCCACCTCTAATAGAAATTCGTTTGTTGATCTACCTTCTGAAACAGGAATAACCTGGTCCAGAGTTCCGTGGGATATGTATATAGGCAGTTTGCCCATAGTTTTTATATTAGTTGATAGGTAAGTCTTATCAAGTATTTTTGAACTCAAGGCTATTGCTCCGCTGAATCGATCTGGTCGTAATAACCCATAATGGAGGGTCATCATACCGCCTTGAGAAAATCCACCTAGTAACACTTTATCTTTTCCTACAGGCAGGTTGTCCAGTGCGTCTGAGATGGTGGCATCTAGCAGGGTTACCGAATCCGAGATGTTATTGCCGGAGAAGTCATCAGAATCGCCATTGGGTGGAAACCAGGCATGACCCATTCGTCCCAGGCCTAGATCGATTTCAAGAGGTGCATTTGGGCATATATATACGAAGTCAGTAGCATTTATCATAGGGGCTAATCCAGCCAGATCACCCATGTGGCTGCCATATCCATGTAGCAAGATTATTACCGTATATGAGCTAGACGGGTTGTGATCTTCTGGTAATACCCTGAGATATGATAGGAATTCAGTTGTAAAGTGTTCTTGCTTCATTGTTTAAACTAATTATTTTACTTGGATGAAAGTTATTATATGGCAGGTGGCAATTATAGGTTTTATAGGACCAATAGCGCTATTGGTAAGATGCTAACAGAAATAATTTGTAGGGGCTTTTTCCCGAAGTTTGCGTCGTATATGGAATTTCTGAGATTCGTCCTATAATTGTAAGAGATCTCTACTACGTCGTTAAATTTATCTTGATACTTTCTTTAAATAGTTATGTTTTAAAGGTTGGTGATTAATTGACCTATGTATTGCGGAGTACAAGTCACAAAATGACTCTTCGTGTTGGGGAGTTGGTGGGAAGATTTCTCGGGGCTGGAGATGTGGTGCTTTTGAGGGGGGAGCTTGGTTCGGGAAAGACCTGTTTGACGCAGGGCATTCTTATGGGGTTGGATTGTAGTGATACTGTCCGGAGTCCGACTTTCGTGTTGGTTACGGAATATGAGTCAGAGCCGCCCCTTTACCACGTTGATCTGTACCGAACGGAAAGTACAATGGAGGTTGAGAACCTTCAACTGGATGAATACCTGTATGGCGATGGTATATGTGTTATTGAATGGTCAGAAAAAGGCGGTAACTTGTTTCCAGAACAAAGTCTGAAAATATCGTTGAGTTCTATAAATGAGGAAACTCGGTTGCTTGAATTTGATTTGCCTTCCCACCTGATAGATGGACTAAGTGGGCATTTGGAAAAAGAGTTTGGGCTAACGGTATAGGTTGTTTTAATGGAAATATGTATAGATACTTCGACCAGATATGCGAGTGTCGCAATTAGTGAGGAAGGACACGTTTTATGCGAGATAGCATGGAAATCAATTCGTAACCATTCCAAAGAATTACTGCCAAATTTGAATTTTCTGTTGAATAAGAATGCTATTACAGTGGACCAAATCGAGTCAGTTATAGTAACCAGGGGCCCAGGTGCATTCAGTGCGTTACGGGTTGGTATGAGCACGGCGAAAGCTTTTGCCGCAGGTAACGATATACCAGTGGTTGGAGTCCACACTATGCGAGTGGAAATTTACCCGTATACGGAGCTAGCTACAAAGATCACTGCTTTACTCCCAGCAGGCAGGGGGCGTGTATATGTAGGATGCTATGAGAATGAGGAACTGGTTGAGCCGGGTTATTATGTCAGTAACGTGGATGATTTTGTTGGGGATCTGAAAGAAGATAATATTTACTGCGGAGAAAGTGCGAATCTTCTCTCGAGTCAGTTACCGTCTGATAGTAACGTTGTGGTTATGTCGTCTGCTCCACCAACCAGACGACCATCTGCTCTGGCAGCGATTGGTTATTCTGAATTAAAGTTACATAAGAAAATGGATCAGATGCCTGATTTGTTGCCTATCTACGTTAGTAGTGCGCAAATAAATTCGGCCAAACGTATCAGTACTAAAAAAAGTAAAGAATAATGAGGTGTAAGAATTGGAAACCACTTTAGTATTAGTGAAACCAGACGCCGTACAAAGGGGATTTGTGGGGAATATACTCAACAGGATAGAAAACAAAGGACTTAGTATAGTTGGGATGAAGCTGGTGAAAATAAATCGAGAGATGGCGGATCGTCATTATGCAGAGCATATAGGCAAACCATTTTTTGATGGTCTTGTGAAGTTCATAACTTCGTCTCCAGTAGTGGCTGTGGCTGTGAGAGGTGAAAATGCCGTGGGGGTAGTACGGGTTTTGATGGGGGAAACAGATCCAAAGACGGCAAGTCCCGGAACTGTGAGAGGGGATCTGGGCCTTTCCATTGGGATGAACCTGATTCACGGTTCTGATTCAATAGAATCGGCAGAAAGAGAGCTGGAAATCTATTTTGAATCTTCTGAAATTATTGATTACCAGAGGACGATGGATGAGTGGATTATTGAATGAACTTTATTATCTTGCCTTCAGGCCATGCCCCGGCCAGGTCAAAATATTCTCGGTCTTCAGGAGAAAACAGGTGAATTACCAGGTATCCGTAGTCTAGTACGGCCCACCCACTATTGTGGTCGCCTTCTCGAGAATATAACGCAGTTCCCTGTGACTTCAAGGTGCCTTGTATGCTCTGAGATACTGCCCGCATCTGCCTGGTCGAATCAGTCGTTAGTATAATGAAATAATCAGCAAAGGTCCGATACGTCCGGATGTCGAGTAGCATGATGCTGGAGGCCTGCAGTTCTTCTGCGGCGTCCATGGCCAAATCTGTTGCATCTCTGAACGATTCCTTTATATTGGTCGTTGTTTCCATCTGGGTGAATATTAACTGCCTCGGTCAAAAAAATCTATTATTTCTAAAAATATGCTTCTTAAATATGCTAGCCTTTAGTTATGGAAAAAAAATTGAGTAACAAGAAAGAACGTGTGATAGTTGCCATGAGCGGTGGAGTTGATTCCTCCGTAGCAGCTTTATTGTTGAAAAACCAGGGATATGATGTTGTCGGAATGACATTGCGTCTTTGGACCGAGAATCAAGGGGATTCACATGGTGGGAATAACAGGTGTTGTTCTGTTGAGGATGTTGATGATGCACGGAGGATCTGCCAGAAACTAGGCGTACCACATTATTTTGTGAACTTTGAAAAAGAATTTCAAGAACATGTGGTGGACTATTTTGTGAGTGAATATGACTCGGGTCGTACACCTCATCCGTGCTTGGCCTGTAATGACAAGATCAAGTTCGACTTTCTCCTGAGACGGGCATTATTTTTGGACGTTGATTATATTGCTACTGGTCATTATGCTCGTGTTTCTGATGATGGATATCAATTTCGTCTTCTGAAAGGCATCGATGAAAGTAAAGATCAATCATATGTGCTCTATACGCTGACACAGAAGGAACTGGCCAGGTTAAAATTGCCTGTCGGGGAATATACAAAAGATCAAATAAGGGATATAGCTAGAGAAGCAGAGCTGATTGTGGCAGATAAACCCGATAGTCAAGAGATTTGCTTTATACCTAGTGGTGATTACAGGAAATTTGTGAAAGAACGCGTTGAAGCAAAGCCCGGAAAGTTTGTCGATATTGAAGGTAATGTTTTGGGCGAGCATCCAGGGATTCAATTTTTCACAGTAGGACAGAGGCGAAAATTGGGTCTAAATTCTGGCGATGGGTTGCCTCGATTTGTCATCCGTATTGATTCTCAAAACAATGAGGTTATCCTGGGTCGAGAAGAGGAGCTTATGTCCCAAAATTTCTCTGCCAATAAGTTAAATTTTACATCAACTGTCGCTCCTGGGACTGAAATCAGAGTAAATGCGCGTATCAGGTACAAGGCCAAGGAAGAATCTGCCTCGGTTTATGTTTCAGATGATTGTGCCGATATTCGGTTTGACCAGCCTCAGAGGGCTATCACCCCAGGCCAACCGGTAGTGTTCTACCAGGCTGAAGAGATGATCGGAGGTGGCATTATCGAAGGATTGAAACTCCCCTCCGAATTGAATATAGATGAAGAAATAGTTGCAGTGTCCGCTCAGGACAGACGGTAAGACTGTTATTGCCTTCAAGGGAAATTGAAAGACAACTAATAATCCAGGGATATACTAGTATTGCTGGACTCGATGAAGTTGGTAGAGGTTGTATTGCTGGGCCTGTTGCCGCAGGAGTGGTGATTTTCCCCGCGTATGTTGACGATAGTCTCCTGACGGAAATCAGGGATAGTAAGAAACTAAGCCATAAAAAGAGACTTGATCTCCGAGAAGTGATCGTTCGAAATGCGCTCGTAGCAGAGGTTGGATGGTCAAGTGTTGTGGAGATCGATGAAATTGGGATAGTTGCTGCTACCAAACTAGCAATGGAAAGGGCGATTGAGAAATCACCAGTTGCACCTGACTATTTATTGGTTGATGCTCTTGAGATAAAGTGTGGCGAAACACCAGTTAGAGCTATAATTAGGGGTGATAATATTTCTACTACCATAGCCGCAGCCTCCATAGTGGCGAAGGTAACAAGGGATGAATATATGGTAAACCTGGGCCAGAAATTCCCTTCCTATCATTTTGATAAAAACAAGGGTTATGGAACTAAAGATCATTTAATGGCATTGAGATCTTCAGGGCCGTGTGATGCCCATCGTACTACTTTCGAGCCGGTCGCCAGTATGGATTATCATGGACGGAATCATGCCAATTTATGAATACAAGTGTAGGGAGTGCTCAAAGGATTTTGAACAACTGTTCCGATCCTTTACGTCTTCAACGAGACCGGAGTGTCCTTCTTGCCAGTCTGGAGACGTTGACAGAAAATGGTCAAAAGTGTCGTTTAAGTTTGACAACGGATCTAACCAGGATGAATATGATCGGTATTACTCTGATTCCTCCAATATTGGAAAGAATGTGGAGGAGTCTTTCTCAAAACATGGAGTGGATATGCCGGATAGCGTGAGGAAGTCGATCGATAATGCAAGAAAGGGTAATATGCCCGATGGCTTAGATTCCTGAGAGGATATATTTGAACCCATGACATTGCCACTAACTTCCATAGCGAGAGAATTAATAAAATTTATCCCTGCAAGTCAAACAAGTCTGCATCAAGAGTTGGAGAGCCTTACTGAATTGAGTGACCTGCCAGAGAGCGATCAAGTTCCTGACACTGTCGATGATTTGCATGAAGCACTAGGATATTGCAACGCTGCTCTATCTATCCTGCAATCTCAAGAATCTGAGGTCTCAGGTAACACCAGCAATTTATTTGCGATGTTGAGCGACTATTTTGCAGATCATCTCAGGACAAGGATCAGAGAAAAAGTCAGGGGTATATACATAATCGTTGACCCTGATGCTACAAATGGCCTAGATGTCTATGACATGACCAGGTTATCCCTTGAGGGTGGTGTTGGTGTTGTCCAATATCGAGACAAGGGAAATGACAGGGATGTGATCCTGGATAATTGCTATCGAATCAAAGGCCTATGTAACCAGTATGGTGCGGCGTTCGTGGTTAATGATGCGGCAGATGTAGCCAGGCTCACGGAAGCTGATTTTCTGCACCTAGGACAATCGGATCTTCCTGTGAATGGTGCTCGGAAGGTGTTACATTCACATCAGGCTATTGGCCGATCAAATGGTGGTTTGAGCGAAGCCAAGGAGTCGGAATCTCTTGGTGTCGATTATCTTGCTGTTGGTGCTATATACGCGACCTCAACAATGGGTAAATCTTCTAGGCGGCCGCTTGGACCTTCTGCGTTGATAGAGGTCAAATTGCAAACTACCCTGCCGGTGGTGGCTATCGGTGGAATTACTAAGGACAATCTTTCCGAGGTGATTGGAGCTGGCGCTGACGCTGCCTGTATTGTAAGTGCAATTACTATGGCTGATGATCCGGAACATGAGGCCCGGCACCTTGTTAACCTGTGGGATAGCCAGAAATAGCAGCTATTGCTCATATTTCCTTTATCAATGGTGATATGGGTATTGACCGATTATCCTTTTAGGATAGAAAATACGACCTTGTGCTAACCGTGAAAGGATCGCACAAGAACTTTAATGTTATTTAGGAGGGAACGATGGAAGAAATTCAAATCATTGCTCTTGTCGCCTCATTGGTTTCTTTGGTCTTTGCAGCTTATCTCACGTCCAGTGTCTTGAAAAAAGATGGTGGGAATGAGCAAATCCAGTTCATTGGGAAGGCAATTCAAGAAGGGGCAATGGCATTTCTATCGAGGGAATATCGGCTCCTTGGTATATTCGTAATTATAATGGCAATAATATTGGCCGTTTTTATTGATTTTGATGTCACAGGAAGGGTTGGAAATACAACAGAGGCTATACCTGGCACCGCCATTGCATATCTTGTTGGTGCAATTGGCTCAGGGTTGGCCGGCTTTATAGGAATGAGTATAGCTGTAAGGGCTAATACTCGAACTACAGTCCAGGCCATGGAGGGATTGAATCCCGCTTTGAGGGTCGCATTTCATAGTGGTGCGGTAATGGGTCTTTCTGTAGTTGGGCTTGCACTTTTAGGCGTAACGTTGATGTTTGTCGTTTTCAATAACGACGCAACCATTGTTGCTGGATTTGGATTTGGCGCATCTTCGATAGCACTTTTTGCAAGAGTCGGAGGGGGGATTTATACGAAGGCTGCTGACGTAGGTGCGGACCTCGTTGGTAAAGTCGAACAGGGTATACCCGAAGATGATCCCCGCAATCCCGCTACGGTTGCAGACAACGTTGGCGATAACGTGGGTGATGTGGCAGGCATGGGTGCCGATCTCTTTGAATCATACGTTGGTTCTATAATCGCCACGGTTGCCCTCGCTGCAGTCGGTGCTTCGGCATTAGGTGGCAGTACTGGTGAGCTAGACCTGGTTTTGTTCCCCTTGCTTGTTGCATCAATTGGGATATTTTCGTCCATTATTGGTACATTCCTGGTACGTACCGGGGAAGGCGCTGATATGGGTCGACTTCTTTGGTCCTTAAGAACGGGTATTTTTTCAGCTGGGGCCCTGGTGTTAATTGGGACAGCGGCTCTTATCTTATTCTTGGACCTAGATTTCAAGTTGTTTTGGGTTGTCTTGATAGGATTGGTTGCTGGCCAATTGATAGGCACCGCTTCAGAATATTACACCTCATATGAATACAGTCCAACGAAGAAGTTAGCTGAACAATCAGAGACTGGGCCTGCTACCATAATGATAGGCGGCCTTGGTCTGGGTATGGTCAGCACTGTCATTCCGGGGTTGGTTGTTATCGTTGCGATGGGACTTTCTTATTACTTCGCCGAACTTTACGGGGTTTCTCTTGCTGCGGTGGGTATGCTTTCAACGCTGGGTATAACTCTGGCTACTGACGCTTATGGTCCAGTTGCTGATAACGCTGGTGGAATTGCAGAGCAGGCCGGACTGGACCCAGAGGTAAGGGAAAGAACGGATGCTCTGGATTCTCTTGGGAATACAACTGCAGCTACCGGAAAAGGATTTGCAATTGGTTCAGCTGTACTCACTGCCCTGGCATTAATGGCTGCTTACGCCCAGGTTGTTGGGATATCGGTTTTCAACATTATGGACGTTAAAGTCATGATGGGATTGATTCTGGGTGCAATAATGCCGTTCCTATTTGCAGCACTCACTATGCAGGCTGTAGGCAGAGCTGCGTACGCCATGGTGCAGGAAGTCCGTAGGCAATTTAGGGAGATAAAGGGATTGCTCGAGGGTACAGCTGATGCTGATTATGCAAGGGCTGTAGATATATCGACTGCCGGGGCAATGAAAGAAATGGTTTTACCAGGACTTATAGCCGTGGTTGTGCCTATTGTTATCGGTATTATCCTCGGCCCGGAGGCTCTGGGCGGCTTGCTGATTGGATCTATCGCCACGGGGTTCCTTTTCGCAATAATGATGGCGAATGCCGGAGGCGCGTGGGATAACGCGAAGAAATATATTGAAGCCGGCCACCTTGGAGGCAAAGGTTCGGATCAGCATTCTGCTGCAGTGGTGGGTGATACGGTCGGAGACCCATTTAAAGATACTTCGGGCCCAGCCTTGAATATACTGTTGAAATTAATGTCTATCGTCGCGTTGGTATTTGGACCTTTATTTATAGGTTAATAAAGCATTAAAATGACGAAGTAGACTTGCATGGGGGCAGTGTTACACTGTCCCCATTGTGTTTAATGCCCAGGTGGCGGAATGGTAGACGCGGCGGACTTAAAATCCGCTTCTCGGTAAG
>CAZRSW010000019.1:0-34882 GCA_964602845.1 uncultured Dehalococcoidia bacterium | reverse complement strand
TGATGCCAAAATTGCCAGAGAACCCAGAAGCAAACTTATTCCTATAACTTGAGTATATACAAGTCTTTCTTTGTACAACAGTACACCCGCAAGAATCGGTATAACCGGATACGCTGTGGTGCCAACAGATACCATACCTATTGATCCCAATTCAGCGCCCCTGGCAAACAGAAAAAAACCACCGATTTTCATGGAAGACGTTAAGAGTAATAAACCAAAAATTCTGAAGTTTAACTTTTGCCAGGGTATTTCCCTTTTGTAAAATGATATCGGAATGAATCCGAATATAGAAAATATTAATGGAAAGTAAACCCCAAGAAACCAGCCTACTTGTTTTGATATTGTTCCCTGCAAAAAAAATTGAGTACCAATAACCAATGTCCCAAGAAGACCAAGCAGTACCCCAGTAGTCAAATTAGAAGAAACCAGGTTGAATTTTCCTGGTTTGAAAACTGTAACTACGGCACCAATTAATGCAACACCTATCACGATTACCTGAGAATAAGTAAGTCGTTCATCTAAAAATAGATAAGCTAGTCCCAGGGAAACAATAGAGAATAGTGTCGTAAGCGGAGCGATGACTGATACCGGGCCGATTTGCAAAGATCGAATCAAAACCAGGTAGGTTAGAATATTTATCAATCCCAGAAGAACCAACAGATCCCAATGCTCAAATATGATCTTAGATCCTGAGCTCGTGAACAAAAAATAAGGTGTGACAATCAAAACGGCCAGTAATTTTTCCCATAATCCAGTACTTACCAGGCCAATAGTTCGTGCCAGTCCTATTGTTATAAGGTCTGCAATTCCTATGCTAATAGCACTCAGCACGCCAAAAATAATGCTTAAAACAATCAGGTTATCTAAAACCACCTAATGCATCACTATTCCGCCGTCGACGTTGTAGGCCTGACCAGTGATATTGCGGGCTCCGGGACTGGCTAGGAACAGGGCCATCGCCACAATGTCCTCGGGGTCATTGGGCCGACCTATGGGAATGCCTCCGTACAGGGCTTCCTCCAGTTCTTGTATACTCTGTCCCGAGATTCGGGCGTTATGCTCTATGACATCTACCAGAATTTCAGTACGGGTTATGCCGGGGCATATAGCATTAACGTTGATATCGTGTTGGCCCAACTGATGGGCGGCGAGCTGAGTCATGGCTAGTACTGCGCCTTTGCTTGCAGAGTAGGCCGCATTGGAGGCACCGGTGTAGCCTTTACCAGCGATGGATGCAATGTTGATGATACGCCCTCCACTACCCTGCTCTATCATGTCCCGGGCGGCCCGTTGCATTCCAAAGAAAACGCCCTTGGCATTGACTCGGTGTATCCGGTCCCAGTCTTCCTCTGATACGTCCATAATATATGCCGTCCGGGTAACGCCGGCGTTGTTCACCATGATATCGATGCGCCCGAAGGTATCTTTCGCCTGGCTGATCATCCGGTCAATATCCTGAGTGTTGCCCATATCGGCGGGTACCGCCAAAGTTTCACGACCAAGGGCCTTTACTGCGGCGGCGGTCTCCTCCAGCGTCGATGGGTCTATGTCCGATACCGCGATGTGAGCCCCAGCCTTAGCAAACCCCAAACTTATGGCACGGCCTATACCCCGGCCGGCACCGGTAACGACCGCGATTTTGCCTTGAAGTTCCATTGATTTTCTCCTTATGTATATCCTAGGATAGGAAACACTGGTAAGTCGAGCCTAGTGGCCGCTTTCTCGCAGGTCAATCTAACACACTCCAGTATTCGGAACAGGATACCTCTACGATTCGATCAATGTTAGGTTAACCCGATACGTGTTCCTTTTCTTGAAATACTAGTTTTCCAGGATAGTATTCATTTTCCCTGAAGGTCCATCAATATATCTTCCAAGCATGGTAAAAACTTCCCGGAGTGATCTTCAGGACTTTTGTTCACCAATTTGCACACTAGATTTTAGAAAACGCTAAAATACTGCTTAGGCGACTTATAAAAGAGACAGTGATTTCAGTTAGTAGTCAATAAAAAGGCAACCAAAAGTGGTTCTTACGAAAGCTTCTCCAGACATAGATTTGATGGCTCATTTGATGCGCAGAGCGGGTTTTGGAGCGGCTCGGGATGAACTGGAAGCCTTATCCGCACAAGGGTATGAGGAAACAATAGAAGAACTACTGAGCCCTTCCTCCAAAGAACCCGTCGACATCTACCAGTTTCTACGCTACTACCCGATGTGGTGGAAACCCGGCACAATGGGAGGATTAGGACAGGCACCCTGGGTATGGACTATGATCAACACGCAGGCGCCATTACAAGAAAAACTCTGCCTCTTTTACCACAACATTTTTGCAACAGGTGTTGCGAAGGTAGATCACTATGATGAAATTCAAGACATGATAGACATGTTTCGCGAAAAGGGGCTTGGGACCTACAAGGAAATACTTATGGAGGTTGCGAAAAGTCCCGCAATGATCTACTGGCTGGACAACCATGAGAATCGCCCTGATTCTATTAATGAAAATTGGGGTAGAGAGCTCTTAGAACTCTTCACTATGGGAGTTGGCAATTACACTGAAAGAGACGTACGCGAATGCTCAAGAGCATTCACCGGTTGGACACTCGAGCACAAGCTTCCACGATTCCATATGGGACGCTGGGATTGGGATTTCAAATTCCTCCCGGAGGACCACGATTTTAGTGAGAAGGATTTTCTTGGACACAGAGGCAATTTCGATGGTGAAGAAATCATTGATATCATTCTGTCTAAACCTGCTACGGCCTTATTTATCGCCCGACATCTCTACAGTTTTTTTGTCGCTGACGAACCCCAAGTCCCTGCCTGGTCAGTAACTCAGCCTCGAGATCCTACGGCAATAAAGGCAATTGCGGAGGCCCTTATGGAAAGTGATTATCACATAGGAACGGTCCTAAGAAATATTTTCAACAGTGAATTTTTTAAACAACAACGATTCAGCAAAGTAAAGAATCCGACAGAAGTTGTTGTTGGCACTCTGCGGTTGGTAGGTGGAACCGAGCGTCCTGCTCCAGAGATTATGGATTGGACTGGACAAATAGCCTACATGGGACAAGATCTACTTAATCCTCCGAGCGTTGAAGGTTGGCACAACGGCATAGAGTGGATTAATAGCGGTACCCTAATGAAGCGCACTAACTTCGTTTCGGAGCTGATATCGGACCAGTCGCGTCCTGGCGTTAGAAACATTATTGATCGTGTGATGATGACAGGTAATGAACCGTCCGATATTGTCGATGCATGTTTGGACGTCATGGGACCTATGCTTGTGTCTGACACCACTAGAAGTGAACTTGTAGATCATGCTAGCAGGCTGGGTGCCTTCGACTGGTCTGAAACCGGCATAGAACGTTTGACTGAGCTTATGCAGCTAATCGTGGCTACTCGAGAGTACCAATTTAGTTAATGAACACCTGTAAAATCTATTGGACAAGACTCATTCAAATTCAACTAAACAACACTTCGCAAGGAAGATCTAATGCCAAATAGGAGCAAAGAGCCGGTTATTGTAGTTTTGCAACTAACTGGGGGTAACGACTATATGAACACTGTTGTTCCTTATTCAAACTCGTTATATCAAGACTACCGACCGACGGTATGCATCAACGAAGAGGAAGTGATCAGGTTGAATGACGATATCGGATTTCATCCATCGATGAAGCCATTGGCGGAGATGTACGAGTCTGGGAATGTCGCGATAATTCACGGAGTAGGATATAGGAATTCTCCACGGTCTCACTTCCGATCTATGGATATATGGCACACATGCGAACCTGAGACTCTGGGAACCGAAGGTTGGCTTGGAAGAACAGTGAGACAAATCGACCCCAATAAGGAGAACGTTGTAACTGCAGTAAGCATGGGCCCATCTCTTTTCAGAGCTCTTGTCGCCCCTGGTGTGCCTGTCGCGACCGTAGAGAACTTAGATAGCTATGGGTTACTTACGGACGTAACACCGGAGGAAAAACGTGACCGTGTCCTAGAACGTTACAAACGAATGTATTCTCCTATGATCGGTTCTGGACCTGTAATGGATTTCTTGGGGCAAACCGGACTAGATGCAATAAAGGGGGCAGACATTCTTAATGTGGCTCCTGAACGGTACTCATCCACAGTTGAGTACTCCGACAACGCCATCTCGCGCAATTTGCGATCCATTTCACAAATACATACAGCCAACCTTGGAACCCGGGTTTTTTACTGTGACTTGGGAAGTTTCGATACACACGCCGATCAACTTGTAACCCACCAAAGTTTGTGGGCCTCCGCATCTATTGCAATACAGGATTTCTTCGACGACCTGGAAGAACATGACTCGGCCGACAACGTTACTATGTTCCTGTTCTCAGAATTCGGCCGAAGGGTTTATGACAATGGAGCAGGAACAGATCATGGGGCCGGGGGTGTATGTCTTGTTATCGGGAAGAATGTTCGGGGTGGAGAATATGGTCAATACCCCTCAATGAAAGAACCTGATTTAGACCAAGGTGATTTAGTGCCCAACATTGATTTTCGCGGTGTTTATACTACCTTAATTGAGGACTGGATGAAGTTGGACCCGATACCTGTAGTAGGTGGTCACTTTGAGAAACCCCAATTTGTCTAATATAGTAAATCCAGATAAGTACAAGCTGTGGAGAGACTATGCTTACTACCTCAAATAGAGGGCGTACTCTTGACTATTCCAGGGTTATCGGAGGCCGAGTTTTTCGAGGAATCGTGGACGTTGCGTTGGGGGAGAATGATGATGTGTATGCTGTTTTACGGGATGCATATAGTTCTGGCATAGTTAAGTTAACCATCGGTAAAGAATTTGATGACGAAGAAGTAATTCTATCTTTCGCTAACGTTGCTGAAGGAGTTTTTGACCAATCCTGGCCAGCTTGTGCCGTTGTTCGAGATAGAGAGGTTTTTGTTACCGATGAGCTACGAGATTGCATCCTAGTTTTCAACACCGACGGACAGTATATCCGTCGAATTGGGGAGTCCGGGGAAAATGAGGGACAGTTTGACAGGCCTTCTGGAATCTCTCTGGACAATGAAGGGAATCTCTTGATAGCTGATACCCTCAACCACCGCGTCCAACAGATAACGTCCACCGGTGAATTCATATCAGCTTTTGGTTCGCACGGAGCACTTCCAGGGCAACTACATTCGCCTTGGGGTATAACAACAGGGGCCGATGGAGCTATATTTGTTGCTGACCACCTAAACAACCGGATACAAAAATTTGACGAATCAGGAAATTTTGTTCTCGAACTGGGTAATAGTGGCACCGACTCTGAACGGCTTGATCATCCATCTGGCGTAGCTATTGACCCTGAGGGGGATATATATGTAGCAGATTGGGTAAATAACCGTATACAAATCTACGATTTGGGAGGAACTCACATAGCTGGGTTGGGAGGTGCTGCATTCGAGTTGTCGAAATGGCAACAACAATATGTTCGTGGTAATCCGGATGTCCACAAGGCACGACGGAGGGTAGCGACATTGGAGCCAGAGAAATGGTTTGCCCTACCTACAAGTGTTGCCTTTGATTCTAAAAATTCTCGTCTGTTGGCTGTGGATTCTCAACGGTGGCGAATCCAGGTGTACGATAAGCTTAGTGACTACTCTGCTCCTCAGTTCAATATCTAGTAATGGCACTTATCTCTAGTCAGGCTGTGTTCTTATTAACAAGCAGTTAATTAACACTCTCACACTTGCTAGATCATGTTGTAATATGATCGCAGAAACAGCATGAACACAGTGAGGAGCACCTGAATATGGAAATGACACCACTTGGTAAAACTGGCCTTAAAGTTAGCCGTCTTGGCGGAGGATTGGCAAGAATCGGCGAAGAGCTGTCGATGGCTGACGTCGAGGAAGCGGGGCAGGTCCTCAATGCCGCTCTCGACGATGGGATCAACTTCCTTGATACTGCAGCTTGTTACGGCGTGAGTGAGGAACTTGTTGGTCGCACTGTCTCCCATCGGCGTGACGAATACATTTTGGCGACCAAGTGTGGGCACGTTACTGGCGGTGCATCGGGCAAACTATGGTCTACTCAGACCATTGAGGATAGTATAGAGCGGAGTCTCTTGAGAATGAAAACCGATTATCTGGACATCGTGCAGCTGCATTCTTGCGACAGGGCAACCCTGGAGTGTGGAGAAGCCGTCGAGGCGCTTTTGAATGCCAAACGATCTGGCAAGACCAGATTCGTCGGTTTTAGTGGGGATAACGATGCGGCGTTGTGGGCTGTGGAAAGTGGTCTTTTTGACACACTGCAGACCAGCTTTAATTTTGTGGACCAACGGGCACGTATAAAACTATTCGAGCCTGCCAAATCTAGAGGAATGGGAATTATTATCAAACGACCCGTGGCTAATGGTGTTTGGGGTTTAGATCGTAGCCCATATGGATATGCTGACGAGTACTTCTCAAGGGCAAAAATTTTAGATTCAACAGGTCCGATCCTGGGAGGGCCCGACGATCCAATGCTGGCGGCTATGGGATTTGTGTTAGGACATTCGGAGGTTGATACGGCCATTGTGGGTACCCGAAACCCGGCTCACATGCACAGGAACGTTGAACAAGTGGAGACTAAACTGCCTGTCTCTCAAGAGTTTGTGAGAGAGGTACATCATAGATTCGACATGGTGGGTGATAAGTGGGCTCAGTTGACTTGAGCGGCTGCTACTTTGTTAGTCGTTGTAAATGCATGGCATGATGTTGTGATTATATAGGACGGTCAGGAAAAAAGTGGTACGGAGGGAGTCATGAAAATAGGATTTATAGGCCTTGGTGGTATAGGTAAGCCAATGGCCATAAATATTGCCAAGGCGGGGTTTGATCTTACGGTCACTGACCTACGTGAGCAACCGTTGAAAGAGTTGATGCAATGTGGAGCCCGAACTGCAGGTAGTCCTCGCGAGGTCGCTGAAGGTGCGGACATCGTATTGGCCAGTCTTCCGTCCAACTCAGTTAGTGAGAAGGTCGCATTGGGCTCAGACGGAGTCTTAGCGGGTGCCAAAAGTGGTGATATTTATATCGAGTTGAGCACCATTAGCCCTGAGATTGTTCATGGGATATCCAGGCAGGCATTGGAGAAAGGTGTGACCGTATTGGATGCTCCAGTGAGTGGTGGCCTTGATCAACGCCGGGACGGGACATTGGCAATTATGGTGGGTGGTGACGGAAAAGCCGTGGCCAGGGCGATGCCAGTGTTCGAAGCGTTCGGGGATAAAATATTTCACGTAGGTGAAAGTGGAACAGGAGCAGCGATTAAGCTGATAAACAACCTCCTATGCGGCATCAATATAGTTGCTACTATGGAAGCTCTTGTGCTGGGTGTGAAGGCGGGCCTAAGCGTGCAGTCATTAAAAGAGGTGATCAGTGCAAGTAGCGGTAGAAGTAAAATCTTTGAAGGATTGGTCGATACCATTCCTACCCGCACTTCTGAACCGCCAGAGGGTCAGACTGCGAATCAAGGTTTACATACCATTGCAAAAGATGTTAGTTTGGCCAATGCAATGGCCCAAAACCTATCCGTTCCATTAGTAGTGGGCTCCGCAGCTCTCCAACCGTTTCTCACCGGTTTAGCCAACGGTTGGGAGGATAAGGAACACTGGGTCATTATGGAATTTTTTGAGCAGATGAGTGGCGTCAGTGTTCGCTCTCCGGAATTGACAAATCCGAAGAAAATACATTGAGCGACGATTAATTCTTGTTTGTCACCGAATAACTATTCTCGAGTCTTTCATAGCAGTATGCAAATGGGGTAGAAACACATGATTACGAGACCTATAACAGGGACGCCTTCCGAGATCCTCATAGAGCAATTGGTTGAGTTAGGGATAAAGCATGTCTTTTATAACACGGGATCCAGGGAGGCATTGTTCTTCGACGCTCTTAACAATAATCCTAGTATACACGGAGTATTGGCTCTTCATGAGGGTACGGTTGCGTCTATGGCCGGTGCCTATACACAGGTTCATGGAAGACCATCTGTGATGGTGGTTCACTTGGGAGCAGGTTTGGCTCAATGTATGGGTCAGTTGTACAACATTTGGTACGGCGGGTTGCCCGTGGTAGTTATTACTTTTGCTGCCGATACTGGAAGTTTTACGGATCGAATCAACCTTGATTTGGATGCTAGTTTTGGTCCGACCTCAATAGCTGCCCCGATGGTCAAGGCAAGTTGGACGGTTGTAGAACCTGAAGGGCTGCCGCTGGCTGTAGACAGGGCATTTAGAGTGGCCACCACACCACCTTATGGGCCTGTACATATTGCCGTTTATGACAAGATGTTGGGTAACCAACAAGTCTCGGCCGATCTAATACAAGGGGAGTTAAAAACGTTTGGATCAGGGGAACCATCCGACTCTGATCTGGAGGGTATAGTTTCGGCTCTTGATGAAGCCGATAATCCGATTTTATATGTCGGAGATGGGGTATGGAAAAGCGATGCTACAGACCTGGCCTCTGAGCTGGCGAGTTATTTCGGTGTTGCGATTACTTGCCTTGAAACTGATCAAAGAGCTATCACACTGAAACATCCCCAGCATCTGGGTACGTTGAATAGGAGTATAGGTTATGAGCGATCCCCTACCGAGGAATTAGATCCGGATTTGATTGTTTCCATTGGGGTAAGGCATCAGGGATCTGGTGACAGGAGAGATATAGAAAAACTCAAAGGTGTTAAAAAGATTTTCGCAATTGGTTCTGATATCTCATACCTGAAGAATTATCCAGGTTTAGACGGTGGAATCATTGCTAATGAAAGAAAATCATTGTTGCGCATGTTGGCGATGGTTAAATCGAGATACAAGTCCAGCAGATATGATCAGAGGAGGTTGGATACAGTAAATGTGGCGACAAGAAGACGCCAAAACAGAAGAAGTTTACTTATGGGAGACCCCGAGAATGGGAAAGTAAGGCCATTGGCACTGGTGGATGCAGTTAGTGATTCCCTGGAGGAACTCGGTGGCGGCTATATTACTGATGAGCAATGTGCTGCCCCTTACGACGCGGTTAAACCTGGGTTGTCTGATCAAAATAACACTTTTCTTAAGGCTCCTGGGGGTTCTGAGGGATGGGGAGTAGGTGCTGCTATAGGGGCTAAGCTAGCTGCCCAAGATGTGCCGGTTATTGGTCTTGTGGGAGATGGTTCTCTCTACTATGCAGATTCTGGTCTATGGACGTCGGTCCACCACAACATACCGTTACTTTATGTGATCCCAAATAATAGTGCTTATGGAATCGTAGCTGGTTCTTTTGGGAAGAGTGGAAGTCGAATGGCAGATACCGGCAGGTATGAGGGTGTAGTCCTGGATGGTATTGATCCGGTTAAAATTGCCGAGGCATTTGGGCTTGAAGGTGAGCGTGTCGAAAATGAGGGGACGTTGAATGAGGTTATGCGTAGAGCATTGAAAATAGTGCAAGATGAGCATCGACCTTACCTACTTGATGTGCGCCTCCCTCTTGGCCTGCCGGATGGAGGTATTCCAAATGAGCAGTACAGGATGAGATGATGCCATACTGTAGGTTTACTGTCGTTTGTCGAATTAGCTGATACTGCACTACTCTCGTGTGTTAAACTCAACCAGTTATTTGTATTGATAGATAGACGAGGTTTTAAGATCATAGCCCCTTTGCGGCAACTTTTAGGCTAAAGGTGCTATTTGGAGAAAATAGAGTTAGGAGAATAATATGAGTAAGTCCGTTAATAAGCAGAAAGTACAAGTTCCCACGGTCATTCACAGTACACGGCCCGCCACTGAAACAGCTCAGACACCTGGGATGACGCGGCTACCAGGTGTTGATGAGAATATAGTCGGAGCCTCCAAAATTTGGATGGGATTCGCGATTTCACACCCCAATGAAATGGGTCCACCCCATACCCACGGGCCGGCCGAAACTGCGGCCTATGTCCTTGAAGGTCGACAAAAGGTATGGTTCGGAGAAGATTTTAAGGAGTCCATAGAAGCTGGGCCTGGCGATTTCATATTTGTACCGGCGCATACACCTCATATAGAAGGGAACCCATTCGACGAACCTTGCAAAGTCGTTTTGTCGAGGGGGCCGGATAACATAGTGATAAATCTGCCGGAGCCAGGTAAATAGGGCTGAACCCTTCTATTAGTGTAATCACCAATAAGCAGAATAAAGCCTAGCGTTGAATGTTGAATATCATTTATTAGTATTGAGCATATTTTCATTGTGGATTTTTTGTGAAGCTATCATTCCGCCATCTACCAACAGGGTCTCTCCATTAACGTATTGACCTAGATCGGACGATAAATATAACACCGCGTTTGCTATATCGCTCGGTAGTCCACCCTTACCTGATGGTACAAATTCCTTGAGATTCTCCGGGTCGTGAGGGGCGCCATCTATTGAATCATCTTCTATGTCGGGCAATCTGTTTGAGATGGCACCAGGTGCAATACAGTTTGCAGTAATATTTTTACCGGCTAGATCTGCGGCTATACCTTTGACCATCCTCCTTAATGCCATCTTAGCTGTACCATACACAGTCCAATTTGGCATAGCGACATAAGAGTGAACGCTTGACAAGCAGATTATTCTCCCGCCTCTACCACCTGAAATCATTTCTTTTGCAGCCCTTTGTGATGCAAAAAAATATCCTTTCAAGGATAGATCCATCATTCTGTCCCAGTAGGTTTCATCCGTTTCGAAAAAGGGTCTCCGTTGATCAGGGAATATAGCATTGTTTACTAAAATATCAAGTTGATTATGCTTTTCCATGAAAGAATCAAAAACGGAGGATATCCCTTCAATGCTACTCATATCACCTTGGTGAAAGCTGGCATCCACCCCTTTACCGGAAATTACTCCCAGTAGTTTTTTAGTGAACTCATCATCTAAAATATCATTTATGCCGACATCGGCACCTTCATTTGCTAAGGTTATTGCTATGCCGCGCCCTATTCCTTTTCTCGCTCCAGTAATTAGAACTTTTTTACCTTCAAGTAGTCCCATTGGATTCTCCCTAGATTTAGTTTTATACTCCTGTATTCTCAAGTGATATTTGCAGAGTTATTTTATACGTCCCTCAGCCTTTTTATCACTTTAACATGCGGTAAACACGTATTGTGTGGAGAATATCTGGTTCCCCTTTGGCTAGGAGGGGCTCTGGTGCAGTGACATCCACTAGTTCCCATTTCTTGGAGCTTACTAATGCCTTCTCTTTAGCACTGAATCCTGACGACTCAAATATGTCTGGCCGGAGTGTGAGGATCAAATAACCACCTGGCCTAACGATACGGGCTAGTTCATCCCAACCACTCGCCGGGGCATGTCCAACGCTAAACACTCCTGCTGCTATAGCGGATTCAAATGAATTCGTCGGATAATCCAGGGGTTCACCGAGAACACCAATTTTAAGATCCTCATAGATACCACGGTTGCGTGCCTGGGTCAGCATGCCCTGAGACATATCGAACCCATGGAGATGATTGAATCCCTTACCGACCAACTGTTTACCGACAAGCCCTGTGCCACAACCGACATCTATTATCTTCGACGCGGGAGATACAAATTCAACGAAAACCTCGACGCTACGGATATGACCATTCCAATAGAAATCTTTCTCCAGATCAACATCGTAAGTGTCTGCCCATTGGTCGTATCGATCTGCGAGTTCATCATTACCCTCAGAAGAGTATACCCACTGAACTTTGTTCTGTTCGTACATGATAAATTCTCTCTCTAATATGCTGTGTTGTATTACCGGCTGAAGGATAACAACTAAGAACTCTTAGAGCTAGTAATACTAGGGCGGATAGGGTGCAATCGGGCTTTGGTAACGGGTGGTCAGGAGTTGGGATTCTATCAGCTCTTGGATTTTTCCCCTTGTAATCCTTCTCGTTCCATAACATCGGCGGCCCGTTCATTTTCTTGTATCTTGCTCATAATGGCATCTTTTGCTCGATTCCAGTAGTCTCGGTTTTGAGTAACGAACTCGTGAGATTCTTTATATCCACTGAGTAACGTATTAACTTCTGGTATAACGTAACGAGCTACCATATCCCAACTGTTCCGTGTATTCTCTCTGCTTGCCCAGTCGTGAACAAAACCAATGACACACCCGAAGCCCCCAGAAACTTTCACAAGGTCATGAATTCTATCTACTAGATCATCCGGGGTACCGATCACTGTCGGGCTTTGATCTGAAAATGCTACGCCGTCCACGGCCTCATCAGCAGTCTTATATATAGGGCCGTCTCCGCCTGCAAGGGTCCTGACAGTGTATTCATTATTGTGCCGCATAAGACCATCTCTTGCCTGTTCACGTGCTTTCTGGCGGGTCTCAGCGATGTGCCAATTCATTACGATACGCCAGTTTTTTCGATCTACAGTATTTCCATGTTTGATGGCAGATTCTTCAGCAAAGCTCCATTGCAATGGTAGCGCTTGTACGCCTTCTTCGCCCATAGCACCTATTGAGAGGACACCAGCTTCATATTTGCCAGCTAAAGTCATACCCGATGGACTCCGGAGAGAAGCGACAACGAATTCCATATTTTTTTGAAGTGGCTTTAGCTGCAATTTCGCGTCCTGTAGTTTGAACCAATCGGATTCATAGCTAAAACGTTCTTCCTCTTGAAAGAGGCGACGAATTATTCCCATTGCTTCATCCTGACGATCTCTAAGGAGCATGGGATCGATACCCAGGGTGTGGGCGTCAGAGGGTAAGGCACCAGGCCCGGATCCAAATATGAGGCGTCCTCTTGATTGATGATCCAACTGAACCAATCTTTGAGCCACCATGAATGGGTGGTGATATGGAAGGGAAATCACGCCGGTGCCCAGTTTTATGCGTTGAGTGCGTTCAGCTGCTGCTGCAAGAAACACTTCCGGCGAGGCAATCATCTCCCAACCGCTGGAGTGATGTTCGCCGCACCAAAACTCATCGTACCCTAGCTTGTCTAGATGAGTTGTCAGCTCTAAATCGCTTTGTAGTTGAAGTGTCGGATTTTCTCCGATCGGGTGATGAGGGGCGAGGAATGCACCGAATTTCAATTCTGTCATGAACTTTCTCTTTCCTTTATTCCTTATTCCATCAAGCAGGAAACCTCATCCGGTGGTGAGGATGGCAAAATAGCTATCCGATCTATCCCCCATCACCACAGTAGCATTGTAAGCCATTTGCTCACGTATGGGTCTCGCTTTGGATAATTCTCCGAAAGATAATTTTTACCTGTCACTCCATTCAGGAGTTCGTTTTTCAATAAATGCATCGATACCCTCTTTAGCATCTTCTTTCTGGATATTATTTAGCATTACCTTAGATGTATATTCGTAGGCTGCCGATAAATCTAATTCAGACTGAGTATAAAAAGCGGCTTTACCTATAGCTACCGTCATGGATGACTTGCTAGCAATCTTGTTAGCCAAAATCATAGTTTCACTAGTTAAATTTTCAAGTTTGAAATAATCATTTATTAAGCCGATCTCTTTTGCTTTTTCTGCGGTAATCATGTCTCCTGTTAAAAGCATTTCCATAGCACTTTTTTTATGAACATTCCGCGATAATGCGACCATCGGCGTTGAGCAAAATAAGCCTATATTTACGCCTGGCGTGGCAAACTTTGCTGACTCTGAAGCTGTAGCAAGGTCACAACTGGCGACCAATTGACAACCTGCTGCTGTTGCGGTTCCTCCTACTTCGGCGATGATTGGTTTAGGGCAATTAACAATTAATTTCATTAATGATGAGCATGTATCAAATAAATTTTTGAAATATGGCTCTCCAAGATCGGTTTGATTTCTAGCTGCAGTCATTTGCTTCAAGTCATGGCCGGCACTAAATACGGGACCATTTGAAGCAATAATGATAACTCTAATAGATTTGTTGGAGGCCGCCCTTGTTAGGCTTTCAAATAAATTTTCTAGCATAACTTCTGATAAAGCATTTCGATTCTTTTGATCGTCCATGGTGAGGCGTAATATGCCCTGATCGGTTTGCTCACTGTGCAATATATTATTAAGATTGTTTTCCATTATGGCTCCGGCAAAAGTTAAATAATATTGTTAACCCAATATGGTTTTGACAGTTCTATTGCGGGACATCGATTCATAACAACCTTTAGCCCAGCCCTATCAGCAATATTTGCAGCTGTTTTATTGATAATACCTAGTTGAGTCCATAAGACTTTGGCACCGATTCTTATAGCTTCTCCAGTAACACCGATCACAGCATCATTTGAACGAAAAACATCCACCATATCTACCGGTTCATCGATGGAATCCAAGTCGCTATAAACATCTAGACCTAAAATATTTTTGCCTACCTCATTGGGGTTGACGGGTATGACTTTATAACCATGATATATTAACGATTGTATTACCCTGTAGCTGTCGCGTTGAGGTTTCGAACTAGCACCTACAACCGCAATAGCCTTGACTTCAGTAAGTATCTTTCTTAAGTATTCATCGGAATAATCATCATCCATTCTTTTTCCCTCCGTCGTCAATTCCCTGATCACCTCATATAGAAATGATGAAAATGTTACGAACTAGATACTCGGTTGGTCGCTGAAGTTCATTCTCGTGACTAACAGGAGAATATGTCACTATATTAACACTTCGTCAAATGCCTCTTTAGGGAAAGTTATTGGGCTTGAGTTGTAGATCTCGGTTTCAGTTATTTCTTTTACTGGGTTGTAATAAACACAGCGGCTTTTTTGTTGAAGGTTTTTACAAATGGAAAGCTGCTATCAGGAAAATTGCAGAGTGTATTATCGAACGAACCTGTAAATGTTTTTGTCAAAAGAGAGTATGTATATCTCCCCAGAAGGAGATTGCGCAAACGACGATATTGTCAACGCTGAGTCTACTATTTGCATATGTTCGGTGGTCTCTTTGCCATCATGCCTCAAGGCCCAAATTTTTCCAGTGCAAAAATCACCGTATATGTAGGCCCCTGACAACTCCGGTAGTCTATCGTTTCGATATACGTATCCACCTGTGACCGAGCATCCCTGATCCCGGCCGTATTCAACAACAGGATCTTCCAATCCAGTCTGATCACAGTTGCCGTCAGAATCATCATAGCAATGAAATCCCTCCGTTATATTCCAGCCGTAGTTTCCCCCGCGTGTCACCAGGTTTATTTCCTCATAAAGGTTCTGACCAACGTCGCCAACCCATAGGTCCCCTGTGAGAGAATCAAAGCTAAATCTCCAGGGATTACGAAGTCCATATGCCCATATTTCACCCTTTGCATTGGAGAGATTTGTAAAAGGATTGTCAGAAGGAACAGAATATGTTCCTAATAGATCCAAGGCGTTGACGTCGATACGCAGTATTGAACCCAATAGAGTTGTGAGGTTTTGGCCGTTACCCTCACGATCCCCGCCGCCGCCGCCGTCTCCCAGACTGATATACAAAAAGCCTTTAGGGCCAAAGCGAATTTGCCCGCCATTGTGATTGGAATACGGTTGAGCAATCTCGAGAATGATCCGTTCACTCTCTGGATCTGCTTGGTTAATTTTGCCCGATTTAATGGAGAATCGTGAGATGATTGAGCGCCTCGGGTCAGTAGCGGAATAATAGAGGTAGAAATGACCATTGATTGGAAAATTTGGGGATAAGGCCATACCTAGAAGGCCTTCTTCGTTCCCTTTGGTACTTACCTTCTCTGCAATATCTAGGAATTCTTGAGGTTGGGGATCGTCCTGACTGTAATCAAATACCTTGATCTTACCTGACTGTAAAACAAGGAATGCACGGTCCGTATCATCATTTGAGAACACTAGGTCCACCATTCTTTCTAAATATATCTGTGGAAACACGCTTTCAACATTTAATGAATTTAGAGGTGTTGGTGCAATCGGTGTGGGGCTTGGAGAGGGACGTGCTTGTGGAGAGGATAAAGTGGGTGTAGTAAAAAGGATGGGTGATTGAATCGGAGTTGGGGATGCTAGAGGAACTGACGTTGTGTTATGAACCGGGGTTGAAGTTGGTGTGAGGGATTTTCGTGAGTATATTGGCAGGTTCTTTAGTTGAACATGCACTTTGGGTTGGAGTGGGGTTTGTATAACTGGCGAAGGAGGTAAAACTACCGATGCTGGTTCATTTGGTGCTTCTGGTGCGTTAACCGGGGTGGCTGATGATATTTTCGAATATGCGGGAACGTTAGTTGGAGTTTTGGTTGGTATCAGACCGAGGTCCTCGTCATCAGATTTTTCACAGGACATCGCTTGTAAGAGCAAAACCAAGATTGCACATAGATATGCTTGATTCACCAGTATCCCCTCTGTTCTAGTGTGTAAGTCCCTATTTGAGCAAACTTTATATAGCTCTTAGAATTATATTAAGGCAAAACTGACAGGCGTGGTAATTGCTGATATATTCCCTCTTGATCGTAGGAAAGATGTTTATTAGTGACTAACAATGTTTTTGGAGAATTTGGAAATGATCGATGTAGCCACGGGTATTGCGAGAATATTAAAACAGGAAGGTATTGAATGGGTGTCAACATTCCCCGTTTGTAGAGTTAACAATGCTCTAGGAAAAGCTGAAATTCCTTTGTTGATGATGAGGGATGATCGTTACGCTGTAGCTCTAGGAGATGCCTTTTCCCGGGTGACATCAGGAAACAATATTGGGGTCTGTACCGTTCAGGGGGGAGTAAATGCTGCAGGCCTCCAGGTTGCGTATGCCGGGCTAGCCCAGGCTTACGAAGACGGATCGCCGGTGCTGTGTATCACCGATGGTGTGCCGATCGGAAAAACGGAAAACAGCCATTTTGACATAGATTCGAGCTTAAAGTCAGTATCAAAATGGTACGGTTATATTGATAAACCGGATAGAACTCATGAGTTTATGCGGCGTGCATTTACAATGTTGAGAAATGGCCCCCCTGGACCGGTAATAGTCGCAGTCCCGGATGCAAATGCTGAGTACGATGAGTTGGTTGATCCATATTATCCGGTAAAGAGCTGGAAATATGGCCCAAACCCTGATGATGTATCACGGGCTATTGATCTACTGCTATCCGCCACTTCCCCAATCTTGTATGTGGGTGAGGGGGTGTTATACGCGAATGCTACAGAGGATCTCCGGAAACTAGCAGAAACATATAATTTGCCCGTGGCAACTACATTGAAAGCCAAAGGGGCGTTTCCGGAAAACCATCCTTTATCTATCGGTGTAAGAGGCGAACACACAGCCGAGTACATAACTAAAAGTGATGTCATCATATCGATAGGATCGAGTCTCTCCCCTGGCAGGTTTTCCCACGCCATTCCAGATGCTTCTACCAAGAAAATAATATTTTGTAGCTTAAACGAATTGAATATAAATAAGATATACCCAACGGCAGAGGCCATCATTGGAGATGCGCGGCTCACTATAAATGCGCTATCCAAAGAATTGGCCAGTAGGAGCCTAGTACCAAATAGAGATAGGGGCAAAATAGCTGACGAAATATCGGAGAGAAGATCGGCGGATTGGAGTAAATACGAAGGGGCGATGCAATCTACCGATCAACCTATAAATCCATATCGAGTGTACGCTGGTCTTATGTCTGTTTTGGACCCAGAAAATTCTTTTATAACCCACGATTCTGGAAACACCAGGGACCAGTTGAGTACGGTCTACGAAACCTTAATACCAAGAGGGTTCCTGGGATGGGGAAATGTATCAAGCCTCGGATTTAGCTTGCCAGCTGCAATGGCCGCAAGAATCGCCTTCCCGGGCAGACAATCCGTTGCTGTCACAGGAGAAGCAGGGCTTGGGTACATGCTTGGTAACCTGGAGGTACCCGTCAGGGAACAAATAGGAATAACTGTGGTTCATATAAGTAATGGAGGGTTTTCTGGATATGGACCGGGATTTTGGGGAGAGGGACATGATCCATACACTCATAACGTCCTTGGGAATCAAGACGTCAACATGTCGAAAGCGATAAGCCAACTGGGACTTTACACAGACAGGGTTTCCGATCCCGATAAAATAATTCCATCCTTAGAAAAAGCTTTGGAAATTAATAAAGAAGGTAAGCCCGCATACATTGAATTTATATGCAGTCAGTATCCAATATATGGAGACTGGATAACTGGTACGCATGGTGAATGACACTCTATCAAGGCAGAGGTATTTTTATTCGGCTGTGATTTTGTGACTTCTAGCAAACTTTTGGTGTGGATGGAAAGAAGGATCAGTAATTCAGCGATATTTGCGGGATTCAAATATCGCACAGATGAAGGTCTGGTTTCCAGAGTGTTGAAGGCGGCATAGTTTGATAGTAAGTGTTGAGGACGTTATCGAGGGTGCTCGTGTAGCAGGCCTTACAGATCTTCCGATATTTGTACACTCATCATTGAGCTCATTTGGTTGTGTCGAAGATGGTGCAGATACTATTGTCGATGGGTTGCTGGAGGCGGGATGCACAGTGGTTGTACCAACTTTCACATCTGATTTCGAACTCCAAGCGCCGGCTAAACGGCGCCTGCCTAGAAATGCTTGGAACTACGATGATAAAGCAGTCGGTGTTCGATCAGACATCTTTGACCCTCTACTGAACTATGTTTCTCCGGGGATGGGTGTGATCCCTTCTACTTTGCTAGGTAGGAGAAACAGAATACGAGGTTCTCATCCAACTAATTCGATGTCAGCTCTCGGACCTCTAGCGAGGGAAATTATTTGTGGCCAAACATCCCTGGAGGTGTACGCACCGATCCAAAAACTAGCTAATTTAGGGGGCAAGTTTGTGCTTATGGGAGTAGGATTTACTGCCTTAACAGCTATTCATCTTGCGGAGAAACTTGCTGGAAGAGAGTTGTTCCGTCGATGGGCAAAAGGGCCATCTGGTCAGATTGATGAGATTACGGTGGGTAGTTGTTCTATGGGGTTTGACAAGTTAAATGATTCAGTTGCATCCATAGGGAGTAATCTAATGGTTGGCGCGAGTTCTTGGAGAATTCTGCCAGCTATGCCCGCGCTCCGTTGTTTCACATCTGCAATTTCACGAGATCCATACGTTACTTCTTGTGAAAGATCTGGATGTGAAAGGTGTTCGGATTCGATCGCTGGGGGGCCGATTATTGGTGAATGTACGGATTGATCCGTGAGGTGTATAACTTAATCAGATCTAGCGTTTTGTAGCCACTTTAGTTTGGATGCCGCTTGTTCCTGTGTTATATTCCCATTCTCGATCATAGCGTTCAATTTCATCCGAATTTCTTCTAAGGAATAATCTCCTTTGAAGTCGTTTTTATGACGATGTAGACTACCGTAGTCTTTCCAGCCCTTATGATGTTTCTTTTTCCCAAAGGACTGTTTTCCAGTTGGTGGAACACCTTCAAATTTGGAATGCATCCAGTTGCGGTGCTTGTCGGCTTGCTCCTGGGTTAACTTGCCTTTTTCGACAAGGGAATCGAGCTTTTTCTTGACGGCTTCATCTCTGATTTCTTCCCGGGCTTGGTTTATCGCATCATCGACGGCAACGGCATCCAATCCTAATATTTCTGCTACCCTGATGGCCAGCCTGCTGGCGCTGGAGTTGTCGTTTTCCTGGGCAAGGACAACGCTAAACCCGATAGCTGCTATTGCCACCATTGACACTACTATCGGTATGACGATTCGTAGTTTCCTCATTTCCGATATCCTCCCTAATAGGGTTCTGTCTTGTTAACATAATTGTAACACTTATCCCACTGATTCCCGTTCGTATATTCAGCCATGCTTTGCCTACTTAATGCTTGAGCCAGACCACACTTGTACAATAGATGGTGTTACATAGTAGCCATGTAATGGGGCTTACGAGCCTCTGATTGGTTCGCCGTGATTTGGTGCCGGCGCACAATTAACCTCGGATCCTATGTAGGGCAATCGCGAATTTACTATCACCCTACTTCAGCTTAGATGGTTTCCATATATGGGAATTTGATTTCTTCTTATGAGAGATCCTATACTGGCTGGTGACTACTTTTGACCAGCAGTTTATGGGATATATCTAGATTGGTTACAATCCAATAAATCAAAGAGTGAACAGGAGCTATGAAAACACTTTGGCAACTGACATAGATCCAGTAAAGTTCGAGGTTATCCGAAATGCCTTGACGATGGCCACAGAAGAAATGGCGACTACATTGAGGCGTAGTGCTTATTCGACAAATGTTAAGACGAGGCAAGATTTTTCTTGTGCCTTTTTCGATAAAGATCTCCGGTCGGTCGCACAGGCGTTTTCTCAACCTGTGCATCTAGGATCGTTTGTGGAACTTATACCAACTTCAGTGCAGAGATATGGATCTGATCGGATAGAGCCGGGCGACATGATTGTAGTTAACGATCCTTACGGTGGTGGTAGTCATCTGAACGATGTCACGGTTTTTGCCCCTGTACACCATTCAGGGCAATTGGTAGGGTACGTCTGTTCTCTCGCCCATCACGTGGATGTTGGTGGTGGAGCTCCGGCAAGTATAGGGCCGTTCCGGGAGATTTTTCAGGAGGGCGTTATCATACCACCAGTCAAGCTGGTGAAGCGAGGTGAAATTGTTAAAGATGTGTTTGATCTGTTATTGGCTCAAATCAGATCTAAACGAGTGACTGCAGGTGATTTTAGAGCCCAAATAGCTGCTAATTATGCTGGTGCGAAGAGAGTAGGCCTGCTCATAGACAAGTATGGGTTGTCTGAGTTTATTCGATATGTGAACGCTCTTCTTGATTATACAAGCCGCAGGACAGAGTCAGGAATAAAGAAACTCCCACGTGGTACATATAAAGCCGAAAGTTTCGTTGATTTCGACGGATTTACTGATGAAGTCGTCAATTTATGCGTAAAGGTTACTGTCGATGAGGAAGGTGTTTTTTTTGATTTCGATGGGTGCGATGTTCAACGTCGAGCGCCCGTAAACTCAACATATGCTATGACCTTTGCTGCATGTGCATATGTTTTAAGGGCTCTGCTGGACAAAGACCTACCGATAAATTACGGGTTTTATAAATTTGTCCGAATGAATGCACCCTCCGGTACTGTCGTAAATGCAGTACATCCAGGTGCGGTCGTTGGCGGTTGGGAAACGCAGGTTCGAGTTAACGATACCATTTTCCTAGCTTTATCTAATGCGTTACCCGAGACAGTAGCAGCTGGCTGTAAGGCTACCATGGCTCAAGTGGGATTTGGGCTTGTTGACTCGGAAACGGGTGAATATCATTGCAATTATGAAGCCCTCGCTGGCGGCTATGGAGGCCGAGCCACGGAAGATGGACCCGATGCCGTCCAGGGGCATGGCCAGAATACGGAGAACGCGCCAGTTGAGGAGATCGAATCTCATTTTCCGGTGCGCATTACCCGATTAGAACTTATAAACGACTCGGAGGGTGCCGGTAAGTATCGGGGAGGACTGGGTCTTCGCCGTGATTATTATTTCCCTTATGATTCTGCGACATTTACCATCCTTTCTGACAGAGACATTCGGGGTCCCCATGGCTTATTTGGAGGGAAAAGTGGGCGTAAGGCGTTTTACATTTTAAATCCTGATTGTGATGCCACAGCGCTTACATCCAAGTCCATTACTCAATTAGTTCCAGGAGACACAGTAAGTTTTCAAACCCCAGGTGGCGGTGGTTATGGATCTCCTGAACAACGTGATCCTGAGATGGTGGCCAAAGATGTGCTTGATGGTAAAGTGAGCCTCGACAGAGCACGTACGATCTATCAGGTAGTGGTGGACGATGAGACAACTCAGCTAGACTGGCCAGCCACAGCTCGTCTCCGTGAAAGCAAACAGAATGAGTTCGAAATTGAGGAATGATATTTATCGCTTCGGTATAGATATCGGAGGCACGTTTACTGACGCAATTCTGTTAAATGAAGAAACTGGTTTATCATTTACCGGTAAAGTACCTACCACGCCACATGACCCGTCCCAAGGTTTTATGAATTCAGTCAGACGGTTGTTATCCGATAGTGGTATTTCTCCCAGTGATATTGCCTATTTGGTTCATGCGACTACTATCGCAACTAACGCAATTATAGAAGGGAAAATAGCCCGAACGGGATTTATCACAACTAGTGGTTTCCGGGATATGCTAGAAATTGGTCGCCAAATTAGACCAACGCTGTATGACCTGCAATTTATCAAACCACCACCGCTGGTCCCTCGCTATTTATCATTCGATATCCCTGAACGTATGGATTCTCGGGGGCATGTGGTGTTGTCTTTAGACGAAGAATCTGTTCGTTCTGCTGCTCGATCCCTGAAAAATAGAGGTGTGGAATCGGTAGCCGTATGTTTTTTACATTCGTATATTAACTCTGATCATGAGCGTCGTGCTGGCGAAATAATTATCGAGGAATACCCTGAAGCGATCGTATCATTATCATCGGATATAGCACCCGAATTCCGGGAATACTTTAGGGCAAGCACGACTGTGATCAACGCTGCGACCAGGCCGGTTGTTAGTAACTACTTAGGCAATATCGAGAGCAGGTTGAGGACAGAAGGATTTAAGTCAGAATTGCTAGTTATGCAAAGTAGTGGTGGGGTCCTGACATTCAAAACTGCTGGAGAGAAACCGGTATTTATGGTTGAGTCAGGACCCGCAGCCGGGGCGGTTGCGGCCGCGAATTTGGGCAATGCGCTTGGCTACGAAAATGTCTTGTCATTCGATATGGGGGGTACCACTGCTAAGGCTTGTTTGATACAAAATGGGACTCCCGAGATAACAAAAGACTACCAGGTAGGTGCCGAGGCTGCACGCACAAGCGGCGCTTTTGGCGGTGCGAGTGGGTACCCTATCAGGACTCCCGTGATAGATCTTGCTGAGATCGGAGCAGGTGGTGGTTCTATAGCCTGGGTCGATGACGGAGGAGTTCTAAGGGTGGGTCCCGAATCCGTGGGAGCAGATCCTGGACCAGCATGCTACGGTAATGGCGGAGGTTTAGCGACCATTACAGATGCGAACTTGGTATTAGGACGATTAAACCCGGGTAACTTTCTAGGTGGGGAAATATCCTTGGATGCAGGAGCGGCACGTCGTACGATTGATTTGACTTGTGCTCAGCCGCTAGGTATGACTGTGGAAGCTGCCGCTATCGGGATTATTGAAATAGGTAACTCAGCCATGGTCAATGCCCTTCGATTGGTGTCGGTTCAACGCGGTTTTGATCCCCGAGATTTTGTTCTCATTGCGTTTGGTGGCGCAGGGCCGGTACACGCTAATCGGCTTTCCGCTGAATCGGAAGTTCCGACACTGTTGATACCTCTGAGTCCTGGTATTTTTTCAGCCACGGGTTTGCTGGTAGCAGACTTGAAACACGATTTTTCTGTAACTATGATTCGGATTGCGGAGGAATTGGACCCGGTAGCGGTTGAACGAGCGTTCCTAAAAATGCGGGAATTGGGTCGAGACGCTCTGGCTAGGGAGTCAACTCCTCCAGAAAATATGGCTTTCGGACGGGCGGCTGACATGAGATACCATGGTCAGAGTTTTGAGTTGACAGTTCCCCTTCCAGAAGAACCATTGAATGGTAATACTCTGAGGAATGTGCTCACTTTGTTCCATTTGGAGCATGAGCGGGCCTACGGTTTCACGGCCCCTGAAGAGCCTGTGGAGTTTGTGAATTTGCGAATGACAGTAACTGGACTCATTAAGAAGCCAGCATTACGTAAGTTGGATTCTCGTGGTGAACGGGTGTCAGAGGCGTTGGACTGTACGCGTCAGGTGTATTTCCAAGAGGCTGGGGGCTGGACGGAATGTCCAATATACGATCGATACCGAATTCCAGTCGACGGGGTAGTGGAAGGACCAGCAGTTATTGAAGAGAAAGACTCAACAACCGTCATTCATCCAGGGTTCACCTGTCTTGTCGATGATTTTGGCAACTTGATTGTCGAAAAATCGCTGTGATCCAGAGTTTTCTGTCCTTTTCCTCGAAAACACATCCGCCGGAAGCAGGTTAATATGAAGGCGGACTAACTATACGTGAACAATAATCGAAGCCAAATGAAGGAAATGGCTGGTATATTTACGGCTGTGCATAGCAACATGCCCTATTACTGACGCAGAATATCTTTGATCTAAACTAACACGGCTCTCGTTACAATAGTTTGCCGTGACACCTAGGAGTTATTATGAGCCTTTGCGATCCTACTTACAGCATCAGCCTTCAACAGGACGTAATGATACCCATGCGGGATGGCGTTCTCCTGGCATCGGACATCTATTTCCCATCAATAAATGGCCGGCGTATTGACGAACCGCTCCCCTGCATTCTGGGGAGAACATCTTATGGAAAAACGTTTAAGTCATTATGGGTAGATCCGGTTGCCAATTATTTTACTTCAAGGGGCTATGCTGTAGTTGTACAAGATCTACGTGGTCGTGGGGAATCTGAAGGGGTTGGAGAGTATTTTCATACAGCTAACCCTCACGAGGGGGAAGATGGATATGACACTATTGAGTGGATCGCATCACAATCTTGGTCAAATGGACGAGTTGGTATGACTGGAAGTTCTCACGGTGGAATCGTACAAACTGTGGCTTCTCTTACGAAGCCTCCTCATCTCAAGGCGATATGGGTGGATGTTGCACCCACTAATATTTTTGCTCATGAGGCGCGAGAAGGGGGTTGCATGTCGTTATGGATGTTTGCTGCTCTTTTTCTGCATGCCCACGATGTACCTGAGATCAGAGACAAAGTTGATCTCAGAAAGATAATACTGGACGGATGGCAAAATCTCGGTGAACAATTACAGGCCATGCCGTTTGAGCCAGGGAAAACCCCATTAAAAGTAGTGCCAAATCTCGAAGAAACCCTTTTTAATTATTACTATCGAGGAGAGTACGATCAGTTTTGGGACATGGAGGCTTGTAACCAGGAACCTCACTTCGACAAGGCTGCCGATATACCAGGTGTTTTTTCGGGAGGATGGTATGACCCATTTGCGGTAGCCATTACTAACCAGTATCACGCGATGTCAATAAAAAACACGTCTCCCCAAAGATTAGATATGGGCCCCTGGAATCATGGGGGACGGAGGAGCGGTGACACATACGCAGGTGATGTTGATTTTGGTCCAGAAGCTGCATTTGGAACTGAAGGATACGGTTCACAACGTTTGCGGTGGTTCGATCGGTGGTTGAAAGATATCCCAAATGGTGCAGAACATGATCCGCCTGTTAGGATTTTTGTTATGGGTGGGGGTGATGGTGAAAAGAATAAAAACGGTAAACTCAATCATGGAGGAAAATGGAGAGATGAACATGAGTGGCCGCTATCCAGAACAAAGCATGTAAATTATTATTTGCATAAGGATGGATCTCTATCTACGGATGCCCCATGTAGCGATCGTGACTCGACTACCTATACCCATGATCCAGAGAATCCTGTACCCACAATATCGGCGACTAGCGCGTTATTAGAGCTGTCCCAATTTCCAACAGGTTTCGATCCCTTTCAGGAAGATCCCCGGGAATACATGCAATCGATGTTCATACACGGGGGGGCACACCAAAAAGAGGTTCCGGAAGTATTTGGAACCAATGAACCATATGGTCTTTTATCCGACAGGCCTGACATCCTAAGTTTTCAGACTAATCCCTTACCATACGACGTGGAAATGACCGGTGGGGTAGAAGTTGCCCTTTGGGTAACTTCTACAGCGGTTGATACAGATTTCACCGTGAAAATTCTTGATATATATCCACCAAACACTTCCTATCCTGAAGGTTATCATCTCAATTTGGCCGACTCAGTGCGTCGGGCCCGTTACAGGAATGGATTTTTAAAACCAGAAATGATGACGCCAGGGGAAATTTGCGAAATCCGTTTTGAATTGCCACCAGTTAGTAATCTATTCAAAGCTGGTCATTGTATACGCATTGATATCGCGAGTAGCAACTTTCCTAGATTTGATGTTAACCCTAATACTGGTGAAAAAATGGGGAGACACAAAAATACGATCAAAGCTAATAACACTATATACTTTTGCCGGCAATATCCCTCACTGGTGGTGTTGCCGTTAATAAGAACCGAGGTCTCTACTAAAAACTAGCCGTTAGCCCGAGAAGATTTCCTGAAATGTTTTTGTCGAGGAGCTTCTCCCCTGCGGGACCCCTCTTTATTTCCCTGGAAGCGGGAGTTTCTAGGGTGACGCGCTGGTCCTCTATTCTTTCTTATGAAGGAGTTTCCGTGTTTGCGTGTCCCATTCTGATGAGGCTTATCATGTTCGCCCCTGTTGGATACATTTGTGGTGGGGGAAAATCCTCCATAATCAAACCCTTCGATGACTCTCCTTTGGATTTTGGACCCTAATACTCTTTCTACTCTCCTGATTAAAGGTTCGTCCTCTACTGTGCAGAAGGTGAAAGCCTCGCCTGTGTTAGTAGCCCTACCCGTCCTCCCTATTCTGTGTATGTAGGTATCAACGGTATTAGGCATGTCGAAGTTGATCACGTGGGTTACTTCTGAAACGTCTATGCCCCGTGATGCAATGTCTGTGGCGACCAAAATGTCGTATTTACCTGATTTAAACCCATTAATAGCCTGTTTTCGCTTATTTTGCGACATGTTACCCTGCAAAGGAGCAACCCTAAATCCAGTCTTGTCGAGATCCTCTGATAGAAACCGGGCCCGTCTCTTCGTTCTCGTAAATATCATAACCTGGCCTGTAGCGGTGTGATCTAACAAAGCCTGGATCATTCGTTTTTTCATCTTATCTGTGGTTGGATAGAGAGAATGAGTAACGGTTTTAGCAGGCGCTATGGTTCCTATTTGGACGCTCTTTGGGTCATGGAGAATTTCAGATGTTAATGTTCTGATCTCTGGTGGCATGGTCGCAGCAAAAAACAAAGTTTGTTTGTCAGCAGGTAGATAGGAAAGTATTTTGCGGATGTCGGGAAGGAATCCCATGTCAAACATTGTGTCTGCTTCATCAATTACCAGGGTGTGAATGTTTGAAACATCAATAGTTTTTTCTCTGATGTGGTCCAAAAGCCGTCCCGGACAAGCAACAACTATATCTGTCCCCTTCAATAATCGATCATCCTGAGGGTTCTTGTTCACACCCCCATAAAGGGTGAGGCTACTGAACTTGGTATAGATACCAAGTTGTCTTATTGACTCATTTATTTGGTCTGCCAACTCTCTAGTTGGGGCTATAACCAAAACCTCAGGAAGCCGACCACGAATATTGGCCTTCTTTTCCCCAGAGTTAGCTAACAATTTTTCAAGCAATGGTATGGCAAATGCCGCTGTCTTTCCTGTTCCTGTTTGGGCGAGTCCTAGTAAATCCTTGCCTTCCATTGCGATTGGAATGGATTGATCCTGGATTGGGGTGGGTGATTCGTACCCGGCGGTATCTATTGCGGATAATATTCTAGGGGACAGCCCCATATCTTCAAATTTAAGTTTTGAATCTTCCAAATCCCCTTACCTCCTACCCTGTAGGTAAATTCCGTTATTACAAATCGAAATACCTTGGGACTCCAAAAGGGGTGCGATCAAGAGAATTCCTATTATCAATAACTAAATTATACAGTGAGGTTTCTTAATTTTGTTCAAAAATTGGCCTACATACCTGATGATTTGGCACAAAATACCGATAAATGTAAAGGGCGGCTAAATTAAAAGAGGCAGATGATTATAAAATCTCATTTTAATCTCCGAGAAGCGGATGCGGTTCCTTGGTATAGAGATTCAAAAAAAGTGATCGATAGGCATTCAAATATCTCTGGCGTTTTGGATATGTGTTTTCTATATGTTAGAGACACCCCGATTCATCCATATTTCAGCAACTCCAGATGTTTGGGTGCCGACTTCTTCTTCGGTTGATGATGTATACGTTGATTTCACCTCCATTGTCCAGGCACCATCAAAATTAATATCAGATAATGCATTCCCAAAGGAATCAAAATCTATAACGCCCTGCCCTGGTGGTCTATGACTGTCGATGGGTCCATCTCCATCCTGTATGTGCAAGGCAAACAACCTATCGCCGGCTATTCTTACCTGGTCGGCGACGTCCAAGGCTGACAATCTGGTGTGACCGACATCCATGCATATCCCAACATGTTTAGAATCAAACATATGTATAAAAGATCTGAGTTCCTGCATACTTTCTAATGGTCTGACGATCCAACCTGTATCTGGGTTGGGATGTAAGTTTTCCAAGGCTATTTGAACGCCGGACTCGATTGCAGTTTCCGACAATCGGTATACAGATTCTCCTAAATAGTTGATTAAGTCTCCATAGGAAGAGGCGTCATATGGCCGGCTATTTTTATCGACAGGCCCAGTTGGGTGAACTACTACAACTTCACCTCCAAGTTCGGCTAGAAATCTTATTGCAGATTGAACCTTATCGATACTTTTTTCACGAATATCGTGGTCTGGGCTCTCTAGATTTACTGTCGTGTATGGTGCATGAATGCTTCTTGGGTAAAGATCAATCTCCTTCAAGGTTTGTTTGAAGATTTCTATAGCAGGCGCGTGGCCACTATCCCACAGGGGCCCCTCAGCAAGTAATTCCGTTTCATCAAAACCGCATTGTTTTACTTTTTTTAGCGCTTCAATATGATTCCCATTAAATCCATCATCGTCGACTATATATAAAAGGGAAGACAAACTAAATCGTGGCATCTTTAATCCCCCTGGATAAATTTCATAAAAATGTTAGTTGTAAATTTTGAATTTTATTATTGGATTATATAAATTTATACTAAATATGATCATGTATACCATGTTGAACAATCACAAATATTGCCGGATTCTTTTCTATGTTATTGCCTTAGCATGTTTTACTTCTTGCGCCATTCCAGATCAATCGTTGCATCCAGAATCGAATGTTTCATTAGTCCCTTACATAGAATCATTGGGGGAATATACTGTGAGAAAGGAGAGAGTATCACGAGTGGTGGACGGAGACACCATTAAACTTAGAAACGGAGAGAGGGTGCGGTACTTGGACATCGATACACCGGAGACCGTTCATCCCAGTAAACCGGTTGAATGCTATGGCCCAGATTCTGCTGATCACAATAACAAACTGGTGAATGGGAAAGTTGTATATCTTTACGTAGGAGCGAATGGGAAGGATAGATACGGTAGAACCTTAGCCTACGTATTTTCGGGCAATTCATTCGTAAATGGTGAGCTTGTATCTGAAGGCTTTGCTACTGCGCGGTCGTATGGTCAACCCGGAGAATTATTTGAAGAACTTTTGGGATTTCAAGAAAAGGCTAGATTGTTAGGAAAAGGACTTTGGAGGGAATGCAAATAGCTGTTTTTAGATTCTCAAATATTTCAATTGGTACCACGCACAGTGGGATAGGGAATGCTGCCATTTTGGAGCTAAGTATTATATTGCGATGAAAGTCTCATATGTCATATGCACAATTCTGTTGTCGGTGGTTATGGTGACCCTGACCTCCTGTGAAAGAGGTGACGGGGGAGTGGAAAAGACTGGGTCCGCTTTAGAAACTCCCTCGGCGAAAGAACAAAAGCTAGAATCTACCACACCTCGCAGCCCTTTTACAGCTATGTCAAACGCAACGGATAAATCGTCAGATCCGCCACAGGTTTATAAAGATAAAGCGATGAAACACATGGAGAGGGGGGAAGTAGATGCGGCAATTTTGAATCTGAATGAAGCAATTGAAATGAACCCATCACATCCAGAGGCCTATTACAACCGCGGTATATTTTACGGGAAACTTGGTGAACATGGGCTGGCTATGAATGACTACACCAAGGCTATTGATATAGACCCAAATTACAGTTTGGCATACATCGGACGAGGATTGAGTGGAGCCTCTTTGGACAAATACAAATCTGCTATAGATGACTACACCAAGGCTGTTGATCTGAATCCGAACAATCCAGATGTATATTTCCTTCGCGGTTGGTCTTACTTTAGGATAGACCATCTCGAATTGGCAATATCGGACTACACTAAGGTTATCGAGTTGGATCTCAATAATGGAGATGCGTACTACATGAGAGCTAGTTTGTACGGTCTTTTGAACCAGTGGGAGTTGGTTATTACGGACCTTAACAGAGTGATTGAATTAAATCCGGATAACGGTGATGCTCATGCATTAAGGGGAGATGCCTATATGAATAAAGGTGAACACGCAAGTGGATACGAGGATTATGAACGCGCCAGAAGCCTCGTAGAATAGTTAATCTATCCCCTGTTAGACGACAATGATCTCATATGGAATATGCAACGGCTCCCAAATGACATTTATTGTCGGGGGATCGGTTCATGAGTTTTGAGGAATTGGCGAGCGTGTTGTACCACCTCATCAATGTGTTCCTGTGAATCTTTCCAGGGAAAAATCGTTGTTTCTGTATTCAGGGCGAGTCCAGCCACTTCCATTGCGGGCTCATAGGGGTGTGCAGGAATATTGTCAGGAGCTATTAGAAGTGGAGTCTGAATCGATCTAACAAAATCGCGTGAAACGGTGAAAACGAAATCTGCGCGATTCGTGTACATATTTGTTAGAAAGTTATGGATATCTTCCGTGGTGATGTCAGGGGATTTTTCACATAATTGAGGTCCCCACCGATTTGTATTATTTTGATAAAAAATATCTGGGTGATCAGGGTTGTAACCACTAGGCTGCATCATTGCCGCAGCGATGACTCTGTCCCGAGCCAACTTAATCAGGTTGTGGATCATGGGCCCCCCGATGCAGAAGCCCATGACCAGGAATTCTCGAATCCCAAGATGATCCATTAGCCCCAGCTGATCTTCAGAGTATGCATCCCAAGGACGATCTATCTCCAGTGGACCGTGAGATTGTCCTAGGTCAGCATTCCGTAGATCTGAGGAGATACATCGGAAATCATTCTTGTATCTGTCCATCGGGTTGAAAGGTATGTCGGTTTCCAGTGAGGCGAGCGAGGAATTGAGTCCCCCTCCCGGTATGATCAATAAGGGGAATCCTGATCCGACCTCTTCATAGTAAATTCGTACAGATTCTCTTTCGTAAAATGGCATGGCAAGTATCCTTTTAAAACTAGGAACGCATTTATTTGGCTAGCCTGAAGATAAGGACCAGGAGGTTCACTACGACCGCTGCCGTCAGTGGAAGTATCACTAATAATATCCATTGTGGTCTTGAGTCAGGGATGTTAACAGGTATGCCTTTCCACTTAAATGATTTCACGTTCGTATTATACAAATACTCTCGCTTTCATCGAAGCACAATCCAGTAAATTCTCCTTGTCTATGTATTTTCTGTAAATGCATGAACTTTGATAAACTCTCTGGCGACGCTACATTCGTGAAAATATTGCAAGATTTGAGTAATAGTAGCGTTTAGCAATGAGGAGAAAAAATGAGTGAGTATATACCGAGCCCTAGTGTCTGGGTAGCGGAACAAGTTGAATTATATGAAGGCAGTAACGGTAAGGAGGGAACTACCCTGATTCGCGACGGGCGAGAGACCGGATTGCCAGTTATTATTGTCAGGCATACGGGAAGGACAACCAATGCTATTAGGAAGACTCCATTAATGAAAGTGGTAGATGGGGAGAACTATGTTCTGGTTGCATCGAAAGGGGGATCCCCAAAGCATCCAGTCTGGTATCACAACCTGAAGGCAGACCCTAATGTTGAAATACGCGATGAAGACAAACTTTATGATATGACTGTAAGAGAGGTGTCGGACCCGGCAGAAAGAACTAGGCTCTGGGAGCTGGCGGTTGAAGCTTACTCCCCGTATCACGAATATCAACTTAAAACGGAAAGATTGATCCCGGTCTTTATTGCAGAACCAGTGAGTTGAATATCCCACTAGCACTAAATTTATAACTACTCAATATAGAGGGGGCAGACATGCAGAGACTCGCAAATAAAGTAGCCATAATAACCGGTGGAGCTGGTGGAATCGGTAGAGAGACAGGGAAGATGTTTTCATTAGAAGGAGCTAGTGTCGTTCTGGTAGATATTAATCAATCAGCGCTGCAAGATGCTGTAGCCACTATAGGAAGTGAAAATGTGAGCTATGCTGTGGCAGATACAACGGAACCCGATCAAGTCCAGGGATTTGTGAATACTGCGATTGAGCGACATGGAGGAGTTGATATATTTATAGCCAATGCAGGAATTGAAGGTGGATTTAACTTGATAAGAGATACACCTGTGGAAATGTTCGATCGGGTTATGTCTGTCAATGTAAAGGGTGTCTGGTTGGGATTAAAGTATGTTATGCCGGTTATGGAGAAAAGAGGCGGAGGGAGTATTGTAATAACCTCATCAACCGCTGGCCGTAGAGGTTCTCCATGGATGGCGCCTTATGCTACTAGTAAACATGCTGTGATCGGGCTTATGCGTTCAGCGGCTATGGAGGGTGCACATGCGGGTATCAGGGTGAATACCGTGAATCCATCTCCAATAGAGACACGAATGATGCGGTCGATTGAAGAACAACGAATATCGAACGGCCCAGACGGTTTTACTACGCCAGATGAAGTACATGAGACATATGCTCAAAATATCCCACTTCGAAGATACGGGGAACCAGAAGAAGTGGCAAAATTGATGATGTTCCTCGCGAGCGATGAAAGTAGCTATTGTACCGGGGGGGTTTATATGGTGGATGGTGGCATGACTGCTGGAAGGATTTAGTGAAATGAAGATCGAATATCGAAAATACACTAGAGATGAGTTTGCATCTGTAATGAAGACCTCTGCCAGGGCCTTTCATGAGTATAGAAGTGAGATAGATATAGAAGCTCGTATAAATTTATTTGATCCTGATAGAAGTTTCATTGCTCATGATGGTAAATTCATGGTGGGGACTACGAGGAGTTACGCTCTCGATATGTTCATTCCGGGGGGTATATGTCCCATTGCAGCAGTGGCCGGTGTTACGGTGCAACCTACCCACCGAAGGAGAGGTATCAACAGTAAAATGATGAAGTTGCAACTCAAGGATATTCATGGAAGAAATGAACCTTTAGCTGTTCTTCAAGCCACGGAAAGCCTGATATATGGCCGATACGGTTATGGTATGGCTTCATTTGAACACAACCTGGAGATTGAAAAAGTACATAGTGCTTATGGGGAATCTCATATTCCAGAGGGGCAAATGTACTACTGTGAGGAAGATGAGGCCAGGCTGATATTCCCCGGTATTTTTGATCGAGCGACGAATAATAGAGTTGGTATGGTTACAAGGAATCAGGAATGGTGGAATTTACGGTTCCTTGGACCATTCCTCACTGGTTTTGGGCACAATGGCGATGGTCGTACTCGTTATGCTAGGTATGAATGTAACGGGGCAAATGAGGGCTACGTAAGATACAAGGTGGAAGGTAAGGTTCTATATGTAATTGAATTGATTTCTGTCACTCAGGATGCTTACAAATCCCTGTGGCGTTTTTGCCTGGATATGGATTTAGTTGATGTCATCAAGGCAGACCATAGGGCAGTCGATGAAGAACTTAAATGGATAATTGCTGACCCCAGGAGGTTAATCGAACACACCAGCGATCGCTCATGGGTTCGTTTGGTTGATGTAAAGGATGCGTTAGGCCGCCGAAAATATTCGACTGATGATTCCATAATTTTCGCGGTAGAGGATTCATTTTTACCGTGGAATAACGTGACACTACAATTATCTAGTAGCGAAGGCGAAACAGCATGTGAAAGTACGAATAAATCTCCCGATATCGCTCTTGGGGTGTCTGAACTAGGAGCTGTTTACCTCGGAGGAGTTAATTTTTCTACTCTTGTTCATGCTGGTCGCGTGCAAGAGTTAACGAATGGAGCAATCGAAAGAGCAAATTTAATGTTTACAACGGCTAGGAAACCATGGTGCTTTGATGGTTGGTAACTGGCAATCCAATACTTCAATCTATTCACTTATTCAAGGTGCGTCTAATAGTAATGGTAGATTATTTGAAATAACGGGCAATGAATGGCCACGCTCCATCTTTGTAATACCTGTGTCCTCCGTTGCCAATATATAGCTTGCAATCTTCCTCTGCGCCGCCGATCAAATATATCTTCCTCAATTCATTAAAAGCATACTTAACACTTGGGAGTGGGAATATGTTGTCACATTCTCCGGTAATTGCTTGAAATGGTCTGGGGTAAATTAATCCTGCAATGTCATACATTTCTCCTAGTCTGAGAATTCCGGGCACATAATTACAATCACAGTGGTGTATAGACCCTATACTACCCTTGAAAGTACAAAAATAGGAGCCTGGCATGGCCACAGATATTCGTACGTCGCAAGCTGCCGAGAAAAGAGTTATAGTTCCGCCGCCAGAATTCCCGGTCATTGCAATTCTAGATTCATCGATGTCTAAATTACCTATTGCCCAGTCTATGAGGCAACCCATATCCCACACTCTTTCTCCTATGGGGGTACGACCAGCTAGTAAGCCATGCATCAACTGGGTGCGGCAAGAGTTTTTTTTACCTTCTTCGGCATCATCTTCCGTACGAGTATCACCAAACCCGCGAGTGGTCGGAGCGATCGCAATGTATCCTTCTTGGGCCGCCTGTACGGCGATGTCTCGTTCCCCTTTCTTCATATGGGCGTACTCATCTGCATTATGGGTTACACCCGCGTACATATCAGGAGCATTGTGGCCGTGGGGGGTAAGAATCAATGGTGTGTTTTTACCTGCTGATAAAGGCTTTAATAGGTAAAACGGAAGGGGAACAGTGGGTTCAACGAGAAGAGTCCATTTTTCTCTGATGAGGTTTCCCAGATGTTCGCTATGGTGTTTTCTTGCGGTAGGAACGTGACCCGTTAGATCCCTCTTCAAATTGTCCAATCCAATGGCCTGTGTCAAGCTGGGTCTGAACTTCTGTTGCCATTTAAGAATGTCTATGTCTGACTGGCCTTTAAATCCAAACTCTGGTTCGAAACTTTGGTA
>CAZRSW010000018.1:1697-36144 GCA_964602845.1 uncultured Dehalococcoidia bacterium | reverse complement strand
ACCTCAATTTCGAACATAACCTTAACATTATGTTAGGCTATGGTGGTTATGAAAAGGGCCATATTCGATTTTTAAGTATAATCTGATGTTAGGGAGGGGCAGTGAAATATTTCAAGTCAATTGGTTTAAATAGCAATCAACCGAGAGGTAGAGGATTCAATCATCCGTATGACATCGCATTCAGCGATGAAAAGCGTATATATGTGTTGGATAGGATGTACCCCCAAAGTCCCGAAGGCATTAGAGTCCAGATATGTGATTTGGATGATGAATGGTATGGCGAATTTTTTGGTGATGGGCCCGGTGAGAGTAACGATAAATTCATAGCTCCTGTATGTGTTACTTTTGATGATCATGATAGATTGTTGGTGACCGATGAATCCTCACATCAGGTGAGAATTTTTGATTCGTCAGGGGAATTAATTGATGTATGGGGCAAAAATGAATCCAAATTAGGATCATTGGATGGGCCCTCCGGTATATGCATGGACTCTCAGGGAAATATTCTCTTAGTCGAACAATTCAAAGGTCGTGTTCTTAAAGTTACAGATGATGGGGAAATTTTGAATATCTTTGGGGGAGTAGGCTCAAATCCCGGTCAATTTAATTTGCCTTGGGGGGTGTGTGCTGACGGTAACAACAATATATACGTGGCAGATTGGGGTAACGATAGGGTTCAAGTTTTTGATACGAATGGGTCCTTTAAGCAAATTGTAGGAGAATCGGGAAGTGATGATGGTCAACTGTTCCGGCCGTCATCAGTTGCGGTATCTAAAAATGGTTGGGTGGTTGTGGCCGATTGGGGAAATGAAAGAGTGCAAATTTTTGATGATGATGGGCGTTTCAAGGAGATTCTGCAAGGAGAGGCAACCTTATCTAAATGGTCTGAGGAATGGCTAGATGCTAACCAGGATGAATTATCTGCCCGGAAAACAGCAAACTTGCAGATAAAAGAATTGCCGACTCATTTGCAGACTCCGTATCATGTAGCCTCTCAAACTGAGCACATATTTTGGGGCCCCGTATCGGTTAAGTTTGATGATAATGAACGACTTTATGTAACGGAACATAGCAGGCATAGGATTCAAATATTTGAATCTGAGCGGATCGTAGTGGGATAACGGCATATAAGCCGATGTAAATTCGGCAAAATTTTGAGGTTAAATTATGGGACATACAGATAGAAAATTGGCCGCTCATCTGGCTAGAAGGGCGGGCTTCGGAGCTACGGTCGATGAGTTAGATAGTTATGAAAATATGGATTACGATGAATTGGTCGATCATTTTTTGAATCCTGGATCAGTCCAACATGTTGAAGACGCTTTAATTTATAGAAGGTATCCCACTATACACGCACATTTGCATCATAACCCCGGGCAGTGGGGCTTAAGAATGTTAACCACTAATGCCCCCCTCCTAGAAAAGATCACGCTTTTCTGGCACGGTATATTCGCTACGTCTGAAACTAAGTTAAACAACTTTGGGGCAGCTCACAATCAGATTAATATGTTCAGGGAACATGGCTTAGGAACGTTTGACAATCTGCTATTAGAACTTTCCAGAGATCCCGCTATGCTTGTTTGGCTGGACAATCAAACAAACCACAAAGATGAAATTAATGAGAATTATGGTAGGGAAATTCTAGAGTTATTCTCCATGGGAGTTGGTAATTATACTGAAGATGACATAAAGGAATGCGCGAGGGCCTTTACAGGATGGACGATAGGTAATTCGGAATATATGACCATGATGGGAATAAAAGATTCTATATGGCCATACGGTAGAATTGTTACCCATTTTGAGTTCAACGCGGAAGATCACGATAATGGCACTAAAACATTTCTTGGCGAAACTGGGAATTTTAATGGTGATGATGTCATACGCATAATTTGCAAACAGGATGCTACTGCGAGATTTGTAGCCCGGCACATGTATAGTTTCTTTGTTTCTGATGAAGTCCCTGTACCTCAATGGCAGAATGTTCCTCCCAAGGATCCTAAGGCGATTGAGCTTCTCAAGAAAACTTATATTGACTCTGATTATTCGATAAAAGAGATGCTCCGGGTTCTGTTTAATTCTGAGTTCTTTAAAGGATCTCAATTTACCAGAGTGAAAAGCCCGACAGAGCTTATAATGAATACACTGAGATCAACCCAGGAGTTCTATGATGTACAGGCTGATACTCCAATATGGCATCTGATGGAGGAAGGCGGGTTTATGGGTCAGAAACTGACTAATCCACCTTCAGTTGAAGGTTGGCATACTGGTGATGAGTGGATCACAAGCGGATCACTGGTTGATCGCGTGAATTTTGCTAGTAGATACCTTTCGGATTCTGACAATGTTGGAGTTCGGCGGATGATAGACAAAATTAAGGCAACGGTCACAGACCAAACCACAGACAAGGAATTGGTTGACCTATGTCTTTCCGTACTTGGCGAGTTGGAAGTTGATTCCCGAACATATGACTCTTTAACCATGATTGTTGAAGAATCTGGTTTTGCCTATCGACAATCTGTGGATGATTTAGAAGATACAATTCTCAAAGTTTTTCGAGTGGTCTCATCAAGTCGAGAATTTCAAATGTGTTAGGTAGTCACAAAATACCTAACAGATCGAGACACTCAAATCTCTGTGGCTCCCTTACGGGTTTAGGGTGAGTTGTTAAATTAGCGTGAATCCCTAGGATTATTCGGAGATAATCCTATTAGGGGTGCGACATTCTCTAAGTGAAAGTCACTGTCACCGAATGCCAACTCAGCAGCTTTTGCTCGTCTGGAATAAAGTTGAAGGTCATGTTCCTTTGTGAATCCTATTGCGCCGTGGGATTGGTGAGCCAGAGCACATACTCTACCGTAAGAGTCGCTGACCCAGGCCTTAGCCATAGCCACCTCCTTATCTGCATTTAGATCCTGTGTCAATGTCCAGGCCGCTTTGTAGGTTATGAATTTTGCTGTTTCTACATCGGTTGCCATATTCGCACAATGGTGTTGAATTGCCTGAAAACTCCCGATGGGTCTACCGAACTGAGTTCTCTGCTTGGCGTATTCAACCGTCATGTCCAGGACCTTTTGGCCACCACCGGTCATTTCCGCGCATTTGCCGATTGCGCCCCATTGGATGATCTTCTGTATGATGGGCCAGCTGTTATTTTCCTTGCCCAATAGGTTCACTTTGGAAACTTTGACGTTCTCGAAAGTGAATGCACTTTGATTGTCCGAGGCTATTGTTTTCAATTGGGTTTGATTGATACCCTCAGATTGGGTAGGTAGGATGAAGAGGCTGATATCGGTTGTTTCTGATCCTGTTCGTGCCGCCACTAAAATGTAATCAGCCACGTTGCCATCTGAAACGAAAAGTTTGGTACCGTTAAGATTGTACTTAGATCCGTCGAGTTCAGCTGTTAACTGTATGCCTGAGCAATCCCACGTGGCGCTCGGCTCGGTTATAGCCATTGCTACGATAATTTGGCCTGCAGCAATTCGAGTCAGATACTCTTCTTTTTGTTGATGGTCTCCACTTTCCATTATTGCAAGGCTACTCAATACCGTGGTCGAGAAGAATGGACTAGGTAACATGTATCTACCCATTTCCTCCAAGAGGATGACTAAATCTATAAACTCGAGTTCGGCTCCGCCGTAGGCCTCCGGGATTGTTAGTCCAAGCCAGCCTTGGGCAGCCATTTTTTGCCAAATATCGGGACTAAATCCGCGATCATCTAGTTCCATCTCCCTGACATGGGTTGTAGGGCACTCTGCTTCTAAGAAGGTCCGAGCACTGGTCCGTAGCATTTGTTGGGTCTCAGTTAATCCTAAATCCATTTAACAACCTCCATTCATAAATCAGCCCCTTGGCAAGCCGAGTCCTCTCGTAGCTATTACATTTCTTTGAATTTCCGATGTTCCAGCGGCCACCAATGATCCGAATGATCGCAGGTATGAGTTTTCTAGTCTACCTTTGAATGGAGCCCATTTTGATTCCGGATCTAACTGTCCATAAAGGCCCATCACCTTCATTCCGAATGTGTATATTTGGTTAATCATTTCCGTGCCGAAGGTTTTGTTTATGGAAGCCTCCATATTAGGGACCAGCCCTTGACTTTGCATCCATGCCACGTTGTAACACATGAGGCGAGCAGTTTCTATTTGCACCGCGAATTTTGACAACCTATGTCGAATGTTTAAATCGTCTGCTAGTGGATACCCATTTCTATAATGGGTTTTGCAGTATTCAATCAGATCTTCGAGTACTCTTTTGGCTCTCGCCGGACGATCTACTCCGGACCTCTCAAAATCGAGCAAAGTTGCACCTACATACCACCCACGGTTTTGTTCGCCAACCAAGTTTCTTTTGGGAACTCTGACATTGTCGAAAGTTACGAGACTACGATATGCATCCCACATCATCGGGATCTTATCTACGGTGACTCCCTTGGAATTCATTGGAGCCAATAAGAAACTTATCCCGCGGTGTTTAGGGGCCTCTTGGTCCGTACGAGCCAACATAAACATCCAGTCAGAACTCACGTGCGCTGAGTTCCAAATCTTCGACCCGTTGATGACGAAATCATCACCATCTTCTATGGCCTTGGTCTGCAGAGATGCGAGATCCGATCCTGAGTCAGGTTCAGAATATCCCTGAGACCAGTTTATTTCGGCGTTGGCTATTTTCGGCAAGAACTCTTGTTTCTGTTCCTCCGTGCCATAGAGCATTAGTATCGGGCCTACCATTCGTACCCCAGGATCCCCAGCTGGGATTCCACGATAGGCCATTTCTTCATTGAATACCAGTTGCCTGATATGACTTGCGGATTGCCCTCCATATTCTTCGGGCCAAGCCATTGTGAGCCAACCCTTTTTGCTAAGTTTCTTCCTGAACGTGTATACGAGATCATAAGTGTCTTCATCATCAGGGTCTAAGTCATATTCTTTCCAATTCCAAGGTAGTTCATTGTCGACAAAATCTGCTATTTCTGATCGAAATTCTCGATCAGAATGGTCAAATTGGAAGTCCATTTGTGCTCTCCGTAAAAAACAGGGTTTTGTTTCTTAGCCTCGTGGTAGCCCCAGGCCTCTAGTTGCTATGATGTTTCTTTGTATTTCTGACGTCCCAGCTTGTATAGTCTGCGAAATATTTGTCAGGAACATTCTTTCGATTCTACCTTTTAGTGGGGTATATTCGGAATCCGGCTCCAATTGTCCGTACGTTCCAAGTATTCTCATCCCCAAATCCGACACGTGCTGCTGTAGTTCAGTACCAATCACCTTGCCCATGGAGGCTTCCTTGTTTGGGACCATGTTCTGACTTTGCATCCAGGCAACGTTATATGAGATGAGCCGACTTACTTCAGTTTCAATATAAAGCTCTGACAATCTATTTCTAATCACAGCATTTTCAATTAGTGGAATGCCGTTTTTCTTGCCCTGCTTAGAAAAAGCTATCAACTCTTCAAGCGTTTTTTGCGCTCCGGCAGGGTAGTCAACTCCCGACCTTTCGAAGTCGAGCAAGGTAGCTCCTACATACCAACCTCGATTATGCTCTCCGACCAGGTTCTTCTTGGGGACTCTGACGTTATCGAATGTCACCATATTAAAAGTATGGTCACCAGCCATGTTGACTATTGGGCTGACAGCTATACCCTCTGCCTTCATGTTACATAGTAAGAAACTTATACCCCTATGTTTTGGAGCATTTTCATCTGTTCGCGCTAATACCATGATATGGTCGGCTCTGTGGGCGAGGGAAGTCCAAATCTTGGTGCCGTTTAGGATAAAGTCATCTCCGTCTTCCACAGCCTTAGTCTGAAGTGATGCTAAGTCTGACCCAGATTCCGGTTCGGAATATCCTTGGCACCACTGAACTTCGCCTTTTGCAACAGGCGGAAGGAATTCTTGTTTTTGTTCTTCTGTACCATGGATCATGAGTGTCGGCGCTAACATCTTCGTACCGAACACATCTCTTCCCGGCGCTCGGTGATAGGACATCTCCTCTGAGAATATAAGTTGCATCATATGCGATGCGTTTGCCCCACCGTAACTCTCAGGCCAAGCCATGGTTAACCAGCCTTGATTTGCCAATTTAGACCGCATCTCTATGTTGAATTGCCAGGCTATCTCCGGATCATTTGATTCGTATTCAGGTCTCCCTGAAAGTTCACGCTTCAGCCATACTTTAAGCTGTTTTCGGAAGTCTTCTTCTGAAGCTGAGAATGCGAAATCCATGAGTCACCTTGTTTGATATTCAAATTGGCAGTTTGAGTAAAGAGGAATAATTTACCATCACCATTTACTTATCTATGGAGACAGCGAGTCTTAGGCATGTAACAGTTCTGGAGATTCCGGGAATCTTGTGTATACGATTGGCGACTAAATCTCCTATATCATCTAGGTTACTTGTTTCTAGTACTACGATTATGTCATATGGTCCCGTGACGGGATCAACCTGGGTGACCTCTTTTATCAAAGATAATGCACTGGAAACGTCGCGTGTGTAGTTAACAGCGGTCTCGATGAGGACGTAGGCTTTAGTGCTCATTTCACCTCAAACTTTTTGGGGTATACAATGGGTTCAACCAATCCAAATACTTGGATGCATTCTAGTAGCGGTTGGGAAGCAGTGTCAATTTTAACAAGTTTGATCTTTTGATATTCAGATTATTTATGGCTGAGTGTCACGTAAAATAGTGTGCGGAGGGTAATAATATGGAAGGTGAAGTGGATGTTAACTTAGTTCAAGCACAGACGTTCAGAGATGCTTGGGGAAATTTCGCTACAGGTGTATCTCTGATAACAACGGTTGAAAGGGATGGTTCTGTTCATGGAATGACTGCGAATGGGATCGCTTCTATATCCCTTGATCCAATGTTGGTTATGGTCTGTGTTTCCCACTCTGCGAATTCGTACCCGATTATAAAGGTTGGAGGGATCTATGGGATAAATATACTTTCAGCTAATCAAGTTGAGATAGCAGAATATTTTGCTAAGCCTACGGAAGAACGGGCAGAAGATTTGGATGTGAGATTTACTTTCACTGAAGCTGGAGTTCCTTTATTAAAGGGAGCTTTATCTATGATCGCGTGCAAGGTTATTGAGGAGCATATTGCCGGTGATCATTCCATTTTCATCGGGCTTGTGGAGAGGATAGATACAATCGAGGGAGACCCCTTATTGTTTTTTCGGGGCGATTGGGCATACTTAGAATCGTAGTTAGTTAAATTTGGTTGTGAAAGTCATAGAACTTTTTACTACTCAAAAAGCTCTTAGATTTAGGATTTTTATGAGTATCCTAAATGTAGCGTGTTGACAAGAATTTTTTGATTGCCTTAATATTTATTAGTGAGCTTGTTCAGATGCCTATAGGGCAATAGGAGTGAGTTCAAAGTGTTGTTTTGTTTTTTATTGTGAATTATGGAGAATTGAGGAGGTATCCTTTAAATGGCTACTAAGGTTGCTTTTAAACCTCTTGGTAACAGGGTGGTTATAGAACCCAACGAGAGTGATGAACAAATGAGTGCAGGTGGTATATACATTCCGGACACTGCTAAAGAGAAGCCTCAAGAGGGCACAGTGGTTGCTGTCGGACCCGGGCGGTTGACGGATGATGGTAATAGAGTTGCTATGGAACTCTCCGTAGGAGATACTGTGGTTTACTCAAAATATGCTGGTACTGAGTACAAAGAGGGAGAGGTCGAATATTTGGTTCTCAGAGAAGACGATATATTGTTCAAGAAATAGACCAGGACAGGGAACTGTTATAGCGAGTTTTGATAGATTAATTTAGTAATTTTAGGAGGAAGTAATGGCTAAACAGCTTACTTTCAGTGAGGATGCGAGGGCCGCCATGAAGCGCGGTATAGATATCATGGCTGACACGGTCGGTGTTACTCTTGGACCTAGAGGCAGAAATGTGGTGCTTGATAAGAAATTTGGACCGCCTCAAGTATGCAGCGATGGTGTGACGATAGCAAAAGAGATCGAACTTGAAGACCCATTTGAAAACATGGGAGCACAGTTGTTGAAAGAGGCTGCGAGCAAGACCAACGACGTCGCTGGAGACGGCACAACAACTGCGACAGTTCTCGCTCAGGCGATCATACATGAAGGGTTTAAGAACATTGCTGCTGGCGCCAATCCTATGGCTCTCAAGAGAGGTATTGAGAAGGGTGTCGATATTATGAGATCTGCAGTTCAAGAGATGTCAACTTCGGTTGAGGGCAGATTGCAGATTGGGCAAGTGGCTTCTCTATCCGCACATGATGATGAGATGGGGAATTTGATTGCTGATGTGATGGAGAAAGTTGGCAAGGATGGGGTCATCACCGTTGAAGAGTCCAAGGGACTTAGTTATGAACAGGAATTTGTGGAAGGTATGCAGATCGACAGAGGGTACATATCACCCTATTTCATTACTGATCAGGATAGAATGGAAGCTGTCATAGAAGATCCCTACATCCTCATCACAGATAAGAAAGTGTCTGCAGTGGCCGATATCCTCCCAGCCTTGGAAAAAATCTTACAAGTGGGAAAGAATGTTGTTCTCATCGCCGAAGACGTGGAGGGTGAAGCCCTCGCAACTCTAGTAGTTAACAAGCTCCGCGGCACACTCAGTGTTTTAACTGTGAAGGCCCCAGGGTTTGGTGATAGAAGAAAGGCAATGCTAGAAGATATGGCTATCTTGACGGGTGGTCAGGTAATTAGTGAAGAGGTGGGTCGTAAACTTGATTCTGTAACTGTGGAAGATCTTGGTAGGGCCCGACGAGTGGTATCTAGTAAAGAAGAGACCACATTTGTAGAGGGCCATGGAGCCGAGGATAATATCCAGGGTCGAATTAACCAGATAAGAGCTCAAATTGAAGAGACCACTTCTGATTTTGATCGAGAGAAGCTTCAGGAGAGATTGGCTAAGTTGTCAGGAGGGGTTGCGATAATAAAGGTTGGGGCAGCTACTGAAGTAGAATTGAAAGAGAAAAAGAATAGAGTGGAAGATGCCTTGTCGGCGACAAGAGCTGCTGTGGAGGAAGGTATCGTTCCGGGTGGGGGATTGGCCCTGCTAAGAGCCAGACAAGCGCTGGATGGTGTTTCTCTTGAAGGTGATGAACAGACGGGAGTGAATATCCTACGGGCAGCCTTAGTCAAACCTCTTATGTTGATCTCGGAAAATACTGGGGTCTCCGGTGAGGTCATATTGGCTGAGACCCTCAAAGGTGAGGCCGGGTTTGGGTATGATGCTGAGAGTGGGGAATATGGAGATCTATTAGAGAAAGGCATCATGGATCCTGCTAAGGTAACAAGGGCAGCTATAGAGAATGCCTCGAGTGTGGCGGCGATGGTGCTGACTACAGAATCGCTGATAAGTGATATCCCCAAGGAAGAGCCTGCTGCTCCAGCTATGCCACCTATGGATTACTAAGATAAATTCATAGCCAACAAAGTTGATTTATAATAGGCCCCTGATAGAAATCGGGGGCCTATTTGTTTGTTGAGAAAGTTTCTCGCTGGCAACTTATAGCGTAACTTGTCTATAATTACTTTAACACTCATTATGATGATGGAAAGCTGCGCTATGCCAGCTTGTACAAGTTATCCCAAAGGTAGGTAGTCAGTGTTCACACATCTGCATGTTCATACAGAATATAGCATGCTGGACGGCCTTGCCCGTTTGGAACCATTGGTCGATAGAGCTGTTCAACTTGATATGAACAGTTTGGCTATTACGGATCACGGTGGGATGTATGGAGCGATAGATTTTTATCGAATAGCAACTCGTGCGGGTATCAAGCCTATATTGGGTTGCGAGATGTATGTTGCTGCAGGCAGTCGGTTTGATCGTAATCCAAACGACAAGATTTTTCACATGACGGTGTTAGCTAAAAATGCTGTTGGGTATAAGAATCTAGTGACGTTGGTTACATTGTCTCATCTGGAAGGCTACTATAAAAAACCTAGGGTTGATAGACAATTGATTGAACAGCACCGTGAGGGGCTCATTATATTATCTGGTTGTCCTAGTGGTGAGATTCCATGGTTAATATCACAAGGGCGATTATTGGAAGCTCGAGATGCAGCAGGATGGTACCAAGAACTGTTTGGAGACTACTATCTGGAAATCATGCAACATGGGGCCGTACCGCAACTTCCAGCGATAAATAAAGGTTTGGTTCAATTAGGCGAAGATCTGGACATACCACTAGTTGCCACGAATGATTCCCACTACGTGATGAAAGAACATTCAGATAGCCATGATGTATTACTTTGTATTCAGACCAATTCCAATATAGACGATGAGAAGAGGCTTAAGTTTGGAGAAGATTCATACTATCTTCGCAGTTACGAAGAGATGGTCAATCTATATTCTGAACTTCCAATGGCCATAACTAATACTCAATTGATCGCTGATTCTTGTGAATTGAAACTGGATTTTACTCAGGCTAGATTGCCTAAATTTCCTGTCCCGGAGGGTATGGATTCCGATGAATATTTGGCCAAAATAGCGTGGAATGGGTTAAGATCTCGTTTGCCTCAAGCATCTGAGTCAGATGAGAATAGATTGATTTATGAGTTGGAAGTTATTAAGCAGGCCCGGTTCCCAGATTATTTCCTAGTAGTATGGGATATCGCTAAGTTTGTTAGGGATAACGATATACTTTTCGCGGTTCGAGGAAGCGCTGCGGCAAGTCTGGTTCTGTATTGCCTTGGAGTCACGGATGTGAACCCAATGCCGTTCAACCTTGTTTTCGAAAGGTTTTTGAATCTTGAACGAAAAGAGATGCCGGATATTGATATGGATTTTCAAGATGACCGGCGACAAGAAGTAATAAACTATTGCACCGCGAGATACGGGAGAGAACATGTTGCTCATATAATCACCTTTGGTACCTTTGGGGCCAGGCAGTCAGTTCGTGACGCCGGACGAGTGCTTGGAATGCCATTGGAACGCGTAGATCGTGTTGCACGAATGATTCCAGAACGGCTGAATATTGATTTGAATAATTCTCTGAAAGAAAGTCCTCAATTAAAAGAGTCATATGAAGCTCTTTCAGAGACGAAGGATTTAATTGATACCGCAAGGGAATTGGAGGGAGTCACTCGACATAAGAGTGTTCATGCAGCCGGAGTGGTAATCTCTAAAGATCCACTGAATGAAGTTGTTCCACTCGAATTTACTTCAAGAGGAGAGGCGGACAGTACTGTGATGACACAATATTCGATGGACCCGATAGCCTCTTTAGGTCTCTTGAAAATGGATTTTTTGGGTCTCGTGAATCTTACGGTATTGGATCGAGCAACGAAGATGATCGGAGACAAAGATGGAAGCAGATTGAATCTACTTGACATACCTTTGGATGATAAAGAGACTTTTGGCCTTTTATCTAGAGGGGAAACTGTGGGGGTTTTCCAGCTTGAAAGTGCTGGGATGACCAGAAACATAAGAGAATTGCAGCCATCGACTCTCAACGATGTGGCGGCGATGATCGCTCTTTTTCGTCCTGGTCCCATGGAACAAATTGGTACATTTATAGATGCGAAACATCAGAGGCGGAGTGTTACCTATCTACATCCCGCCTTAAAAGATATATTAGAAGAAACCTACGGTGTCATTGTGTATCAAGACCAAGTTCTTCATATTGCTCGATTATTTGCAGGTTATTCTCTAGGGGAAGCTGATATTGTAAGAAAAGCTATGGGTAAAAAGGTTCCGGCGATAATGCGGGAGGAGAAAGACAAATTTGTAGCTGGGGCGTTGGAACAAGGTTATGAAAAAGGGTTAGCTGATCAAGTTTTTAACCTTGTTGAACCCTTTGCGGGATATGCTTTTAATAAGGCACATAGCGTGAGCTATGGGTTAATATCCTATTGGACTGCTTATCTAAAGACGCATCATCCAGTAGAGTATATGGCTGCATATTTGAATGCTTATGTAGACAACAAAGACAAATTTGTTTCTGCTGTTGCCGATTGCCGAAGGATGGGTATAAAAATATTGCCACCGGACATCAATAGGAGCTTTGTCGAATTTGCCTTGGAGTCAACGGATGAAGGAGATATGGGTATAAGATTTGGGTTTTCGGCGGTGAAGAATGTGGGTTCTGAATCTATGAGGGCCGTGGTCTCGTCTAGGGGTGAAAATGGTTTTTTTGACAGTGTAGAGGATGTTTGTAGAAATGCCGATCTCAGCCGGGTAAACAGAAAAACCATCGAGTGTCTTATAAAAGCTGGGGCTTTTGATTATTTTGGGGACAGAGAAGGTATATTATCCGTTTCGGAGAGAATATCTGCATTGGCTCAAAGCGAAGCAGAGCTAAGACGTTCTAGTCAAACCACGATGTTTGATTTGTTCGGAGAATCCATTGAGACACCTCTTGCCTCGATAGATATACCTGATGAGAACACAAGTGAACAAACAAAGCGCTCGTGGGAGGTTGAACTGATGGGTATAAGCCTGTCCACGGCAAGTCATCTGACTGCGATTATGGCCCAGCTTTCTGATGGAGAAATCGTTATGAGTAACGATATCCAAGTAGGGACTAATGGTGCCAAGACGGTAATAGCTGGACAAGTGTCAACAGTGGTGGATAGGGTCACTCGTGATAATAGACCCTTCAAGGTTGTTACGGTTGAGATGTTGGATGGTATTGTAGAGGCTGTGGCATGGGAAGATGTTTTGCGAGACACAGGTGATTTATGGGAACCTGGGCGTATTTTGAGAATCAGTGGTAACACAAGGGAAAGAGATGGGGATATAACAATTAGCGTGTCTAGCGCTCAGGCCTTGAGCCTAGACGAGAAAAAAGAAAGGAGTTCCAGCTCGCGCTTTCGTGGGGATTTAGAGAAAGACAACTATGACGGATCAGCTAATGGATCTTCTAGGATGGTGAGGGAAGGCGTATCTCCCGTTTCCAGTAATCAGGTTGAAAAACCTGAGGAGCTCGAATCTGATGTTCCATCTGCTTCACGTAAACGTCTAGTTCTTCATCTTAAAGAGACCGCAGAACCTGTGACAGATAGTCTTCTATTAGATGATATAAAGAGGGTGTTATTGAGCTCTTTGGGGAATGACGAGGTTGGTTTAGAAATAGATACGGGGGATTCCTTGATCCTATTGGACTGGGCTCCGGTAAGAGTGTTGCTGACCCAAGAACTCAAAATCAAATTGGAAGAAGTAATGGACGGATCTGGCCACATAACAGTGCAGAGTGTCATGTTTTAGGCATTCGTATTCTTGGCCACTGTATCACTCTCTAATTGTAGTAATTGGGCTTTAAGATCCAATTTGCGGTTGGTTCCCTTATATCCTGTTAATTTCCCGTTGGATCCAATGACTCTATGGCAAGGGACCACTATTGGTAGCTTATTATTAGACATGGCCCGCCCAGCGGCTCTATAGGCGTTGGGGCGCAGTGCTTTGCCTGCTATCCACTTGTACGATCTTGTTTCGCCGAATGGGATGAGTAGGCAAGCTCTCCAGGCATCTTGAAAAAATAGGGTAGACTCAGAATAATCTAGTGGGATGTCAGATAAATCAATGTGATTACCCGAAAAGTATTGGTTCAAGAGTTTTTTATATTCGCTAAATATGTCCTCCGACGCTTTGGATGTTGATGACCACTTGGATATTTCCTTCTCGCAGTCCCGTTTGTCTGGATAGGGGATTGTTGAATGGGTTAATCCCGATCGATTCCTTTCTAACCCCATCCATCCATAGGGTGTTTCGAACAGTGTTTTGATCAGGTTCATTGAAGGCCTTTACCGTTCTATGTATATATGAGTAGTGGTGGGCGATAGAGGACTCGAACCTCTGACCCCTTGCGTGTAAAGCAAGTGCTCTAACCAACTGAGCTAATCGCCCTAAAGTTGAGAGCGCGCTTGGCGGGACTCGAACCCACGGCCTCAGCCTCCGCAGGGCTGCGCTCTATCCAACTGAGCTACAAGCGCACTGTGCGCTACTAACAGACTGCCTTAGCGGTAATTCTTTTCCAAGAAAAGCTCTCCTGTATTTTTAGCAACCTGTCTGGGTTAAATATTAGTTGCCACTTAGCAGCTAGTCAATCTTGTTGTAAGGTTCTTTGCAGTCGGTGTTTGACTGGATGAATTTTATAACAGGTATAGTGCGATTCGTCCGAGTTTGATACTTTTTGAATGGAGGATAGTATTGAGTCAAATCGTCCCAGGCCATTTCCCTTTCGGTACCTGACAGTATTGTGCCAACGGCTGGGAACGATCTTCCTTTGAGCATGATGTTCACCTGCGTTGTTTTCATTAGATTTTTGACCCAATCAGGATTATTCTGGCTTCCCCCAAATGAAGCAGCGCAGTAATAAGATTTGTTGCGCTTTATATATAACAAGGGATTATGATGAGGACGTCCAGTACGGCGTCCTATTGTAGTCAATAGTAGCATGTCTAAACCCGCTAGGGTGTTGGCCATTTTCCCTCTGCTGAGCCTCAGGATAGTTGCATGGATTCTACCGAACCAGACGATTAATTTAAGTTGCAATGAACGAGTAATGGGTTGATTCACTAGAATCGTCTGATTTCTTCTATGGTTGATTGGTCAAGTTTTTGTATTAACTTGATAACTAGTTCTATTGTTTTGTTAACGTCATCTAAATTGATCATAGAATTGTGGCTGTGGAGATATCTTGTTGGTACAGAGATATTTATGGTTGGGACACCAGTTCTAGATCGTTGTATCTGAGCACCATCCTGCCCATATCCCTCCAAGACGTTGAATTGTAGTGGGATGTTCGCTTGCTTTGCTGTATCCACGACGAGATTCTTGAGTTTTGTATTTGGGATCATCGAACTGTCGTGAAGGAATATGGATGGGCCCTTTCCCAATATTTCCTGAGATTGATCTTTAGAGATGCCCGGATAATCCCCTGCAATCCCAGATTCCAGGTTTATACATATATCTGGTAACACCACATGACTACTAGTTTGAGCTCCGCGTAGTCCCACCTCTTCTTGCACGGTCGATACGGCGAGTACGTTACAAGGTAGAGTTTGATTTTGGAGCCCCTCTATCACACCAACCATGACTGCCAAGCCCACCCTGTCGTCCCATGCCTTGCCTAGCATGGTTTGTCCGTTGTTCAAATTTTCTGCAAGGTTATGAGGTGCAATGGGATCACCTGGTCTAATGCCAAGCCTCTGTTCAGCATCATCCTTATCGCACGCTCCCACGTCAATGAACATAGATGCTCTCTTAAACATCTGGTTTTTCTCTTCCGATGACATCACGTGTGGAGTCTTTATGCCGGTTATCCCGTATATAGTCCCTTTGTTTGTAAGGATCTGCCATTTCTGTCCGATTAAGGCTTGGTCGAGCCACCCACCGAGAGTTTGGAACTTGATGAAACCATCGTCAGTGATGTACTTAACCATCAATCCGACCTCGTCCATATGAGCGGATAGCATAACGTTAGGTATATCCCGGACATTGTTGTCTCCTGCTATTAGGGAGCCGATCCCGTCAGTTCTCAGTTCTATATCGAACCTTCCGAATTCCTGCTTCATTAGTTCTCTCACGGGACCCTCAAATCCAGAGGGCCCATGTGCATTAGACAGCCGTATAAGAAGTGATGATATTTCTTTCATTGTTCACACCTCCAGGCCATTCGATACTCTAAGTAAGCTTCTTGAGATGATATTACACTGGGAAAATAATTTAACCAATAGTGCTTTTGACGGGTTTGTGAGGTATAAGTACTATTATCATGCGGAAGATGAGTCAATCCGAACTGACTTAGGATCGGAAATATATATTTATTCCGAACATGCTCAACAATAAAGAGGCGTGCCGATATGGTTGAGGGTACGAAAAAGTTATCTAGAACTGTTGCAGATCTGTCAGATCAGATCAATATTGATCGAGAAATGCCACAAGTTCTGGTAAATCAAATGTCGGACCAAGGTTTTTTTCGGCTCTTAGTGCCAAAGTCAGTCGGAGGGTTGGAAATTTCCCATCCCGATTTTCTGGAAATTGTTTTTGAAATTGCAAAGGCTGATGGCAGCGTAGCGTGGTGCCTCAATCAGAACAACGTATTAGGCACTTTAGCTGCGTTTATGCCGCAATCACTGGCTAATTCAATATGGACAGATACCAATTCTGTTTTATCAAATGGACCCCCAAAGTCGACGAACCTCAGTGTTACAAAAGGAGGATACAGATTATCGGGTCGATGGGACTTTAGCAGTGGCATAAGACATGCAAATTGGGTCATAGCTGTTGCTAAAATGGGTGAAAAGCCTAGTTTGTCTGAATCTGGTGTATTGCGGCATATGGTTGTTCCTAAGGATTCGGTTAAATTGATAGATTCATGGGAAGTAAGCGGTCTCAGGGGGACGGGGAGCTTTAGTTTCGAAATTGAGGACGCTTTCATACCTGAGAACTATTGTTTTGTTGAAACAAAATCTCCAATTGAAGAGGGCCCCTTGTATCATATTCCCAGGAGCTTGCTTTTTAGCTCTGGGTTTGCGACCGTGGCGCTAGGAGTCGCTAGATCTGGGTTGAATTCAGTTAAGGAATTATCTAGGTCTAAAGAGCCACAAGAACAGGCGATGCTTATGGAACAAGTGACGACTCAAAGGGATATTGGCATGGCGGAGGCGATTTGGAAGTCCTGTTTTGCATACCTCAAGGAAAGTACTGAGGCAGTGTGGGAAAGTGTTTCAGAGGAACGAGCCATACCGCTGGAAAGGCGTATTGATCTTCGCTTAGCTAGCACCCACGCGATCAGGGAAGCTGTCAGGGTGATACAAATTGCTTATGGGTTATGTGGATCTAGTGCTATATTTCAACAGACCCGGATTCAGCGTTGTTTTCAGGATGTGAATGCTATTTCGCAACAGATTCAAGGTCGAATGTCTCATTATGAAACAGCGGGCCAACATTTCTTAGGGAATGAGCCAGACAGCAGGTTTCACTAAGTCCAGTGGAAAGATGAGAATTACTTCTGAAGAAAAGGTTATGACTTGTTTAGGGCCTGTCGGAATCCATTATCTAACTCTTTGAATGTAACAAATCCTTCATAACGAGCAGAGATGTGTCCGTCCCCATTAATCACAAAAGTCCATGATGGGCTCGATAGATTCCATTCGATGGCCGGTTCAGCCAGTTGAGCACCTTCGAGATCACCTTGCATGTCCTGGGGATTTTTAAAGATGTCGACGTGTATGAAATGTCCGTGACCGGCCCAGTTGTCTCTTAATTTACCTAACACGTCGATTTGGGGGCCACAAGACTTAGTCTTACAAAATGCGGGACTAAAAAATACTATTACAATCGGTTGGTTTTTTTTCAACGCATCGTCTAAAGAAATCGAATACAAGGACTTGTTTATGTTGGTGGTCGTTGTCAGATCTTTGTAGTGGTCGACATCTTCTAAAGTCTTAGTCTTACTGGCAATGGCTCTACTGCCAATCGAAGGAGCTTTTCCAGATTCTGTTACATGGAATAACAATTCCAGATAATCCGTGGTCCCGTTGTTGTTTAGTTGGATATTTGCTTTCCAGTTACCGGTGTGTTGGAAATGTGGCCACACTACATATGATCCGCGGGTTTCTGATGGCCAAGGGTAAAAGGTTGGTATGAGATGATCTAGTCCAGTTAGACTAGAGGTACGTATGAAGCTCACCTCCACGTTACCGTTTACGACGAATCCCTTTGGTGATGTTAAAAGAAACAAGAATCTGTTTTGCCCGAGATGTAGATCCATTGTAGCGAGGAAAGCTTGGTATCCATTTTCTGAAGTTGCGCTCTTTATGGAAGGGATATTTAATATGTCATATACTGAATTTACTTCACTCGTGGTTTTATCATATGACTTATATTTTGAGCATGTAAGATTTTGAGCTACGGTGCCCATAATACAGATAGTTATCAATAGCCGTGCTAGTATTTTCATGAATCAACCCTGAGTAACCAACCAAAACATAAGATGCAACTTAGATTTATTATCTGATAATAGACATGATTTATTGAATAAGAAAATTATCCTGAAAAAGCAGGGATAACTTCTTTGCAGAAAAGTTCTAGCGATTGTTTAATTTTGTTAGCTGGGATTAATTCGCCAGCATTAAATTCAGCGATGATTTCTCGAATACCTAGCTTGGATTGAATCCTCTTAAGTTGCTCTATTACAAGTTGTGGATCCCCAACCGCCACCTTCTCCCCTTGAATGTCGTCCCAATTCAGCTGGGCAAGTTCCGCACTCCGTTTTGCTCTTTCTTCAGAAGAATCGGCGGTTTCTTTACTCACTGATTCCTGTAGTTGAGAACCCAGACGTTGGAATTGGCGCATGAAACTATCTTTCGAACAAATTAATGCTTCTGGAGTGGTGTTAGCGACGTGGACGGGAATCCTCAAAGATATGTTGGGTTCATATTGATATCCATGTTCTCGTAGAGTTTGTTTATAAAGCCGAACCTGTTTTGCCACGTTATTGACAGCCAGGCTTCTTACCCCCACGAATATTGGCAGACCCATTTCACCCAGGAGTGAGAAAGATTCTGTAGTAGTAGCGGCCACTTTTAACGGAGGGTATGGATCCTGTAGAGGTTTTGGTGTTAAACATACGTTATCAAGTTTGAAGTACTTACCGTGATGTGAAAATCTATCTGTATTGAAGGATTTCCGAATTATTTGCAGACCCTCATAGAATCTTTCTCGACTTTCTCGATACGGTATATCATATCCCTCGTAGTTGCTCGGTAGCCCACTTCGACCCACCCCGTACTCAAATCGGCCTTTACTTATATGGTCTAAAGTTGCAATATGTTCAGCAATTTGCACCGGGTTACTTAGAGGCAATATATGGACTGCAGTCCCGATTCTAAGGCGCTCAGTCCTCTCAGATATTGCCGCTGCAACTAATAGCGGGGCAGACAGGACGGCACGTTCCGGGGTAAAGTGAGATTCCGCTAGCCAGACAGTGTCTAATCCTAGGCTTTCAGCTAAATCTATATGGTTGAAGGATTCTGCAAAAGCATTGGATTGAGCATGACCAGTTCTTGTATGAAACTCCATGAAGGAACCGAATCTCATGAGTAACTCCTGTATAAGATGATTTATATCTATGGCTCTAATGAAAATCTATCTTGGTTTTTGCCTTTAATGAATGTGAATATGATGGCTGCGATTACCAATACGGTGAGTATACGGAGAGATAAGGTAAACCCTCTAGTGAAAGCTAGTGCTATATCGTTATTTGATTGAACCATGTTTTCTCCGCTGTCAATGATACTATTCAGGTTTGCTTCTAAGCCCATTGTGCCCATAGCGTAGGATATGATAGCTGTGCACAAAGCGACGCCTATGATAGAAGATGAATTTCTTATAAGGTTTAGGAATGCTGTTCCTACCCCATACCGTTCCTTTTCCACGGAACTCAAAACCGATGATGAATTAGGGGCATAGAAAAATCCTAGTCCTGCTCCCAATAAAGCCACTTGCAACATAAGTAATGAGGGATCGATGTCAGCTTGAGTGAAGGACAAAGAAAATAGAGACCCTCCTATTAAACATAGCCCAATAAATTCTATCGTTCGTTCACTTAGTTTGTCGGACAAGTTTCCGGCGATGGGGCCGGAGATAGCAAATAAGCCTGCCATCGGCACCATCATCAAACCGGACGCCCTAGCTCCATAACCCAAAACACCTTGAGCGAAGAATGGAATTGTGAAGAAAACAGAAGAACCGGACAGGAAGGCGAAGAAACACGCGGCTGAGCCTAAGGTAAAATTTTTACGCTTTAAGAGGAATATAGGCACCAGAGGATTGGGGTGCTTGGATTGCCATATTATAAAGCATAGAGCTAGGAGGCTCGAAGTTAGAATGCCAAACATAATCAAAGGGGTAAACCACCCTAATTCTTGGCCGTTTCCCACGCTGAATAGAAATAGGCTTAATGAAGCAGCAAAAAGGCCTGAACCGATCCAATCAAACTTAGAACGTTTTTTTTGTAATGATTGGGCATCACTCAGATTTGGTATAAGTAGCAGCCCAAAAATAATGGACATTATCCCAAGAGGAACTGAACCTAAAATTATCCATTTCCACGTAAACTGATCGATTATCAGTCCTCCTACTATGGGACCCGCTACGCTTGCCAATCCAACTGTTGTCATAAAGAGCCCTATTACTAGACCTCTTTTTGTAACCGGGAAAATAGTGATCAATATTGCGAGAGCATTGGCTTGTATCATGGCTCCGCCTATGCCCTGTATACACCTGAAAATGATGGCAGTTATGAGAGAGGTCGATGTGCCCACGAACATAGCAGCGATTGTGAACATCAAAAATCCTGATATGTATATAGGCTTGCGACCAGCTATGTCAGATAAGCTTCCCATGGGTAATATTAAAGAAGCTGTGACCAGTCCGTATCCAATAGAAATCCATTGTACCTCAGGTATGTTGGCGTCAAATTCAGCTGCGATATTGGGTAAAGCGAGCGTGATAGCGCTTTGGTCTAGGACTGATATGGACATCCCAAAAGCTATGGTAGCTAATACGAGCCACGGGCTTTGTTTCAACTGATTATCAACCTCATTGTGACTAGCCAATCGGGTTTGTATATTGATATCGACCGCAATCAGATTAGTTTAGTACATGATACGCCGCATGGAAACTGGCTACTTCTTGGAAAGGTTTCAGATAAGTGGTCGACACAGGCTATGATGTTTAGTAACTTATGGCCTGTATCTGATAATCGTTATAAGAGAGGTAAAAATGCAATTTGACAACAGGCTAGTTTTGATAACTGGCGGCGCAAGTGGTCTGGGAAAAGGAATAGCTCTGGTGATGGCTCAGAAGGGAGCTGATATCGCCCTAGTAGATGTGAATGCTAAAAACTTAGAATCCGCTAAAGCTGAAATTTCGCATTTCGGTATTGATATTAGAAGCTATACAGCCGATGTTACGAGGCGGGGTGAAATATCGGATGTGATTGATTCGATGTCAGGGTATGTAGATATTTTGGTTAACGCGGCTGGTGTGATAGGTGCTGTCGGTTTTGAGGATACACAGAGGTCTCGAGAAGAGGATTGGGATTTGACTCACTCAATCAACGTGAAAGGCACAGTTATATGTTCAGAAGTGGTAGCAGAGGATATGAAGAAGAGACGATCGGGTAAAATAGTTAACATAGCCTCACATGCTGGACGTAGGGGATCGGCGGAGCTTGGCGCATACGGGGCGTCGAAGGCGGCGGTTATACATCTCACTCAATCCTTCGCCTTGGATCTTGCTCCTTATAATATAAATGTTAATGTAGTGTGCCCTGGAACGATTTGGACACCAATGTGGGAGCGGATTGCCGAACGCAATCGCAGAATTGATCCAGAGAAAAACCAGTTGACGGGTAGGCAGGTTTTTGAAATGGCGATCCAAGAGCGTTGTCCTTTAGGTCGAGAGCAGACTCCTGAAGACATAGGGAAAGCGGTCGCGTTTTTTGCTTCAGATGATGCTATTAATATCACTGGGCAATCTCTTAATGTTAATGGCGGAACAATAATGAACTAGGTATATCTATTCCAATAATCTATGTTGGTGGTTCCTGGCATTGGAATTAAGTGATAATGAGAATTTCGATACTAGCTCTTTGCTATAACAGGTGATTTAGTATGCGTCCATTCTTGATCACCATATGGACGTCTCTGATATTGTTGATATCGTCCAGAGGGTTCTTGTTGAGTATAAGGATATCAGCCTTCTTATCAGGTTCGATTGTGCCGTAAGTGTTTTCTACAAGGCATGCCTCAGCAGCGTTAAGGGTTGCAGCTGTGATTGCTTGATGTGGTGTCATGCCACATTTAACCATCATGCTCATCTCAAGCAATCCGCCATATGGTAAATCTAAGTCTGATCCACAGCAGATCTTGACTCCCGCTGATAGCGCCTTTCGGAACCCTTGTGCATGTTGTTCTGCTGCTTCTATAGCCCGTATTTTGTAGTCTTCTTCAACTGGATGAGTTAGCATCCATTGTTTTTCAAAAGCGGTGTCTGCGTATTTTTCCCCTCGATTCATATGAGTTAAACTCAGAGTGGGTACCAAGAACGTATTTGAGTCCATCATCTGACTAACCGTAGAGTCGTCTAGTTGGTAACCATGTTCAATGGTATGAGCGCCATAAGTGATAGCTTTTTGTATACCTTTCGTGCCTCCTGCATGCGCTACTACCTTGAAACCTCTCTGAGTACAAATGTCGAAAGCGGCTTTAATCTCATCCTCTGTAAAAAATGTGTCCTCCATTCTATCCCAAGAGGGTCCCATTACGCCTCCGGTGAGGTTTAACTTGATAAAGTCAACTCCGTTTTTGATCTGGTTCCTTATTGCTTGCCTCAATCCAACCGGTCCATCCACTTCTAGGGTGCAACCGCTTTTAAGGAAATGACCGGCGGTTGTTGTGATAAACCATCCACATGTGTACAGGGAGGGTCCGATAAATTGTCCTGAAGAGAAACTTTTTTTCCAGGCTACGTCTATGAAATCTTTTTCCCCAACTACCCTGAGTGACGTTATCCCAAGGTTCAATGCATCTATACAATTTCTACCTGCCCTGATAGTTCTTTCTGATATAGGTTCGACCATTGCCTCTATATCAGGTATGCCTTTGCCTATGTGAGTATGGACGTCCCATAATCCGGGCAATACGAACTTATTAGATATATCTATAATTTGATCGGCTCCAAGTTTTACGTCACGAACCGACGATAATTCTTTGATGTTGTCACCTATAACCAATATATTGGACTCGGCTGGTTCAGATGTATTGGCGTCTATGATGGAACCATTCACAAGTTGTATCGAATTTTCTGTCATCATGTTATCTCCCGGATTTTAGTTCGAGGCAGATGTAGGAAGTTGCACAGAGCTTAAAAGATTTCGTTATAGTTGTATAGTACGAATAAACTGTTTCGGAGTGATAGATATATGACAAAGATTGCAGACGCTATCGTCATTGGGGGTGGAGTGATGGGAGCAAGCATCTTGTACAATCTTGCGTTGAAAGGTTTTCGCAAATCGATTCTTTTAGAGAGAGATACTATTGGATCAGGCTCTACGGGTAGGTCCTCCGGCGCGATCAGGATGCATTATTCAACGGAAGTCAATGCTAAGTTAGCCCATGTGAGCTTAGAGGTCTTCTCAAATTTTGATCAGATAGTTGGAGGGGAAGCAGGATTTGTTAAGACAGGATACATGGTTTTTGCCCCTAAAGAATCAGAACAAGCATTCTCTGAGAACATTGCTATGCAGCAGAATTTGGGTATAGATACTGAGAGGGTATCAATCTCTGAGGCTGCCGTTCTTGCTCCTGCATTTCACTTGGAGGAGGGCGAACATTTTGCATGGGAAAGTAGTTCTGGCCATGCGGATCCTTCAGCGACAACTTCGTCCTATTTGAATATGGCTAAATCTTTCGGTGCGAGTGTATTTCTTCAGTCACCTGTGGTGGGTCTCGAACCTAGTATTCGGAAAACGATAGTTGTGTCCACAGTATCGGAGCAGTATGAGTCGGACATCGTGGTACTGGCTACTGGACCTTGGTCAGGTCAATTTCTATCAGGTATAGGCATAAATTTACCATTGCTTCCTACGAGGCATGAAGTGTTTCTGCTCAAGAGAGATCTGGATATGATCCCTTTTCATCCTGGTGGTGGAGATATGACCAACCTAACCTATTTTAGACCTGAGGGTAAAGACCTAACCTTGGTTGGTAATGGAAACGAGGAAGAGGTGGTTGACCCAGACACATATAACCAGAAATATACTTTGAGTTATGCCGAAGATGTCTGGAATCGGTTATCCAAAAGGATGCCCGGGATAAGTGAAGCCGCATTGTATACCGGTTACTCAGGGCTTTATACCAGTACGCCGGATTTGCACCCAGTAATAGACCGGGCATCTCAGATCGAAGGACTGTATATTTGTACTGGGTTTAGTGGGCATGGGTTCAAATTATCTCCTGCGGTCGGGATGGTTATGTCCGAATTGATAATAGAAGGAGCATCGAAGACATTAGATATTACCCCACTAAGAATGAATCGTTTTGACGAGGGCAATTTAAATGAAACCAAATACTCATTTAAAGTGATAGCATAATTGCCCTGTTTATGAACTAGTTTGCGGTATCACGTTACTTGCGAACCAATCGATTATAGGGTGCATTCTTTTAGGAGCATGGAACCGTGCTGCCCATAGAATTCGTAACCTGATTCTCGTGATTACATTTATGTGGTTCTAGGCAAAGGTAAGTAAGCGGGTAGGGTTGGAATGGAGCAATTTATAGATGTCGTCCTCTTCGAATCCTCTTTTTATCATCCTGGGTACTATGTATTCTAGAATGTATCCGTATCCATGCCCGCCATATTTCACCAGTCTGTGTTTCGTGCAAATGTCATGTGAAATGACGATCTTGTCTGCCCAGCCGTTATCAATCATTGCTTTAATCAAATCCATCCTGGTTGTGTCATTAGGCATATCGAAGTTTGTCCATGGATGAAATGAAACTTCGGTCCCAAAAAGGTCAAATTCCAAAACGCATCCGGTAGCTACGAGGTTCAAAAGGCCATCAACGGAATCGATTGTTCTGTCTATATGTCCCATGATTACCCGATTTAAGTCAGCGCCTGAGTCCTTTAATATTTCAAGTATTTCCAGTGGGGCCTCTTTATATCTTCCAGGGTGTATTGAGATAGCTGCCCCCGTTGAGCGTTGTGCTCCAGCGGCACCTCTTAGTACTTTCCGTTCATTCTTGGTGAGTGGCCAGGAACATCCTATTTCCCCGATGATCCCTGCTTTTACGTTTGTGTTGTCAATACCAGTTACTATTTCGGAAACAAACCGGGCTTGTATGTCTGACTCATCGGATTTTTCTATCTCAGGTGGATGCGCGTTATCTACATAATAGGAAGTTCCTGCAACAATGTTGATTCCTGCGGTTTTGGAAATTCTAGCAAGCGCTAAAGGGTCCCGACCTACACCTATAGGAGTCACCTCCACTATGGTATTTCCTCCCTGTAGTTTGTATAGGACGGCTTCTCTTGCCGCGTCGTTTTCATCTGAAATAATCAAGTTGTCTATATTGCTGTAACAATTTTGTCTTATCCAACCCAGGTTACTTAAGGAGACCGGTTGATGGGCCAGCAGTTCATGGGACTCATCAGCAAATGAGTCATAAATAAATGATAGGTCCAGAAGCAAGTGCTCGTGCATCAGGACAGGTCCTATGTTGGTGGGATCGATTATCCCAAGTACTGTTTGTACCTTACCTTTCTGAATTTCATGGACCATTTGTGTGTCTCCTAATATTAGTTATTGTCTTATCAACAACCTCGCCATGTTCTGGAAAGTATTGGTGCTATTTCACGGAATAATAGCACTGGATGACAGGCTTGGGATATTGAGCAAGTATACAAGGTGTGAAGAGTTTAAGTGCACATACCTATTTTCATGAACTGTTCAGAACCTTGTATCTCTCTTAAATCAAAAATCGATATGACTAACCTGGCAACGAAGAATTGTGTGTAGTTGGATTGTTCACAATGTAGAATTGAATATGGGGGTGTATTCGTGACCAGGTTGATTGCTACGAGAAAATGGGGTCTTCTTATATTATTTCAGTGCATTGCGGCTTCGGTTGTTTTTCTTTCATGTGACTTTACCAGAGGATTAGATTCAGAAGGGGAATTTGATTACTACGAAGATAAGCCAGAATATTTACTAAAAGGTTTAACAGATTGGACAAACAGTGATCCGTTTTCTTTGGACGAAGCGGAGGGTAAGGTTGTTCTCGTGGATTTTTGGACCTATACCTGTATTAACTGTATTCGCACATTACCCTGGCTGAAAGATTGGCATCATAAATATTCTGATAATGGCCTAATAATCTTAGGTATTCACTCACCTGAATTTCACTTTGAAAAAAATCCAGACAATGTGCGTCAAGCGGTGGAAGATTTTGGCATACGTTATCCTGTTGCCTTGGATAATGGGCATATGACCTGGGATTCTTTTCGCAACAATTATTGGCCTGCTAAGTATATTTTTGATAAAAATGGAAACCTTCAATATTCTCATTTTGGAGAAGGTGCTTATTTGGAGACCGAGGAAATCATTAGACAGCTGTTGGTCCAAGCCGATATGGATATATCGGGTATAAAGAGAGGCTTGTCCGTCCCTTCTGTTGGACGAGACATATCAACTGAGCCACTTACCATTCGTAAGAGACAGACTCAGGAACTATATACCGGAAGTGATTGGAATCGGCAACTAAGGGACTTGGGTACGGTTAGGAATGCATACATAGGAAACGAAGAGTATTTTGATGGTCCAGATGAGCTTAAAGTCTTTTTAGATCAAGGTTTGCGTCACAGAGATCAGTTCTATTTAGAAGGATCCTGGGTTGTAGGAAGAGAAAAAATCACCCACGGCCGTGAAACAGGAGATTTTGAAGACTATATAGCATTAAAATTTTCGGGATCCGAAGTGAATGTTGTGTTGAGTGTGGAAGATTTCCCCTATCTTGTGAAAGTGACCCTCGATGGCAAGACGGTAGAGAATTCTGACGCTGGTAATGACCTGATCATTGATCGTAATGGTAGTTTTCTTAGGGTAGATAGATCAGCAATGTACAATGTCTTAAAGTTGGATCGATTTGATACACGGGAATTGAAATTGAGTTCTAATTCATCTGCTTTTTCCGTCTATGCATTCACATTTGGATCTAGTCCTGTTACTTCTGACTAAGATATATCGCAAGTTATTTGATCGCTGAGAGGATATGGTCATTTATAAAAGGGAATATTTCAACGTAAGATTGTGTTCCTCCATTAAACGGCCAAGGAATGTGGTGAAGTTTGTATGTATGTCTAATAACGTTGCTAGTTGTAGTTAAATCTTTAATAATTGGATGGTTGGTCCTATTTGTACAAAAAACGGTATCTGGTGAAGGGTCGAGTTGGGGTTCTTTATTTGAGGGTGACCAGGTAAAAATGAATAATTGAGGAGGTCAATAACAAATGATTGCAGATTTAAGTGGTAAGACTGCGTTGGTTACCGGCGCAGCTAGTGGTATTGGTAAGGGCATTGCAACTGTACTTGCTGAACAGGGTGCGGCTGTTGCTGTGACTGATATTGATGGTGATAAGGCATCAGAGACCGCTCATGGTCTTCCCGGGTCAGGGCACATGGGATTAGTCGTTGATGTGACAGACAAAAAAACCATAGAGAGTTCCTTAAAGAAAGTAGAGGCTGACTGGGGCAAACTGGATATTTTGGTTAATAATGCGGGAGTTGCATCTGCTCCTAACAAGCAATCTGCCGAGGATAGGGAAGAGGATTGGGATGTAACTTATCTTATAAACGTAAAGGGAGTAGTAAACTGTTGTGAAGTGATTACAGCTCACATGTGTGAGCGAAGATTTGGGAAGATCATTAACATAGCATCGATTGCTGGGTATGGGGCCCGCAGAATGCCTGGCGCGTATGGTGCAAGCAAGGCGGCAGTTATTCGTTACACTCAAGGTTTAGCTATCTCGATGGGTCCCCACAATATTAATGTGAATGGGATATGTCCGGGTGGGGTGTGGACTCAATTCCAAGAAGCAGGTTCCTTGTTTGCTCAAAGCCAAGATCCATCGCTGTCAAACATTGAACCTGTTAAAATATTTCATGATAAGTATGAGCAACAAATGCCTTTGGGTCGTGTTCAAACCCCGGAAGATATTGGGAAAATGGCAGCATTCCTAGCATCGGAAGATGCTAGGAATATCACGGGCCAGTGCATAAATGTCGATAGTGGTGCAGTAATTTGCTAGCGTTTTAATCTTTCCATAGGTAGGTGCCGGATTTTTAAATATGAATGGTGAGGTGACATCAGATTTGCTGGTAGCTGGAGACCTATTAGAGCCAGCTGTTTTCACTGTAACTAGAGAATGGAACCAGTCATATTTACTTGCAGAAGGTGATGCACATATCAGGTATTCCAATCATTTGTATGGAGTGGTGCATCCAGCTTTGTTGCTTAATATGAGCCAACATATGTTCAGTCCATCTTTTGAACTTAGTGAAGGTACAGCCGCAGTACTTACCCATAATGAGGTTGAATGGAAAAATGTGGGTAGAGTTGGGCAGACTTTCACTGTAACATTCAATGTAGTGAGTACTTACTGTAGGCGCGGACGCTCTTATCAGGTTGTTGACTCCATGGTGAGGGATGCTACAGACAGGGAAATAATGTTTAGGAAGAGTACTTATACTCATATGGGTGGATCCTATCCCGGAAAGGATTAAATGTGAAACCCATTAATAGGGATATTCCCGTTGGATCTGAATTTACTGGTCATACCAAAATGGTGACTTCTTTAAGTACATGGCTTTTTTCGGGAGGTTGGCCACCTGGGGATCAATGGCCCGCGATAAACATACACACTGATGAAGAGTTTGCTAAGACCTGTGGATTAAATGAAAGGAACGCGGCTGGGGCAATGTTGGAAGGGTACATATCTGAACTCATGGTAGATATGTTTGGTGATGAATGGTTGTCAATGGGATCTTATAAGGTTAAATTTATTCGTACTGTTAGTGTTGGAGGCAGTATCGTGCCTAAAGCTAAAGTCGTCAGTCGGGTGCAACGAGACAATGATTTGATCTTGGAGTTAGATTTGTGGTGTGAAAATGAATATGGAGACAAGGTATTGACGGGGGTTGGATATGGTAGGGTCAGTTAGTTAAGCCATAACAATCAGAAATGCCACTCATGTGTTCATGATCACAGTTACTTTCTTAGTAACATGCTCACAATCACGGGGATCTAGTTAAGTGTTCTGATATATGTTCAGAAATGGCCCATAAATTTGTTGCCATGTCTTTGTCACGTCCCTGTGTTGAGGCTGATTGTATGTTGCAATCAAAAAAATATTTACCACTCAATGTTCTAACATCCGAGTGTGCAGCAACATAGCATTGGGTTGCTGCACCCTGTGCCACGCTTTTGAATAAGAGACGGTTAACTGCAAGAGCGCCAAATTTCAGTGCTGGGTTGAGGTGTCTAAGTAAATTTGTTCTTATTACACCTGGATGGATTGCATTGGCAGTTCGGGTGGTCTGGCTTAATCTATTCGATAATTCATTTGCAAAAAGTAGATTGGCTAATTTGGATTGGCCATAGGCTCTTGAAGCTTTGTATCCCTTATTTCCTGACAAGTTTTCAAATTGGATCCCTTCCTTGTATGAGTATTTGTGAGCTGAACTAGAAACCATGACCACACGACCAAAAGCCGTCATTGATTCCAAGAGTTCATTGACCAAGATAAAGTGTCCTATGTGGTTGGTCAAAAATTGTAATTCTAGACCATATTTCTGCTCAAGCCTTGGCAGTGCCATTATCCCAGCGTTACATATAATCGCATCGAATTGATATCCTTTAATTTTTATGTCCTCTGTAGCCTTAATCACGGATTTGGGTTCAGATAGATCACATTCTATCGGCGTGACATCTTGCCCTAGGGAACTTCTCACTGTCGTTGCTTTTTCGATCGTACGTGCGGTTGCTATGATGTGAGCTCCCCGGTTTGATAGAATTCTTGCAGTTTCATACCCTAGTCCGGAGTTCGCCCCAGTGACCAAGATTGTTTTACCGACTAAGTTGATCTTTTGGGTCACCTCTTCTGCCGTTGTAGAGAACCCAAACCCATTCGGTCCCAAGGCTCTCTTAAATTTCCCCATTACGAACATGTTTTCACTTTGATGTATCCCAATGTTTTGCTCTTAACACTTCATAGCATGCTGCTACTGGGTGATAGTCGGTTTTGGAGGGAGGGCTTTTTAAGTCGTCATATTTTTGATTGTTATGGTTAAGAACACGGTACCAAGCACCGTATTTGTGATCAACGAGATGGGTATCACAGAAGGTCCATATTTTATCGTACCAGTCCCAATATTTTGCCTCGCGAGTTTTATATCCTAGTAGTGCTGCGGCCGCGAATGTTTCGGATAAGGCCCAGTAATAACGATCAGAATCTAGTATGGTTCCATCTGGCGAAAATGTATAATTCATTCCCCCATGCACGGTGTCCCAGCTTTTTTCTAATGCTGTGTCGAAAAGATCTACCGATTTTTCCAACAGCCAGTCTTCGGGTTTATACCGCTGTAGAATTAGGAGAAGTTTGGCCCATTCAGTAAAGTGACCGGGCAAGTATCCATATGGGCGAAAGAGATTTTTGGGATCCTTTTTGTTATATTGCCAGTTATGCGACCAGTCGGTGTTGTAGTGCTCCCATATTAGACCATTGGCCTCATCTGAAAGATCTAAGCAAATACGACTGGCTAATGTATGGGCACGATCCAAATATCGGTCTTCTCCAGTTGCTTCAAATGCGCTTAGCATAGCTTCGCACATATGCATATTGGCGTTTTGTCCTCTGTAAGGGTCAATGCTTCCCCAACTTTCACTTGAAATCTCGTCGACGTACAACTCAAATTCAGGTTGCCAAAATCTATTTTCCAGCAAATTATATATTTCTGAACATTTATTTATCGCCTCGTGCATACCTGCTTTTGCTGCTGCTGCGTAAGCCAATAATACAAAGGCGTGACCATAACAGTGGCGAGTACGGTCTTCCACGATGTTGCCTTGTAGTATCCATGCGTAACTTCCATCTTCTTGGCGGTGGGATGTTTCCAAAAATTGTAAACCATGATCAACAGCCTCAAGATATGAGTCATCAACGAGGACTATAGAACCGATCGAATAGTTGTATATAAATCTGCAAGTGCCGACTAGATGTTTAGTCATTCGGTCAAATATGGTTCCATCGTCCCGTAGTTGGTTTATATATCCCCCATACTTTTTGTCGATGCATATCGGATGATAGAACGAAATTATGCTCTCAATATGGTCTCGGAGGAATTTTGGTTCTCTGTATTCCATCTTCTGTGCGCTCATTTGATTGTTAACCTTAACCGTTGTATATATGTCGTCGGATACCTCCATCATACTCAGGTTTACTATGATCTGTTAAGGTAGGTCACTAGGAAATCCTCAATCGTAGTTGTAGGAGCGATGTATGGAAACAGGAAATGAGGAATTTGAGAGTCAAACTCAAAGTGCTAGTACATACCCCAATATCATTTTTATACTGGCAGATCAGATGAAGGCCAGTGCATTAAAAATGTATTCAGAAATTGGTGTCCACGCTCCGGCTTTACAACGCCTTGCTGGGGAAGGCGTCCGATTCAATAATGGAGTAACTCCCCATCCACTTTGTGTCCCCGCACGTGTTTCGATGATGACTTCTCGTTATGCCCATGCGACTGGAAGTAGGAGGAATGAAACTCCGATGCCACCCGGACAGCTACACGCTTTCCGGATCTGGAAAGAACTTGGATATACAACTGGGCTGATTGGTAAGAATCATTGTTTTGTAGCAAAGTCAGATCTTGATTTGTTAGATGTTAGGTGCGAATTGTCTCATAATGGGTTGCCTCGAGAGGCTTATATTGGGGAGATTCCTGGCACAAAAGGTATGGAATGGGTCGTGCCGGAAGAAGTGATATCAGAGGCGCATTCTACTAGAGATACCATAGCTGCCAATGTTGGTGGATTCGATGTTGGATTCGCAGCAAGTGACCACCCGATAGAGGGATATTCTTCCAGAGCTATTGTTCATCAGGTCGAAGAGTTCTTGGATCAGGTCGTCCAAGGAAACCGGTTTGATGGGACCTTCAATAATGCAGATAGATATACTCCTTTCGCTTTACAGGTCTCATTTCCTGACCCTCACCACCCAAATGAAGTGCCCCGAGATTTTTTTGAATCACTCCCATCAGAATCTATAGTATTACCCCCCACACGTGAAGATGAATTTGAAGGTCCGGAAGTGCCAGAACGTAACAGGGTACTGTATGAAATACTGCGTCTCGATAACAACACAGAGGAGGAAATTAGGGATATAGTTTCCACATATCTGGCGATGGTTAGATTTGTCGATGAAGGGGTTGGTAGGATCCTTGACAAGCTTGATGATCTTGGTTTGAGAAATGACACTATTATCGTCTTTACGGCGGATCATGGCGACTTCGCAGGGGAACATAATATGTTTGGCAAGGGTGGGGTGTATTATGATTGCTTGGTGAGGGTGCCGTATATTGTTTCTTGGACCGGTGGGGGCGTGCCTCAAGGAATTGTAGATGACAATCCGGTGAATACAATTGATATACTACCCACAATTCTTCAGCTAAGTGGTGTGGCGGATTTTCTTACCCAAACGGATGGTTTGTATCAAGATGAAATACCTGCAGCTGGCCCAAAGCTTACTATCGATACAGTGTCCCCATGGTTACAACCCGAAATGTTGAGAAGACTACAGGGATTTCCTTTACCAGCTGTAACTGGAGCAGGGGATAGAGTGGCTACGTATAGTGAATATGGATCCGGGGGAATGGCTTTTACAATGGATATGCTCAACAGATTAAGTCAAAAAAATGGTTCGTCGGCTGTTTTGGATTCGTTATGGGCTAGAGAGGCTGAGGGTCGACGTAAGATGGTTCGGACGCGGATTTGGAAATATGTGACGGATACAGGATATGGGGGGGGTATTAACGATGGATCGATCTCTCGGAACCAGGATGAACTGTATGATCTGAAGAATGATCCTTGGGAGTTGAATAATGTGGCTGGAGATCCCAGACATGCTGAGGTTATATCTGAGATGCGTGCTTTACTGTTGGATTGGATGTTGGAAACCGAGGACTACAATCCAGTTGTTTTACCAAGAACGATTGGTAGATCTTGAATCCAGATAGCTACCCGGGGACTTACTTGATTGTCCAAGTGTGCCTTGACAGTATTGCTTTGTGTTTGAAATAACAGGGGATGTTTCGTGAAGTACGATTTTATTGTTGTAGGTGCTGGATCGGCAGGGGCAATAGCAGCGACTAGATTATCGGAAGATCCCAAAAGATCTGTTCTGCTGATTGAGGCTGGTCCTGATTATCCGGACATCGATTTATTACCGGATGACATAAAATATGCGACGAAAACTGGTACGTCTGAGGTAAAAGAGGAGCACGATTGGCAATACTTCGGAATTCCTAATGATACAGGTCGCATTCAAAGACTCCCTAGGGGTAAAACAACGGGTGGGTCAAGTGCTATCAATGGGTATGTATTTACTCGTGGCCTCCCAGAGGATTTTGATTTATGGTCGCAGCGGGGCAACGCTGGGTGGTCCTATCATGATGTTCTCCCTTATTTTAGGGAACTTGAGACAGATTTAGACTTCAGAGATGATTATCACGGCACCGAAGGCCCATTTGTTATCAGAAGGTATGTTGAGGATGAATGGACTACTCCCATGAAAGCTTTTCGTCAGGCATGCATGTCCTCTGGATATTCTTGGATTGACGATATGAATGGCCCTAATACTGGCGATATGGGTGTTGGCCCTTACCCATGTAATAATGCGTTGGGGATAAGACTTAGTTCTTCAGGGGCATACCTTTCTCAGGCTAGGCATCGGTTGAACTTAACAATCAGGGCTAATTGCACTGTGCAGAAAATTCTTGTGGAAAATAAGGCTGCCATTGGTGTTGAGCTAGTTAGTGGAGGGGAGAAATTTACTGCGTATGGAAGGAAGATTTTATTGTCGAGCGGTACCCTTTCTAATCCCCATATCCTGATGTTATCTGGTATTGGGCCCGGCGCACATATTCAAGACATGGGGATAGAATTTGTTCACGATCTCCCAGGAGTTGGCCAGAATTTAAAGGACCATCCGATGGTCAATGTATTGTTCTCTCTAAAAGATATGTCCATTGTAGATATCAATGCTCCACGTTCTCAAATATTTCTTAAGTACAACTCAGGTGAAGGTAATTATGCTAGCGATATGAGGATAAATGGAGCTATGGCGATTCCGGAAAATAGTTGGGATTATGGAGGTAGAACGATAGGTGGGAAGGAAGTAGATGAAGTTTTCATATCGATGACCGCCGTGATAATGCTAGCTACTAGTAAAGGTGAGGTAAGTTTGAAATCTTCGAATCCCGAAGAATATCCGAAGATTAATCTAAACCTCTTGTCAACAGAGAGTGATGTGGTACGGATGATAGAAGCTGTTCGAAAGGCGGACGAATTAGCTAGAGAACCAGCTTTTCGCCATATAATAGACCGTCGTATTAAGCCAACAGATTTGGAATTCGAATCTGATACATCTTTACGTAGCTGGTTGCCTGAAGTAGTGAACACAGGTCTTCACCTAACAGGAACCTGTCAGATGGGATCTTATAACGACCGTATGTCTGTTGTGGATCAGACTTGTAAGATACACGGGATTGAAAATTTATACGTAGCGGATGCTTCTATTATGCCCGAGTGCGTTCGCGCAAACACGAATGCTACTGCGCTTATGATAGGGAATCGTATCGCGGATCTGATTGGTTAAA
>CAZRSW010000018.1:0-1597 GCA_964602845.1 uncultured Dehalococcoidia bacterium | reverse complement strand
ATTGGTTAAAACTAAGGAACTAATTTGTCGTCTACCGTTCATGCATGGAACCAACTAAATATAAGAAGGAAGTTATATGCCAAAATTAACCGCGCAGGAAATGGAACAGTTTCTAATTACAGGAGCAAAAATCCTAAAGTTAGCTACCATTACGGAATCCGGTTATCCTTACGTTAATCCTCTTTGGTATACGTATGAGAGGGGTGTTTTTCTTGTGGCTGGTAGAAGGAAGGCCAATTGGGTTAATCATATTAAGAACAATAATAAGGTATCGGTGTGCGTAGATACTTACAATGCTCCCTATACTAGAGTTATAGCGGAGGCTAATGCAGACATACTCGACGATTCATGGCTAGGAGATTGGGAGCATTGGGCCCATAGATATCTTGGTGAGGAAGGAGGACATAAATATTATGAATCGACAAAACACTTGCCAAGGGTTTTGGTCCAGTTTACCCCAAGAAAAATGATCACCTGGGGCGGGGCGGGATGGCATCCTAGGTACCAAGAGTGAATAGCCTGAAGCAAGTTTAATTATATTGTACGGAGTTACGTTACGTTCACCATTCCACGGTTTCCCCTGATTCAACATCCACACTTTTTTTGGAAGGGGCCGTTTCAGGCTCTCTTACGTATGGGATCAATCTCGGTGGGTCAAATTGAGGCTCCCCTTTTATAGATTCAACTAGCTCAAAAGCCTCTAGCACTATTTCTTTTTCTCCTTCCAAAGCGAGTATCACGGCTCCCTCGGAGCCAGCGACTCCCCCAGAACCGACGTGAACAGCGGTTACTCCAGTTAGTATTTCTAGGGCTTGGATTTCTGTGACGACTGTTGCATTAACAACAGGCATGAAACCGGCTGCCTGCCCCATAGTGTAGTCCCACAGATGGTTACCACAATGCTTGGCAGCTTCTACCACTGATGGTATAAGCCTTTCTAGGCTCACTGGAGCTATCCAGTGAGCTCCTCTGGCGGTTAGTGTTGGCCATATACCTCCAACTGTACCTCCAGCCTTATCCGCGGCAAAAACACCTATGTTCCCCTCCATGTCTAAAGCGTTCGCTCCTTTAATTGATATGTCTTTCGCTGTGAAGTCGTCCAGCGCAACCGGAGCTGGAGTCTCATTCAACTTTCCGTCCTTAAAGACCCATGGTCCTTGTCGATCCTCTTCAAGCACGCTTGCCATCCGACCATTGGTCACAATACCTGCAGTGCAATTTGCCGTATCATAATTTTGCTCAGTTAATTCTTCTAAAATATAGGATGGAGTTATTCCTCGAGAAACTATAAACCAACCTTTATTCAGAACTCTTTGCACCTCCGGTAGAGCGAGTACCCCTTTGGCGATCAATCTTTTTCCTTCTCTCGGCAAGATATTCACAAGAGCGTGGGTCCTGTCATCCCGCAAGACTGGCATAGAGGCTCTGTAGATTTCGGTGTTATAAAACATTGATTTTGTCGTCCTTTCAGTCAAAAAATATTGTGTACATACTACTCTAATATTTGCTTCGGGTGTAAGCAGAAATATCATCAAATGTTGCGTATACTCTAGTTATGGAACCAACAGTAACTATGAGATGCTAATACTACTCGTAA
>CAZRSW010000017.1:0-42568 GCA_964602845.1 uncultured Dehalococcoidia bacterium | reverse complement strand
TGGTTGAGACTGCAAAGATAATAAACCTTATTCTGAAGATTTGAGTGTCGCCGCCAGTATACAGTAGGCCCAATTGGCAGATCAAAAACGTTTGCACCGTGGCGGGAGAAAAGCGTGGTGATAAAGCTGTATGATCTACTGGTAATCGTTAGTGTTATGAAAACCCGAGTGCAAAGAAGGTTAGGTTCGCACCAAATAATATGGGTAGATTGAGTAAACACAAAATAGAGACCCTTTTAAAGGAACCCATAGTGTCCTTCATAACAACTCTGCACCCAGACGGATCGCCTCATACGTCACCCGTTTGGCACAAGGTGGTTTCTGGCAACTTTATTGTTGCCTCTGATACTGAATCCGTGAAAGTTAGAAACATCCGTAACGATCCAAGGGTTTCTCTGGTCGTCGCGGCAGATAGATCCCCTCAACCGTGGGTTCAGGTAAATGGATTGGCCTTTATTACGAGCCCCGAAAATATAGATGATACTGTCAGTAACTTAGCCTATCACTATATGGGGCCCAAAGATGCCCCTGACTATGTGCGTGACACTTTAGGACTGATAAAGTTTGTTCTAATTACTATACGGCCTGGTAAAGTTATAGGCTTTGATGGTGATGATTGAAGATGATAATTTGTCAGTTGAGACACATGGAGTACGGATTGTCGAAGTTAAATCAGGTTGTTGTTTCTGAAAAAGATGATTGGCCTGGGAACATATTATTCTTCCAGTCAATCTATGATTGGATTCAATGTAGAATGTCTGAGTTTGTCGAGTCAAAGCATAACTCTAAATATGTCTAGAAACGTGGAAAAAGAGGCGCTGAAGAAATTCGCTGAGGGTGGTAGCCTCAGCGGATCTGTGCTGACGGGGCTAAATTTCAGTAGGGCAGTCCTGAGTGGCGCAGACTTATCGGGCTCGGACCTGAGAGGCACTAATTTCCGAGGAGCTAATTTAAGCGGTACTAATCTTTCAGGCAGTCGCTTTGAGGAAGCGAATCTCGCAGAGGCGAATCTCAGAGAGTCAAATCTCAGAAATGCTGACCTTAGTGACTCATATCTTATGGAGGCACGGTTATTTGGTGCTGATATGGCGGGATCCGACTTGACTGGCGCCAATCTCGGAGGTGCTCACATGGATGGTAAGGTGAATCTTTCTGAAACCTCTGCTGTTGGCGCTAATTTTCGAGGGGCCACCCTTAGGGGAGCGAATTTGGAAAATGCTGATCTCACGGTTGCCTCTATGAGAAACGTTATTCTTAACGACGCGAATCTTTCTGGAGCTGATTTGACGGGCGTTATTTTAAGTGGTGCTATGCTACCAGGAGCAGTGCTCTCTGGGGCTAGCCTTAGGGAAGCTGTTTTAACGGGATCGAATTTAGAAAATGTCAGATTAAATAACGCTGACTTGTCGAAGGCAAATTTGAGAAGATGTAATTTAAAGGGGGCATCTCTAATGCTTGCCACCATGAGAGATGCCGTGCTGATCTCAGCCATCCTAACTGATGCGGATATGACTTTGGCGGATCTTTCACAAGCTGATTTCCGTGGAGCTATCTTGACTGGGGCGAACTTCAGATGGGCCGATTTAACAGATGCGGAAATAGATGACGACTTTATGGATCTGTTAAATAGTTAACTTATGGGTGTTTGCCCGGGATTCCATTATCATTTCCCCAACTGGTCAAAAGGAAAAACACCTTTTCTCAGTTCGATATTTTCAGCAAACATAAACTGATCCCATATTGTTAATTGTTATTTGGCATCACATGTCACATAATATGAGTCGTAAATTATCATGTTCAGTCGATGCCCTTGTTTTTCTCCAATGTATTTATTGAAATAAGAGCTGGCGTTTTTCAGGGATTAGCTCTTAAGTAGAAAAAGGACGTCGCAATCGTAGAAATTTATGTGCTTTTGTAACCGGCATAAATTTCTACAATCAGATTAAAAATCATTTGGGGAGTTCAAGTGTGGTTGGAAATAGTAAATACACTTCGTCTTGGTTGCTGCTTGTGGTATTTTCATGTCTCGGGATCCCATCGTTTATTTTGGTTATCGCAGGTTTATACACCGACCCGATCGTATCTGCCTTTATATTTGGCCTTGGGATCGTAGGCGGAGCATTTCTAATATCATGGGCTGCAGAAGCTGCGCAGGTGGATGTATCCGCTTCGTTTGCGATAGCTGTCCTAGCGTTGGTCGCAATCTTGCCAGAATATGCTGTTGAAGCCGTGCTTGCCTGGGAAGCTGGTCAATCTTATATCGTTGCCACGGATCTTGGACAGACATTCTCAGCAGGGGGGGTGGTTACAGACGAAATGGAACGTGTAGCAGCTAATGTGACGGGAGCTAACAGGTTATTAATTGGCCTAGGGTGGTCGGCAGTCATACTAATATTTTGGCTCAAGAGAAGGACTTCGCTGAACTTCCAGGGAACTATGGGTCTTGAGATTATTATGCTAGCGATCGCAACGTTGGTGGCATTCATGATTTTTTTCCTACAGGAAGTCCACGTTATTGTTGCAGGAGCCTTGGTCGCGTTGTACTTGGTTTATCTTTGGAGAAGCTCTACCAAGGAAACTGAGGAACCAGAATTGATGGGCCCTTCCCTAGCAATTGGTGAACAGAGCAAGGCTATTCGTAGGCTTCTGGTTCTGACTCTTTTCGCATACTCCGCTTTGGTGATCATTGTGGCTGCAGAACCTTTCGTCCATGCCTTGATTGAAACTGGAAGTGGATTGGGAATTGACGACTTCATCCTTATACAATGGGTTGCACCGTTGGCTTCAGAATCCCCTGAGATAATAATTGCTGTTTTGTTCAGCTTGAGATCCAACCCAGTTGCTGGCCTAGCAACGTTGATTTCGGCAGAGGTAAATCAACTTACCCTATTAGTTGGTAGTATGACTGGTGTATACAGCCTTTCCGCGGGAGAATTAATGAACTTACCGCTCAATGATATGCAGTCAACCGAATTTCTACTCACAGCTGCTACCTCGTTATTGGCTCTGGTACTGGTTATTCCTCGGATTATTGGATGGAAGTCTGGACTTGTCCTGTTGGCGCTTTTCTTGTTACATCTCCCATTTGTGGATCAGTCAGAGAGACAGTTTTTCACCTATATTTATCTGGGTATTGCTGTAGTGTGCGGTGGCTGGTACCTGTATTTGAAACTGTCTAACAAAGAAGAGGCGAACAGCGCCATCACAGACTAGTGTAAGGTTGAGTCTCTAAGTGTCCGGCTGTTATATTTGCTTTACTGACCCCCGTAGCTCAGTGGACAGAGCTCTGGCCTCCGGAGCCAGGCGCGCGGGTTCGAGTCCCGCCGGGGGTACTCGAACCATAAATCCCTTTGCAGATACTCATCTCCACATATAAGGTTGGGTTGAAAGTCGATCAATTCCCAAGTTTTCACAGAGCCTGGGGAAAGTAGATTTTATGGCGCCTTTCCATTGTAAGTCCGAGGTGGTTTCCTCGATAGGTACGTCTAAACGCAGGCTCGCCAGCATCTTGTACAATTTCGCCTCTTTTCTATGATTTTCCAGGCTTTTTGATAGTCCGGCAGCGCCGCGCACTTTTATATCCCAGAGTTCATGTCGGGTGGGAATGTTTTCTATATGTTTATATCGGTAGAGCAAAGTTGAGCTCGCTTTAATCCCCCACCGAGGAACTCCTGGTATGCCATCAGCTGAATCTCCAGCAAGTCCAAGATAGTCTGGAATCGATTTTGGTGGAACTCCGAACTTATCGACAACCCCTGAAGCATCTAGGTACATACCCTTTCTACTGTCGAAGCACACTATTTCATTTCCCTTAACCACCTGGGAAAGATCCTTGTCCGGGGAACAAATGATGATTTGCTCTACTTCTTCATCCGCAAGAAAAGATACTGCTGCTGATGCCAAAATGTCATCGGCCTCGAAGTTTATGGCAGACCATTTCACAATTCCCAGAGCTTCCACTGCCTGTTCAGCAACTGGAAATTGTTCTTTCAATTCATCCGGGGTGTCGGATCCATCCTTATATTGGGGATACAATTCATTGCGGAATGATTTAATCTCTGTGTCGAATGCGACAGCAACGTGAGTTACTTCAGATCGGTTTAACATAGACAGGAGCGTTTGTATGAGTCCCCTCACAGCTCCTATGGGTCTTCCTTCCGGTGTGTTGCGGGGAGGTTGTCCAAAATGGGACCGAAATAGTTCATATGTACCATCTATGAGATGAATCTTCATGGCTAAATAATCCTTCTCATATCTTAATCCTACTCTGAATGATTTTAGGGACCTTTGCCGCGTAATGACGTTGGAGGCCGGCATCGTGCACGAAATAATTCAGCCGAGCAACAATTATCATGTATACCAAATATTCATGGTATCAGGCAAGCTGTTGGGGCGGAGCTTGTCTGCTTCTGAAGCTAATATGTTTTGGGGGGCGTTAAGGTATAGTTTATGAGTTTCAGAAAATTTTCGGGGAGATGAGTTCGAAATAATTTACTACCGTTCAAATCATAAGCTAAGAATGGAGAAAACCTTGACAAGAGTAAAAACAGATTTCATGTTAATAAAAGGTTCACTGCTCATTGACGGTAACGGCGGTGAGCCCGTACGGAACGCAGCCATTTTGGTTCAGGGTGACACTATCATTTCTATTGGAACAACCGAAAGTATAGCGCCACCAGAATCAGGTTCCTTCAAAGAATTTAATTATGAAGGCAAATCTATACTTCCAGGACTTGTGGATTGCCACGTTCATCTAATAGGATTTGGGGATGGTAGGTCTGGTGACAACCTTGCAACTTTGCCTGATGAAATTCTCACCTTGCAGGCTGCAGGAAATGCAAAGAGGCATCTGCTTTCCGGCGTTACTACTGTAAGGGATTGTGGAGCAAAGAACCAAACAACATTTATGCTTCGTAAGGCCGTGGAGATGAACGTGGCTATTAGCCCTCGTTTGATTCTGGCTGGAAGGCCAATAGCAGTAGAGGGTGGACATCTTGGCTACTTTGGCACGACGGTGACAGGGGTAGTCGAGGCTCGCCGAGCTGTCAGGCAACTCCTAGGAGAGGGTGCCGACTTCATCAAAATTACGGCCACTGACGGCAGTACTAAGACTTCGATCAAAGGTCGGCCATCCTTTAATCGAGATGAAATTTCTGCAATAGTTGATGAAGCCCATAAATTTGGGGTACACGTTGCTGCTCATTGCTTGAATAGTGAAGGGATTATCAATTCTTTGGAGTCTGGAGTTGACACCATAATCCATGGTTATCATCTAGAGCCGGATGGAACGTTTGTCTACAGAAGTGATATTTCAGATGCGATGGTCAAAAACGGGACATATTTGAACCCAACCTTACATCAGGCGAGGCAACGGCTTTGGGATCTTAAAGACCGTGAGAAGTCGGTAGGTGTTTCTGAGTCCGAGAAGAGGGAGATCATTGAGTCGGAACGTCAATGGGAAGAGAGAAAACCAATGTTTACTAGGATGTTATCTGACGGGGTCAAATTTGCGGCAGGGACGGATGCTTCTTGGATGCATTATAAACTTGGTGGTAGTAGTTTGCAGGATGAAGTCCTTGCTCATGTAGATGTCGGGATGACAGCCATGGAAGCCATTGTGTCTGCAACTAAAGATTCCGCAAGGTCCTGTTGGGTTGATAGTCAGGTTGGAACTTTAGAGGTAGGTAAAAAGGCAGATATTCTCGTGGTAGATGGTGACCCGAGCACTGACATAAAGAGTCTACGAAATATCGTTGATGTATTTCTTGGCGGAAAAAGGATAGACAGGGCGTCAACGTAGATGAAATGTAACAAGGCATTTGCGATCAGATTGGCTCATGAGGGAGTTTCACCATGTGTTTTTAAGCACTTAAATCTGTGGTATTAATGTTCTTATTTCAACGAGAATCTAGGAATAAATACTACAGATGGTTGGCATTTGGCGTTAGTGCAGTGTCGATTTTTAGCACCGTTATGGACAGAGGGGTTACGGTGGCCCTTCCAGCAATATCTGAACATTTTAGGGCTGATTTGCCAGAGGTGCAATGGGTATTAATCATCTATCTTGTTGTCACGGCTTCCCTGTTATTACCTATGGGAAGAATGGGGGATATAGTCGGGTTGAAAAAGGTCAATACGGCGGGGCTTGTTGTTTTCGCTGTAGGTGGTCTTATTACTGCGCTGGCGCCTTCTATGCATATCCTTTTCGCCGGGAGATTTTTTCAAGGGTTGGGTAGCGCAATGGTTCAAGGCATGTCGATGGCTATAGCGGTGGATGCTTTTGGGGAAGGGCAACGAGGTAAAGCGGTAGGGTCTGTTCTTGTGTTTGTGGGTTTGGGCAATGTCCTTGGTCCGGCGGTGGGAGGCACGATAGTGGAGATATTTGGATGGCAGTCAGTTTTCGTTTTGACTGCTGTCATATCTGGGTTCGCGGCTCTCTTATCATGGATGATTTTGAAAAATGATCGCCCTACAAATGCTGTCAATCGTCGATATGATTGGGTTGGGGCAGCTTTGTGTATTGTGGTCCTTACAAGCTTGCTTGGAGGATTTACCTCGATTCCCAGTAGTGGATGGTTTTCAGGACAGACAGTTGCTTTTGGTGCCTGTTTTGCGGTCTTTCTGGCCTGTTTTGCATGGCGATCGTTGAAGGTTGATGAGCCTATACTAGATTTTAGGTTGTTCTCAAGATTGCTTTTTACAACGTCTATAACAGCTAATTTTCTTTGTTTCCTTGGTATGTCTTCTGTCTGGTTTCTATTGCCTTTTTATCTAGAGTATGTGAGTGGTTATTCTCCAGATGAAGTTGGGCTTGTATTTGTACCGGCTGCGCTCGCAATGGTCATTGCAAGTCCCATTTCGGGACGATTATCAGATAGGCATGGTTGGAGAAGATTCACTATAGGAGGTCTCGTTTGTGCCGCCTGCGGCTTGATACTTTTGTCCACATTGGATATGGATTCATCGACTTGGTTGCCATATCTCGCTGTAATACCCATCAGTGGAGGAATGGGAGCATTTTATGGCCCCAATAACAGTGCTATATTAAGTGTTACAGAGGTTGATAGTTATGGGTCAGTATTGGGTTTTATAAATCTTGTGCGAAATTCAGGCAATCTTGTGACTATAGCTGTATCGACGGTAATTGTATCAGGGGTTATGAGGTCGATGGGATACGACCCCGATTTGTCTAATGCTGGACAGTTTTCCGATCCTGGCTTGTTGAATGCTTTTGTTTCGGGAATGAGAGCTGCCTTTGCAACGCTAGCAATGTTTGCATTGCTGGCGGCATTTTTATCAATTTTTAAAGGGGGGGGTAGTAAAGTGAGAATATGATCTTAATGTTCAAACGTTGTTATTGGAGTGACTTGGTGATTCTACCTTAGCTTACCTGTATTTCGTTGCTATAATTTAGGGTGTTAGGATCGCGGGGTGTCTGATCGGGTGAAGAACGAGATTAAAGTCTAGATATCAATCTGAAATAAGAGGTGATTTTTGGAATATGACGCGATAATAGTTGGTGGTGGATCTGCGGGGTCGGTCTTGGCATCACGACTTTCCGAAGACCGGGGACGATCTGTATTGGTTTTGGAGGCTGGACCTGATTACCCCGATTTTGAGCATTTGCCCGATGCGCTGAAATACGGAGATAATCCTTGGAAAGCGTCCTACGGACCGGGAGCCCACGTGTGGGGCTATGAGGCGATTGCTACCGATGGGCGAACTCCTTTCATACTTCCCCGGGGCAAAGTGATAGGTGGATCCAGTTCTGTAAATGGACAAGTGTTTTTTCGTGGGATTCCAGAGGATTATGACGAATGGCTTGGTCTTGGCAATCCTGGTTGGTCCTATTCTGACGTTTTGCCCTATTTTAGGAAGTCGGAAAACGATTTGGATCATGGATCAGACGACTTTCATGGCAACGATGGTCCGATACCTGTGAGGAAGCACGATAAAGAAAATCTTCTCCCACACAACAAGGCGTTTCTTGATGCTTGTATGGCGGCTGGGTTCCCTTATACAGATGATATTAATCATCCAGATTCAATAGGTGTAGGGAGGCGCACCTTTAACAACATTGATGGTGTACGAATGAGTACCTCACTGACCTATCTCGCCATGGCCCGCCATAGATTAAATTTGACTATACGTGGGGACGCCATGGTTCGAAAAATAGTAGTGGAAAAGTCGCAGGCGACTTCGTTGGAAGTTGAGGTAGAGGGGGAAGTGTTTACGGTGCATGGCAAAGAAATAATACTTTGTGGTGGAGCAATCAACTCTCCACAGCTGCTTATGTTGTCTGGCATAGGACCAGCTGCCCATCTACAGCAAATGGGGATAGAGGTCATCAAGCATATACCGGGCGTCGGACAAAATCTCAGGGATCACCCATCTGTATTCATGTTGTTTGGTACATCCCTTGATCCGTTGCCAGAAGGAACTCCTGTTGCGCAAGTGGGTATGAGATTTACAACCCCAGGCTCAAAAGTCAAAAATGATATGCAGATGACTCCTATTTTAATGAACAGTGAGCACAGGCCTATGTATGTGGATCTTGATGACGGTGGTACCCATCTTGGGTTTAGTGTTGCTCTTCAAAAGGCACTAACAAGTGGACAGATAACACTCCATTCAGCCGATCCCAATGACCATCCAATCTTAGAATATCGGTATTTGAGCCACGAAGAAGATAGGCGCAGGATGAGAGAGGCGGTGAGATTGTGTCTTGGTATTGCTGAAAGTCCGATGTACGTTGATTTATTGAAAAATAGACTCAGCCCTAGTGACTCTCAAATATCATCGGATGCTGCAATGGATGAGTGGATGCTTTCAGTGGTTGAAACACAGCATCATTCCTCTGGAACATGCAAAATGGGACCAGCAGATGACGAAATGTCGGTCGTTAATCACGAAGGTAGGGTACATGGTATCGATAGGTTACGGGTGGTGGATGCGTCCATTATGCCTGATGTTGTCAGGGCTAATACTAATGCAACAGTGATCATGATGGCTGAGAAGATTGCTGATGAGATTAGAAAATCTTCCCCGGATTAAATCATCAGCTCAGTAGGTTGTGGACCTCTGCCTTTTGATCAATTTGTAGCAAAGCATCAGCACCAAAACTGCTCCCGTCATATAAGCCTTGGCCGTAATTTGTCCTGATAGAAATTCCAAAGAACCGAAGGCCAAATAAAGAAATATGATAGAGTCAAGTACAAGCCCGACAGCATTGGATAACAATAATGCGCCCATCTTGCCCTTATTCCTCAGCGGTGTATATACCAAAAAGTCAGCCAGTTCAGAACATAAGAATGCGACACCACTAGCTATAGCTATCTTGCCAACGTCTTCCAGCATATAAGATACGCCAGCTCCCAAGACGATGGCCACAATGATCCACCGGGCATTGGCAGACTCATGAAGTCCATCCCTGATTGAGAATGCCAGACCTGCGAAATAAACTCCTGCGGGTGCCATAAGGCCGAATCCGATGGGTACGACACCCCATTGCTTTATTGACCAGTTAGCGGCTACGATCACCAGTATGAAGGAAGAGAATAGGGCTATTCTAATTAATGTTTTTACCATAGCTTTAGACTCATGATTCTTTATTACGATTGCCATGCTAACGTAGTTTACGTCCAATAGCGGCATATAATGGTTTCTGGAACTTTGTAAAATTGATGAAACCTTAAATCAAGTTATTCTGTCAAGGCTCACTTTGTTCTATAGTGTCCGATGAATATCAATATTGGGCCAAAGCGTGGCTATTTTATGGATTTCGAATGATTTGACTATGTCAGAGTTTTCAGATTCAGGGAGTCTGGGTTGTCTTTCTTGCTTGGTTCTCTAGATATCGATATCAATATTGCACCAACCAGGAAAGTTGCAACGATAGCCATGAATGCAGGCCGGTAATCATTGGTCACATCATACCAATATCCGATAAGAAGCGGACCGACGGATGATCCGAGTGTGGTAATAGGGAGGCCAGCCCCATTTATGGATCCTATGTGAGCTCGCCCAAAATACTTTGCCCTGAGGAATTCACTTAATGGTATTGTACCGCCGTAGCCAAACCCGTAAAGCAAAAATCCAAGAAATAGAATTGATGTTCTCTCATTGGTTGATGAAATCAACACTAGTGTGACCCCGATAGAGGATATGGATAAAGCAGTTGTTGCGAGCTTGCGAGGTCTGATTTTTTGTAGTCCATAACCCCAGACTGCTTTGGAGGTTAGGTTCCCAAGGCCATTCACCGTAATAGCGGCCGCCGCTACACTCCTGGTGAAGCCAATATCCGTCATGAAGGGTATGGCATGTATCAAGACGGACATCAAAGCTGCCCCGTTTAACCCATAGCCAATGAATAGAAGCCAAAAATCCTTTGTGCGAATTGCTTCATTTCTCCGAAAAGATTGAGAGTCGGTCTCTAGGGATTGACTATGTTCCGGAGTCAATATGTGAGGATGTGCTGATCCGTGTGGGTCGTTGATAGGTGCATCCCCATCTGGTAAAAGTTCATGGTCTTCAGGTCTTCGACGCATGACGAATGCGATAGGAACAATTATCACTATGACTGATATGGCCAAAATCATATAGGCAGTACGCCAACCTAGGTTGTCTACGGCTATAGTCATGGCCATGGGTGATATTAGTCCGCCCATGGAAACTCCTATAGATCCAATTGCCAAGGCCCAGCCGCGTTGTCTTATAAACCATTTACTCACAGTTGAATTTATTACAAGCGGATTAAAGAGATTCCAACCCATTAAGCCACCTATACAGTAAACACTTAGGAAGACCAGGAGGTTTGATTGGATACTTAGCAGTAATAGGCACCCCATGCTTACAAAGGCACCTATAAACATGATAAGCCTTGGGCCTCTGTTATCTACTATATTACCTACTACAAGGCCTGATATAGTGCCAGCTGCCATAGAAAGAGACGATCCCAGCGTGTATTGCCATATTTTCCAATTCAAATCCTCCACAACTGGCCTCATGAATACTCCCGAGACAAAGTGGCCAATGCTTCCTGAAACAAACAGACATAGAATGGCGCCGAATACTATCCACCATCCGTAAAACGGCTTAGACATGTTTAATACACTTTTTCTGCAGAAGAGGATTCACGGTAGTTAGATTTATAAATCGTGCCCATATGATATGGCCTAAAGAGTATCAATTAGTAAATTACTAAAGTGAAGTTAGGGTTCTACGATGATCTTGAGCTCATTAGTTGGCTCAAATAGGCCTTTAAAAGCCTCCTGTATCCCGTCGAGTTTTATAAAGCTAGTTCCTGTTAGGAGTGGGCTCATTTTTACCTGTCCCGATCTGATAAGTTCCAGGGCACGAGACCAATCATCAGGAGTCTTACTGGCAGAAGATTTCAATGTAACCTCTCTGCCGATCCAATCCACAGGAAGCACAGGTGTTGGTTCCCAGGCGATGGATACTAATATGACTTGGCCATGTCGTCTGGCCATAGATAGGCCTTGATTAAGGGTATTTTTTGCTGCTGCACATTCGAAGACTATGTGTGGGCCCAAGCCTTCAGACAGCTCTACGATTGTTTCTACGGCATCGTCTTTGGTGGGATCTATGACAGCATCAGCACCTAATCCGAGGGCCGCTTCTCTTCTAGCAGGCGCAGGCTCTGACACAAATACTTGGCCGCACCCTGCTGCCTTGGCTACTTGGAGGCAAAGTAATCCCACAGGGCCAGCACCGAGTATAGCCACAGTATCTCCTACTTTCAATTCGGAAATTCGAACTGCATGGACTGCTATTGCGCAAGGTTCGCACATTGCGGCAGCCTCGTCTGGCACCTCGTCGGGTATTGACATGGGCTCCCAGTCTTCCATTAGAACGTATTCGGCATATGCTCCGCCCTCCCAGTGAGCTAGACCAGTCCGGTAGCTGTATCGGGGGTCTACTGTTATACCATAAGGGGTTCCCGGTGGTGCAGACCCTCCACCTCCCACGACCCGGTCCCCAATCTTCCATTTAGATACTTCTGAGCCTTTTTCTACAATGGTTCCACAATATTCGTGTCCCATGACTGAGCCAGGAACCGTGATATCGTAAAGAACCGTATGAACGTCGGTACCACAAATAGCGCAGTATTTCACCTTGACTAATACTTGTTTCGGTCCGACTTTAGGAGTGGGGATCTCTTCTATCTGGAATTGTTGGCTACCTTTGTAAACAGCTGCTTTCATATAGGCCCTCCTCTATCTATAGTGTTTTGTTATCTAGACGTTGGCGATATGTTGCTGATTGAACAGTAGTCCAGATAGAGCTTGATTGTAAGGGTATTTTTCTAAGTTTGCTATTTTAAGGTGGTGTGGGCGGATCTCGATCTTGATCACTTGTCTTTACGTAGAAACGAGCATAAGCGAGTGGTAGTGATTCATGAAGTTCTACACTAGGGAGAGCTCTAAGAGATCAGGTAGTGTTTTCCCAACTGGTTATTAACTGCCTAATTTCAGTAATAATAGAGCTGTTTTTGGGATCATGTTGCGTGCTTGGTGCTCTCATAAATCCTGCTGAATCTAGGAAAGTGTTGGAAAAAGTATCCAGAGCGTATAAGTCCAGTAAAAAACTAAAAGCGTTGTCTGACTGAATATTGTCGCTGAGTTGTATCCAGAGATCAAAATTTTCCTTTGAAGTCCAGGGCCGGAAACATATCAGGGCGTTAATGTTGGAGTCGTATCCCGCGGAACTGCGATCGCTGTAATTAACCGGGTTCCCTGCCATCACCATTGACAGATCCCTGGATGAAAGTTCCCGTGCAATGGAAACATGGTAAGGGCTATTGTGATCGTTAGGGTTTAGGGATTGCCGTAGCTCCAACATGTGTCGTACCAGTCCGTTTGAAGGCCATTGATGTGTCATACGATAAAGCGTGGCTATAGTAGAGCCGATTTCCCATCGTCGGGAATCTTCGAAACCGTTATCTCGAAGTATTTTCTGAGTCCCTAAGCTGGCGAAAGAAAAGGGCCGTTCTAGTTCACCAGTCACCTGTTCATTCTCCAGCATTTTCAAGAGTTTAAATATGGAACTATCGCTCGGAATTCTAAATTCGTTGGTTCCCGAGAATTCTGGCAGATCTTTCATCAATTGAACCATGTTTGAAGTCCTCAATTTGGCCGGTTCATTTCTCTGGATAGCCCAGATGCGGAAAATCTGTAGGCGAGATCTGCGTTTTTGCTCTGTGACGGACAAGATTTTGCGTTTCGAGATCATTTGAGCACTCCAGAATAAAGTAATATGACACCTGAGAATAATTGTAGCTATCAGATAAAAACGTAAATAAAGGTGTTAAGTAAGGAAATATTAACATAAATATGTAAATATTACAGAAGTTTCTACAGATTTATGAAAAAGAAACAGAAATAACATAGATATATATAAATGAGTATATGTGAATGATTGAAGAGCATGCCGAATTACTCCGGAAATGAGCTGATTATATAAAGAATTACGAAAATAATAGAAGAAATATTAAATAAAAGGAAAAAGAAAGGAAGTAGTAGCTGATTCGGGGTATACGAATACAGGAAAATGGCTATGGGAGCGTATATAGAGTGAAACAGCCTAGGTCGCAAAATGATTTCTTTGGGATCTACAGGCTTCGTCCTGATGGGTCAGGTCTGGGATCGAGGAGCTATGTACGCTGACATTTGGATGCCGGTCACCGAACTGCTAGGGAAGGTTCTTCCTCTCAGGGAGTCTAGGGCGCTTGAGAATGGCAAATATTAGGGCTCCACTGGTGTACATTGAGATGAATACCCATATTGCGAGGTCATAACTACCGGTGCGGTCGAATATTGCTCCCGCTGTCACTGGCATAATGATCATGCCCCAGCTATATACTAGGCTGAGTATCCCTCGTAGGGTGGCGAATCTTCTCCGTCCAAAATAATCACCAACAAGTGCCCAGTTTAGCCCGCTGATACCTTCCACCACTGAAAAGATTACAATGAAAGTCCAGATTTGCCAGAGGCCGGCCGAGTTTTTGAGAAAGATTAGGGATAATGCTCCTAGGATCATCCCTGCGGAAAGCATCTTAGGGCGGGACCATCTATCTCCGAGCCAACCAATGCCGATTCGCATCGGAATACTAATGAATGCCAATGTCCCCAACATGGCGGCAGCAACGGGTTCTGAACTTCCTTTCCATACCATGATTGGTATGAAGTGGACTATGAGTGTACCCAACGTGCCGGTGCGGAGCATTGTACCTGTGGCCAATAGCCAGTAAGATCTGGTGCTGAGAGCTTCCTTCACTGTGAAATCTACTGTGATGGATCGTCGCTTTGAAGGAGACGGGTCATTGGGGCTATAAGGCTCTGAATCCCCATCAGGTAATAAGCCCATTGACTCAGGTGATGGTCGGAGTAACTGAGCGAAAGGAATAACTGCTGCTGCGAGAAGAATGCCACTTATGGTGACGGCCCATCTCCATCCGAAATGATGTATTGCTAACGCCAACAAGGGGGCAATGATAGCGCCGCCTAGGCTGTAGGCAGCAATGGAGATTGACATTGCCATTCCTTTCCGACGTACGAACCAGTTGTTAACGACGGCCATAGTGGCTCCCGAAAAAGAGGCGTTGAAGGCTAAGGATATTATTCCGAGGTAAACAATGAGGAATGAGGTGAAATTAGTCACTTGACTCAAGAGAACGTAGCCGATGGCTACAATGACTACACCAATCGTGATCATCTTGCGGGGACCGAAGCGATCTACCAGGTAACCAGCTAAAGGACCTTCTATTGCCCCCTCTGCACGGGATAGTGAGAAGACCAGCGATGTGGATGCACTGCTCAGGGTGAGGGCTTGCTTTATTGGCAGAAAAAACACAGAAAAACCGTAGAAATAGACACCTCCACCAAATGCATTTATAACTCCGCTGGCGGTTACGATCCACCATCCGTAAAATACCTTGCTTATCTTTCCACCAGTGTTTTGAATTAGCATCGTCTAAGACGAGCCTTGATCAGGGGACTTTATAGGGGGAAGTGGGTGCGTCTTAGGCGGTTGGTGAGTATCAAGATTGGATGAAATCATTGATGGTGAAATGTTCCATAACCGGGCCTTGGGATTGTTTTTTCGGCGGTCAGGGAGTTTGTTCAACTGGTATAGATTATCCAAGCACATGAAACTCTTTCGCTCTGGATAGGACACTATGGTAGATTGTGTGGGGCTTGTATCAACAATGGAGGAGGCGTTGAGGATAGAGAAATGACAAGCTTGTTTAGGTTGCATACAGGGTCATTATTAATGATTGCTTGCAGTGCAGTCAATCTATTTTGAGTAGGACATATAGAACCTATGGTCCCTAGCTACGTTCTACCAGCTCTATTCTGACATCTCCCGGAGCTCGGATGAAGGCGATTTTCATGCCTGGCCTTACGATCGCAGGCTCTTCCACAAATTCCACACCTTTGGAGCGTAGATCTGCTGCAGCTAAATCCAAATTTTCTACCCTAAACCCAAAATGATCCAATCCTTGATGCGGATCTGTTGGTCCCAGTGGGAGATCATGTTCAGCTTCAGCAATGAAAATTGCCAACCCGTTGATATCAAGATCTATCCTAGGTTGACCATCTGTTTGAATCGATTCGATGATTTTTGCACCGAACATCTTGGCAAAGTACTTTGCTGTTTCCAGAGGTTTCTGGCTGCGAAGATGAATATGGTCATATTTATATACGATCATTAGTCTGACTCCATTTAGAATGTTGGGCCATTATTGTAACCAAATATAGTGGGTTGATGTGATGAGTCTGTGAAAACTATTTATTGAGCAGTGCGTCCGCCATCTATAACGAGTTCACTCCCGGTTATATAGGAAGATTCCTCTGAGGCGAGGTATATTATCCCATAGGCCACGTCTTCAGCTGTTCCCAAGCGACCCAAAGGTGTGCGATTTATTCGATCCTGTAGAGCAGTCTCATCGGCCTGTAAATCGACTGTTAACGGGGTCGCAATTGTGCCTGGGTGAATCGAGTTGACTCTAATTCCGTCTTTTGCATATTGCAACGCCGTTGATTTAGTTAAAAGGCGGACAGCTGCCTTGGAAGCGTTATAGACGGTTGTATCGGAACTGCCCACAAGTCCGGCTATTGATGACAAATTTATTATTGATCCACCACCCATATCACGCATCGCTGGGATCGCGGCCTTTGTACCGAGGAAAACGCCTTTAGCGTTAATTTTCATAACCTGATGCCAATCTTCCACACAGGTCTCTTCCACGTTTCCTCTTACTGCTATACCAGCATTATTCACCAGAACATTAAGTCCTCCGAATTTTGACTTGGCTTTATCAACTGCATCCGCCCATTGCTCTTTGCAAGATACGTCCAATCGAACAAAATAACACTCGTGACCAGAACGGTTGATCTTGTGTGCCACCTCAAGTCCTTTTTCCACTAGGATGTCCCCTATAATCACTTTAGCCCCGTTCCGTGCGAACATATCGGCCGTGGTGGCTCCCATACCTTGTGCGCCTCCACTAATAAGCGCTATTTTGTTCGATAGACGCATATTAAATCAGTGAATTTATCATTATGAATACCCGGTAGATACGGGCGGGATTCAGGATTTTACTGCTAGTTCTGATAGACATGTCTATAGGTGGACTTGTGGAACATTGATAGTGCCGTTGTTGTTCGAACCCATCGCTTAAGCTGCATCAACTAATACTTTCTAACGGGTGTATTTTTCATCGATTGGACGTCCCCCCCACTCGAAACACAAGTTTGCGTACCGAACAAAAACTCCTCCTCCGGGACATGCCAATGGGCCATTTGCTGCAAGTATGGCAATGGAGTGAGTCTTCCCAGGCTGCGACTCTTCTTCTATTTTAATCCGTTGGGGCACATTGTATCCCTGAATGGTACCCCGATCTCTATCGCATTCTCCATCTACCCATATCTCACCATAATCATCGACACAGGTTTCAATTAAACATCGCATGCCTTTTAGTGAATGTGTGCCCAAATATTCAGGAAGAGTAACCTTGATACGGTACCATACAAAAGTAAACCCTCCTGAAAGAAACTTGGTCAAGTCGTGGCAGCTATCCCAGTTAGAGTCATCATAATCCGCAAGGCGGGCAGGGCTACTAGCTAATCGAGAAATCAATCCTTCGTTGTCTTCCCCGGGAACCAGTCCAGATGCCATTTTCCACTCTGCTTGAACTTTCCTAAGATCATCATTGTTCATTAAATCTAACACTGTTCGTGGCATGCGAATTCTCCAAAGTACATTTAAAGCTTCAGTATTTCCTAGTTATGAAATGTTACGCTAAGCTTAGAAATTCACGGTCATGTTGTCCACTCTATCAGACTGCCAGCCCTAGAGTGGCCCTAAATGTTACAGTGGCTAAATTTCAGGCCATGACAATGGCTGGTGATTGCCGAGGGTATTAGGTTACACGAACCATGTTATTTCCAAGCGTTATTTAATTGGTAACCTAATTATGCTGAGCAACCCAATTCAGTGATTAAAGTTATAAACACTGGTATAATTCTTATGGTTCATTTTAGTTAGGGTAATAAATATTACTGGAGAGACAAATGTTTAGAAGTCGATTGGTTAGGTTGGTCGCGTTACCGCTGAGCCTTATGGTGGCTGCAGTTTTTGTAGCTTGCGGTGAGACGGAGACCGTAGAAGTAATCAAGGAAGTAGAAGTAATCAAGGAAGTAGAAGTAATTAAGGAAGTACCAGCAAAGCCTGCTGCCGCTCCCAAGATTGACAAGGTGAGCGTGGCTTTGCCCCCTCCGGATACGCAGAATAACAGGATATGGTCCGGTCCATGGGGTATTCTGGTTCAGCATGACCCATATGGAGAAACTTTGCTTGGAAATGATTCGGTGAGCTCTAAGCCTATTCCGCAATTAGCAAAGGCCTGGGAAGTTTCCGATGGATTTACGACGTGGTCTTTTGACTTGCAAGAAGGTGTGGAATGGCAAGGAGGGCACGGTGCATTCACCTCGGCAGATGTTATTCACACACGCGAACTGCTTACCAGAGAAGATAGTATAAGCACCTTCAAAACTCTTTGGGGTAATGCTAGCGTATCTGCGGATGGCCCTAACCAGGTCACCTTCAAGTTTGATCCTGCTATGATTGACGGTACTCGTTTATTTTCTCGTCAGGGCGGTGATTTAATCATTCACAGCAAGGCGCAATGGGATGCAGCCGGCGGAAAGGATTCTGCTTATGACGATAACGTTGCCGGCACTGGTTCGTTTGCGTTCGTATCACGTAAGGTTGATCAGAATGTTCTTTACGAAAAAGTTCCAGGCCATTGGGCTGGAGAAGATCCTGATTTCAACCAGCTTGAATGGGTTTGGTCGCCAGAGGATTTCACAAGACAGGCTCTATTGCTATCAGGCCGGGTCCAAGCTGCTGGCATATCCAGAGAGCTTAGACAAGGTACTAACGCGGCTGGTATGAAGACCATTTCGTCGAACAATCAGAACAATATGACGATCGGTATTTTCGGTGGCTTGTACCTTAATACTGGTAACGAACACTACAAGGGACCGGAGCCACAACATGACATAAGAGTTCGGGAGGCTATGAACCGAGCGATAGATCGTCAGGCTATACTGGAAGAAGTCTTCTATGGAGAGGCTGATGTTGTCAAGATTGAAATCATGACACCTTACAACGAGGGGTGGAGTGACCGCTGGGTCAACGAGTTTGATGCTACGTATGGATATGACGTTGCCAAAGCCAAGCAGTTGATAGCCGACTATGAAAAGGAGAATGGTGACATCGCTATTACTCTTAACTCCGTTGCATGGAGCGGTAATGAAGAGATGCCGACTTTGACTCTGATTCTGGCTGACTACTGGGAGGCCATCGGAATAGATACCGAAGTGCAGCCTCTGGATTCAGGTGAGTACAATAGGCAGCTCCAGAAGCACGAGATGCATAACAAGTTCGCTATATCTAGGAACTCTCCGATCCGGACGGTGCAGGAAGGTTTGAGAGTCTTCTATTATGAGAACAATAATGCGTACCAGCAGGATGATCTCGATACTGCTTATGAGTGCTTGGTTAATTCAGTTGACGCGTCCGAACGTAACAAATGTGCTCAGGATGCTGGAGATATAATTTTCGATCACTATGCATCAGTACCGTTGTTCCAGAAGACATATGACTTGGCCATTGATCCAACGTACATAGAGGGATGGCAGTATCCTGGTGTAGGATCGGCGCACCCAACTCACGTGCACAATATAAAGAGCGCCCAGTAAAAGGCGCATGTTCACACTTCTAGGTCTCTGTTGGGACCTAGAAGTGAAGATATAATAGAACTGAGCTCCGACACTTAGGTGTGGGTGCTCAGTTCTTTTGTTTGAGGGTGTATTTTTAAATGCGACGTTTGATTGCAGTAAGGTTTGGTCAAGGTTTGTTCGCGCTATGGGCGGTTTCGTTGATAGTGTTTGGCCTAGGACGTATTTCAGGAGATCCCACTTACACAATGATGGCGATGGATGCTAGGCTCGAGGAGAGAGAAGCTTTCAGAGAACGGTTGGGGTTGAATGCCCCCCTCACAACCCAATATGCAAAATATTTGGGGAACATGTTAAAAGGTGATTTAGGACCATCCTTGAAGTATCCTGATATTGGTGCTGGAGGTGCGATTGTGGCTAGGTTGCCGGCGACTCTTTACCTCGCTGGCGTATCTTTGGCATTAGCCCTACTTGTTGGAGTTCCTCTTGGAGTGCTAGGTGCGGTCAAGAGGGATACGCTTTTCGATCAGGTATCAAAAATTTTAGCCTTGCTAGGTCAATCCATGCCAAATTTTTGGCTGGGATTAATGATGATGTGGATATTCTCTGTCAAACTTGGGTGGTTACCGGCAGGAGAACTAGGTGGATTCAAACACATTATTATGCCGGCTATAACTCTAGGGTCATTTCAAATAGCCGCTATAACCAGATTAGTGAGATCGTCCATGTTGGAAACACTGGATACAGAATATGTGAAATTGGTTCGTATAAAAGGGGTGAAAGAAACGAGGGTAATATGGATCCACTGTTTAAGAAATGCAGCTCCTACTCCTTTGACCTATTTTGGAATGTTTGCCGCTGTATTAATGACCGGCTCAGTTACAACGGAAACAATATTTTCCTGGCCCGGTACCGGACAACTAGCATTCCAGTCTGTTCTTGCCAGAGATTTTGGACTCATACAAGGACTCGTATTGGTTTTTGCAACGATTTTTGTAGTTTGTAGCTTTTTGGTCGATGTGCTTTACGCCTATCTTGACCCTCGGATTCGCTTCAATTGACGCCGTCTTACGGTGATTCATGTGGACGACGTAATCACAAGACAGATATGAATCAGGATGTTACCTTTGATGCCTCAAATTAAATTGATGCCCAGATTACACCAGGTGCTTGGTTTGTTCTGGCAAGTGCGTAAATTGCCGAGGGTGGCCACTGTCCTACTTCTTGTAGTACTTGTAATCCCCGCGGTTTTTGCGCCCATAGTTGCACCCCATGATCCACTTATAGCCCCGGATGGAGTTCGTGGTCGGCTTGAACCTCCCGTGTTTGCAGGTGGATCGTGGAGATTTCCATTAGGATCAGATCATACAGGAAAGGATATTTTGAGCAGAGTTATACATGGCTCACGAGTTTCGGTGACCATTGCTGCGATAGGAATAGCAATATCAGGGATGATTGGTACCACTTTAGGACTGATAGCTGGCTATTATCGTGGGATTGTTGAAGCAATAATAATGCGCATGGTAGATATATCATTTTCTATACCCCCTGTTCTTTTGGCGTTAGCGCTAGCGGTGGCAATAAAACCCGGGATGAGAACGGTTTTACTTGTTGTAGGAATACAGCTATGGTCTGTTTACACGCGTCAGGTGCGTGGAGATACACTGGGCGTGATGCAACAGGACTATATACTTCGAGCGAAAGCAGCAGGGGCCTCTGATTTACGAATCTTGTATCGCCATATTCTGCCGAATGTGACAAACACTCTCATTGTGCTTGCCACACTCCAAGTTGGTTTTATTATTTTGTTGGAAGCTGGCCTGAGTTTTCTAGGCGTCGGGCTCAATCCGCCCACTCCTTCTTGGGGTCTCATGGTTGCTGACGGCAGGATTCTTATTATCACAGCATGGTGGGTGGCTCTTTGGCCTGGACTAGCGATATTATTCACAGTATTTGGATTTAACATGCTTGGTGATTGGTTACGTGATAGGCTTGATCCTCGTTTACGCCAAATATAGATCAATTTAACAAGAATTCAAGTCACAGTGGAGCTATGGACTTTAGATGTTTCCAAATGTTTTCGTGGCCGTTCTTTTATTAGGGCAGCAGAACGTGGAAAGCGTTGGATGGGCTAAGATCAAGGTGAGTGTGGCCAGGATCTGTGGTGTCCTCCATTAACCTCACATCACCGGCACGGAAAATATGTTTGTTTCCGTCACTCGTGCCAATTTCAACTTCTCCTGACAGGTGTATTATCAATCTTTGTCCGGGAGGCTCATTTGGTGCCGGATGGAAATCCATGTCCCTCTTGCCATCAAACATGTTTATGCTCACCTCTGCGTTTACTCTATTTGAGTCCGCCAACGGATCCGTACCTGAAAGATTGTTGGTAAAAATAGCAAATTCAGGATAGTCCGTGGGGTCAACCTGTTCCATATGGCTTTCACCGTCATTACCATTCCAAACTCTGTAGAAACCCATCTAACGCTCCTTTTTCGAATGTGCAAATTCCCATATTGATTTTGAGTTGTCCATGAGAACTAGTTTCCTTGACGTATAAAATCAGCGATTCTTTCCCCTATCATCATGGTAGTCACATTTGTATTTGCTCGTATACAGTCTGGCATGATTGAGGCATCAGCAACTCGTATTCCTTCCAACCCATGGATTTTTCCATATTGATCGACAACCGCATTGGGGTCTGAAGACGGTCCCATCTTGCACGTGCAAGAGATATGCTGGCCCGTACTAGCAGTTCTCAACATGTACTCATCAAGGGCCTCATCAGTGACTAGTTCTTCGTCACTGGGGGATATTCGCTCCTGAATTAATGCTGCCAGAGCGGGATGATTCCCCAATTTAACAGACAGACGTACTCCTTCACGCATACGTTTACGATCAAATTCCTCCTGAAAGTAATTATAGTTGATGTATGGTTGCTTATTCGGGTCGGAGGAAATTAGTCGGATTTCCCCTGACCCAATAGCTAATTCCAGCAGTGTAACGAATCGAAATCCGACAGGTTTTTGTTCCATGCTTCCTCGATACCAACCTTCAACAGCGTGGGACAACATAACTGTCATTAAATCTCTTCGCAGATGAGATCCTTCAGCAGTCCAACTTGCCACCATCTGAAGTCTGGGATCGTGTTCGTTCATCACGTGATTTGGTTTAACTCTATAAGTCACTGGGACGATGGGGTGATCCCTCAGGTTTTGTCCAACGCCAGGCAAATCAAGTATTACAGGAATATCGACCGACTCAAGTTGGTCTGCTGGACCCACTCCCGACAACATTAAAATATGGGGGCTTCCAATTGCACCTGTACTTAAAATGATCTCCTCACCTTCTAGTACAAAGTGTTCCCCTCCACATTCTACTTCGACACCAGTTGCCTTATTATCCTCGAAGAGAATCCGCCTTATCATGGTATTGGGCCTTATTGTTAGATTGAGTCGATGTCTTGATTCGGCAAGATAAGTTAAGGCGGTGCTCATTCGAATCCCATTGGGATTATTAAGTGGTGATGGCCCAACTCCAGATCCTTCTGGATGGTTAAAGTCAGGGCAATCTGGAATACCCAAATCAAGGCAGGCTTCCCGGAAAGCTTTTTGCTCCGGGAGCATTTCCTCAGGTTTGAATCGACGTACAACTATAGGTCCATCAGCGTTGTGGAAATCATCTCCCCCAAATTCCATATCTGCTTCGATCAAACGAAGATATGGGAGCACTTCTTGAAACCCCCACTCATCGTTTCCCATTGCACTCCAGTTGTCATAATCTTCAGGTATGCCCCGAACAAACATCTGACCGTTGATGGCACTACTTCCCCCTGTTACCTTACCCCTTGCCACCTCCATTGGTGGAGCCGTGTCAGTAGTCCTTGCTGTAAAACTCCAGTTGTGGTCTTTGGTGATCACATCAGTGGCGCTGGCAAATCCGTATTTCAACTCGTCAGGGAGGTTTTCAAAATCGGGGTAATCAGGTCCGGCCTCAAGTAATAACACCGAACGGAAGGGATCTTCGCTCAATCTAGCAGCAACGATGGATCCGGCTGATCCGGCCCCAAGAACAATATGATCATATTTCATCAAAATACCTCTTCATATAAGTGAATCCCATTTCCCGGTTCATTGAGCGGTTATACCACCATCAATAATTATCTCAGCACCCGTCATCCATCCAGACTCGTCTGAGGCTAAAAAAAGAGCGGCAAAAGCAACATCCTCCGGCGTACCGTATCTACCCAGTGGAATCTCGGATAAGCGTTGTTTCATGATCTCGGGATCTACTCCCTGCATCATAGCGGTGTTGACCGGGCCAGGAATTATCGTGTTACACCGGATTTGTTGTTCGGCATAATCTATCGCAACCCCTTTCGATAGAAATCGTATGGCTCCTTTAGAAGCCGTATAGGAATAAGGAGATCCTTTTCTTCCGATTAGACCAGAGACAGACGAGATATTTATGATCGATCCTCCCCCTGCACGTTGCATGAATGGGATCGAACTTTGAATACCAATATGGGCTCCATGTAAGTTTACATCCAGAACTTTATTCCAGTCGTCCTTACCACCTTCTGGCAAATTGATTCCGGCGTTATTTATGAGTATATGAACACCGCCGAATTTCTCCTCTGCGGTTTGCAGAGCCGAAATCCAGTCAGATTCACTGGTAACATCTAGGTGTACGTATAGTGCCTCCCCCCCATCGTTCTTTATGGAACGCTCTGTTTCTCGTCCTAGATCATCAAGCATATCCCCGAATATTACATTTGCACCTTCCCTAGCAAATAGAATCGCCTCGGCTGCGCCTTGTCCCCGTGCGCCGCCACTAATTATTGCGGTTTTATTATCTAGCCTGCCCATGTTGCTCCTTTTATTTGTATCTTGTTATGTGGCTCACTTGGTACTGCCATCCAGCAAAAATTGACAGATTCGTTCGGCGATCATTCTGGTTGTGGCTTCGGTATTGGCGCGGATGCAATGTGGCATAATTGATGCATCAATTATGCGCAGGTTTTCCACACCGTGTACTTTTCCGTACTGATCAACAACAGAGTCACGATCTGAAATCGGTCCCATTTTGCAGGTGCCCGAACTATGTTGTCCGGTGGTAACCACCTTTTTTATATATTGATTCAGTTTATGGTCATCTGATAGCTGATCATCAGTTGGGTCTATTCTAGAATTTATAATGCCTTGAAAGCTCTCTTGTTTACCCAGGCCCACTGCGATTCGTACACCCTCCCTGATACGACGCATGTCTTCAGGATGACTGAAGTAACGATAGTTTAGGATTGGATGATCATGTGGGTCTGATGAGGCTAGTCTCAAATAACCGCGCCCAAGTCCATAGTGCACTGAGACAAACATTCGGATTCCCACAGGTTCTAGTTGTTCATTGCTGGGGCTTGTCCGGTGAGTCGCATAAGATTGCATATAAATTACCAGGTCGTTTCTATGTTTTGACTCGGATGCGGTCCATCGATGCATCATTTGTACCCTTGGTGCCACTGGATCTAGGTTAAAATCGGGTAGAGTGTCCCAGAGTATGGGAACCATAGGATGGTCACCAAGATTTTGGCCCACACCTGAAAGGTCATTTACTATAGCAATGTTCTTTTCCTCAAGCTGCGTTTTTGGTCCAATACCCGATAACAGTAAGAGGTGAGGAGATCCGATGACCCCCGCGCTTAAAATAATTTTCTTACCATATACTTGGAATATTTCGCCATCACTTTCAACTTCTAATCCCACTGCATGAGTCCCATCAAAAAGAATTCGGCGGGTTAGGCAATCGGGCCTAACGGTTAAATTGATTCTATGGCGAGCCTGATTTAAATAATCTAAAGCTGTACTCAATCGCACTCCATCTAAGTTGTTTATCGGTACTGGGCCTACTCCGCTCGCATCAGGCGCATTTTGGTCAGGGCAAAATGGAAACCCTGCAGCTAAACAGGCTTCTTTAAAAGCCTCCTGGTCCGGGCGTATTTCGTCTGGACTGTATCGTCGGACGACGGTTTTACCCGACGAGCTATGATATTCCTTATCCGGAAAATCCTGGTCTGACTCAATCATTCGGAAATAAGGGATCAAGCGGTTGAAATTCCATTCGGAATTGCCCTGATCCGCCCATAAATCATAGTCTTCGGGCACTCCCCGTAGGAATATCTGGCCATTTATTGCCCCAGACCCTCCAGTCACTTTTCCTCTCGGTACCATCATCAACTTTGATGAATCCGTCGCCTGTCCCCAAAATTGCCAATTATGATCAACGGGAGTGTCATTTTGGGCATACCCGTCTTTCAATGAGTTCGGCATCGTATCAAAGTCCGGATAATCAGGTCCTGCTTCTATCAATAACACTGATTTGCTATGGTCCTCAGTTAGTCTGGCAGCAACGATGGCTCCTGCCGAGCCTCCGCCAACCACAATCACATCATATTTCAATTATTTCTCCTAAGAAGTATTTGAATTGCATCGCCATATACTCGAAAATCAGCGAAGTTTAAGATCAGTAGAGATGGCAACTAACCTTGTACCCTGGAGAAATTTCTTTCTCTTTAGGCACTTCCGTTGAACATTTGTCCATTGCGAACGGGCAGCGCGGATGAAAGTGGCACCCTTGGGGAGGGTCAATGGGAGATGGGACCTCACCTACAAGCACGATTTCTTCGTGTATCAAGTCCGGGTGAGAAGGTAGAGAGGCTGAGAATAGTGCCTTAGTATATGGGTGTAATGGTTCTCGAAACAGTTGCTCAGTATCGGCGTATTCAACAATCTGTCCTAGGTACATCACAGCGGTCTGATGCGCCATATATCGAACTGTTGCCAGATTGTGGGCGATGAGCAAATAGCTGAGACTATGTGTCTCCTGTAGATCTACAAGCAGGTTCATCACCTGTGCCCTAATGGAAACATCCAATGCAGATACTGGTTCATCAAGAATAATCAATTTCGGGCTTGCTACCAGGGCAGAAGCGACCGCGATACGCTGTCTCTGGCCCCCGCTAAATTCATGTGGATAATTGTTCGCCTGATCTTGGCTTAAGCCCACCAGCTCCATTGCCTCCGCAACTTTTCGATCCCGCTCTTCGTTCGTAACATTGTGATTTGCTATCAGTGGTTCGGCAACTATTTCTTTTACCCTCATACGTGGATTCAAGGAGGACCAGGGATCCTGAAAAACAGGTTGAACCTTGGTACGATAATCCTGAAGTTCCTTACCCCTTAAGTTATGTATGTTCTTGTTATCGAGATATACGGTACCTTCTGTAGGTGATTCCAGCCCAAGAAGAAGTTTACTGGTAGTTGTTTTTCCGCAGCCCGATTCTCCCACTAATCCCAGTGTTTCCCCCTGTTTTATGTCAAAACTTAGCCCGTCAACTGCTTTGACGTGCCCGACTGTTCTAGACAATATCCCTTTTGTGACAGGGAAATGCTTTTTGAGGTCCTTCACTCTCAGTAGAACGTCATTGTCTTTTGATGTGGTTACCACTCAGCGCCTAACTCCCAACAATCGGCCGTATGGCCGTCTTTAATACTGAATTGTGGTGGATATGTATTTCGGCATTTCTCTCTAGCGGACGAGCATCTTGGCTCAAAGCGACAGCCCGTTGGCAGGTCTGAAAGAAGAGGTGGATGGCCATCTATCGACGGCAACCTGTCAATCTTTTCTTCCATTTTTGGTACTGATGCAATAAGTGCTTTAGTGTAGGGATGACAGGGTTGATTGAATATATCCCTGACCGATCCACTTTCGATGATACGTCCAGCATACATGACGGCGACTCTATCGCACATTCTTGCCACCACACCAAAGTCGTGGGTAATGAATATAATTGACAACCCTGTTTCAGCCTGTATCTCTTTTAACAATCTCAGATATTGCAACTGAATGGTGACATCCAGGGCTGTGGTTGGTTCATCCGCAATTATTACGCCTGGTTCACCTGACATGGATATCGCTCCCACCACTCTTTGTTTCATACCTCCGCTCATTTGATGGGGGTAGTCGCTCATTCTACGGGCAGGAGCTGCCACGTTTACCTTTCTCAGGGCCTCAACAGCTTTTTCAAACATGCTTTTCTTACTGTCTTTGCCGATTATGGAAATTGCTTCAGTGATCTGATCACCAATTGTAAAAACAGGGTTCAGTGAAGTTTGAGGATCCTGAAGTATCATCGAGATCTGACGACCCAGAAGATTTCTCATTGCTCCATCGCTGATGGATAGTATGTCCTGACCGTTTAATAAAATTTCCCCGCTGACAATACGGCCAGCTGGCTGTGGTACTAGCCTCAACAGGGACAACGCTGTCATCGTTTTTCCACATCCTGATTCACCAACTATACCCAGCGTTTCTCCCTTTCGGAGGTTGAAACTGACACCGTCGACCGCCTTTACAACTGTGTTCTTGTTGAATATATGGGTGCGGAGGTCTTTAACTTCTAGAACGAAGGGTTCTTTTGTTTTATCCTTCGATGTAATTTCTTGCGTGGTAGTCAAATGTATAACCCGTCTAGTCGTAGATACTCTGAATGTAGGCATCTCCCATCAAGCTGATAACCCCAGCTCTTGCACATTCTTCATCCTGTGGAGGAATGCTACCGCCAACCCCACATCCGCCCTCTATAAATCCGTCGCGATTTATGGGGATACCACCTTGCCCCAGTATCATTTCCCCTCCGGACCTATCCCTGACACCACTGGGTGTAGGAGAAAAAGCCTGTTCCTGCATTTCCCCTGTCGGTCTTCCAAAAGCCGACGCTCCAACCGCTTTCCCAATAGCACCATACGTACCAGCCCAGTGAGAACCATCCATCTTGTTAACAGCAACAATCTTTCCTCCGCCATCAACTACCGCAACAGTCACCTTTACACCAAGCTCCATAGCTTTGGTTATGGCTCCATCTATGATTGTTTGGGCTTCAGCTATGGTTATAGGCATAAAATATCTCCGTCAACTTTAATCTTTCTTAATTTTATCAGGTTAGTAAGACGTTCTGGCAACAATACCGAACGGTTTTAATGTCGCAGGATGAGTTCTGAACGCGCCGTGACGTGTACCATAAGTATTTGGTAGTGACTAAGTGATCAACACAAATTCTTATCTGGTCGGAATATAGTTCCCAAATTCAACTAGATTTCCTGTCCACGACTTAGGAAGATTTTATCAATTGAGATCTAATTGCGTCTAGGCCTACCTGGAGTCGTGTTATGCCTAATCTGCACCCGAGATGTGAGCTGGCCCGAGTTTTTACGACGGGCGAGAGGCTAGCTTAACTATCGGGCAATCTGCGACTTGCTATTAGGCTCTCAAGCAAAACATCGTATTCTGATCTGTTTACAGGCAGCGATACCTTTGTTCCCAGACAGCCGGACATAGTAACCGCTGCGACAACTTCCTGGGCTTTTCTACCTTCTTCACCGGTAACTGCTGGGTCCCTGTTATAGATGATAGCTCTTGCGAAATCGTCGATGGCCGGCGCATGGGTTTCTATTGAATCCAGCGTATCTAGATTTTCGGAATCGTAGACTGGGGAATCGATCCACCACTGACTGCCCAATACGGAGCTATCGTTTTCTATTAATTCTCTGATCGGGGTTCGAAACCTATGCAATGTGATTTTCCAATCATCCATTATCAGAGCTCCGTTTTCGCCATAAATCTCTATCCGTTGTTTACTAGGAACTTGCACCGTATTGCAGTGAAGTGTGCCAAGGGCGCCACTCTCATACTCAAGGATCGCGGTTGCGTAATCTTCAACCTCAATGGAATGTTTAATCGTCTTAATTTGAGCAGAAACTGAAGTTGGCATTTCGGTTAACCAGATCAACAGATCGATAGCATGGATACCCTGGTTCAAAAGTACACCTCCTCCTTCATTTTCCCATGTACCTCGCCAGTCAAGTTGATCATAGTAACCCTGGGGTCTGAACATTGCCGATATCATGTGAGTGCGATATATGGGGCCTAGGACGCCCTCCTCGATCAGGTTCTTCATTTTGATGGCCTCTGTGCGAAACCGGTTGTTAAACAATACTCCCAGTGTCACACCAAGCTGACGTGAGAGGGTGATCATCTGGTCGGCTTCTGACGGAGTGACAGATAACGGTTTTTCTACCAATACATGTTTACCCTCCTCCATGGCTTGGAGAGCGATGTTTCTATGCGATGGATGAGGGGTTGCAATTACAATAGCGTTAACTTCAGGATCTCTTAGTGTAGCCTCCAGCGAAGCGAAGGCTTTTACTCCCAGTTCTCTTGCTTGTTTTCCTAGAGGCCCCTGATTCCGTGCGGTTACTCCCACTAGCCTGCAGGAAGAGAGCTTGTTGATGGCGTCGATGTGGGTTTTCCCAATAGCTCCGGTTGAGCCTATGATTGCAAGTCCTATAGGGTCCAATTGATGCCCTCCCCAGTTTTCTGAACAAGTCTACAGCATGCATAGATTCTACTTGTATATAATGAAGCCAAGGAACCCTGACTTATCAGTAAGCCACCTTCAAGCTGGATCGGTTTGTTAAACACGCGCCAATGAGAAATGTGGTGTGCCTCCGATTGTTACTTATATACTTAAGGAGTTGATATGAAACAAGATAAGCCTAACATTGTGTTGATGTACGCTGATGATATGGGGTACGGTGATTTTGGCGTATTTAATGATGGCCATGTGCGTACTCCTAATCTTGACCACTTGATTACGCAGAGCACCTGTTTGACGCAACATTATTCTGGTTCACCTGTGTGTTCTCCATCAAGAGCAGCTTTGCTTACAGGACGATATCCTCATAGAACAGGAGCCATCACTCCCCAGGAAACCCGTGGGTTGGATAGAATCCATACCTCTGAGACTACGATTGGTGATGTATTTAAGGAGAATGGATACTGCACTGGCATGGTAGGGAAATGGCATAACGGAGCATTGGATCCGAGGTACCATCCCAACAATCGAGGATTTGACGAATTTGTAGGTTTCCGCGGGGGGTGGGCGGATTATTATCGATGGAATCTTGACATTAACGGCCAAGTCAGCAAATCAGATGGCCGTTATCTAACTGATGTCTTAGGTGATGCTGCAGTAGATTTCATCACACGACACTCGGACGAACCATTCCTTTTACTAGTGCCTTTCAACGCACCTCACAGCCCTCTACAGGCTCCTGAGGAGCTTACAGAAAGATATCGATCGATGGGCCTCAACGGAAGTGTATCACTGGTGTATGCCATGATCGAATCGATGGATCAATCGGTTGGCCGTATCTTGGATACCATAGAAGAATGTGGACTAGCTAACAATACTATCGTGATGTTTACAAGCGACAATGGCCCTGAATTTGCGGTTAGGGATGACCTGGTCCCAGAAGGTGAGAGTACAGATGCTACCCGTTATAACTGTGGATACAATGGCAGTAAAGGCTCAGTATTTGAGGGTGGTATCAAAGTCCCAATGATCATTCGTTGGCCAGATGGTTTACCAAATGGCCAACAAGAAATTCCGGAGATGGTCCATTTTACAGACTGGTTGCCCACGTTGATGGCAGCGGCTGGTATAAGCCATGAATTCCAGAAAAAGTTGGATGGTCACGATATATGGAGTCAGATTAGAGGGGAGCGGCCGTGGAAACAACCTCAGAGATTCTGGCAGTGGAACCGTTACCAGCCAGTTGGTTTCGTAAATGCTGCTTGCAGAGATGGTGACTGGAAACTAATCCGTCCTAATATATCTTTTACCTATCCTGATCCCTATGACAAAATTCTGGACGATTTATATGTGACAACTGACATAGAATATAAGTATCATCCAGAAAACGTGACACAATTGATGACAACGAGGGATCCAGTCTATGTCTGGCCCACACCACCATCCCCAGAGCTTTTTAATATTAAAGAGGATCCTCTGGAACGCGAAAATCTGATTCTCAAATATCCTGATAAAGCTAGAAAACTAGCAAACGATATAGAAAATTGGTTTGATGAAATGGATCGAGAACTGATTGTTGCTCAAAGAGAAACCTTAAATTAACCAGTATCAAAAAATTCTAAATAAGGGATCGGCTGGGATGCAATATGAGCTACTTAGGCTCGGTAGCTGGTGGATGTTGCTGAAGCTCGGGTCGAAATGTGGTGAACACCGCAGCGCAAGTGGAAAAACAAACTCCTAGGATAAATACTAAATGCAGACCTTTTACGAAGGACCCCATGAGTTCTATACTTTCCAAAGTTCTGATGCCTGCTCCATTCGTTTCCATTAAGCTCGACAAGCTTGGTTCAAAACCCATTGAGGTCATTGTGGTGACTAGTATTGTTGTGCCGATAGCGATTCCGGTTAAATTGCCAGATGTGCGAACCATGTTAACCAGCGCAGCGACTACTCCATAATGCTTGTCACCTGCCACGGTCATGACAGCAGCCGTATTGGGTGAGCTAAATATACCATTACCAGCGCCCAGTAGTAACATTCCCACAGACACAATGGCCGGATTCGAATCAATCTCCAACCTGGTGAACACTATAAGGGCTGTTGACCATAAACAAAGCCCTGTTACAGATGGCCATTTTGTGCCAACTTTATCGGAGAATCTTCCACTGAGCGGACTGGTTATTATCATCATTATAGGTGCAGGCAACATGAAAAATGCTGCCCGAGACGCTGAAACTCCCAAAACTTGAATGACGTAAAAAGGCATCAAGAAATATACTGGAGATCCGGAAATAAATGCCAAAAACCGTGCCGCGATTCCCAGAGAGAAAACAGGTACCTTGAACAGGGTAAGGTCAATCATTGAATCTTGACTCTTAAGTTCTCTTACAATAAAACCTGCAAGGAACAGGGCGGCAAATGAAAAGCCCATAAGAACTAGATGATGAGACCAGCCCAATCGGTGACCGTATGTCATGCTCAAGAGGAACAGTACCAGTGTTCCTGCTGAAAGGATTGCCCCTACCCAGTCAAAAGACTTAAGCCCGTTCGAATTGCCCATTCGATCACGTGAGCTGACAAGATCACGGATCACGCAAGTTGATAAAACTATCTCTGCCACACCAACGAGTGTTATAAACAAATACAATGATCGCCATCCCCAAGCATCGATCATAATCCCACTGATGACTGGTCCCGAAACTGCACCGGTACCAATACCTGCCATGTAAAGACCTAATGCTGTGCCCCGTTGTTTCTTCGGGAAGGCCTCTGCCATTAACGCCATGCCGTTGGCTTGAATCATGGCAACACCCACACCCTGGATAGCCTTCGCAGTCAGCAGGAGAGGGAGTTGGCCTGCGAAGTATGCTAAAGCCGCTCCACAGGTAAACACCACCAATCCCGTAGTATATATACGTCGTCTTCCCAACATGTCTGAGAGACGCCCCATTGGAAGAAGGAGTGCACTGATGAAAAGTGTATATATAAGATACATCCATTGAACCGTCGGGATATCAGCATTCAGTTCGTGGGCGATTCTAGGTAGCGCAAGAGTCGTTCCCGTCTGGTCGGAGACGGTTATGAAAGCCGCTGCACCTACGGAAGAGTAGACCCACCACTTATACGATGGGTTAGCAGCAATTCTACGTGTGATATTGGTCAAATTAGCTCATGACAAGAAGTTCAGATTGCCTGGATCGGCTCTGCTCATACTAACATTTATAGAAATTAATCTGGTAGGTTATGGTAGCTCGGGCTTCCGGGATATTATGTATGTATGCTGTGGCCTTCAAAAAGAATCGGCCTTATTTGGGAGATTCTCAAATCAGACTAGTTATTGCTTGGGTGGTTAGTCATGCTGTCCTCTTGTTAGCTGCTTTAGATATATGCAAGCCCCTGCTATTAACAGAAATAATGTTAAAGCGCTTAACGCATATAGCGATGGCAATAAATTTACCGGAATTAAAGAGAGTCCAATTAGTGGACCGAGTGCTGAACCGAAGTCCTGGAAGGTGTTGTAGACAGAAAAAACTTGGGAACGCGAACTCGTTTGGGCTACAACCCCCACTAACGTTAACAACTGCATCATCAACACGACCCCGGTTATAAATACCAGTATCAAGATGAAAAAGGTGAGATAAATATTATAAGTGAATCCTAATATCAAGAGAGTTATCGAGAATATTCCAGAGGACAAGATCAGTGTTTTGAGTCGACCGTATTTGTCTGAAATATAACCTCCATAGGGGCCGGCAAAAACCTCTGCAAAACTTTTGAGCCCTAATGCAAATCCCGTCGCAGTTGCGACGCCCACAGTGATTGTGATGACATTAAATTCCAACCCGTATTTATGTCTCAAGAAATGTCCCAGTGTCGCTCCGATCAATCCAGAGAAAACCAGGCCTGTTATCATACTTGAAACGCTTAAAATCAATACGTTTGGATCTCTCAACACTCTAGTAAAGCCCGTAGACCGCTTCTCGTGTTGATCTGAAGGTATTCCCTCTTTACATGCTGATTTATTAATCCATATCATCAAACTTATCAGGGTTAAGACCCCAAAAATCATAAAGGCGGATTCATACCCAAGGTAGTCGGAAAATACTCCACCAAAAACAGCTCCACCTATTGAGCCTACCCTGATAATTGATGCGTTGCTTGAAAGATTAAGTCCTAGATTTGTCTTCGTACTTTGGGCTGATGCAACCCACTGCGAAACCAGTCTCAAAACTGACCAACATGCACCCCACATTAGGCGCGCGAATAATAGGATGATGAAATTTGTTGAAAGTGCGTAGGCAACTAAAACCCCTAGGGAAGCTATTAAGGAAATTCTGAATGGATTGTAAATCCCATATTTTTCAACAAGAACGGAGCTTAGCGGGTTTGTAAATAATCTAACCAGTCGATTAACGGAAAGTAGTACTCCAACTTGAACAATTGTCAGGTGCCACAACTCTGGTCTGGCTGGCATGACAACGTATAACATTGCATCACCTAATAAGGCTGCCGCGACCGCCAAACTGGTGAGCAGAATTGGTAGAGGGGGTAGTTTCCTATTAGGACGATTATTCGTTGACACAATAATTCAGGGTGCCAACCTGTAATCAAGTACTAGACCGGAAAATACATCCGGGAGATCAGCTGCGCCGAACGGGACTGAATTAAAGCCTATCAATAAAATCAAGTTCTTCCTCTAGTTCATCTAGAGAATAAAAATGTTCTAAAAGTATGGTTGCATCCAGACGTTTTATTGTCCGATGGAATTCAACGGGAAGTGTCCCCTTCCCTACTGATAGATGGGAGTCATCTCTACCCCTTACGTCGTAAAGGTAGTTATCGCTCCAGTGAACGTGTGTAATGAGTTGAGGCTCTTTCAAAAAGGAGAAGACTATTCTCTCCCGATCATGTTCTGGAAACCTGTGTGCATAAGTACAGATGTGACTTGAGTCCAGGCAAAGCCGTACGTTCGATCGGTCGACATCAAGGCAGATCTGTAACCACTCCTCGGGACTCATGCCAAAGACTTCATTCTTATTGCTCCAATCAACTACATCCCATGGGGTGTTGGGTGATATTCCATTGGTATTCCAGTGGCTATTTAAATTTTCCAGGACTATTTCTATATCGTAGTATGCTGCATGCTCAGCAAGGATACGTATTGACTCAATGTGCCTTTCATATTCACCGATCTGTCCCCGACGTTGGTTGTCAGATATCCAACGTTTTAGAGCGAAATGCATATTGAATTGCCGTATGTTTGCAAAGGTTCCACATTTATCAAGATAATTTTTAAAAGTGGTGATGCTTAGCTCCCTGAACTCGTCATCGGTAGCAGCGATATTGAGGAGTTCTTCGCCAATTCTTATGGGGGCATGGGCACTGTACAGAACCGATGAAAAATCCATATAATCCATCACATTGTCCCGTATAGATGTTTCAGCCCTTAGTCCAAGTCTTTTTATGTTTGCCAGACCAGCTTTAACTGGCACAGAAAGGGGGAACTTTGGTTTAGTCATTTCAATAGTGAAAAATCCTCTCTCTTTTACATCTGAATGGACACCCGCGATCTCACTGTTTCAACCCCAAGAAATAATCGCCAATATCGGGGTCATTGACAATCCTGTCCGCGCTGTCAGTATAGACTACTTTCCCGCTGGAAAATATATATCCGCGGTCCGATCTGGCCAGTGAGAGCCTTGCATTTTGTTCTACAAGAAGCACTGAAATACCATTGCTTCGGAGTTCGTCGATGTTGGCTATGATTTCCTGTTGATATCTCGGCGAAAGTGCTGCAGTTGGTTCGTCCAGCATTAAGAAAGTAGGGTTTGAGATAAGCGCACGGGATATTGCTAGCATCTGTCTTTCACCGCCGGAAAGAGAGGCTGCGAGATCATTCATCCGTAGTTCTAAATCGGGGAACATTCCACAGGCTCTGTCTATCCCGGTGTTGAGTTCTTTTGTTCTCAACTTGATACCACCCATCTGCAAGTTTTCACGAACAGATAAAGATGGGAATACGTTGTCGATCTGCGGTACATAAGCGATTCCCCGGTCCACTATTTTGTCGGTACGCCATCCGGAAACGTCGGTGTTATAGTGGGCGACCCTACCATCGTAGTGGGAGGCGAGCCCGAAGAGTACTTTCAAAAATGTTGATTTGCCACATCCGTTGGGTCCTATTATGGTTACGAACTCTCCTTCATCAACATACAGGTCAATTCCGTTCAAGATCTGAACGGAACCGTATCCGCCTTTAAGACCCGTAATTTCTAGAACTTTGCTCATTCTTCTGATTTCCCAGGATTGCCTAGGTAGGCTTCAATAACGTCTCGACTCTTCTTAATTTCATTCGGCGTGCCTTCCATTAAGATACGGCCCTCGTTCATGACTATGATCCTGTCAACATCACTCCGCAGAATAAAATCCATGTTGTGCTCGATGACCAGCATGCTTAGGTTTCTATCTGATGTCAAAGACCGTAGGTTCTGGAAAATCCTCTCCGCTAGTGGCCCTGCAACACCCGCAACTGGTTCGTCGAGTAAGAGAAAGCTGGGAGAACTCATTAGAGCTCGCCCTATATCTACGAGTTTACTCTGCCCACCCGACAGGTCACTTGCGAGGTTATGTGCGATATGTGATATCTCAAGTAAGTCAAGGACCGTGTAAGCGTTGGCTATCCGTAGGTTTTCTTCTTTTCTTGACCCAGGTCTTAATAATGCCAAAAGAAGATTGGGAGAGAACTGCCGGCGAGGTGGTACGAGAAGGTTTTCGATAACGGTCATTTCTCGCCAAAGCCAGGTGTGTTGAAATGTTCTAGTAAGCCCGAGTCGCTGTATCTGGTCCGGGCGCATGCTAGTAGCATCCCGGCCAAGTACTTCAATTCTGCCAGCAGTTGGGCTCAACATTCCGGAGATGCAGTTGAAAGTGGTTGTTTTTCCACACCCGTTGGGTCCAATAAGGCCAACCAGTTCGCCTTCTTCAATTTGGAAGGAAATCTGGTCCACAGCCTTTAGACCGCCGAAATCCTTCGTTAGACCTAATACCTGCAGGACAGGAGCTGCTCCCATTATATTTTTATCTCCTCTTCGCCCCTGTCTTCCTTTCTATAAATAGGACGTTCTGGCTTGCTGGGGACCTCCGGTAGCAAACCCTTTGAAGTCACCATTAATGCTCCAACGATCACAGTCCCAATCAAGGCTAGTTTCAAATGCGGTAGTGATAAGATGACTTCCCCTCTCGGGAAAATTTCAGTAATAGATCGAGCTGACCATACAACCCCTCCAACATTGACCACCAACCATGAAAAAGCAGTGTCCAGGTACGATGTCATATTGTGGAAGGGCAGGCTAGTGGCACCTCTAGATGCGACCAAAATGTTAAACAAGAATTCCACGATAACAATCAAGAAGGCCCCAATGATCATGCCTCTATTGTTACCGCGCCCTCCTACGATAAAGGCTGCCCATATTAGGAAGGTGGAGCGAACCGGGTTCATGAAATCGGGCCATATGTTCGTGTTCAACCAGGCCCATAGTGCACCAGCCAAGGCCGCTACGGCTGCACCAAGAGCAAGACTGACTGCCTTGTGGGTAAGGATGTTATGCCCATGATGCTGGCTGACCACTTCATCCTCTCTGATTGACCGTAGAATTCGCCCCCATGGGGATGCAAGCAGTGTATTTAGTAAAAACCATATCGTGAATACGGATACAATCGCGATCATGGCTAAAAGAACGACATAGGGCGCCGGAATGTGTAAACCCAGCAAGTCGCCCACCATTTGGGAAGGACCATTTTCCCACCAGCCTTCCATCGGCCTGGAATACTGGGAGATACCGATCGCAGAAGTAACTGTTCCAGCACGTAGTAATGGTTCCGCTTGGAGCGATATGCGGAGCATTTCTCCGAGTGAAATAGTCACTATCGCGAAGTAATCCATTCGCAATCGTGCTGTTGGATATGCTAATAACCACCCTGCTACTGCGGATATAATGACAGCGACGATGGTCGCGATCCATGGACTCCAACCATATCCATTCGTTTCGACCGGTGCGGAAAGTAATCCCACGGTCACGGCACCGATCCCAATGAAGAAAATGACACCAAAATTAGTCATGCCAGTTATGCCAGTATGTAAGTTAAGAGAGAATGCAGCCAAACCAAAAATACCGAGAAGTGTAACGATACGAGCAACCTGCATAGTTTTAGTAAGGTTGGTAACGCTAGGAAGGAGCCAGACTATAGCGACTAGCACTAGAAACAGAAAGGCGAAGGCTATCCATGATCCATGTTCAGTTTCGCGATTTATTCGAATCCAGCTCTTAGGTGGAATAAGTACACGGGAGATAACATCAGAAACCTTTTTACTCCCCGAATTCGCTGCCGTATATAACTGTGTTAGGTATCGTGAAGGTAGTGAAAAGATGGTATAAGAGGCATTTTTAAAGAACTCCTGTGACTTGTCTTTTAACTCGTTGATTTGGTTGATATAGCCTGCTCCCACTGTGACCAGTCCGGATCTGAATTTTAGAGGCTGAAAGATATATCCAATTGTAGATCGACCTCTGTTTTGTTGGACCAGTCGTCTTTTTCTGATGCGCTCTATGTTCCAGTTTTGAATCGCAGATCCGATGCCGCTTGGTGCTAACAGTAATAAGCCGACGAGGAATATGAAAGGTATCACCTCGGCGAAACCACTGGCAGTAGGCCGATCCAGCGCGTTTCCGGCGCCGATTAACATTGGTTCGGACGCAGCGCGTAGAAGTCCCACGATAAGGGCGCCAAGAATAACACCTGGCACCGAGCCAATCGTGCCCAGAACGATGACGGCGAATGCTGGCAATAATAAAGAGAGCCCAAGTTCAGGATTAATTGGCAATATCGCTGCCAGCAATGCCCCGCCCAATCCTGCGATCCCTGATGAAATGAAGGCAGTACTACCGTGTATACGTTCGACATGGATTCCACTGGATGCAGCGAGGCTTGGATTATCAGCCACTGCACGCATTTGTCTACCTAGGCGCGTTCGGTGTAGAAGAATTAGCAGTAATATGATTGCTCCGAATATTCCTATTACGAGAGCTATCTTAGAGTAGGCGAATCCATATGGGTTGACATTCTCAGCGAAATTAACCAATGGAGTGGCTACGCGATCGCCTAGATGCAGTTGAATACGCTCAGTTGGTATCTCGAACGTTGATGTACTGAGCCTCCAGTCACGATCAGGTATGAAGCGGAAAGTACTTGCACTGAATCTCATAAACAAAATGGCGCGGAGAATCATAGAGACTCCCAGTGAAGCTATCATCATAACCTGGGGGGTTCCCATTTTGCCGCGAAGGTGCTTGTATATCAAACGATCAATAACCAAACCCAAGATACCGGCTATAATGAAAGAACAAACTCCTGCCCAGATTAGCAAGTCCCAGTTCAAGATCCCATCCTTGGGTGCATCGGCCACAGGGAAAAACCTGTCTGACCACATTAATGTGAGGGCCACGTAGGATCCAACGAGCATCATTTCTGCCTGAGCAAAGTTAGCAAAGCGTTGAACTTTATATGTGAGTGTGAGGCCTATTGCTATACTGAGGTAGACTGCAGACCAGTAGAGTCCACTGAAGCCAATAGAGGACAGATTGAAATTCATTGTAGCTGATCTGCCTAAGCCTTTCAGGATCAACTCAAGAATCACAAATGTGATCGATATCACAAGAATTGGAACAGATATGACAATTACAGTGCGCCACCGGGGATTTGCCTGATTAAGTAATATACGGATCAGTATCAGGCCACCGGCCATCATTTCAACTGATAAGGCCAGCCATTTTAACTGGGTGGAGAATAATCCAGACCATGTGACAATTCCACCGCCATGTATTACCCCGAGATATGAATCAAGCAAGAGAAATATGCCAACTGCAAGTTGGCGAACCCACGATGGCTTGGGCATCCAGCGTTGCCAATTAGTATTCAAAGGCAATCTTGTCCCTACCACCAGGATCCTCCGAATTGTGGTCTACGTAATGTTACTGTTGGCGATAATAGCCACCCTACGGTCAGCCAGAATTACTGATCGCAGAGTGGCTTTCTTGGCAAAAGTCCTCGTGGGAAGTTGTTAATTGCTGCCTAACCCACCATCTGCGGTCCAAATATGCGGACAAGAGAAGTCTCCGCCTTTGAATTCACAGACTTCGTACCCGGTTCCCAGAACATCGCCAGCTGAGTCAAAGGTGTGCGTTCCACTGGCACCAGTGTAATTGACGCCGGTCTTCTTTAGCGCTGCCACGATGTCTCCGTCAGGATCAGAAACGATTGCCGCGGCCGCAATCTTGATGGCGTCGTAAGTCTCACCGGTGTATATAGCCCCATCAGCTCCTCCAGCATCGGAGTAAGCCTTTTCAAAATCATCTTTTGCACTGGATGCTCCGCCTGGTCGGGGCCTGGTGGCTACCAGACCGTCAACAGCTGACACGTCCGTAAAGGATTCTTTGAAAGCAGCGTCGGCAAGGCCGTCAGCACCAAACATACTGCCAGTAAATCCCTGTGCAGATAGAGCTTCCATTATGGCAGCACCATCCGTGGCATAGGACATCAGAAGGACTGAATCACAGCCTCCATCTATTACAGATTGTGCCAAGGTAGAAGCATCATAGGATCCCTCAGCTGGGTCATATCCAACCTGTGTACAAACGCTTCCGGACCAGTTGGCTGCAAAGTTATCTCCGAGTCCTGCTCCATAGTCATTTGTCATATACAAGACCGCAGGATTGCCGGCACCGGCATCAGATGCCACCACAGCGAGAGCGACCGCCTGTTGAGCATCACTTGGAACCACTCGGAACAGATGACCGTTATCGTCGGCGGTAGTAACTGCCGGCGAAGTGCTGGCGTAGGACACCATTGGGACTCCTGCTGGAGCAGCGACTGCTATTGCGCCAAGCGTCGCACCTGAGCAGGCAGCTCCGATTATTACAGATACCCCACTATCAATCAGTGTTTGGGCAGATGTTGCCGCCTGGGTACCATCACATCCGGAGTCCATAACTATTAATTCAAACACGAAATCCCCATCATGGGTTGCGTTTAGCTCTGCTATAGCTATATCGGCTGCATCCTCGAACCCGGGCGCGTACTGTGCAATCGGACCGGTCTGGGGACTAAGAAGCCCGATCTTTACTGTTTCGCTTCCGCCGATACATCCTACTGAAACAGAGGCCAAAACTATTAAGGACAATAGAAAAACGAACACGTTAGATAATTTCATGATCTCTCCACTCCTTTTTTCGTTGCAGGATCATTCCTGTAAGTTGTGAGCGAGTTTACACTATTAGGCTAGCGATTGCCCGCAATACCCAGTTACATTATTTGTAAAAGACATATAAACTATCAACTTGCGAAATCCCTTACAGGTTTGATTACAGAGATCGATCCGATGGGTATGAAAGGCGATCTGTGGTATATATCGTAGCGGTAGCTATCGGTACGATATCAATTGCTTCCATGAAAGATCCAGCGGCCGATAATTCGCCCAACGATACGTAACCAAAGTCACTCAACAACGGAGCAACTGTGGCTGACTTAGCAGTCAACAGTATTACGACATTATCTCGCCATATTTAAAATTAGGGTGTTGTCGATGTGCCATGCTATTAATATAAGGATCAGTAAATAAAAACAGGAGAGTAAGGTGACACACATTCGAGGGAATTACGGTAACGGAACGTTATCTGATCAAATCAGATCAAGCGTATGCAGGGGTGTCAACGGTCTTGATGTGCATTACCTGGAAGCCGGATTTGGAAACAAAAACAACCCGCTCATAGTTTTGTTACATGGATTTCCCGAGTTGTCTTACAGTTGGAGGAAAATTATTTTGCCTTTGTCTGAGCTTGGTTACCATGTTGTGGCACCGGACCAGAGGGGGTTTGGCGCGACAACCGGATGGGATGATTCCTATGTGGCCGACCTTTCTTCCTACCACATGATTAATCTTGTAAGAGACATATTGGGATTCGTTTCAGCTCTAGGATATAAAGAAGTAAAAAGTGTTATTGGCCACGATTCGGGTGCTGGTGTGGCTGGCTGGTCAGCCTTGATAAGGCCTGATGTATACGATTCCGTTGTTATGATGAGTGCTCCCTTTACGGGTGCGCCGACCATACCATTCAATCTTTCGAGTAACGATGTAAGAAACCAGGTGCCATACGAGACTATTGGTGACGATTTGGCTGCTCTTCAAAGACCGAGGAAACACTACCAAGACTATTACAGAACTCTTGAGGCCAATTCTGACATTATGAATTCAAAGGATGGCCTAGCGTCTTTTATACGGGCATATTATCACCACAAAAGTGCAGACTGGGAATGCAATGCTCCTCATCCACTGGATTCTTGGACTGCAGAAGAATTGGCGAAAATGCCAACTTACTACATTATGGATTTGGATGACACCATGCCAGAGGCAGTGTCGAGGTACATGCCGACTTTTCAGGAAATAAAATCTTGTAAATGGTTGACTGACGATGAGTTGAAAGTATACGTGTCGGAGTATGAAAGGACGGAATTTCAGGGAGGACTCAACTGGTACAGGTCTGGAGCCAGTGTAGGGAATCGCCAGAAATTAGAGCTTTTCTCTGGCATGAAAATAGAGGTTCCGTCCATGTTCATTGCAGGCCAACAGGATTGGGGAATATACCAGAGGCCTGGTGCGATCAATCTCATGCAGGATGCGGTGTGTGCCAGGATGGATGACATTCAATTAGTTAACAATGCGGGTCACTGGGTACAGCAAGAGCAGCCGGAGGATGTTCTCCAACACTTGTTGGGTTTCTTAGCTAGGCTGGATTAAATTTCGTCACCATTGCACGAACATCGG
>CAZRSW010000016.1:0-43775 GCA_964602845.1 uncultured Dehalococcoidia bacterium | reverse complement strand
CGAGAGGACCGGGAAGGACAGACCTCTGGTGTACCGGTTGTTCCGCCAGGAGCATAGCCGGGTAGCCAAGTCTGGATGTGATAAGCGCTGAAAGCATCTAAGCACGAAGCCAACTCCAAGATTAGATTTCCCGTTCCGACTCCGGTCGGAAGTAAGGCCCCCTGAAGACTACAGGGTTGATAGGCCGCAGGTGTAAGGCAGGTAACTGCTTCAGCTGAGCGGTACTAATTGGCCGAGGACTTGACCCACATTAGGGTTCTCACATTAATATGACAAGCATTCAAAGACAGAATTCAGTTTAACAACGCGGGGTGGAGCAGCGGCAGCTCGTTGGGCTCATAACCCAAAGGTCGCAGGTTCGAGTCCTGCCCCCGCTACCACTCATTTGTGACTAAAATCCCCTCTTATTACCCTCTACCATATTTTCCAAATTAGTGGATTTCGGAAATTTTCCGGCAATAGGCCGAAATTTATGCATTCACCGCTAGATAAGTAAGCAAGAATATAACCTTAAAACCCCCGAAAATAGTTACCAGGAATTAATAAACAATATGGATTTATTAGTACGAAATGAACGGTAGAAAAGACCGAACGTAACTAGGTGGGAAATATGACACTCCATAAACACTTCCTAGTCCTCCCCATAACCCAAAAGTCGCAGGTTCGAGTCCTACCCCCGCTACCGAATACCAGAACATTCGGTTCTTAGGAAAAGAGTAATCTCTACAATCTCAGGATAATTGATCACCTTGAATACTACTTAGACCCCTAATGTGGTCTAAGTAGTATTCAACCGTCGCATTGATTAACCAGTTGAATTAGGTTTATCTATCAAAAAGTTAGTAACCTCTTTAAACTACGTTCACACAAATGGATTTAAATCCATTCACCTCATATCCTAATTCGTTCCAATTAGATTTTGCGGGTTGTATATTTCCTAGCTTGTCTTCGGCCCTGGATAGTATGGTGTGGTGACCCGTGTTGGCGCTGATCCAAGAGAAGTTCCACTGACGCCACGAGTATTTATCGGAAGGCCCGACAAGTCTGGCTGGCTTCCAGGTAGATCCACCGTCTGTGGAGACATCTACGGAGTCTATTTCTGCATTACCAGACCAGGCAAATCCAGATATTGAGTGGGAATCTCCCTTTACGTCAGTTCCGCTCATTGGAGAAGTTATGAGTGATTTCACTTGCATCAAACTGACCGGTCTTGCAGGAATTTCGCCAGATCTGAACATGTATTTGTACGTTTGAAAATAGCCCTCAAAAGGACTATTCAATGCTGTGATTTGGCGTACCCACTTTACAGAAGCCATTCCGTACCAACCCGGGACTACTAAACGTAGTGGGCCACCATGCTCCACCCCTATTGGCTCGCCATTCATTTCGAAAGCAAGCATTGTGTCTGGATGCATGGCCACATCTATAGGTAAACTACGCTGGAAGTTCTGAGTCTTTATACCTGGTTCGGGTTCTCCTGAATCTTCTCCTTCGAAGAGCAGTTCCTTAGCTTTAGGGTCAATTTCGAATGATTCTAGTGCTTGTGCAAGTGAAATTCCAGCCCATACAGCAGTACTTACAGCTCCTGACTCAAATTGATTTCCGGGCACTCTGGGTGTCAGATCAATTCTGTTATTTCCGGCACATTCCATCGTCACAGCCTGAGTATGCTTCGGAAATTTGGACAGATCTGAAAAAGTAAAAGAGCCTGGATTTTTAACGGAGCCGGTTATGTTTACAGTCCAATCACTATCCGGGGAATCTGAAAAATCGGGAAAGTCGAAGTGATTTCTAATATAGAAATCGGAGTTGGGAGTCAGCCACGAATCGAGTGCTGGGGTCGGGGTCTCACCTATCATAGGTTCGGTCTCAACGGGCTTGAGATTTTTATTTATTGGTCGGGCTACCCTTGGTGAATCCATTAGCTGTGGGCCCCCGACCTTACTACACTTACAGTGCATCTTCTGCCTCCAATATCTTTATAAAATAACCTAACATGTCAACGTTATCAGCTTAACGGCAGCTATAGGTTTGAATCAAGCCTTTCATATAGGTATTTATCCTACGATCTTATTAATGTAACCGGATCGGTAAGCACGCATGAATGGAATTATTTGATATTAAAGATTCATCTTGTCTACCTGAAGCGTATTAAGGCAAATGAATCAATTGTCGGAGGACTTATTTAAAACATGTTCAAGACAGCAAAAAGATACAAGAACCAAATTTTCATTGGGAGGTATTTCTCGTTGACGAAAGAAAAAATAACAGGAATTACTATGACTACTGTTCCATCCCATTATCACAAAATGGTTGGCCAACCGGCATTTGCCGATGATATTGGTAATCAGGCAACCGAATGTTTTCTCTGCTCTTACTTGAAATCAAATCAACTAAAATCCAAGTGGCTTTTAGTTCCAAACCGTAACGAAATGTGATAAATTTCTGACCATAGACTAGAGCACCAAGAAAAACCATAAAACGACTGATGCATTAGGAGGACTTCTGGATCCATCATGAAATCTGACAGAAATCAAATAGCACATCTCATGAGAAGAGCAAGTTTCGGTGCTACCCCAGAAGAGTTGGATCGTCTTACAGCAGAGAAGACGTACGAAGAAGTCGTAGATGATTTGGTCAATCCTGAAAGATTTCCATATATCGAAGATAATTTCCTGGACCGATATTACACCCATGAAGCGCTAGTAGGTTACATTCCCAAATGGTTATATCGGATGATAAACAGCCAGAGACCCCTGGAAGAAAAGATGACCTTATTCTTGCATCAGGTATTTCCCGTCGCCTGGGGTAAAGGAGAACATAGCCTCTCACTTTTTGAGGAAATTGAGACCTTTAGAAAAGTTGGATTAGCTGATTTCAAAACAATGCTTCTGCAACTCTCCAAAGACCCGGCAATGATTTTCTGGCTCGACAATAATGAAAATCATAAAAATGAGATCAATGAAAACTACGGCAGGGAACTTTTAGAACTGTTTTCTATGGGCGTCGGCAACTACACTGAAGACGATATAAAAAATGCCTCGAGAGCGTTCACAGGTTGGACCTTCAGCCAGCCTATACCACTTTATCCACAGGGGTTTTACCCTGCTCGGTTTGAGTTTCACCCAGAAGACCATGATTTCGGCCCAAAAACATTCCTAGGACAAACAGGTAACTTCGACGGCGAAGACATAATAGATATCATAGTTAAACAGCCAGCAACCGCTAGATTTGTTTGCCGACACCTGTACAACTTTTTTGTCGAGGATGAACCTCAAGTCCCATCATGGGATATAGAACCTCCAAAAGATGAAAACCTAGTTAATGCACTATCAGAGATTTTCCTAAATTCAGATGGAGACATGCGAGCTGTTTTGAAAAGCTTGTTCAATTCAGATTCATTCAAAACATCCATCAACCGCAAGAAGGTCAAAAGCCCTACTGAACTCGTAGTCGGAGTACTAAGGCAAACTGGCGAATACAGGGAATTAAAGCCAGGACTCCAAACCTACCTAGGGACTTTAGAAGTTATGGGACAAATGTTACTTAATCCCCCGACGGTGGAAGGATGGCACACAGGGCACGAATGGATAGATTCTGGAACATTAAGCGAACGGGTAAATTTCGCCGAAACAGAGTTTGATGACGTAAACAAGCCCGGAATTAAAGAAATTGTAAAGAGAGCTGGGAGCCTGGACGATGACCCATCAGCCCTGGTGGATCGATGTCTCGACCTTCTCGGCGGTATTGTCGTGAGCGACACCACTCATTCAGAATTGGTAGCATACACGAAACATCTAGAAGAAAATCGTTCTGAATCCGTGGACATATCTGATGTACTTAAAATGATTGTCTCAACCGTAGATTATCAATTCGCATAAGATGCCTGAGCCTGGGAGCTAAAAACATATTAAAAAGATAGCCCGGAAAAGGATCCGTCATGAAATCTGACAGAAATCAAATAGCACATCTCATGAGAAGAGCAAGTTTCGGTGCTACCCCAGAAGAGTTGGATCGTCTTACAGCAGAGAAGACGTACGAAGAAGTCGTAGATGATTTGGTCAATCCTGAAAGATTTCCATATATCGAAGATAATTTCCTGGACCGATATTACACCCATGAAGCGCTAGTAGGTTACATTCCCAAATGGTTATATCGGATGATAAACAGCCAGAGACCCCTGGAAGAAAAGATGACCTTATTCTTGCATCAGGTATTTCCCGTCGCCTGGGGTAAAGGAGAACATAGCCTCTCACTTTTTGAGGAAATTGAGACCTTTAGAAAAGTTGGATTAGCTGATTTCAAAACAATGCTTCTGCAACTCTCCAAAGACCCGGCAATGATTTTCTGGCTCGACAATAATGAAAATCATAAAAATGAGATCAATGAAAACTACGGCAGGGAACTTTTAGAACTGTTTTCTATGGGCGTCGGCAACTACACTGAAGACGATATAAAAAATGCCTCGAGAGCGTTCACAGGTTGGACCTTCAGCCAGCCTATACCACTTTATCCACAGGGGTTTTACCCTGCTCGGTTTGAGTTTCACCCAGAAGACCATGATTTCGGCCCAAAAACATTCCTAGGACAAACAGGTAACTTCGACGGCGAAGACATAATAGATATCATAGTTAAACAGCCAGCAACCGCTAGATTTGTTTGCCGACACCTGTACAACTTTTTTGTCGAGGATGAACCTCAAGTCCCATCATGGGATATAGAACCTCCAAAAGATGAAAACCTAGTTAATGCACTATCAGAGATTTTCCTAAATTCAGATGGAGACATGCGAGCTGTTTTGAAAAGCTTGTTCAATTCAGATTCATTCAAAACATCCATCAACCGCAAGAAGGTCAAAAGCCCTACTGAACTCGTAGTCGGAGTACTAAGGCAAACTGGCGAATACAGGGAATTAAAGCCAGGACTCCAAACCTACCTAGGGACTTTAGAAGTTATGGGACAAATGTTACTTAATCCCCCGACGGTGGAAGGATGGCACACAGGGCACGAATGGATAGATTCTGGAACATTAAGCGAACGGGTAAATTTCGCCGAAACAGAGTTTGATGACGTAAACAAGCCCGGAATTAAAGAAATTGTAAAGAGAGCTGGGAGCCTGGACGATGACCCATCAGCCCTGGTGGATCGATGTCTCGACCTTCTCGGCGGTATTGTCGTGAGCGACACCACTCATTCAGAATTGGTAGCATACACGAAACATCTAGAAGAAAATCGTTCTGAATCCGTGGACATATCTGATGTACTTAAAATGATTGTCTCAACCGTAGATTATCAATTCGCATAAGATGCCAATTCGTATGAAGGAGTCTATTAGCAATGATCAGTAAGAATCAAGATAAAGTACTCGTGGTGGTCCAGCTAACTGGTGGTAACGATTTTATGAACACCGTAATTCCTTACACCAACGGGCATTATTACAATTCGAGGAAGAAAGTTGTAATAAAAGAAGACGAGATGATCCCAATGGATGATACTTTAGCATTTAACCCCAATGCTTCTGCATTTAAAACTCTATATGACGAAGGCAAACTAGGTATTGTTCAAGGCATTGGATACCCGAATTCGAATCGATCTCACTTTCGAGGTATGGACATTTGGCATACATGCGAACCGGATAAAGTGGTAAACGAAGGATGGCTTGGGCTCGCCGTCGAAGAACTAGATCCCAGTCAAAGGAATGTGCTAACGGGGGTGAATATCGGACGCGGATTGCCTCGGGCTATGGCAAAAAGTGGCGTCCCTATTACATCAATAGGAGACATTGAAGGCTATGGAGTCATGAACGATGCAGAAAAAGAACAGCTACGAGATAGATCGATAGAAGCTTTCAAAAACATCTATGGCCAAGCTATAGGAAGTGGACCAGTGACAGAATACATAGGCAAAACCGGTATGGATGTACTAAAAGGTGCAGATTTGCTAGCAGATGTCTCGGAATCATATACGTCCACAATTGAGTACGCGGATAACCCTATAGCAAAGAGTCTCAGGGATGTCGCCAGAATCCACCTGGCAAACCTAGGCACTCGAATTTTTTATACTAACCACGGCGGATATGATCATCACGCAAACGAAATGCTCGCCCACCCCGGGTTACTCAAGGATCTCACTGGAGCTATAGCTGATTTTATAGACGATCTGGAAGAACATGATGCAGCTGATAACGTAGCGGTATTAATATTTACGGAGTTTGGGCGCAGAATGAGGGATAACGGCAGTGGTACTGACCATGGTTCGGGTGGTGGGGCCTTCCTAGTTGGTAAAAACGTTAAAGGCGGGCTTTATTCTGAATACCCTTCACTAGATCCATCAAAGTGGGAGCACGGCGAAGACTTACAGCATACTTATGATTTCAGGGGGCTTTACAGTACTGTCCTTGAGCAATGGCTTGGCCTTGAAGCCAATCCCATTGTACATGGACAATTCGAGCAATTAAAACCATTTTCAATTTAGTGAAACAGAGGTGTATTTATGGGAAGACCAATAGGGTTACTAAGAGAAGGATATCCTTACCTAAAAACTCTAGGAATGCGTCGTATTACTGGATTCCCCATTGACGTAGCCTTTGGCTCTAACGACGTTATCTATATACTAACTCGGAACGTTGGTTCTGCATTTATTAGGGTATGGACATTTGACGACGCAGAACAGCTTACTGACGATTTGGTACAGATAGGATCATACGGCAAGGGTGAGGGGCAGTTCGAATGGCCAGTGCAGATAATAACAGACTGTAAGGGCAACCTTTACGTTAGTGATGAGGCAAACCATAACATAAGTACCTTTAGCAGCGATGGAGAATTTATAACTCGATGGGGAAATCTTGGCAGTAAGGAGGGCGAGTTTAACGCACCTACGGGGATCGGATTCGATACTCAAGGTAATATGATCGTTGCAGATTCGCTAAACCACAGGATACAAAAATATACGTCCAGCGGTGAGTTCTTGTCTCAATTCGGCACTCATGGTAGCGAGGACGGTAAATTTGACACCCCGTGGGGGGTGCACGTAGATGAATTGGGTAATATTTACGTTGCAGATTGGGGAAATAATAGGATCCAGGTATTTACAGACGAAGCTGATCACATCATGTCCATCACAGGAAATCCAGTAACGGGTTTAACTATGCAGGGCCCATCATCCGTAACCGTCGATTTACATGGAGATATCTATGTAACTGACTGGGCCAACAACAGAGTTTTGATGTTTGACTCCAAAGGAAGATACATCTGGAAATTCCTTGGTGATGCCTCTTTATCAAGATGCGCTAGAAATTATATGTTGACAAACGCTTACCCAAATCGACTAAGAGAAATGGCCAACCTAGAAGAGGAAAAATATCTCAGAAAGCCAACCTCGGTTCGGGTTGACGGAAAATTAAGGCTTTGTATCGCGGATCACCATAGTTATAGGGTACAGGTATACCAGAAAGAGGCGACTGAGCTAGATGAACACACCATATCAGAGCCACTTAGGAACCCAACCTTAGCCACAGTATAACTGACGCCGAATTTTTAACTTTAAGAAGACTTTGTTTCTCAATACCTACGGAGTTCCGTTACGGCTAAGAAGTGACTCTTGTTAAGGCAACCGTGACATGCTAACTTACTAGGGATGGAGTCAATTGCATTGCGCTATGTCTACACTTGGATAAGGACCGGTAAAAATGTCAGCCTACGATGATAACTCTGATGAAATCTCAGCGGAAATGGGCTTTCGTACAACCCTGTTACCACGACTAAAAGGCGCCATCCTTCTCAAATCGTCAGTATACGAAGAAATCGAAAGAAGTCTCAGCGCTATGCCGCAAGCTGTGGTGATAGTGATACTGGTATCAATAGCTAACAGCTTTTATCAAGGTTTCACTGACGAGAACGTTCTCCAGGGATTCTTAGTAGGCGTAATTAGTGCATTGATTGTCTGGACCCTAATTGCATTAATATTCTTTCTGATCGGTAACACATTTACAGACAGTGCATCATGGGGCGAGGTCGTTAGAGTAACTGGTTATGCGCAGACTCCCGGATTACTATTCCCTCTTGCAATGATCCCTGGAGCTATCTTCCCAGAGATAGGGTACGCCATAAAAACGGGCACAGGTTTATATGTAGCGATCTGGCTATGGCAGTGGGCTGCATTGTTGGTAGGCCTCAGACTGGCGTTTGAACTTAAGTCCTTCCTGCGACTAATTCCCATGATTCTAGTATTTGTCATAGTGGTTTATTTTATGAGCAAAACTGTATTCAATTAATTAGGACCTACCCGGATTAGACTTGAATCTTGGTCTTAAAGACTCAAAATCAATGGTCGTCAAGACAGATGACATTTTTTGTATTTTTTCCCGCTACCACACGGACATTTTTCATTCCTACCAATCTTACCCTTGATGTTATCCTTTATCCGTCGCTCATCGTAACAATACACGCAAGTGCAAGCAATAGGATGTTGATCGTGCCAATTGGTTCTAGAAGGCAAACTACCATACCTCACAAAAACGTACTACTTGGGGGCTATACCCTTAGATTATATACCACCACGCACCCACAAACGTTGAATCAACTTCAACCTACAATGTTCCTATAACCACACACAGAAGTTACTAAAATTCGATGCCACCTTGACAGGATGTTCGACTGCTCATATTTTGGGAGGAGGGTAGGTAAGCGCCACCCCAAAAGGAGACATTCAACATGCCCGGAGCTTTAGACGGAATAAGAGTATTGGAATTCACTCAGATCATAGCCGGCCCCCTAGGAGGTATGCTGCTCAGTGACATGGGCGCCGAAGTAATTAAAATAGAACCGGTAGAAGGAGAGCCGTGGCGTCTACATAACGAATTTATGCCCAAAGAAAGTAGGGATTTCATGGGTCTAAACAGAGGCAAGATGAGTCTGCCTGTCAATCTAAAAACACCAGAAGGGATCGAAATAATACACACACTCATCAAAGACACCGATGTAGTGATCATAAACGCCCGGCCCGATGTACCAACAGAGCTCCAAATCGATTACTGCACACTCTCCAAATTAAACCCGCAGCTGATATATTGCGACAACACCGCTTTTGGGCAAATAGGCCCACAAGCTCACAAACCAGGCTACGACTTAATTGTCCAAGCTCTAAGCGGCTTACTAGTAGCGAACAACAATATAGTTGACGGTCTTCCGAAACAGACCGCCTCCACCGCCATAGCTGATTACTGCACTGGCCTAGCCATAGCTTGGTCGATATGTGCAGCTCTTTATACAAGAGAAAGGAAAGGTATAGGGCAAAAGATAGATACCACCTTATTCGCCTCTGCACTCGCTGTGCAAAGTGGTTTTTTTCAGATATCTGAAATAGACAGAGATATCAACCAAGACTTGGTACAAACAATAAATATATTGCGTGATTCAGGAGCAAGCTACTCTTCGATACACAACTACCATCAAGAAGCCCAGGGCGGACTTTCTCCAAGCCGAACCAGTTTCCGCACCTATTATTCGACTTATAAAACAGCGGATGGCGTCATAGCAATAGCTTGTCTAAACGATAAGTTGAGACAAAAAGCTGCTTCCATTATAGGCATAGATGATCCTAGGTTTGAATCAGCATTTGACCCAAGCGATCCTACATTTACTGAAAAAATTGAATCCGTGTCACAAGAGGCGAAGCAAAAGATATCAAAAAAGAAAACATCCGAATGGATCTATGCTTTTGAAGCTGCGAATATACCCGTAGGCGAGGTCAAGTTCGTGGAAGAACTGCTGGATGATCCTGAATTCATTTCAAGCGGCTTAATCGTTGAACTAAAACATTCTGCCGTGGGTACAATACGTATGGTAGGCCCCTTAGTGCAGATGAGTGATACCCCATTAGAGGCACAAGCGGCCTCGCCAATGCTGGGTGAACATACCCATCAAATATTGTCTCACCTCGGATACTCTGAGAATAAAGTGAAATCGTTGCTGGAAAAAGGTGTCGTAAGATAAACACATTCCTCTGCGAAATTATATTGCTGAGCTTGAGTTAACCAGATATAATTCCATTGATTTTGTTCCGGTTAAGCTCTAGCCCAACTGAGGAGGATGTGGAAAACCTATGACTTACATCATCGCCGAACCATGTGTTGATGTCTTGGATCGATCTTGCATAGACGTGTGTCCCGTTGATTGCATATATGAGGCGGAAGAGCACAAAATGCTCCTCATAAGCCCTGAGGAATGCATCGATTGCGCCGCCTGTGAGCCAGTATGCCCCGTGGCAGCGATTTTTGCGGAAGACGATGTTCCTGCGGAATGGGATAGTTACACAGACCTAAATTACCAATATTTCGGGCAACAAAGATAGCTTAACCTCTGCCGACATGGATGCGGGAATTGACCCCGCTCTGAGTAAGTTACTGATAGCATACCGTTTGGCTGAAGAAGTTTAGTTACGAATCTTGAACACCGCAGATGAAATTGATACAAACTCATAAGGGGAAGTAACTGTTGCTAAATTGTATTGACTCGAGTCCACGTTTCGTATCTGAAACTTACTCAAGAATGTCCAAAAATTTAGGCGTCATAAGGGGCCGACTCAATCGACCCTTGAGCTTAAGTGACAAAGTGTTGCTTTCTCATTTAGATAGTCCAACCGACCAGGTGCTGACTCCTGGGGAGAGCTATTTGAAAGTTAGGCCAGACCGGGTAATGCTCCAGGACGTCCTGGGGCAAACCGGGATGTTGCAATTTATGCAGACCTTAAAACCAAAAGTTGCTGTTCCAACTACCATTCATTGCGACCATCTCATTCAAGCAAGAAATGAAGGTGTACAAGACTTAAATGAATCAATCGAAGAAAACGACGAGGTATACACATTTCTAAAATCTGCGGCCGCAAAATATGGAGCAGGTTTCTGGGGACCAGGTGCCGGTATTATCCACCAGGTCAATTTGGAAAACTATGCATTCCCAGGGGCCGTGATTATTGGAACAGACTCACATACTCCCAATGGGGGCGGGTTGGGGTCTTATTCCGTGGGAGTTGGAGGAGCAGACGCAGTAGAAGTAATGGCTGGCTTACCATGGGAAGTGCTGTTTCCTAAGAAAATCGGAGTAGTCTTAACCGGGGAATTATCAGGATGGACAGCTCCTAAGGATGTCATATTGTACTTGGCTGGGCAATTGAGTGTATCCGGAGGCACAAACAGTACTATAGAGTATATCGGCCCTGGAACAAAATCCATCAGTTGTACAGGCAAGGCTACCATAACAAATATGGGAGCGGAACTGGGAGCTACAACCTCAATATTTCCTTACGACGATAGAATGAAACGATATCTGAAAGCAACCGGTAGATCTGAACTGGCCGATTTAGCCGATTCAAACAAGAGCTTACTGCAACCAGATAAAGAAACAGAACTGGCACCCGAAAAATACTTCGATTCCATAGTTGAGATAAACCTTTCCAGATTGGAACCCCATGTAGTTGGACCACATTCACCAGACAGAGCACGTCCGATATCCAAATTGGCATCTGAAGTTTCCGATAGCTCCAATGGCTTCATAGAATCTATTTCTACAACCCTAATTGGAAGCTGTACGAATTCATCATACGAAGATATGAGTCGATCTGCAGACATAGCAGAACAAGGATTGGCTCAAGGACTGACGGTCAAGTCACCGTTAATGGTAACACCTGGATCGGAACAGGTCCGTGATACTATCGAACGCGATGGCCAAATGAATTCACTCAAAAATGTTGGGGCCACTGTGCTAGCCAACGCTTGTGGACCCTGTATCGGACAATGGAAAAGATCTCAATCGGGCACAACCTCACCAAACACAATAGTAACATCATATAATCGCAACTTCCCAGCAAGAAATGACGGTCAGCCATCAACTATGAATTTCATAGCTAGTCCGGAAATAACTACAGCTTTTGCCCTAGCAGGATCATTAACATTCAACCCACTCACTGATGATTTGATAGGCAAAGACGGCAACCCTTTCAGGCTCAAACCACCTGCGGTCGCTCCTGAAGTTCCACCAAGGAACTTCTCTGGTAGTAAAGGCTCCTTCTTCGAGCCCGCAGAAGATGGTTCCTCAATAGAGATCGCAATATCTCCAGATAGCGAAAGACTACAGGTGCTAGAACCTTGGTCTCCGTGGGATCGAGAGGACATTACCGATGCCGTTGTGCTAGTGAAGACAAAAGGTAAGTGTACAACGGATCACATATCTCCAGCAGGTGTTTGGCTGTCATTAAGAGGACACCTGGACAAGTTTTCAGACAATATGTTCATGGGCGCCACTAATGCCTTTACAGGAAACATAGGTAAAGGCAAAAACCTACTTACTGGAGAGAAAAACATCGCTATATCTAAAAATGCGCGACATTACAAATCCAACAATCTTAAATGGGTTGTCATTGGAGATGAAAACTATGGTGAGGGGAGTAGCCGGGAACACGCTGCTTTATCCCCTCGATTACTCGGATGCGCGGCGGTAATAGTGAAAAGTTTCGCCAGGATTCATGAAACAAACTTAAAAAAACAGGGATTGTTAGCACTCACCTTTAAAAACAAATCAGATTACGACCTCATAAGAGAAGATGATAGCCTCAGTATCGTTGACCTAGAAGACCTATGCCCCGATAAACCGCTCAAATGTATTGTCAAACATTCTGACGGGAAGAAAGATGAGTTAGAGCTAAACCATTCCTATAGTGAAACTCAAATACAGTGGTTCATAGAAGGGTCTTTCCTGAACCTTTTCCATAACAACTGACCATATATTAACTTACAAGGGCGCCTAAGTTTTCACCTAGTTCACATTCTCCCCAAATTGAAGAGAATCCTTTTCCACCTTAAGTTTTAAATACAAATTTTGTGCCATCGTCAATTCAGGATCTTTGGCAATAATTGACCTTGCTTCTCGAAATGCTAAGGTCATCAGGTCATGATCAGACACACTAAGAGGCCACGTAGCTACCTTAAATACAGGCTGGCCACTTTGTCTCGTACCCATAAGATCTCCAGGGCCTCTCAAACGCAAGTCTTCTTCAGCTAGCTTAAATCCATCATTGGTCCGTCTCAATATATCTATTCTATCTTTTGCTTCAGGTCCAGCATTTTCATGAGCCATGAGAACGCAGTAGCTTTGATGTTTGCCCCTACCGACACGTCCCCTGAATTGGTGCATTTGCGACAAGCCAAATCGGTCGGCCCCATCAATAAACATTACGGTTGCATTCGGAACATCGACACCTACCTCTACTACAGGAGTCGTCACTAGTATGTCGATCTCTCCGTCTCGAAAACGCGCCATCACAGCTTCTTTTTCATTCAAGGACATCCTTCCATGAAGTAGCCCTACTCTATAGTGCGGAAACACATTAGAAGAAAGATTTAGATGTTCCTCTATTGCACTCGGAGCATCTATAGACTCGGACTGTTCTATTAAAGGACATACGACAAAGACCTGACGGCCTTCTGAAACCTTGTCGCCAATGAAATCGTATACGCTATCTCGCCGAGTCGGCTTCTCGTCAAAGGTTTTCACCACTTTCCTACCCTGCGGTAGTTCATCAAGCACCGAGATATCTAAATCACCATATACGGTTAGGGTTAGTGAACGAGGGATTGGGGTCGCTGACATTACCAACAAGTGTGGCCTCTTGGATTGTTGACGGAGTATTGAACGTTGTATCACACCAAATCTATGTTGCTCATCTACCACTGCCAAGGCTAAACGAGGAAACTCTACACTGTCTTGAATGAGAGTATGTGTGCCCAGTACAATGTCGACGCTGCCATCCCTTATCAATTCTTGTACGTCCTCTTTAGAACGGGGAGTCATACTCCCGGTTAACAAGGCTATCACTAGTTCTTTGTCCAAGCCATCAACGGATACATAGAATATATTCTCTACGCTACCCTCCCGTATTAACATCCCACCCAAATTAAGCAACCTCTTTAAAGTTATGAAATGCTGTTCCGCAAGTATCTCGGTCGGTGCCATTAGAACAGATTGATATCCATTCTCTGCCGCAAGTAACATCGCTGAAATCGCGACAACCGTTTTACCGCTACCCACATCGCCTTGAAGAAGCCTCTGCATGGCGCGATTAGCACTCATATCCTCATAAAGTTCGTTTACAACCATTCTTTGAGCAGTCGTTAATTCGAAAGGTAGAGAAGCAACAAATTTTTTTGCAACCAAACCCATGTCGTTAAGAGGAATCGCCGAAGTCTCCGTTTTCCACTCCTCTCTACTCTTTAAAGCAATAAGTTGGATTAGAAAAAATTCATCAAATACCAGTCTCCTCTTGGCATTTGATTTTTCTTTTAGGTCCCTGGGATAATGAAATGCTTTCAAAGCATCACTCAAACCCAGAAGGCCTATTTTATCCAACAACACATCAGGTATATGATCCTGTACATCGCTAATGCCCACTCTGATGGCGGAATTGACCATCCTTCTCATTGATCTTTGTTTCACCCCGTTGGTCAGATCATAAACGGGGACTATACGTCCCGTATGAATTGACCTCATAGTACTATCAACTACCTCATACGATGGATTGCCGAATGTCAGCCTACCCTTAAATCGTTTTACCAGCCCACTAACCGTCAATCTCGTTCCCCGTCGAAAATCTCGGAGAATCCATGGTTGATTGAAAAATGTGACACTTATGGATCCAGTTTCATCATATAAGTCCACAATCACCCGGTTTGTTTTCCCTCTAGTACCTATTTTCTTAGTCGCCCGAACTTGGACTATTGTTGTCTGTTCCTCATCAGCCTTCAATTCATTAACTTTTCGAATTGCACTATAGTCATTGTGTCTGTGGGGCAGGTGATAAATCAGATCCTCCACAGTCTTGATAGAAAACGCATCTTCCAAAATCGTTGCAGCTCTACCAGTTACAGTTCTCAAACGGATCACTGGATCATCTAATCTCAGCTTATTATGCTCAATAAGATTTTTATTAGGACTATACGAGTTATTTACTAATTCATTAGGAACGAGATCTCCCGAAACATCAAGCAGATTACTAACCCAAACCTTACGGTCAAGCAAGTTCAAGCTAGAATATGATTGATCTCCAATATCTAGCGACTCTGATATTTCTAGTCTATGATTCTCAACGAAACTATCCATCCCACCGACTACCGCCCTATCTACAAATCCCAGCTTAGCTTCGTGTCTAAGAATTTTGACGAAAGTCCTAACTATCTCTATGTCTTTTCTCATGACAATGGGCCTATTTGATATACCTTGATAGCAGAAAAGAAAATAGGGCTGGATTCAGTAAATAAGTTCCCTAAATGGCCAATTTTTATTCTCTACAAACGACAACAACCCCTAGGGCATTTGGACCAGCATGTGTACTAATAACTGGGCCTAACTCAGACAAAGTAGGCTGATCATCCAGGTCGTGCAAACCCGTTATACGATCCGCAAGTTCTTGCGCCTCTTCCTCAGCACCATTATAAATCACCGCCACCCGTTCTAAAGGTCCCAAAGCTGATACAGCTTCTTCAATCTTTAAAATACCGGATTTTCTAGACCTAGCTCTTCCAAAACTGTCCACCTCACCATTGTTTAGAGTGAGAATCGGCTTTATACGAAGTAAACCACCCAATAATGCACTAGCTTTTCCTATGCGTCCACCTCTCTCCAAATATTCTAGGGTATCCAACATAACAAAAAATCGGCATCTGTTAGCAACTGATTTTGCTATTTCAATAATTTCATCTAACGATTTTCCAGACTTCGCAGCTCGGGCAGCAGATATCACAGCTAATCCCAATCCCATTGATACCAACCTAGAATCTATAATATGGATTTTATCTTCATCAGCTAGCTCGGCAGCCCCTTGCCTAGCAGAATTCAAAGTCCCACTCAATTCCTCAGAAACGTGTAAAGACAATACAGTGTGATCGAGTAGACTAATTTCACGATATACATTCAGGAATTCCCCCGCAGATGGTTGGGATGTAGAAGGCATATCGATACCAGAAACGAGCCTATCCATAAATTCTTTAGCGCTTAATTCAACTCCATCCCTATATACATCCTCGCCAAAATGAACGTTCAACGGAACAACCTTAATATCAAGTTCATTAACAATATCAACTGGCAAATCCGCCGTACTATCAGTAACTACTTTTATTGACATATTTAAGCCTCCAAGATTGACACTATAAAGTCATAATGTGGTTGGTCACCTAATAATATTTGAAGATTCTCATGGTCAATCCCTGTAATCCTATCTTTAAGTTCGCGTTCAACCCTGGGTATGACATCTTCCTTCCTGTCATTCCCAATCAACACAGTTATTTGTTCCATTTCGATACCATGCAGCATCTCAATCATCAAACACAGCAATTCTACCGGATTTTCTGCCGTAGAACTGATTTCACCATCAAGAAATCCAACCGGTTGACCAAGCTCAACTCGTAGACCATTAATATCGATGGCCCTAGAGGCGGGACATATCATGATTGTACGAACCAGAGGAATAATTCTCTCCATGACTTCAGCATTACTTTGAGCATCAATATTCGCGTCAAATTCAATCATGCATTCTATTCCCTGGGGAATGGTTTTTGTCTTCAACACACAAACATCATCTCCTATAATATTAGCGGCCTCCACAGCAGCTGGTATGATGGCAGAGTTGTTGGTAATAAGCAGAATAGATGATGCCTTTACTCTTGAAAGAACTGAGTGTATTTCTGCAACACTCGGGTTCATGCTATCACCACCATCAATCGCGACGCATGCTCCCCAATCTAAAAATATCTTCCGGATACCCTTGCCATTAATTATTGGAATCACAGCGGTTTTATCACCTACGTCAATAATATCTTCCTTTGTGTGATGATCAAAAGATAATGCATCCACCTGACGTTGCATATTTTCCACTTTTACTTCAGACACTGATCCAATAGCTGCTGCTTTCGATATTGGAACCCCAGGATCATCGGCATGCAGATGTATTCTGTAAAGATCCTTGGTACCGCTTATTACCAATGAGTCACCTAACTCTTGAAACCCACGTTTTAAGCACTCTAAATCTTGTATTGAGTCGTTGATGATAAATTGTGTACAGTAGCCATACCCATCTTGAGGTTCATTAAACAGGGTGATGTTTTGTCTTGATAAAGGCTCCTCTCCTTCCGGCTTCCGCAACACCACATTAGTTGACATGGGATCTTTATCTTCCATGAATACCAGCAATGCCCTCAAAATAACCTCTAGGCCATAACCTCCCGCATCAACGACTCTCGCAGACTTCAAAACCTCCAAATGACAGGGGGTCTCATCGACTGATACGACAGCCTTCAGCAAGAGCATCTCAACAAATTTTGTGAGTGATACGCCCGCTGTAACCTCGTTGGCCGTCCTGGTAACATCGGAAAGAACGGTCAACATGGTACCAGGTACGGGTTCAGCGACCGCTTGTTGCGCCCTTTCATTTGCAATCTTTAGGGCATAGGTCATATTAGAAGAATCCAGCGTTGGAAAATCTCTAACGCCTTCACAAACGCCCATAATTATCTGAGCAAGTATTACTCCGCTATTACCTCTACCTTCATACAAAGCAGCCCCAGAAATCTGATCTAGTAGATCAGAATATGAAGCGACATCGATTGAACAAACTCTATCCCGTATACCAACCAATGTTCGGTGCATGTTCGTTCCCGTATCACCGTCCGGCACTGGGAATACGTTGAGATCATTGACAGCATCGACATGTCTCCCGAAAAACTTAACCACACTATCTAAACATTCTAGAAAGTGGTGATGCTTTTCTTGGATATTCTTTGACATTGGAGATTAAAACAATTAAACCTAATTGCCCTGCTTATCATTCTTATGGTACTTTTTATAGCTGGAACCCTATTGGCAATACTGAACCATTAATTAGGATGTATAGTTTATCAACAGTATGAGATAATTTCTTGTAAACACATTAAACTGCGAAGGATGAATATGGCAACCTGTCAAATATGTAAAAAGAGTGGTCAATCAGGTAATAACGTTAGCCATTCAAAAAGAAGAACCAGAACACGGTGGAGCCCTAACATCCAGAAAGCTACCGTCGAATATAAGGGTCAGATTCGTAAGATGAGCTTATGCACAAGGTGTCTTAGGACTCAAAATAAGTCTTACTCCCATTGATTACAATCCCCGTTATGTTTATGAACATAGACAGGATTCTGCCCATATTTATCATCCCTCTCACCTACGTTGACACTTCAACAAGTGTATTTATATGATTGGCGCCAGAGTAAGAATACGAAATAAATCTTAACCCCATCGCTACGAACCTACGAGGTAATATGTAATGGCTGAATATACGAAAACTGAAGCAATGGATTGGGCTCGGGAGAATATCAGAGGACAGTGGACCACACTCATGACCCCATTCACGGCGGACGATGAGGTGGATGAAGCTGGACTAAGAAAAAACATTCGCCACATTAAATCACTTGGTACCAGAGGGGGAGGATGTACATGGGCGATGGGGGAATTTTGGACTTTAACTCACAGAGAGAAACTTGCAATCTACGAGGTGGTGAAAGATGAAGCCGGCGACCAATGGCCTGTAGCTGCCCACGTTAGCCACACATCTCAAAAAGAGATGTTAGACCTTGCATTTCATGCTGAAAAGATAGGGTTCGACCTACTAGTAGTGGGCGCCCCATACTTTGTCACAAATAAAGAGCACCAGGTGGTTGACTGGGTCTCGTCTTTAGCTGAAAAAACCAGTTTGGGCATAATGTATTACAACTCGCCACAGTTTGGGTTAGTTATGAGTGTGCAAGGACTGCAGGAAATATGTAACATCCCAAACGTTGTTGGGGTAAAAGAGGCGAGTTTCAATCCAGAGCTTTCAATTGAAGCGCATCTTAACATTGGCAAGACATCCATAATAAGCACTCCAGATGAGTGGATATTTCATAAAGGTAAGGAACTAGGTTTTGAGCAACAGGTTATGTTTGCTAATACTTCGGATTGGAGGTTTGACACCCCTGACAATAACCACTATGTACAGTTTATTGAAAAAGTCATGTCCGGCAATCTAGATATGAACCTCTACGAGAGTCATATTGAGCCCATCAAAGCAATATCAGATAAATGGTGGAAGTATACCGTCCAAAAAATGGGCGGAGCGCTCCCGGTATCAATGTGCAAATTTTGGGGCGAATTGATGGGGATGTCTGGAGGACACGTCCGAAAACCACTTGAGGATCTAACGGACGTTGAAAAAGAAGACTTGCGTAAAGATATACAGGAAGTAACCAATTTAGTAGCCAATTGATAGAAATAAATACAGGATAATAACATGATATTAATGGTTAGCGTTCAGGATCTTTATGAGGCAAAACAAGCCCTTAAGGGAGGAGCCGATATTGTAGACGTGAAGAACCTGCAGGAAGCACTTGTTGGGTCTGCACACCCAAAAACAGTGAAACAGATTCGGGAAGAAGTACCTTCCATTCATCACGCCAGCGTAACGTTAGGGGTGGTCCCCAATCAAGTGGGCACTGTTGCGATGGCCGTGCACGCGGCAGGTACTATGGACGCGACGTCGGTCAAGGTCGGATTCATGGTTAGCAACTACGACCTAGCGGTTGAAACGCTACTAGCTTCCAAAGAAGCTCTTGAGGGAACCTCCACAAAACTCATTGGCTCTCTTTTTGCTGACAACGTCCTACACAACGGTGGGCTTGATCCAAGCCTTATGAATAAGCTGGCATTAGAAGGACACTGTGATGGATTCCTAATAGATACTCTTGTAAAAGATGGCAGAAACCTATTCGATTTTATGCCAGAGGAAGATTTAAAACATATGGTGATAGAAGGTAAGAAGGCGGGAATGAGCACCGCCCTTTCTGGTCATTTGAAACTAAACGACCTTGATGAACTCTCCAGAATAAATCCCGATATTGTTGGTGTCAGGGGAGCTGTGTGCCAAAAAGGTGACCGCGATTCAAGGGTCCACTGGGAGGCTGTTTCAAAATTCAAAGAGGAATTGGACTTGCGCCAGTCAGGTCAGATAAAAGTCCACAATATCCACGGCCAAGAAATAGGAACACCAAACGGCACCGAAGGTTGGATCGTAATCGATGGGACCGGCAAAACATGCGCTGGGATCATAGCAGCAATCAGTGAACAAATACGGAAGGATAAAGAATCCTATGTAGAAGTAATCATTCCAGATGTTTTGAACACTTACGATCTCATACTCTGGGCTGAAGATGAGAAACACGATATAGTGACTCAGCGAAGGGACCCAGAAGGCTCATTAAGGATGCTGATCAAACCCTGAAGAAAAACCTCTCTCCCTCCAAACATCCCCATGTCTTTACAAGCCTACGTTGCGGCAATTTGAAGGTCCGTGCTAGGATGGTTCAACCTATTTATTAGTGCCGGCAGCCTTATGACAACAGACATAGCAACAATTATCTCAATCATCAGGGATGTGATCCTTATAATCGCTGTTTCTTTAATATGCATTGTATTTGTAATAACTACCTTGAAACTAAACCGGGTTATAGATTCATTAAAGAGAACAACCGGTAAAGTAGAAGATATCGCAGATTTCGTATCTAACCCAGGAAGCGGGAGCAAGAGCATACTATCTGGACTAATTAGGGCCGGGAATTACATACTGGGAACATCTAACAAAAAGGACCGATAAGAGTAGTAATATCTAACGGAGGTGGGTGATGTCGAACGGAAATGGATTTGGCACAGGATTCGTGTTAGGCGGGATTATAGGAGCAGTAGTAGGTATATTAATAGCTCCTAGGAGTGGGGCAGAAACAAGATACCAACTACTTGAAGGAAGTGATGGTCTTAGGGCGAGAGCCGAAGAATTGTCAGCCAATCTTAAGGACCAAGTAAGCCCAACGATCGAAAACCTATCAGAAAAATTGGGGCCCGCTATCGAATCCATAAGAGGAGAAAGCCCTGTTAACTCTCCGGCAAACCCCGCACCAATAGTAGATCAGAACAATAATAGGTTTGAGGATTCATTGGACGTTGAACACGAAGTTCCCAAGGATCCCCCCGACGAGATCACCCCTAAGTCAACTTTGTAATACCACAAACGTGATCCCTCATTTTTGTTCTAGTAAGGTTCGGTGTTTTGGATAGGAACCTAGAATCTTCAACATGCCCACCTGTGATTTAAGAGCTTCGACCGCCTGTAGCACTGGAGCATCCTGTTTATGACCTTGTATATCCAACAAAAAAACATACAACCCTAATCTTTTCTTATTAGGTCGAGATTCTATTTTTTCTAGATTGATACCACGTGATGCAAACTCAGTCAAAACATTACTGAGAATACCCGGTGAATCATCGTGGAATTCAAAGCAAAGCGACGTCTTATCATCACCGGTCGGAAGGCTATCGACTCTTGAGAGAATCACAAACCTCGTCTGGTTATTGCTAAAATCCTCTATACCGGTCCGCAAAACAACAACGTTATTGATGTTAGCGGCACGTTGGCTGGAAATGGCAGCTGCCCTCGCTAAAGAATTTTTCATCTCCTCAACCGCTTTAGAATTGCTCAACGAGGCAACCAGTTCTGCCTGCGGTAGATTCCTTCCAAGATATTCTCTACACTGGCTCAACGACTGGGGGTGTGAAAACACGACCTCGATATCCTCCAAAGAAACCGGATCTTTAGCACTTAGACATTGCTTTATGGGGACAATAGTTTCGCCAGTAATCATTAAGTCCGAATCATGGATCAATAAGTCTACAGTAAATGTTACAGCTCCCTCTATACTGTTTTCTATAGGAACAACACCTTCATCCGCTCCACCAGCTGCTACAACACTAGCAACCATGGGGATGGACTCAACTGGAACATATTCACACGAATTACATCTCTCAATAGCAGCTTGTTCACTGAAAGATCCAGCAGGGCCGAGGTAAGCAATTTTTTTCATACTATAGCTTCAAACCTCTTCCACCATCAGTCTTGCCGTCTCTTCTTCAATGGTATTCACAGCGACATCGGTAATGTTCACAACAACATCCACCCCAAGTGTATGAAACAAGTTAGCATGTTCGGGGTCATTCACAATAGAAACCGTTTTCTCAACCTCGAACTTGTGCTTCGCCAGTTGGCACGCTACGATATTTTCGTCGTCGTGTCGCAATGTGCTAATAAACAAATCGGCTCGCCCAACTCCAGCCTTTCTTAAGGTATCAACACATGTACCGTCTCCTTCAAATACAATAGGCCCTAGGAGACCCGCAATAACGGTTAGCTTAGTTTCATCGTTTTCAATTACTGTGACCTCATTACCTGCACTTAAGTACCAGTTCGATAACCTTGATCCGATTCTTCCTCCGCCAAGTATTACTGTGTACACGTGTCCCCCCTAGATGATTAAAATATCGCCTGATCAATCAAGAAATCCACTTCCAACTCTGATGGCGTCACAATTGTTAATCCAATCTCTTGATACATCTCCCTCATTTCAACATTATTTATCCTGCAAATGACCTTGGGAACTCGAAAAATGTGCCGACCTATCTGAGCACTCAGAGCATTAATTGTATCCCGACCAGTTAAGGCTAATAATATGTCAGCTTCTTGAAGATTTGCTTTTCTAAGATCTATTTCATGCGTCCCGTCTCCAACAATTGGAACAATCCGATTAGTCTCAATCCTCCTGATAGGTAACAGATCAAATGAATGTTCATTTCTATCAATCACCGTAACTATATTACCTAGGTTCGACAACTTAACAGAAAGAGATGATCCCGTATCACCACAACCGACTACTACAACACGGAGTGCCCTATAAATGGGACCTTTCGTTGAATTGCCAGAGGGAGAGTCCTCAATTGACATGTTTATGAGTCCTAATTAAGTTCAACTGTTTGGATTAACCTTTCTCCATCTTACAAATGATAACGTTGCAGGCAGCGGTTTCTAAGATATAGTTTAGACTATCTCCGATTACTTGACCCCTATACTGAGGTTGATGATCAGTTGATATAACAATAGAAGTCGCACCTTCTTCATGAGCGTGGCTCACTATGGCCGCCTCCTTTGACCGAGATTGCAGAAGCTGTCCAGACGCCTTAACCTTACATGCCTTAGCGATTTTTTCCATCTGCTCAAGCAACTCATCTCCCTTTGTTATTTCCTCTGACATCTCCTTGTCTAAAGGAAACTCTCGACTTACTTCTACAACATACAATAACTCCACCGTTTCTTTAGATTCCCTCGCCAACTTACACGCGACTTTCATCACCTCAGAATCAGTGTCAGCCCCATTCAAAACAACCATTAGCATATTGTTACCTCTAACCGAAAGAACTAAACCTAACCAGCGTCGGCACCTAGCGTTTCATTTCCAAGATCAGAAACTAATTTGTCCAGAACCTCGAGATCGCTATCAAGAGCTGCTACTATCACCAGATCATCTTCTTTAATCTTAGTCGAAAGAGGAGGATTAAGAGTAACTTTGCGTCTCCTGCAAATAGCTATAGGGGTCAATCCATAACTATCTCTATTTCCAGAAAAACCCAATTCCTCCAAGCTCGTCCCAGAGAATCGGTCTGGCACCCTAAATCGGCTGATCCCAAAGTTATTTGTAACTTCGAGATACTCTTCAACACTGGGATTAAAAAGACTGTGTGCCACCCTCGTTCCCATTTCTTCCTCAGGCTGAATTATCCTATCCACACCTATACGCCTGAGTGTGTTGGCATGTAATGAATCTCTCGCTCTCGCCACAACAATCGGGACTCCCAGGGTCTTAAGTAGGACAGACGCCATAACACTGGAGACGATATCGGTCCCAATGGCAACCACTACGGCCTCATAGTCGCGCACACCAAGATCTCGAAGAGCGTTCTCATTAGTACAATCAGCCGAAACCGCATAGGTTGCTTGACCCATGACCGACTGAACTCTTTCCTCATCCTGGTCAATAGCTAAGACATCATGGCCCAAATTATATAAGGTACGTGTCGTCCTAACACCAAATCTTCCCAATCCTATAACTGCTACTTGTTTTTTCGGCATAAGTCACGACACACCCAATTTGAATTTATCCAATTGTAACTGTTTCGGAAGCAGATCGATAAGTTTCTGATTCTCTATTTGGAACCATTCTTAATCCTATGATTAGTGGGCCAATCCTACCAACAAACATCATCATGGTTATGATCAATTGTCCTATTATATTCAATTCGCGAGCCGTGCCTACGCTTAATCCAACAGTACCATAAGCAGAAACCGACTCAAAAATCACATCCGATAATGGTAATGCATTGTTCGTCAAGGCAAGTAAAAACACACCAATGATGATGAACCCAAAGGACACGATCAACACCGCATACGATCTCCTAGTCGTAGCGGCATCTATTTCCCTTCCAAAAACGCTAACATGAGGTCTTTCATTTATTACTGCCAAAATACTTAAAATGATCACCAAAAAAGTGGTTACTTTTATACCTCCCGCAACAGAGCCAGAGGCTCCTCCAACAAACATCATAACTGACATAAATACATCGGTCGCGGGACGAGCCATAGAATAGTCTATTGTTGTAAATCCGGCAGTACGACCACTTATAGACTCAAATAATGCAACATACATTTTCTCCGCAAAAGATAGCGAGCCAATAGTACCCATATTGTTGCCCTCGCTAATCAAGAACATTCCTGCAGAAACAAAGATCAATATCAAAGTCATAGCAGTTACGATCTTTGCCGTTAAGGAAAATAATTTGAACCTTCTTTTGGTAACAACATCGCCAATCACCAAATAGCTCAAAGATCCCAATATGATAAGTACACCCATCATCATTAAAACTATGGGGTCGTTCTGAAAATATGAAAATCCGCCTGGTTCAGAAAACACAAATAGTCCAGCATTGTTAAATCCCGATATGGAATGGAACACAGAATACCAAATTGCCTCCATCAAGTCATATTTCAAAATAAACCTAGAAAATAAAGCGACAGCTCCCACCAACTGTATCCCCACAGCCGTCGTAACAATTGAAATACTAAGTAACCTTAAGCCCCCAAGTTCTTCTCTGCCTAAACTTTCTCTTATCAACAACCTTTGTCGTATTGAGACCCGTTGCCCCAATATAGCTAAGGAGAATGCAGCAAGAGACATGAATCCTAGGCCTCCCACAAACATGAGACATAAAATCACAAATTGCCCCATTTTGGTCCAATGCTCAGCAGTGTCAACCAACGTTAGGCCTGTTACGGTGACTGCAGAAGTCGCAGTAAATAAGGCAACGGGTAAGTTGGACAAGGCATTTTCATGATGCGAAAACGGAGCCATTAAGAGTATCGTACCAATTGCTACTAAACCCAAAAATACCGCAATAAGCACAAACGGAGAAGAGAAAGAACGGGAATTGAATCGACGTTCGGTCACTTCAATGGTTTTGGGAATTACATCAGATTGGCGAGGAACCCTCGCCATAGAGTCACGTAGCAAATCTTCCTTACTTCTGTTCATCTCCTCATCTTATTCCATGATCTATGTTTATATCAAAAACATGGTCAACAAAATTGGGGGGGCGCCCACTCTACACTAAATCGACAACTAGGGCAACAAAACGCTACGTTAATTGAACTACTTTTTACTTGAGTTATGGGTATACCAATATGTAATGATAAACCTCACAATGCAACTAGATTGAAGGAACAGTCGTTGAACAATGCTTAAACTATTAGGAACTAATTTCAGCAATTCTCACATTGGGCATACGTTGAAGAAGAATCTTCAACACCACCATATTTCCTATCCTAATATTCCCCATCCTCATATGCCTCGAATCCATCGACCTCATGGATTTTTGCCACATCTAATAGATCAGTACATCAATGCCAAGTGGATCCCATACCTGTTTCAATGCGGACTAGCTACCTTGTCATTGTTAATCATCTTGTTAGTCGGAGACTCTCTGATGAAAGGTGCCATCGTAGTAGGAGTAGCATCGTCTGCATTTACGGTATTTGTATTGCCAAACAGCGTAGCGGCTACTCCCAGAAAAGTAATTGGAGGACATATTGTTGCCGCGCTAGTTGGTGCATTTATTGCGTTACTTTTAAATATTCCAGAAGTTGCCGCACACACAGATAACTCTAGGCACATCATAGATCTAGCAGCCGCGCTATCGGTAGGCTTAAGTATTTTCGCAATGGTAGTAACCAACACAGAACATCCTCCCGCAGCAGGAACTTCCCTAGGATTGGTCATTTACGGATTTGACTGGAGCTCAATAATATTTATCCTCACAGCTGCTTTAGTACTATCAATTCTCAGGATCGCGCTGAGACCAAAGATGATAAACCTTTTATAAAAAAATCATCACCCTACCCGTTTATCGATCCATCTGAAGTATCACGCAAAACGCCGAATGAAGATTTTTCTTGATATAGAATCACTATTCATGAACAGTTCAGCAATGAAAACAAGCACATTGTCATCCAAAACCATATACAATAGCTGCCCACATAGAGACAAGACACCTAAATCCATCTGCATTAGCAGTCAATACTCCTAAACAACATGGATCCAGAAATTAAACATCTTATTGAGGAAATTCATCGGAAGCCAGAAAAGCTAGTTATGGCTGTATCTGGTCCCGGAACTCAGGCAGTTTCATGGCTAATGCAAGTCCCAGGCGCATCTAAGACCGTGATGGAAGTCACAATACCTTATTCTGAATCCGCGGCGACCTCGTTCGTAGGACACGATCCCAGTAAATACGTCACACAGAATCACTGCCAAGAAATGGCAAAGACTGCTTACCAGCGAGCTGTTGCTCTCAGGGAAGTCACTGAGCCTGTTGTAGGTCTAAGTTGTACGGGATCTATAACTACGAACAGGGTACGAAAAGGTAAGAACCAATGCTTCATATGCGTATGGGCCCCCAACTATCTTTCGAACACGCACCTTGTGTTAGCCAAGAATCTTAGAGAAAGAGTAGAAGAAGAGAATCTAGTCAGCACCCTGCTTATCAAACAACTAGGAGAAGCTCTTGGTATAAACCACGGGATCTCACTAAATCTTTCAGAAAATGACAAAATCGATTTGAACACACGCGAATATGCTTCACTCATAGAATCTATTGCTCATGGGCAAATCCAGACCTTACTAGTAAAATCCGACACTGAGATGGTTCCAGAGGCTAATTTCACGGGTGCAATCATACCCGGTTCCTTCAATCCATTACATAGTGGTCATATAGAGCTTGCCCATGTGGCAGAAAAGACCCTTGGATTACCGGTGGCTTTTGAACTGTCAGCCATTAACGTTGACAAACCTACCCTGGGCGCAACAGATATCAATGCAAGGATCAAACAGTTCGATTATTCTAGGTCCGTTTTCATCACCGGATCGCCTTTATTCAGTGATAAAGCCCGAATTTTTCCGAATTGTACCTTTGTAATAGGGTGGGATACAGCTCATAGGATATTAAATAAGAAATACTACAAGAATAATACTAAACAGATGCTGGATTCTCTCAACACTATAACCCAATACTCATGCAACTTCTTGGTAGCTGGAAGAGTTGATGCAGGAAAATTCCGAAGCCTTTCTGAAATAGATATACCTCCACCATTTCAAAACCTATTTACAGAGTTACCCGAGAACGAGTTCCGAGTTGATATGTCCTCTACAGATATACGTCAACCACCTAGGTAATAGGATCAAATGCGACACGACAATTTACAAGAATTCATATCTTTTCTAGACAAAAAAGACGAGGTACAAAGAATAAGTACAGTCGTAGATTGCCATCTAGAGATCTCAGAAATAACTGACCGCTGCGTAAAATCCGGCGGACCCGCACTCATTTTTGAGAACGTCAGAGGATTTGACACCAGAGTCGTAACAAACATATTTGGTACACATCAGAGGACCGCATGGGCACTAGGAGTCGAGGACTCCTCTGAACTAACAGAACAAGTCCAGACCATCCTAAATATGCTTAAGGATCCTCCAACAAACATGCTTGGAAAACTTAACGCCCTGAAAGACGTTGCCGGCATTGTTAAATCTCGCCCAAAACTGGTAAAGACCGCACCTTGTCAAGACATCATATTAACGGACTCCGCTAACTTGGAGGAGCTACCTCACCTGAAATGCTGGCCATTAGACGGCGGCAGATACATCACACTACCTTTAGTGATATCTCAGGACCCGGTAACGAAAAGGCGCAATGTTGGAACCTATAGGATGCAAATATACGACTCCAAGAAAGCTGGAATGCACTGGCAAACACATAAAGTCGGGGCAAGTCATTTTCGACATGGTAAAGATTTAAACCTTGATAAAATGGAGGTTGCCGTTGTCTTAGGGGCAGATCCTACTACAATGTGGACTGGCGCCCTACCCCTACCTCCTGAACTAGACGAATTAGCCATATCTGGTTTACTAAGAGGTAGGTCCGTCGAAACCGTGAAATGTAAAACAATTGATTTGGAAGTGCCCGCCCAGGCAGAATTTGTACTCGAAGGATTCGTAATACCAAATGAGGTAGGCATAGAAGGCCCATTTGGTGATCACACCGGGTACTATTCGCTGGAGGATGAATACCCTATATTTCATCTCACAGCAATAACTCATCGCAAAAACCCTATTTACCCGGCCACCGTGGTGGGAAGACCACCATCTGAGGACTATTTTATGGGTAAAGCAATTGAAAGATTTATGCTCCCGGCTCTACAAATCGTACTACCCGAGATACAAGATATAAACATGCCCGCTGAGGGAGTTTTTCACAATCTAGTGATAGTCTCTGTAAAGAAAGAATACCCGGGTCATACCAGAAAAATAATGAATGCAATGTGGGGGCTTGGTCTTTTAATGCTTGCAAAAACAATAATAGTAGTCGACGACTTCGTAAATGTGCATAATTTATCTGAAGTAGCTTGGAGAGTTACCAGCAATATAGATCCTGTTCACGATGTCATATTTTCAGATGGGCCTGTCGACGACTTGGACCATGCTAGTAGAACTCCTAAAATTGGCAGCAAAATGGGCATAGACGCTACCATAAAGGGCAAGGAAGATGGTCGCTTAAGAGAATGGCCACCGGATGTATTAATGGACCCTACAATAAAAAAAATGGTAGATGACAGATGGCATGAATACGGATTTCCATCAATCTAGGTTTCCACTGATCTTCTCGAAAATAAAATTCTTTCTCAACGCGATAAAGTTCGAAGAGAGCGTATTTGCGCTGCCTTTTGCCTACATGGGTATGATGCTGGCTGGTCACGGATTTCCAAAAGTCGATGTATTTGTAATGATCAGTGTAGCAATGGTGAGCGCCCGCACGGTAGGAATGATTGCTAATAGAGTGATCGATCAGAAAATAGATGCCAAGAACCCTAGGACTTCTGGTCGTCATCTTCCCACAGGGCAACTGAAAACAATAGAATTGATGGTGCCAGGAACCGTTTCCCTGATTATTTTCATAATCACTGCATGGCAATTAAACACACTGGCACTGGTGCTCTCACCATTCGCGCTAGCATATCTCATCATGTACCCTTACGCGAAACGCTTCACCTGGTCAGCCAACATCATCCTAGGATGGGCACTGGCCATGGCCCCTTCAGCAGCATGGATAGCCGTCACAGGAACTTTAGCTTGGCCGCCCGTGCTGCTTTCATTAAGTGTGGCTCTTTGGGCAGGAAGTTTTGATATAATCTATCACACCCAAGACATCGAGTTCCAAAGACGGGAGAATTTGCATTCAATTCCGACCAAATTTGGCCTAGTAGCCTCATTTAGAATAGCTCAAACAATGGATGTGTTGGCCGTGATATGTTTAGTGGGACTGGGAGCATGGTTAGAATTAAATGTCTTATACTTTATTAGCTGTATAATCTCTGCATGTTTGTTATGGTACAAATTCCGTTTGGTCAAAGTCGAAAATTTAAAAGGAATTAGTATGTCATTCATGCGAATTAACCCAATGGTATCGATCACAATGTTGGTCGGCACTATCCTAACAATTTACCTCACACCATGAACCAGGGAGAAAGAGAGATAATTGTAGGCATCTCTGGAGCCAGTGGGGCTATTATTGCCTCAAAAACCGTTGATAGCCTATTGAGCCACAATATCGCAACCTCTCTAGTAATATCAAATCCAGGAAAAATGGTGTGGCACAGGGAGGTCCCGGAGACATTTGGAGAAGCTCTTGAAAGATGGACTAGCTCGTCATTATTCAAACACTACGCCATAGGAGATTTGGCGGCGCCTATAGCAAGTGGATCACACCCATCAGATGGAATGGTTATCGTGCCCGCCAGTATGGGAACTATTTCAGCTATATCCACGGGCATGTCAAACAATTTACTCAGGAGAGCAGCCGACGTCTGCCTAAAAGAAAAACGACCCCTAGTTTTAGTTCCTAGAGAATCTCCCTTACACTCCATTCATTTGGACCATATGGCAAGGCTCGCCCATATGAATGTAACTATTTTGCCCTCAGACCCACCTTTTTATTTGCCTATTTCAACTATCGACGAATCCGCAGATTTTACCGCTTATCGGATATTACTAGCCCTTGATGTCATAAATGAACTGCCAAGCCATATGCAATACAAACCATAAACAACTTCAACAATTCAGTTGAGTTAGAATAAACATAGCCCTTTGGCTAAAGTTGACCACGCGAGATTTTAGGTAACCTAGTAAAAATATCCATCAAATAGGACCACATAGTGTATGACTTTCACACACACACATTTCTGAGCGACGGAGTTTTATCTCCGATAGAGCTCATACGCAGAGCTATGCACATTGGATATAAAGTAATAGCGATAACCGACCATGTTGGCCCAGGTAATATGGAATTTGTGCTAAACACACTTACAAAAGACTGTGCCCAAGCTGAGAACCGTTGGGACATAAAAGCATTACCTGGAGTCGAATTAACTCATACCCCCAAAGAAGATATAGATCGATTAGCCAAGGAAGCCAAATTGGTTGGGGCAAAAATTGTCAACGTGCATGGCGAAACGATTGTAGAACCCGTTGAACCTGGCACCAACAATGCCGCGGTATCGTCAACTAACGTTGACATATTAGCTCATCCAGGTCTCATAACATTAGAAGAAGCCCAGATCGCTGCTAAAAATGGAGTCTTCTTAGAAATATCAGGCAGGAAAAGTCACGGATTGGCCAATGGACACGTGTTCAGTACCGCAAAAGAAGCAGGGGCAAATTTAATTCTTGATTCCGATGCTCATGAACCCAGTGATTTGATGACCAGAGACTACGCAGAAAAAATAGGGATGGGAGCCGGGCTATCTAAACAAGCAGTCGTACATCTACTGGAAAAATCCCCCGTCACTCTGCTAAAAAAGATCATGTCCCAACAGGCTATAGAACGGTGAAAATACATATGGTTTTTATCGTAATCTACCTTTAACTATCTTATACAGAATAAGTATCCAAAGTATTTTCGCCGTTTACCCTTGCTTAGAAAGCGAGGTCACTAGCCATACATGCTCAATTTATCACCGCGAGATAGAAATATAGAATTCGTGTCAGCGACTTGTGACCAGGCCATATTCTTAATCAATAACATCCATAACCACTTTGCATCAACCGCTAGATGTGGCACTCTGTAGGGCATGAGTAGCCAAATTGCCATCGACGGTCCTGTTGCTTCCGGTAAGAGTACAGTAGGTCGGTTGACCAGCCAGTCACTCGGATGGAGGTTCCTAGATACTGGTTTGATGTATAGAGCCGCTACTTGGCTTACTCTCTCAGAAAAATTACCACTACAAGACACAGAATCCATAACCAATCTTATCAATCAATCTCACCTTGAATTAGAGATGACCGATAAGACACACAGGCTCTTAGTCAACGGAACGGATGTCACGAGCGATCTAAGAAGCCCATTAATAGATAATAGCGTTTCAGCGGTATCTAGAATAGTCGGAGTGAGAATCGCCCTCGTTAAAAAACAAAAAGACATCGCTTCTACGGGCCCGATCGTAATGGTAGGTAGGGATATAGGTACCGTAGTTTTACCAAATGCCATGCTGAAGATTTTCCTTTACGCCTCAGTGAAAATAAGAGCAGAACGAAGATATAGGGAAAAAATCGAAAGAGGTGAATCCTGCGTCCTCTCAGAAATCCAAGAAACACTCCTAGAACGAGACAGGTCAGACAGCGAACGAGATGATTCCCCAATGATCGCTGCAATAGACTCAATTAAAATTGATTCTACCAATTTACCGCTTCATAACGTCGTAGAAAGGGTTGTTCATCTGTTCAAGAGTAAATCATGACTATCCTGTATAACATATGTAGCTTATTACAAAAACTCACATTGAGATCTTTTGCAGATTACTCTGTTCTGGGCGCAGAAAATGTGCCACCTTATGGACCCTTAATTATCGTTTCAAACCACATGAGTAACATAGACCCTTCGATCTTAAGTGCTAGCATCGATAGACGCCTGAAGTTTTTGGCGAAAAATTCGATCTTCGTTGGTTTCCCCATTTCACAAATGTTGTATGCTTATGGGGCCCACCCCATTGACAGAGAAAAGGCAGATTTAGGAGCAATAAGATGGGCCAAACTCGAGCTTGGCAGAGACACCGCAATGGTCATTTTTCCTGAAGGAACTCGAAACAACGGTGAGATGATCAAAGCAAAAGATGGTGCGGTTAGACTAATTCAAATGACAAAAGCGACCGTGTTACCCGTTGGAATAACGGGTACAGAACGCCACAGAAGTGTCCTTAGAGTTGTGAACCCTACAGGACAAATCCGAGTCAACATCGGCACGCCATTTTCACTGCCACCTCTGGATGGTACCGTTAGTGACGCAGTCATGAGATCTATGACAACAATGATAATGGAGAGAATCGCATACTTACTGCCCAATGAATATAGGGGATACTACTCTTTGTCTAGAACAGCTACAACGAGAAAGGATTCAACAGAATAATGTGCGGAATCATTGGATACACTGGATCGAGAAAAGCTGGTCCGATTTTGTTAGATGGCCTCTCCAACCTCGAATATAGAGGATATGACAGTGCTGGCATCAGTATCATGGATGAGGAAGACCAAATAAGGACATGCCGGGCTCCAGGAAAATTAAGTAACCTAAAGCTGATTGCCGATCAAAGGAATATATCTGGTACATCTGGAATTGGTCATACACGATGGGCAACTCATGGCCCGCCAACAGACTATAATGCCCACCCTCATTCAGATTCACACGGTAATATCGTCGTCGCACACAACGGCATCGTTGAAAATTACATAAGCATTAAGAAGGATCTGATACAGACTGGACACATATTCAGATCGGAAACTGATAGCGAGATAATCCCTCACCTAATTGAAGAATTACTGGCTCAATGTTCGTCCTTGGAAGAGGCAATCAGAGAAGCAGCTAAGCGCCTAAAAGGTGCTAATACTGCCGTAATTATGAGCAATAGCCATCCTAATAAGATCTTCGCATTTCGCATTGGTAACGCGGGCGGTATCGTAGTGGGACAAGGAGACGGCGAGATGCTCTTGGCAAGTGATATCACAGCACTTTTACCTCACACAAGATCTGTCGCTTATTTATCTGACAGCGATTTCGTGACTGTTGATAAAGATTCAGCTCAATACTCTAACCTGAATGGGGAATCGATTGATAAGAAGATAGAAATTCTATCGAGCGATCTCCTAATCGCAACAAAGGGAGAGTATGAACATTTCATGCTCAAAGAAATAAATGACCAACCTAAAGCAGTGATGGGAGCTTTAAAAGGTCGAATATCATTCACCAATCTCAGGCTAACATTTGACGAAATTCCGTTGTCAACCAATGAAATAAAAGCATTGGACAGGGTTGTCCTTGTAGGTATGGGAACCAGTTTACACTCTGCGATGGTCGGCAGAACCTGGGTCGAACGTCTGTCCGGTATATCAGCAGAATGGGACAACTCTTCAGAGTTTCGCTATAGGAACCCCAAGTTTAGTAGAAATACTCTCGTCATCTCGATATCTCAATCGGGAGAAACCGCCGACACTCTGTCAGCAATGGAAATATCTAGGGAGGAGGGGGCAAAACAAATCACATTTTGCAACTACGAAGGCACACAGGCTTCCAGAATAGCCGATGGTACAATCCAGATAAAAGCGGGCCTCGAAGTGGGTGTGGCAGCAAGTAAGACTTTCACCTGTACCTTAGTCAGCCTATACCTGCTAGCTATCTATATTGGGCAGATACGTGGGCATCTCCCAAACACAGCGGTTGATGAAATAATAGCTGAATTATCGAGATTGCCACAAATGCTGAGTCATCAGCTAGATAACCAAGATCAGTATAAAACTATAGCTTCTGAGTATCACAACAGAGATAATTTCTTATTCATAGGTAGAGGCATAAATTATCCTATGGCAATGGAAGGAGCGCTTAAACTCAAAGAGATAAGCTACATTCACGCTGAAGGTTACCCTGCAGGAGAGATGAAACACGGACCAATCTCATTAATAGATAGTAACCTTCCCATTATCGCTTTGATACCAAAAGACCCCCTATACGAGAAAATGTTGAGCAGTATAAGTGAAGCTAAAGCCCGAGGGGGCTCCATAATCTCTATCGCTTCCGACAGTGACACATCAATTAAGGAAATCTCTAGCCAAGTAGTCCGCATACCTGACGCGTCAGAATTTATTACACCAATGCTAATGGCCACTCCGCTACAGTTAATTTCCTATCATATTGCCATAAAGAGAGGGTGTAACATTGACCAACCGAGAAACTTAGCCAAATCAGTGACAGTGGAGTAGGTATGATTGGACAATACTTTTCAGAAAATGAATATTCTAACTATCTTAGATAGGAATGTTACCAATTATTTACAAGCCTTTGTGGAAGAAGATAACGTAACATGAAATCACCTGAGAATAGCCGTCACATAACCCTCTATGAAGCCGCAGCAGATATGGGCGTCACATTTACTAAGGAATGGGCTCCGGAAAGCAAATTCGTGAATGCCAACGGATTAAACTTCCATTATTTAGAGTGGGGAGATCAGGCAAGTCCAACAATTCTACTCCTCCACGGTTTCGCCCAACAAGCTCACTCATGGGATTTCGTCGCTCTATCATTTTGTGACCGGTATCGGGTTATAGTGCTCGATCAAAGGGGTCACGGAGATTCAAGCTGGTCCAAAGATGGTAATTACTCTCTTGATGCTTTTCAAAATGATTTGGAGTCAATTGTAGAAAAATTGGCGCTAAAAACATTCATACTTATGGGGCTTTCGATGGGAGGGAGGAATGCGATTATGTATGCCGCCAACAATCCCGACAAAGTCAGTGCGTTAGTAATTGTTGATGCATCCCCGCAAAACATGGAACAAGGGGCAGCAAACATTCGTAATTTTGTAGAACAAGATGATCAGGTGAGTTCGCTCGAAGAATTCGTCGAAAGAATACACAGATTTAACCCAAGACGAGATCCAATACACATAAGAAGTAGTATCGTAAATAACGTTAAGCAACTAGAAAACGGCAAATGGACATGGAAATATGACAAGCTGCTTAGAAAGCACGGACTACCAAGTAGTACTCAAGATTCTGGGATTACTGACAAGCTCTGGCGTTCAGTCGAAACCGTTATATGCCCAACATTAGTGGTTACAGGAGCTAAAAGCGACATTGTAAGCAAACAAACACTAAGACGAATGATCCAACGCTTGCAAAACGGACACGAATCTATTGTCAACGATGCAGGGCATCTAGTAATGGGCGATAATCCGTCCGGATTTGAAAAAGCCGTAAGCGCGTTTATTGCCAACTTAACTTAACGTTTCTTGAGTTTTAACAAAGCGGTCGAAAAATCGCCTGATTATTCCCATTCATTGCGACCAGAGGCCCTTAGTGCTACAATTTTATTGCGAAATAAATCAATAACTTAGAGTAATCCAGGAGAATGGATTGGACAAGGCTGACAAACAAGCCATCATTGAAGAGTACCGAACCCACGAAAATGACACAGGTTCTACTGAAACACAAGTAGCTATCCTGACTGGTCGCATAAGCACTCTATCTGAGCACATGCGAAGCAACACTCACGACGAATCCACACGAAGAGGGCTGCTCAAATTAGTGGGCCAGCGAAGAAGACTTCTCAAGTACTTGGGCGCAAAAAATGTGGATAGATACCGTGCCTTGGTAAGTCGGCTAGGACTAAGACGATAACCCTCCGATAATAAAGCTTGGGTAAGTGCCGCCTTTTCATTCCATCTCCCTAAATCGATAGGAGGAATATCATCACTTTAACAAATATTAGCCGTGACATTGACCAAATAAATTTACAATTTGAAACAGGAAAGCTGGCAAACAAAGCCAGTGGCGCTGTTGTCGTAAGACAGGGCGACAACGTGATTTTAGCAACAGCCACAATGAGCTCGCCCAGAGAAGGAATAGACTTTTTCCCATTGACTGTTGACTTTGAAGAACGTCACTATTCCATAGGCAACATACCTGGAAGTTTCTTCAGACGTGAAGGGCGACCGACAACACACGCAGTTCTCATCGACCGATTAATTGACAGACCTATCAGGCCGCTCTTTCCAAAGGACTTCAAGAATGAAGTGCAAATTATAGTAACTTCTTTATCCAGTGACAGGGAAACGTTGCTCGACATATTAGCACTCAATGGGGTTTCGGCGGCACTCACGATATCAGACATACCATTCAATGGACCTATTGCCGCTAGCCGGATCGGATATATCAATAATGAGTTCATTGTAAACCCTAGCTATGACCAATTAGATCATAGTGAATTAGACATCGTCGTCGCCAGCTCCAAGAATGGAGTTAGCATGATGGAAGCCGCTGCCCTACAGGTGGACGAGGATACTGTACTGAAGGCCATCGAACGAGCCCATGAAATCAACTTGGAAATAATAAGCCTGCAAGAAGACTTTGCCGCAAAGTGTGGTAAGCCCAAGCGTGACTATACTCCACGAGGTCATGACCCTGATGCCGTAAAAGAAGCAGCCGATTTACTGGGTAACCGCATATATGAAACGTTGTCCGAGGCTGTCGATCAAGAAGATATGGAAACTCGTATATCGGCACTAAAGGGAGAACTGCAAGAAGCCTTATCCGAAAAATTCAGTTCTGACGTGCTAGGCGGGGCTTTCGAAGAACTGCTGGACGAACAATTTCGAGTTCGTGTATTAAAGGATGGTGTCCGACCAGACGGAAGAGGCCTGAAAGAAATCCGATCTCTTTCAGCAGAAGTTTCTTTGTTGCCAAGAACCCACGGTACAGGCCTTTTCAGCAGAGGGGAGACACAGATTCTCGGCGTCACAACTCTGGGATCATCGGGTGATGCGCAAAAATTAGATAATTTAAGCCCTGAAGAATCGAAGAACTTCATGTTACATTACAATTTTCCACCTTACTCTACTGGAGAAGCTGGGAGAGTCGGATCTCCAGGCCGTAGAGAGGTGGGGCATGGAGCACTCGCAGAGAAAGCGTTAAAGGCAGTTTTGCCAAATCAGGAAGACTTTCCATACACAATCAGAGTGGTTTGCGAAGCTCTTAGCTCAAACGGCAGTACGTCAATGGGCAGTGTTTGTGCTGGCACTCTCTCACTAATGGACGCAGGAGTCCCAATAACCTCCCCAGTAGCGGGTATTTCAATAGGATTGATGACAGGTAGCGATGGAGAATACGTTACGTTAACGGACATCCAAGGCTTGGAAGACCACGTCGGCGATATGGATTTCAAGGTAGCTGGGACTTCGAGTGGGATAACTGCTATACAACTAGATATTAAGGTTAACAGTATAAGCTTCGATGTAATACAAGATGCTCTTGTCCAAGCAAAAGAAGCTCGCACAGAAATTTTATCAGTCATTCAAGATGCCCTGCCTGAACCCAGGAGCGATGTAAGCCGATACGCTCCTAAATTAGTAAAGATTATGGTGCCAGTTGATAAAATTGGAGCCGTTATTGGACCGGGTGGTAAGACGATACGGGGCATTGTTGAAGCAACCAAGGCTACCGTTGATGTCCAAGATGACGGTACTGTACTTGTTGGCGCAGCTAATGCAGAAAGTTCAGACGCTGCTTTACAAATGATCAGGGACCTCACCAGAGAAGTTAAAGTCGGAGAAATCTTTACCGGCAAGGTTGTAAAGACAGCAGCTTTTGGAGCTTTTGTTCAAATACTTCCTGGCACAGATGGAATGGTCCATATAAGTGAATTGGCCAACTACCGAGTCCCAAGTGTTGAAGATGTCGTTAGCGTAGGTGATGAAGTAACCGTCGAGGTAATCGACAAAGACCAATCTGGTCGGATAAAGCTGTCACGCCGATCTCTATTGAAAGATGGGGACGAAGACAACGACAGGGGCAATGAAGATCGTCCGCGACGTTCGGGGTCCGATAGCAGACGAGAAGGTGGATTCAGAAGAAGAGATGACAGAGGGAGAGATGACAGAGGGAGAAATAACTTCAGCAGACGTAATCGCTAAGTCCCAGGAAACCACCAGGAGCATTCCATGAAAAATATAAGGGTTGTTGTTCACGGGATACTAGGCAAGATGGGACAAGAAGTTCTTAATGCTGTTACTCACGCTGAAGGAATGAATGTGGTAGGGGGCGCTGATTACTACACAACTGTCGACAGCATAGCCTTGCCAGACAATTGTGGCGAAATTCCCATCAGACAGAACATTCACGAGATCCTAGTTGATGCAGATGTGGTGGTTGATTTCACTAATGCAGAGGGGGCAACATCCGTAATAGACGCGACGACTCGCAACGGGGTGAATGCCGTGATAGGTTCAACGGGCCTATCACAAGAATCCATTGACAACGCAAACAAATTATCAACAAAACATGGAACTGGCATAATTATAGCTCCTAACTTTGCTATGGGTGCTGTACTAATGTCTTATTTGGTGGAAAAAGCATCACGGTTTTTCGAATATGCTGACTTGACTGAGGTACACCATGAAGGAAAAATCGACGCCCCGTCAGGTACAGCATTGGCCATTGCCCAGTCAGCGGCCAATGGTCGGCAAGGATCATTCACTGCACCTACACCGGATGAGGAGCTTGTGAAAGGTACGAGAGGCGGGGTACACCAAGGAGTCGTAATACACAGCGGCCGGATGCCCGGCAGAGTGGCTCATCACGAGATGGTCTTTGGAGCTCTCGGGCAAACGCTTACCATTCGTCACGACTCTATAAATCGAGAGAGTTTCATGCCTGGCGTGTTGATGGCCATTAAGGCCTCAACACAGCAGAAAGGGTTAGTCCTTGGACTGGACAAGATAATGGGATTATAACTCTTCTGCGGTTCCTGAATAGCCTATAGGCTAACCTTGGCGTACGGTATTAATATTGAACTAACATGACGGCAGGTGTAATAAGTGAACTCCTGTAAGATAGCGGTAATCGGAGCAACTGGGGCAGTAGGTCGCGTTTTTCTTGATATAGCGGAACAACGGAAATTTCCCATCGGTGAGCTCCGGCTGTGCGCTTCAGAAAGATCAGTTGGGAAGTTGCTAGAATTTGACGGGCAACATGTCGAAGTAGAGTTGTGTACACCTGAGTTGTTATCGGATGTTGACATAGCTTTCATTTCTGCGAGCGGCGATGTAAGCAAGATCATAGCTCCAATGGCAGTCGCCAACAAAGCAGTTGCAATAGACGATAGTTCAGCTTTCAGAATGTCCGAGAAAGTCCCCCTGGTAGTACCCGAGGTTAACGCAAAAGATCTATATGAGCATAGCGGTATTATCTCTATACCAAATTGTTCGACGACACCCCTAGTAATGGTTCTGAAACCTCTTCTGGCACATGCATCCGTAAATAGAGTTATCGTAGACACCTATCAATCAGTTACAGGAACTGGTTCTGCTGCACTAGAAGAGATGACGACCCAAAGCCGAAACATACTTGACAATCAACCATTTGAATCTAATGTCTACCCACATCAAGTTGCATTCAATCTTCTACCACATATTGAACCTTTTCAAGAAAACGGATATACGCAAGAAGAAATGAAAATGGTCTATGAAACCAGAAAGATATTGCATAGGCCCTCCCTTATGGTTTCCGCCACATGCGTCCGAGTGCCTGTTGCCATCAGCCATAGCGAAGCTTTACACATCCAATTCGACCGAGAAGTCCAACCTGATGAAGTGAGAGATATTTTGGCTCAGCAGACAGGGATACAAGTGGTGGACGATCCGCAAAACGACGTGTATCCTATGCCTACCTTGGCCACTGGAAAAGATGAAGTTCTAGTGGGCCGAATAAGAAAAGATATTTCCCATAGTAACGGTATTGTGATGTGGATAGTTTCGGATAACCTTAGAAAAGGCGCTGCATTAAATGCAATTCAGATAGCTGAGGAACTAATAAATAGCGATTTAGTTTTAAGCTCTAATTGGAGTGAGAGGACATGAACGAAATAGGTAGACTGGTCACAGCGATGATAACTCCTTTTGATGAGAACGGAGAGATCGATTATCCAAGAGCTAGAGAACTTGCAAGAGGCCTGATGTCTAGCGGTTCAGACAGCCTATTAATAGGCGGTACAACGGGCGAGTCACCGTCAATGTCGGACGATGAAAAACTCAGGTTATTTGGGGAAATAAAGGAGGAAGTAGGAGATTCAGCGGCTATTATCGCAGGTACAACCGACAATAATCACAGGAAATCTATAGAACTGTCTATTGAAGCTGAAAATATTGGGGTGGATGCACTGCTACTAACAGTACCAGCATACAACAAACCTCCTCAAGAAGGTCTATACGAGCATTTCAAAGCTATAGCATCTTCAACTTCCTTACCTGGTCTACTCTATAACGTGCCTTCCAGGACGTCCCTAAATATGACGGCTAAAACCACGTTGAAACTGGCGGAAATAGACAACATCGTTGGCGTAAAAGAGGCCTCCAGCGACTATGTGCAAATCACACAAATAATCGATGGAGCTCCAGAGGGGTTCAAAGTTTGGTCGGGCAATGATGATGAAACGTTCCCAATAATGTGTGTCGGAGGGCATGGAGTGGTAAGTGTGGCTTCCAACCTATACGGAGATCAAGTCAAATCCATGATGGGACTAATATTAGAAGGCAATATAGAAAGTGCGGCCATAGCTCATCGCCGACTACTTCCCATATTCAAGGCTCTATTTTGGGTCACTAATCCTATACCAATAAAATACGCCGTAAATAGATCGGGGTTTAAGATTGGTCCCAATAGGCTTCCACTCTCCGATCCCGATGAAAGTTTCACATCAGGGTTCGACAAAATCATGGACCTATATGAGGCTGACTTACCTGTTTAGTACACTGCAAACTGAAGCCACGGGACAACCGATAAAATTTTCCTCGTACGCCTGACCTAACTTGAAATAACCGATCGCTTCATGATTGTTTGGTCTCGATGTGGACCCGTGGATATAATATCAACCGGGCAATTGATTAATTCCTCCAGGCATTCAACGTAAGTTTGAGCTCGCTTTGGAAGATCATCATACCGCGAAACTCCAAAGGTAGGACCATCCCAACCTTCCAGTGTTCTGTATATAGGATTACATCTCTCCAACGCACCCATACCCCCCGGAATATCGTTAATGTCCTCCCCATCCAACTCATATCCAACACAAACATTAATCTCATCAAGATGATCCAACACATCAAGCCTAGTTAAAACTGCTGAAGTATAGCCATTAATCCGGGTGCTATAAGCAGCTGCTACACCATCAAACCAACCAACTCTCCTAGGTCTCCCTGTCGTAGTACCAAATTCATTAGCAAGAGACCTTATCTTATCCCCTATGTCACCGTGTAACTCCGTGGGGAATGGCCCACTACCCACCCTGGTATTATAGGCTTTGAACACTCCTAGTATGGACGTGATATGCCTAGGCTGAATGGCCAAACCTGTACTAGCCCCTCCTATTGTCGGGCTCGAAGAGGTGACAAAAGGATAAGTACCATGATCCAAATCCAACAGAATCCCCTGGGCACCTTCTAACACAATCTGTTTGCCATTATCTAACGCTTCATTTACGAATTTACCCGAAGGGCCTATAAAGGGAGCAAGTTTCTCCTCCCAATACCTGCATTTGTCCAGTAATTTAACCAAGGATACAGGCTCCTCATTGTAGACCTTAGTGATTACTGCGTTGGTAAAATGTAATACTTCCCTAAGCCTATCTTCCAGTGAATCCCGATCCGATAAGTCTGCCATCCTTATCCCAGTACGAGCCGTCTTATCGCTATAGGCAGGACCAATACCTTTCCCCGTCGTCCCAATAGCGACCGATCCCCTTGATTTTTCGTGTAACATATCCAACGTTATGTGATACGGCATTATCACGTGAGCACGCTCACTGATAATAAGTCGGTCGTTAACATCGATACCCTGGTTGGTGATGAACCGTAGTTCTTCAATTAAGACATCGGGATCAACAACAACACCATTTCCGATTACATTCAAGATTTGAGGCCAGAAGACACCACAAGGTACCAAATGGAGGCTAAAATCTCCCATATCATTGATCACAGTGTGCCCTGCATTATTGCCACCGGAGAAACGGGCCACAATATGCGCATCCTTGGCAAGAAAATCAATTATCTTACCCTTTCCTTCATCGCCCCATTGGGCTCCAAGGACAGCGTAAGCCGGCATAACAGATTCTCCCTTTGATACAAGACCTACCCACTATTTGGTAGTATAGCGGGACAAAAAAATTTCTCCACACGGACAGCCGTCAATCCAGAAACTCGGACATATCAATGGGAGATTCCTTTAGGAGTATACCAGATTAATCACAGAACATATCAACATTTGACCAGCCAAACCAAACTTAAGGAAAGCAAAACAATCAAATCATACTTGTAAATCAACTACATCATGCAAAATGTTTCGTATCACGAGGCAAGCATCGCACAACCCAAAAACATCATATTGAAATACTAATATCCACGTCTTCCCCTATCTATTATGACCGTTTATGAGTTCCAACAGGCTAGAAACGGCGATGGAAGCAAGTTGTAAGAACTCCACGGGCTTGAGCATTAATTCCCTTAGTTCCTCAACGTGATCAAAACCTTCAAGTTCAAATGCTCCCGGAATCGACTTTAAAGAAAGTTCATAGAGTACCCCATCTGGACATACAACAACGCATCCAAGATCTACATACCGCTTCGGAATTTCAAGCTCGACTGCCTGAAGGGTAGACATACCCATAAACCCCGGGAAAGGTTCCATAACTCCACATAGGTATTGCAGAAGCGTCCCAAGCTCTTCATTAATTTTCTTTATTTGATCATCTATCTCATTTACAGATAATCTATGTTCTTTTTCATCACACAAAATTGACACCCTCAATGCCGAATAATATATTATTTCTCAGTGATCAGTATCAAGGCAACGTAGCTCAGAGGTTAGAGCGGGCGCTTCATAAGCGCTAGGTCGCTGGTTCGAACCCAGCCGTTGCCAGATACCACATGGTACATAGCAATTACGAAAAAGAGTCAAGGGCGGTTAGCTCAGCCGGTTAGAGCGCCTGCTTCACACGCAGGAGGTCAGAGGTTCGAGTCCTCTATCGCCCACCACTAGGGTGTCTGTTAAAAACATAAGAACGATAAGCCGAAGTGGCGGAACGGTAGACGCGCTACGTTCAGGACGTAGTATCCGTAAGGGTGTGTGGGTTCGAATCCCTCCTTCGGCACCA
>CAZRSW010000015.1:30410-45941 GCA_964602845.1 uncultured Dehalococcoidia bacterium | reverse complement strand
CAATGACCTCTGCGATGTCAACGCAGCGCTCTAAACCACTGAGCTAACCGCCCTATAAGATAAACTGTCTTTCAACAGCGCACTGGGTTATACATTTCAGCATACAAACCGAATAGAATCAACCAATAATATCTATATTACAGACCTAGCCCTTCCACAACTTACTATTTGTCTTGCATTTTGAGGAGAACTAACCTCAACCTAATACAGGTGTCAGAAAATAGAATGGAAATCCATTAAAAAACTCTTCATGATTAACTATCACAAATCAGGAACACATGATACCCAGTCACTCGCCTTTTCATAGGCATGCGCTACCCGAAATATTTTTTCTTCCTGTAACGCACCAGCCATGAATTGCAAGCCGACTGGCAATCCTTTCGAAAAACCCGCTGGAACAGAGATGCCAGGAATCCCCGCAATATTCGCAGGTAAAGTAAGTACATCATTCAAATACATTTGGAGCGGGTCTTGTAACTTAGACCCAAGCGGAAATGCTGTAGACGGCGAGGTCGGCATAGCAATCACATCAAAATCTTGAAAGCTTTTCTCAAACTCTTCTCGGATAATAGTCCTGACCTTCTGCGCTTTCAAGTAATATGCATCATAATACCCACTAGAGAGCGCATAGGTGCCGAGGAAAATACGTCTTTTTACCTCCTCACCAAATCCCTGCTGTCGGGTTTTTTCCATAGCATCCCACATATTTTCCCCGTCTTGAGCAGACAACCCGTATTTTACTCCATCATATCTAGACAGGTTTGCTGAAGCCTCGGATGGCGCGATGATGTAGTAGACAGCCAGTGCATAAGGCGTATGCGGTAGACTGATTTCACTAACTTCAGCACCGAGATGTTTTAATACGTCTAAGGCGTCAAGGATCAGACGCTGAACGTCAGGATCCATACCCTCAATAAAATACTCTTTCGGTATACCGATTTTGAGTCCCGTTAAGTCTTCTTTAAGGGCAGATGTATAGTCACGTTTCGGGACGTCCAATGAGGTAGAGTCTTTTTCATCATGTCCGGCAATACAGTTCAACAAGATTGCGCTATCCTCAACGTCAGCTGTTAGGGGACCGATCTGGTCCAACGAACTTGCGAACGCTACCAGCCCATATCTGCTGACAAGGCCGTAAGTAGGCTTCATACCCACTACTCCACAGAATGAAGCAGGCTGACGAATACTCCCTCCCGTATCTGATCCAAGGGAAAATGTACACTCACCTGCTGCGACTGCGGCCGCGGGCCCTCCACTGCTACCTCCAGGTACCATATCCGTGTTCCATGGGTTTCTCGTTGGAAAGAATGCGGAATTTTCAGTGGACGAACCCATGGCAAACTCATCTAGATTACCCTTACCTAAAAGAACAGCACCCGCTTCCGATAAAACTCCTGCTACATGAGAATTGAACGGAGGAATAAATCCTTTCAACATACTCGACGAACACGTCGTTTCAACACCCTTAGTGCACATATTATCTTTAAGCTGCATAGGAATGCCGGTAAGTGGGCCAAACTTTCCGGAAGCAATAGACGCATCAGCTCTCTTAGCCTGAGCCAAAGCGAGATCAGGGGTGACAGTCACATAAGCTCTTATCCGACCATCAATCTCTTCAATTCTCTGCAGATAAGATTCAACCAATTCTACAGAGGTGATCTGTTTTTCGGAAAGCAATTTTCCCGCTTGGTGTATAGTGAGATTTTTTAAGTTCAGTTGAGTCATCGGTAGAAATAGTGAGCTCTATTCTAGAACTGCACGGACTCGTATGAACCCAGATTCAGTTAGTGGTGCGTTGGCTAAAACTTCATCATGGACCATAGAATCGGCACTCTCATCATCCCGCATAACAGAGATTACATTTATGGAATGTGACGTTGGCTCAATACCATCTGTGCTTACCTCATTTAAAACGCTTATGTTGTCCAGAATATTCGACATTTGATCTCTCATTAACTCAATTTCTGCTTCTGTCATCGCAATCCGAGTTAAGCTTGCTAGGTGAACTATCTCTTCCTTAGAAATTTCCATCTTCCCTCCATGACCAAAAAGTGCTGTAATGCCTAGTCAAAAAAACCTTCATCGTGAAATACATCTGCAAGTATCGAAACACCGTCATCGATTTCCTCAGGAGTATTATGGCTGTATGTTAGCCGCAACCGATTTACACCATCTCTATCAGCTCTAAATATTGGGCCCGGGTTATATTTAACTCCCCTTTCAACAGATCTGCCCAAAGCATCCCACGTATTCGCACCCTCAGGTAAAGTAACCCAAATCATCATTCCCCCAGCCGGCTCTGACCACGAACAGGTAGGGGGAAAATATTCCCCTAGAGCCGACAGCATTGCGTCTCTTTTGCTACGTAAAGAGGAACGTACTTCTTCAACATATCCATCTTTGAAATCCTTTAAATATTCATACACGATCATAGAAGATAGATGGCTAGGAGACACGCCGAAATTCGCACGAGACAAGCTATCCCGTGCACTTTCAGGAAATGCACAAAACCCTAACCTTAAACCACAGCCTAACAACTTTGTAAAGGCGGAAATATACATCACTCCTTCTTCATCATCAAGACCGATCATAGCAGGCGGTAGCTCAGGACCATCAATGCGAAAATCAGTGTACGATTCATTTTCAACGATCGGGATACCGTATTTATGCGACAACTCGATCATTTTATATCTTCGATCCAGACTCATTGTGATCCCGGTTGGATTTTGATAAACAGGTATGGTGTAAATTAATTTTGGTTTTGTCCCCTCGGCTAAATGTTGATTGATAGCCGCGTCCAACTGATCCGTATCCATTCCACTATCATCCATTTTTACATGTTCTAGCCGCGCTCCTTTTTTCAAAAGCATGTTAAGTGAACCGTGGTAGCAATACTCATCCAGTAGCACTACATCACCAGGATCTACAAAAGTATCTATGAGGGTCTGACAAGCACCTCCCGCACCACTGGCCAAGAAAATATTGTCTATTGAGATATCAGCTCCTCGGCTATCACTTAGACTCTCCGATATTAATCCTCTTAAACCTTCATGCCCTTGAGGAGGGGGATAGGTGCCCAGCGATGAATAGTCCTTGGCAATAGCATTAGCCGCCGCCTCTGAAAAAACTTCCTTAGACATTGGGTAAGGATCCGTGTAAGTGACCGAAAAAACATACTTCACATCTTCCGCCAACCCCGGCGGCATATCAACTGTCTCAGGCAGGGATCCGGCCACTAATTCATCATAGTTATATATCATTTTCCGACCTGTTAGATTTTACAGAGGTAACATAATCTTCTGGCCACTTTGGGCACTTCTCGTTACTGCCTCTGTGAATTCCATGTACCTCACTCCATCCTCAAAAGTTGTATGCGTAATTGATTCAAGACCCCTGATGGCATTTATAAATTCCTCCTCTACTCTCCATTCCCCACCAAACTCTGGATCGATTTCGATATCACTTAGCGCATCATCTTCCCGACGGCCGCCTCTGATTTTAAAACTGTCACCATCCACATGTAAGGTCCCCTCGCTTCCATATATCCAAACCCCATTTTTCGGGGCATGCCCAAGAACATCACTAAACCGTATATGCATAATAGGTCCAGAATACATCTCACAGAGAATTTCAACATGGTCGGGAATACTTATAATGTGCCTAGCTCCACTATCATCTGTTCTGGCAGGGACTGTGATCTTCGTTAGTGATTGAACACTCGAAGCTGGCCCCAACCACCTCATAGCAGCCTCATACCATATACCCAGTCCCATAATATTATATCCACTATAGTCTCGACTTTGTCTCCAATGAAATGGTTTTGAAGGATCTACAAACCCTCCTTGGGTGACGGCTACATCAACTGAGATCACATCACCTAAGAAGCCCTCATTTATTAAATTAACAATCGTTTTGTCCAAATTCAACGTATGTGGGGCAGGGACTATCTGAGTTATTAAATCAGGATGTTGCTTGGAGGCTTCGAGCATCACTCGCGCCTCGGTAGCATCACTTGCCATCCTAGCCTCTGTCATCACGTGTTTCTCATTTTCAAGAGACGCAAGAACTAAATTGCAATGCATGTAAGGCCAGGTACCAATACATATTGCATCTATGTCGTCATCTTCTACTAGGTCAACCCAGTTATCAAAGACTTTCTCAATTCCGAATTCATCTGCTATCTTCTTACCCGATTCGTAACTCCGATTGCAAACACCGGTTACAGACACCCCACTCATACCTTGAAATCCAGGTATGTGGCGCAATCTTGTGTTACCACCAGCACCAATAAGTCCAACTCTTATACTCTCGCTGGTCATTTCTACTACCTCCGTCATAACATTCTCAATATTCTTGAAATGAATCTATCTTAACTGAAGGCGCGGCTGTCCATCAAACAGAGCCGTTCGAAGCCGCAGGATACGTAATCATATCTGTCATTCTGATCCCAAACAGGCTTGAGGAAATCCAAGGCTGACCGCTAAGAATAACCACAAGATTGATCTAACACTCACTTCATATAATACCGTTTACCATACCTTTGAGTTAGGGTAGTAGATTTCGCCCTTGACGTTGAGTAAGTGCACGAAGTAGGTACCCATCCGAATTGGTTACGTAGAGTGTGGATAAGTCTGCACCCCCAAAAGTACAATTTGTTGGTCGATCAAAAGGTACAGGATGCTCCTCTATAATTTCTCCCTCTGGGGAAAATACGTAAACCATGGGACCTGGTCCACTCTCATTAAACCCTGCTGCCGCAATAATGTTTCCCTCAACGTCAAGAACCATCCCATCGATTCCTCTGTGTGGCCCAAAATCATGTAAAACCTTAAATTCACCAACGGTACCATCTTCATTAACAGGATAAGCTCTTAGCTCCCGTTTTTCTTCCGGCTGATAACTACTTTGCGCAATGTACAACTCTGTGAAGTCCGAGGAAAACAGGATCCCATTTGGCTTTGTAGTATCGGATATTACCCTAGCAATAGAAAAACCTTTCTTATTTGAATCAATGCGATAAACGGCTTGATAGTCAAGCTCTCTATTGGATTCATCTAGGCTCCAAGAACCACCTGCACCCTGGTAATAAGGATCAGTAAACCATATACGTCCGGCTGAATCGATTGCTAAATCATTCGGAATATTGAATTTACTACCTTCAAAGTCGTGCGCCAGCACCACAGTATCCGCACCATCATACATAACAACACGCCTAGCACCGCCCTCACAAGCATATAATCTACCGTCAGCTCCTAAAGCTAAACCATTAGCATGGTTAGTCTGATCTCTGTAAAGTTTTGAGCTGTTAGTTGACGGGTCAAACCTATAAATCCTGCTGCTGGGTATATGACTAAAAATTAACCCGCTACCGTCCCAGACAGGCCCTTCAGTCGTACCACCAAAAGGACCATTAACCGGAATAAAATCCCAGACCATCTGTTATCCTCCTATTCCTAAATAACCTCTTTCGATTCACCAATGCTAGCCACAAGACCACCACCAAGTTCACTCCCGATCGTCCTTACAGCCTCAAAATCATTCCTATAGGCACTCACTGGGTTCACCTAATATCCTATAGATCAATCATTCAGTAGTAAGCTGCCTGATCATACCCAATATTAACCTGACATACACGGCACATAACATGCCTCCGGTGGCAACATACTCATCTTAACAACTTTTGAAGCGATCCATTGCCATCGTAGATAAAAACGATTGGATAAAGCCCCTGACCTAGTCTCTTCTCCATTAACCAACCCTCTGCTAAAATGTCGACTGGGCCTATACAAGCGCAATACCTTCGCACTCTGCAGGGGAGATTCTTACAAAACGTCCCTATGAACCCAGTCCAAACCCCGGAATGAACATTCTTCCAAAGTCATTTTTAGAATCTCTATCCTTTAGAGATTTTCGATGGATGTGGGTCGGCTCGTTTAGCTCCTTTCTCGCCATGAATATGCAAATGATAACTCGAGGATGGCTAGTTCTGAGGGTATCCGGCGATTCCCCGCTAGCACTCGCATTGGTTACATTGTCATTCGCCATACCAATGACAATAGTATCGCCCTTTGCAGGCGTACTTGCTGACCGGATATCTAGGAAAAACATAGTCATCTGGAGCCAATTAGGTAACGCGATTCTTACATTCATGCTAGGACTCCTTGACTTCTCCGACATGGTGACATTTTGGCAAATAATGACCATTGGTATATTCAATGGGACACTAATGGCCTGCAACATGCCAAGTAGACAAGCACTAATTTCCGATATTGTTCCCGACAATAAACTTATGAATGCAATCTCCTTAAATAATTCAAGTATGAATTTGACCAGAATAGTTGGTCCTGCTCTAGCAGGGTTCTTGATATTGTTTATGAATACATCCGGAGTCTTGTTTCTAGTAGCTGGCATATATCTAATGTCAGCTCTTACTATGTTTATGATCAACTATAAGAAACCATCCGGGTCCTCAGAAAGATCCGGTGTTGTAAACGATATTATCGACGCTGTTACCCACGCGACCCGTAATCCCAACTTACGGGGCCTCCTGATCATGTCACTCGTGCCGGTTCTGTTCGGATTTTCTTATTACTCCCTGATGCCGGCATGGGGTCGAGAAGCCTTAAATATACAATCAGACGGCCTGGGAATACTCATGATGCTTATGGGTGTCGGAGCCACTATAGGAACAATTACCCTCGCAACCATGGGAAATACTGGACATAGGGGAATATTTATGTTGGTTTCATGCGGGCTTTGGGGTATTATGCTTGCCACATTTTCTCAAATGAGCACCTTTCTTTTGGCCATGCCTTTTCTAATATTGATGGGCGTAGCAAGCTCTTTTTACATGTCACTGAACATGACCATGATACAGCTACAATCTGACCCACAGATGCGAGGGAGAATGATGAGCATCAGCATGATGACATTCGGTCTTATGCCACTAAGTGCAGTCCCATTTGGTGTTATAGCCGAATTGATCGGAACCCCTAATTCACTAGCTATCAGTGGGGTACTTCTAACGACAATTACGGTCTTTTTTGCTATCTTTAACAGAACTTTTCGCCAAATGGATTAGTTTAAGGAGAATATCGTGGGCACCCAAAATCAAACGGGCAAAGTTCAGACCGTCATTGACCTCATCGAACCTACCCATACGGGTCCGACCATGACTCATGAACACCTACTGATCAACTTTTCCTGTATGCTCAACCCTGCACCTGATGCCACCGCTCAGAAACTTTCTAATGAGCCCCTTAGCATGGCGAATTTAGGATGGGTCATGCAAAACCCTTACAGCAGCAGAGACAACCTGCTAGTTCTGGACGAACAGATTGCGATGAAGGAAGCCAGACTATATCGCGCATCAGGCGGCGGTACGATTGTGGACGCCACAACGATAGGTATAGGGAGAGATCCAGAAGGGCTCGCCAGAATCTCCAGAGGATCAGGAATCAACATCGTCATGGGTGCAGGGTATTACGTTGGAGCCACACATCCCATGTCGCTGTCTGGATCAAGCGAAGATGAGATAGCTTCGGACATCGTACGAGATATCACCACAGGAGTGGGGAATAGTGGCGTTAAAGCTGGAATCATCGGGGAAATAGGATGTACCTGGCCACTTACGACATCAGAGCGAAAAGTGCTTAAGGCATCAGCAATAGCTCAAAAGGAGAGTGGTGCAAGCATTCTGATTCATCCTGGGAGAAATGCACAAGCGCCTATGGAAATATTGAATATCCTTCGTGAAGGCGGAGCTGATCTCACGCGAGTTATAATGGGGCATCTTGATAGAACCATAGATTCGCTGGACGACCTAAAACAGATAGCAGCTACAGGATGTGTCATGGAGTGGGACCTATTCGGTACGGAAATTTCTTTTTACCCTCTTTCAGATTTCGATATGCCCAACGATCCACAACGACTAAAATACATAAGAACCATGATTGATGAAGACCTTGGGGAAAATATAGTCATTTCACAAGATATTTGCACCAATCACAGGCTAACCCATTATGGCGGACATGGTTATGGTTATATCCTTGAACACATTGTCCCTAGAATGAGAACTAAGGGCTTTTCAGAAAATGAAATATACGCCCTCACTCAGGGGAACGCAAGCAGACTTCTCACCATAATATAAGGGCTGTTCTAGACCAATATTCCGAACCCAGACTTTGTGCAAATTTCGATGCGATTCCCATCAGGATCGTTCAAAAAGAAAACCCTTTGCCCATCATTCCTAGTAGTGATTGCTGTTGTTTCCACGTTCTCCAACTGAATTTTACGAGCAGCGAATTCTATGTCATCTACCTCAAAAGCCGCGTGATGTGAAGGAGTTGAGGGGCCTTCTGGAGTTTCCACCAAATGGATCATTCCCCCACTGGGAAGCTGCAACCATATAATCTGGTCACTTGATACTTGACTTGGGATCCTCTTTACACCCAACACATCCTCCCAAAATCTCAATGCCCTCGACTTATCGGTAACGTTGTAGGTGACGTGATTAATAACCTTGAGCCTAACTCGATCTTCTACGAGCCCCATCACTTTCTCCTTCTGCTATCATTCTTAGGAATTCTTCGGGATTTAATGGAACTTATAATACCAGCATTACAAAAAAACCAATCATAAAGCTTACAAGTTATCGAGGAGGAAACATTGAATCACCCCGAGTTGAAACTAAAAGAACTGGGCATTACATTGCCAGAGTCTCCAGCTCCAGTGGCCAACTACATACCTGTAGTTCAAACGGGCAATTTGATATATCTCTCTGGGGTGGGTCCAACCCCAAAGCCAGATGGCTCTGAATACAAGGGTAAATTGGGTAAGGACCTTTCAATAGAAGAAGGGTATGACTCGGCTCGATTGACTGGAGTAAACTTGATTGCCCGGTTAAAAGGTTATCTGGGCGATTTAGACAGGGTTAAACAAATCGTGAAGCTACTAGCAATGGTCAACGCTACACCAGAATTCACCGAACCTCCCGCTGTGGCTAATGGCTGTTCAGATCTACTAGTCAATGTTTTCGGAGAGAGAGGACGACATGCCCGATCAGCAATCGGAGTAGCTACTTTACCAGGAGCAATGCCAATAGAGATAGAGCTGATCGCCGAAATTCAAACTTAAGCCAACACCTGCATTCCATACCTCGATCTTAGCAATTCCTGCCTTTCAAATCTATGCGCATTCAGGTTGGAAACGTCAATGGTCTTAGACTTGCCATGTATCACTATTTCTGACATCACTTTCCCGACCATTGGGGCTAGTTTGAATCCGTGTCCACTAAATCCAACCGTGCAATACATACCTTCGATCCCTTCTATTCCACCTATCACTGGGTGCCAGTCCGGAGTAGTAGTAAACAGACCAGACCATCCACCACTATAAAATGCCCTTTCCATAGACGGAAATCGACGTATAATACTCTCAGAAGCTCTCTCTACGACTTGCAAATCAACACCTTGATTGTAGTCCGTAGGACCAACCAGTTCATCTTCCCCCACACCAATCATTGTTAAATTACTCAAGTCTGGTCTCGCAGAATAATTGTTAGTTACGTCTCCTATTATCGGGTGCCAAGTCAGTAGGCCGTCTTGCCTGCGCAGAATAATGACTTGATGCCGGACCGTACGTAACCCAAGATCAACACCAAGCTTTTTTAGAAGAGGTCCAGACCACGGGCCGGCGCTCACAATAACAGTATCAGTATCAAGAAAATATTTCTCCGTTTGAACCCCTCGGATACGTCCTCCTGAGACGCATATAGAAATAACCTCGGTAGATTCTTCAATAAGTGCACCAAGTTGCGTAGCTTTGTTGGCGTAACCCGTTGTTACAGCATAAGGATCAGCATAGCCAGCCTCGGATTCAAAGGCAAAAACTTCATTTTCCTCAATCCGAATCCCCGGACAAATATCCCTGATATCCTCCGATGAAACCTCGCTAACATCTATTCCAAGACGTTTATGCATGGATAAATTGTCTCTCATAGCCGGGGCGTCATCGCCACCCACTGCCAACACATAACCAGTCTTTTTATACCCAGACGTCGCTCCTGTAATATCTGCAAATTCTCTAAATATCTTCAGGCTATGCCAAGCTAGATTAGCCGTAACTTCGTTGGAATAATGGGCACGTAAAATTGCCTGGGAACGTCCGGTCGAACCTGATGCCAAAGTGCCCATTTCCAAAAGCTTGGTATTCACAATACCAGCCTCAGCAAGGGCGTATTGGACCGAAACACCAATGACTCCACCCCCAATAATAACGGCATCCGGACTTCTCTTCACAATAGCAACTCAACCATTTTAAAAATACGATCATTCACAGTCATCTCCCCTATATCATGATCAGAGGTTATGATATAGGAATCATGAACACACCTGAGATGAAAAACGGCATTCTCGCCCTTATCGGAGGTGGCGAATTCCGAAAAGACTGCTCGATCGCTGATGAAAAGTTATTAAGAAATATTCGCAAAGATAGTCCGCTAATAGCTATCATTCCCACAGCAGCCTACGATGAAGACCCAGAGTTGGCTCTTTACAACGGCATAAATCATTTCAATGATATGGGGGCAGCACCATTTGGAGTAATGGCATTAACTAGGTCTGATACAAGTAATCAAACTAATTTAGAAAAAATTCAAACTGCGGACTTGATTTATTTTACTGGCGGCAATCCCACGTATTTGCTTGACACCTTGCAAGGTTCCCCCCTACTGCAAACCATAATAACCTCATATGAAAGGGGTGTCTCCATAGCTGGATCGAGCGCCGGGGCGATGATATTTGGCCAGCAGTTCAAATACAGAAATATGTGGCATAAATCTTTAAATTGGGTTACAAATAGTATCGTCATGCCACATCATGAGGAAGCTCCTCCCACTAAAATCATCCAGGACACTAACATGGACCTGAAAAGCAAAACCAAACTCATCGGTATCGACAGTTCAACGGCCCTATTCATCCATTCGGCATCATGCTCAGTAGCCGGAAATGGGAGGGTTTCTTTCTACCAAAATGGAACTCATAGGACGTTCATGCAAAAAGACCCTGTGAGTTTCACAGTGAACGTCAACCCAAACGCGTACTTAACCGATCATTGATTAATGATTCTACTTTGTTGCCACCGATCAAGTGTTGCTTAACAATCTCCTCTACATTGTCCGGATCGACGATATACCATGTTCCTTCATTACCAGGCCCATAGACGATGATGTTGCACTGACTTTCTTCACAGAATCTGTGCTGACTGGTGCATCCTGTATTTGATACATTCACTTTGCCAATCAATCCATGATCGGCTAAGAGCTGATTAAACTTCTCCCTTACCTCGAAACCTCCCTTGTCGCCACAGTGATTGTTATCCCCGGTGACAGCGTTGCAAACCAGTACATGGGCACTAAACTCAGGCATGTCATTTCTCCTCATTACACTCTTAAACCTAACTTGTGAAGATTTTACCAGCACCACTAAGCTGCAACAATCCACACATGCCTCAAACATGTTACTCTTATGTGCCAGCCATGCCGTCATATTTCAAATGCTAAAGTCCAATGCGGAAAGATACTTAAAATGCACAATACAAATGCTTCTGAAGGCAGAATCAACGACAAGGTCGCCTTAGTCACAGGGGCAGGATCTGGAATCGGCGAAGCCTGTGCCTCGAGATTCGCAGATGAAGGGGCAATGGTAGTCGCCATCGACCTAGAATCTCCGTCATTCGAGTCACAATACTCAGAATCTATACTAGGAATCTCCGGTGATGTGACGAAGACGGCTGATGTGAGAGATATGGTTGCTCAAACGATCCATGCATTCGGCAAACTTGACATTGTTGTTAATAGTGCTGGTGTAAGTGGTCGAAATGCTCTAAAAGACGATGCTGACCCCGAAAACATTTGGGACCGTGTGATTGAAGTGAATCTCAAAGGAACATACCTCGTCAGTTGGTATGCTGTTACAGAGATGAAAAAAGAACAAACCGGGTCAATAGTCAATTTAGCATCAATCATGGGACTCGTGGGTTACCCAAAAGGACTAGGTGGCGGGTTCAATGCCTATGGCCCTTCTAAGGGTGGTGTAATCCAGTTCACTAAAACACTCGCAATTGACCTCGCTGGAGACGGTATACGTGTAAACTGCCTTTGCCCGGGCTACGTGAACACTAATTTGACAGCTTCACTTACGAAAGATCCAACCATCGGAAAGAAATTGCTGGACCTACATCCAATGGAAAGACTGGGAACTGCGGCGGAAATAGCAAATGCTGCCCTGTTCCTCGCATCCGACGAAGCCTCCTTCATAACCGGATCTTCTTTGGTGGTAGACGGGGGCTACACTGCCCAATAAAAGGAAGATCCCTACCGAATAGAACGGAAAGTCTTTACGGTACTCACTGATACCTCCCGATGAATAGATTCGAGAGCCTTCTGATTTGGCACGTCTACCCGTAATATTCGTGGATTAAACTCACTTCGCATTCTGGTGATAGTTTCACACCGATTTTGAAAACCTCGTATCGTTTGTTTTTCTCCTCCAAAAAATATGTTACTCATTAATGATTCATAAGGGCGAAAAGTCTCGGAAGTTACCAAACAAACTTTGTCGTACAGCTCCCTTATCAAGCGTTGCCTACTTCTTTCAAACCTACGCTGGGACGACCCCCCTGCACGATGTCTATTTTTCACATACCTTCTATCAGTTTTACTAGCCATTAAAACCTCCCCCCTCAGAACCCCAACCGCATACCGACCAAGTCTCAGCAAAACAACACCAACACAACGAGTATCATCAAAAATATCTTTCAGAATTAAAGCGTCCTCAGCTGTAACCAAAGAATCTTTAACTACCCTGAAAGGAGGCTCAACGACTACGACCTCTTCCTTCATCCTATATACGACTAAACCTGTAATACTAGATCCCGACTCCTGTAAGATCGATCGCATCATTGGTTCCGATATTTCACTTCGAGGGAGCACAGACTCCAAAGATTCCGGACGTATATACAGTGTTTCGATTATGTTTTCACGTATCTCAGGCTGCCCAACGTAACGGAATAAAGATCTACGATCCATCCTCTTAGTATCAACCCAAATATTCTCCGAAGTATTGCGCAAACAATCACCGCTCATCAACGCCGCATTTAGCTACATAATCATACCTGAACTCGGCTTGATTCTTTATCATTTCTTTGTCCTCAGGCAGAACATACTTTTCCTCAATCAATCTGTCTATTTCGCACACCACCCTTTCCATGTAGTCACCCTTTGTTGGATAAAGACTCTGAATAGACGGACGAGGATCCTCATACTTTATCTTATCTTTTTCCGTAACCGGTAAAGGAAGGCTCCATCCTGCCAACCCTCCGGTAATACCAATAAACAACTCTTTATTGCCAATATCTTCATGCCTCGGATTCCAACCAGTATTTGTAGACACTGGGACAGCAATGTCTGGCAGTCTGATCCCGGAAATTTCATTCAAAGTTTCATCGACGTCCGATACTAGAGCCGGGTAAGTTTTCCCTTCAACAGGGGGCAATTTTGTGGTCCGCCCTTTCGTTAAGTCTGAACCGTAATCCAACATCATGGCATTTAAAACCTTTGATGGAACTCTCACGCCCGGCACTTCTTTGAATCTAGTCAGTAGAGAAAGTGAATCCACAGCGCTACATTCAGAAAAATTTGGGTGTTTGCTTTCTGGCGGCGCGCTACCATCCCTAATCCAATTATCCAGGTTACTAAGCGCCGCTCTCAGAAGAGGAGTATAGTCCACAGCATTGAAAGGAAGATTCCCTTTTACTCCGTCAGCTCGTACTGAGTTAGGCGGAAATGAGCCTGTTCCATGTTGGGTTCCAGCGAAATGATAAATTCTTACATTAGGCTCCTCAACTGCATCACCGAGATCTTCCAGGTCTGTATGAATTAAAGCTGCATCCCCCCTCCAATACTCAGCGGAGCTATTTGTAAACATAATTTTGGGGACCATACCTTGCCCTCTTACAGTATCGAGCAACCCCATAGTTTTACCTGTCAACGGATCGGTTTGCGGGAGGCTAGCAAATGGAAATAGTTCTGGAATGATATAGCAGACATCTTTTGAAGGTTGCCCAAACCGCAGATTAAATTCACCTCGCATTCCACCACCCACATGGGCTATTATCCCATCAACCGCTTGCCGACCTTGTTCGTCTATATTTATTCCAGTGCCGATGTATTGTCTCAAAAACCTCCCTGTTTGAGAGGAACCGAAGGCATGAACTCGCTCAACAGATCCCTCCAAAAAATTCCCGTCCTCTCCCCTAGCATATTTCAAGAAAGAACTGAGGTCCCTGACCGCTATAAATCCTAATCCTACGACGCGACTTCCTTCCGCTGTGTAGACCAACTGATAAATCTTTCCCGGTTCAAACCCATCATGGATGATCACTTTATTTGGGGGTCCGCCCTCTTCCTCATCATCGAGATTTATAAGATCCCAACCCTCGCGAGGTATTTTTATCGGTGGATCGTTGGGATGCATACGCACAGTCATTTGCGCATGTTCCTGGTAAATATCGACAGCATCTAAAGTATCGTGCTCACGATCAGCTAAGGGGAACATAGAGACCATTTCATTTGATTGATACTGATTCAACACGTTACCAGTTAATTTTCTACCACCCTTGTACGCCTCTGGCCCATCAAGCCCCAACAAATGTTCTGACGCCGGCACATCGGATTGCCACCCGCAGAACACCACTGTGTATCCATGACTCATCAAAAACCCATTGCCTGCATTCAGGGGAGCAGAAATATCATCAGAATCCGCAACGCTATTGAAACTTTTCAAAACGGTTTTTCTTCCCCTGTTTACTACATCCAATAACACGCTACCTCGTCCATTATTTGGGTCTTGTGGCCTCAATACCGCAAAGTCCGATGAAAATTCCACGTGACCATTTCGGTTCGTTGGCGCTAACCCGATATCCGTTACGGCTAAGTTTTTAGGATGATTAGGATCAATTTCAAAATGGACCTTCCCTACGATATATTCGTATGGGCCAACGGGTCCAAATGACATACCTTTCGCAAACGGTTTTTGACAAGAAATTTCGATATACTTTACTGACATTCTCTACCTCCGTTGCCGTATTTTAGCACCATTAAAACGTATCTCGAACCCATATTTTGTCAGGTTGACTGAAGCGTACTCAGAACACTAAACTACGAGTGACTCATTAAGAACTATAAGAAAGGGGCATCCATCAGGAACAAGACTCAATGAAAATTTCGCTGGCTTCTGATCACAATGGGTTTAATCTGAAGAATGATATCGCAGATCACATAAGAAAACTTGGACACGAGGTTTTAGATCTGGGACCCTTCGAGCATGATCCCACAGACGATTATCCTGACTACGCCAAGCCGTTAGCCGAAAACATTGCGAATCATTTGTCTGACAAGGGCATTATGATCTGCGGTAGCGGCGTAGGTGCCTCGGTTGCAGCTAACAAGGTAAAGGGCATAAGAGCCGCAGT
>CAZRSW010000015.1:0-30310 GCA_964602845.1 uncultured Dehalococcoidia bacterium | reverse complement strand
GGCTAAATCCTCAAGCTTTGTTGCATCAACAATAGACGTGGGAACTTCAGAGGAGGCAACTAAGTCCACTCCTGCAACATCGTAAATAGACTTTAAGCTCCGGCTCAATATCTGACCTATCAATCCTGAAACCCCTGTAATAAGAATCTTCTTACTACCCATGCTCAACCCTCCTAGTTTTCATATTAATCACATTTTACCCTCCTTACTCGGTATTGTGGGTTGTTGTGATGTCTGTAAGATATATATAATGCCTGCACAGGGCGTCATTCTACCAACGATTTTTTGTAGAGATGGCAAGAATGTTATAAAACGGTTTGGAAAGGTGATTCAATATGGAAGCTTACTGCCTCAAATGCAAAGGTCAACGCAAATTGATAGATCCCCAAGGTGTAACACTCAAGAATGGGAGGCCAGCAACTCAAGGTATATGTGATAGTTGCGGTAGTAAGCTTTTTCGCATTGGAAAGGCAGACTGAAGAGTGTTTTAATATACGAATACTTAAACCTTGTCCTTTCTTCAACTATTAGCTAATCACACTACTGTCATTGAGATCTCAGGTAAACTAAACTCTGATCAAAGTGTAATTATTTTTCATAGAAATTAAGAGAGTTTCTTCTAAATTTGGGAACAAAAAGTTCTGTCGACGTTGTGATTATTGGAGCAGGTATTGTTGGGCTGTCTTCCGCATATTTCCTCGCCAAAAACGGACTGGCCGTCAGCATTGTCGAAAAAGATTCGATTGGAAGCCATGCTTCTGGTTTTGCATATGGAAGTCTAAGCCCTTTAGGCGAAGCAGGATTGTCAGAAGAAATAATACCGGAACTCTCAATAGGCCGTCTTGGTATGAGTTTACACAAACAACTTGCGATAGATTTACCGGTTCTTACTGGGATCAATACAGAATATAGAATACGCCCATCCATGGATTTAGCCTTTACAGACCAAGAAATTGAAAAAGCACAACTCAACATCCGATGGCAGAAGAAAGAAGAGGGATACAAGATCCAATGGCTCGAGAGAGATGAAGCCCTTAACCTGATGCCGATTGTATCGAACCGCATTCGCGGAGCTGTATACACAGAAGGGGTTGCGGATGTAGAGCCTTACAAGCTATTACTTGGACTTACCCAGGCATGCGAGGATATGGGCGTGACTATCAAACATGGGTGCGTGACCGCCGTAGATACTAATTCATTAGGAGTCAGTAAAATATCTACCCTAACCGAAGACATATTTGGTAAACAGGTTATATTGGCCATGGGACCGTGGACAGCAAAATCTTCCAATTGGTTAGGGATGAATGTTCCAATACGCCCTTTGAAAGGTCAGATATTAAGACTCAAATCAAGTATCGATCCTATAAATTGCTCCATAGGATGGAACGGTAATTACGCTTGTACCAAACCTGACGGACTGATATGGGCTGGGACGACAGAGGAGGAAAATGGCTTTGACGAAAATCCAACTCCAACAGGACGGGATACTATACTAAAGTCTCTAATTAGGATGCTACCCAGCCTTGCTGAGGCCAGATTAGTTCAACAAACAGCCTGCCTCCGACCAATTTCTCAGGACGGAAGGATCATACTTGGGGAAATACCTAGCAACAAAGGAATCTTCATTGGTACGGGAACCGGTCGAAAAGGGATTTTGTTAGGCCCAGCGATGGGTTATATATTGTCCGCTCTGATCTGCACCGGTACACCGCCGATTGACATAAAAGATTTCTCTATAGAAAGGTTTCACATTTAGAAAATCATTTTCATTGCATTGGAGAAAAATCAAACGGGACGAGTATCTTGTTTTCTTGCTTCAATGGCACTGCCTCACTCCGAGGCGGCCAGACACCACTCTCTATAACCTCTGCTCTTATTTTTGCCCTTTCCTCGAGAGATTTATATCCCCATAAATGAACAAATTTGTTCAATTCACCTACATCGGAATACCAACAACCACCTAGGGCCGAATATGATTCCCTATCTTCTATGCAATCAGACCAGGCTTGTAAAACTAAGGGAATGTCCCGAGGTCGATAAGTATAAATCCTCATTTCATATATAGGACCGATACAACTGGGTCCCATAGGTTTCATAAACGGTGCAGGTATCATAATGTCACTTCTCATGTCCATTATTAAGTTATCATTATCGGGAGGCCAAACTCCATCGGCAGTGGCTCTGCGCCGAATTTTAGCTCTCTCGTTCAAATCGTCATATGGCCAAATATGGACCACCTGATTAAGTGGGCCCATTTCTGTATACCAAAATCCACCAAGCGCAGAATATTCCAACCTTTTAGTCAACTTTGCTTTGGTATTTTCGCCGAACAACTCAATAGATCGTGGTTTCAAATTGTACGTTCTGATTTCGTGAATCATTTGCTTCTCTTTTCCTTTAGAATAGATATAGACTAAACTGATCAAGGTAACAGGCATAGCCAAAAACTAGGACCACGAGAACGTGGGCACAATATGAAGAAGCAGTCTAGGCACTGAACAACGCTTGCAGCGGCTAAAAGGCCGGTGTGCGGAGATTCTAGCACCACTACCAGGACCCGTAAAGGAAAACTATTGGAAATACTCGTTACAGGGGGCGCCGGCTATATAGGTAGTACTGTCTGCTCAGCACTACAAGATTCTGGACACCAGACAATTATATTAGATTCCCTGATTAAGGGAAAGAATGCTGTTTCGCATGACCAAAATTTCTACAAAGGCGATATCTCGGATGAACAACTGGTACGACGGATAGTACTAGAAAACCCACGACTGGAGGCTGTAATACATTGTGCATCGTTGATAGTAATTTCGGAGTCAGTAAATAACCCATTCCTCTACTACATGGAGAATTTTGTAAAGTCTCTGAAATTCTTTGAGATCCTAAGTCACCTACACATCAACAAAATGGTTTTTAGCTCTACAGCCTCCATTTATGGAGACACTGATGGGTCACTAGTAACTGAAGATTCTCCAATAAAACCAGGGAATCCCTATGCCAAGACTAAGGCAGCCATTGAAATGGCTCTAGAGGATTTTTGTCATTCTCACGCACTGAGAGCCATTTCACTCAGATATTTCAATCCGATTGGGGCGGACCAGAAAATGCGTTCTGGTATGGACCTTACCAATTCATCTCACATTCTGGGGAAGTTAATATCTGCAAAGTACGTTACGCAGAAGCCATTTGTTATAACCGGAACCCAATGGCCAACCCGAGATGGTACTGGTATAAGAGATTACATTCACGTTTGGGACCTTGCAATGGCGCACGTCCAAGCATTGGAAAAATTCGACGATATAGTGAGTGGATCGCAACCGTATATCCCAATCAATCTCGGGACTGGGAAAGGTACCACGGTACTTGAAATGGTTGAGAAGTTTGAAAATGTTATTGGAGACAAGATCGAAAAAAATAGGTCTAGCCCGCGCCCTGGAGACGTTGCTGGTGCTTACGCAAACAGGAACCGGGCAGAAAAACTGCTTAAGTGGCATCCACAAATATCCTTAGAACAGGCTATTTTAGATTCAATCAAATGGCACCAACAAAACTCTTGATCAAAGTTGTACCGTGGGAACATTACCCCTTTCCAAGATACTTTCTAAAAAATACGATCCAGAACTAAATCATTAGGGAGATACAAATTGAACACATTGGCAAATTTATTGAAAGACTCGCCATCAGGAAAAACAGCTCTGATTGTGCCTGAAATTGGCACCACAATGACTTATCTGGAACTCAAATATGAGATAGACAAAGCTTCCGAGATACTTATTTCAATTGGCCTCAACCCTGGGGATACAGTCTCCTTAGTGCTAGGCAATAGACTAGATTTCATTATATATTTCCTAGCGATCACAGCTTGCAATGGCGTAGCAGCCCCATTAAATCCTGCATACACTTCCCTCGAATTCAAGTTCTATATGGAAGATGCTTCCTCAAAATTCTTGATTACTTCCAAGGAACTTAAACCCGCAATCGAAACAGCGAAGGATCTAGAAATACCTATCCTCATATCAGATATAGGTGACAAGGGAGAGATTAATCTGAACATAGACGGAAGCATTCCTAGTAATAAGAAAGGGCCTTCCTCTGCTCCAAGCAAAAATGATGTCGCATTATTTCTTCACACATCAGGTACAACAAGCACACCAAAAGGTGTGCCGCTCAGTCACGAAAATTTGATGATATCTACGGATAACATCATTCGAACTTATCAATTAATAACAGAAGACACATCGCTGTTGGTTATGCCACTTTTTCACGTGCATGGTCTTATAGGAGTAGCGTTATCGACCTTAAAAAGTAATGGCACCTTGATAATCCCTCCTAGATTTAGCGCCAGCAAATTTTGGTCCGATGCAACGAAATACGGAGCTACATGGTATTCCGCTGTACCAACTATTCACCAAATCCTTTTACAAAGAGCAGATACTGATGAAGCTCCATACGAAACGTTCAGATTCATAAGATCATGCTCCGCCGCTCTAGCTTCTTCAGTATTCAACCAACTGGAATCTCGATTCGGTTCACCGGTTCTTGAAGCCTATGGTATGACCGAAGCATCCCATCAAATGTCGTCGAATCACTTGCCTCCGTTACGAAGAAGTCCAGGAACAGTGGGGACGGCTACGGGGGTCGACATTGCTATTATGGACGAGTTTGGAACCATTATTGGACAAGATACAAAAGGTGAAGTCGTCGTGAAAGGGGCAAACGTGACTCACGGTTACCTCAACAATCCAGATGCAAACAATGAAGCTTTTGTAAATGGGTGGTTCAGAACGGGGGATCAAGGAACCTTATCGGCAGATAATACACTTACACTAACTGGTCGGCTCAAGGAACTTATTAACCGAGGGGGCGAAAAAATTTCCCCGTTGGAAGTTGATGCTGCCCTACTACTTCATCCTGCAGTTTCAGAAGCTGTATCCTTCGGAATAGCAGATGAAAAATACGGGGAGACCATTCAGGCAGCAGTCGTTATATCCTCCGACACAACGGAAAGCGATATAAGATCATTTTGTTCCGGACAATTAGCGAGTTTCAAAATGCCTGAAAAGATTCACATCGTCGACGAGCTTCCACGTACAGCAACTGGTAAAATACAAAGACGATCAATTGCAGCGCAATTCCAGCCAAATGAATAATCACAACATTAAAAAGCCCCGAGCACTAACCTTTGATGTTTTCGGAACCGTTGTGGACTGGCGAACTAGTATATCTAGAGAAATACAGGAACTCGGCGCTAAAAAAGGCTTCTTTATCGATTGGTCTGCGTTCGCTGATGAGTGGAGGGCAGGGTATGCTCCATCAATGGATCGGGTCAGAAATGGACAACTACCATGGATGACTATAGATTCTTTGCACCTGATCATACTGAGAGACCTATTGGAAAAATACGAAATAACCAGCCTAACTGAGGAAGAGATCAAACATCTCAACCTTGCATGGCATCGATTGGACCCATGGGGCGATTCCGTTGAAGGTTTAACACTATTAAAACGTAACTTCGTCATTAGTACCTTGTCGAACGGTAATATCGCTCTATTAGTCAACATGGCTAAATATGGTGCCTTACCTTGGGACGTCATACTATCAGGGGAATTAACTAATCACTATAAACCGGATCCGGAGGTGTACCTCAGCTGCTCAGACTACCTTGGAATTCCAATAGAAGAAATAATGATGGTAGCCGCTCACAAAAATGACCTCCGGGCTGCCAAGTCGCAGGGTATGTCCACGGCTTATGTCCTAAGACCTTTGGAACATGGGGCAATAACATCCGACGATCGCCCAGAAGAATTCATTGACCTAATTGCCTCAGATTTTATAGATTTAAATTACAAACTTACCACATTTACTGACTCTTAAATACGAATAGATGGCGCATGTATAACGGAAACATATTAATAGTACAATCTGGGGGCAGTACCGCAGTCATCAATAGTAGCCTATCTGGAATCATACGAGAGGCTCGTGAAAGATTCCCACTCAGCCGGATCTTGGGCGCAGATCACGGGATAGATGGCATAATTTCCTCAAATCTCATAGATCTCACTAATTTGTCGAAGGACAAGTTGACCTCCCTCGATGAAACCACCGGGGCTGCACTAGGATCCTCAAGACACAAAATTCTATCAAATGACATCGATCCTATATTGGATGTTCTCCGTAAAAATGAGATCCGGATAATCCACATCATTGGGGGGAATGATTCAGCTGAGACCGGACTGGAATTAAGCAAAGCGGCAATCCATACAAATTATGACTTGATTGTTGTCAATGTTCCAAAAACGATTGATAATGATCTGGTACTCACTGACCACTGTCCTGGGTATGGGAGCGCAGCTAGATTCATCGCACAAGCTACATTAGGAGCAGCCAGAGATGCCTGGTCCATGAATATGTCTTCGCCCATAACTATTATGGAAGTCATGGGTCGAGACGCAGGTTGGTTGGCCGTTTCGTCGTCATTGTATAAAAAAGATGACTCCGACCCACCTCACTTCATAGGAGTGCCGGAAATTCCTTTGGATGAAGAATATTTTCTGAGCAAGATTGAAGAATGTTATAGGAAAAATGGCTATGCCGTGGCTATTATTGCAGAAAATGTCAGAGGTCCAAAGGGTGTGATAGGGAACCAGGAAAAACCATGGTTTATAGATGGATTTGGTCACCAATATTATGATGGTCCTGCAAAACATCTTTCTCAAAGAGTGATGAAAGAATTAAATGTTAGATGCAGATTCGAGAAGCCGGGAACCATACAGAGATCACTTGGAGACTCGGTATCTGAAACTGATAGATTTGAGGCTCATTTAGCCGGCACAAACGCTGTCCGCTGCGCATCTAATGACATTAGAGACGTGATAATAACACTTGATAGGCTCAAGGGGGAATCTTACCAGTGTGCCACAACCCACGCCCCTCTAGCAGAAGTCGCCGGTAAAACACGAATATTACCGAGAGAATTTTTGCCAGATGCCTCGGGCAATACACCTCAGGATTTTAAAGATTATTTACGCCCATTAATTGGAAAACCTATCTCTGGTACTTACTCCGTAGTACTCTGATTCTTGATGGCAATGATAACTTAACTTTTCCTTGACTCTCCTATGGGTATATAGTTAATTCAACCAAGATCAAAAAATCATTAATGAGAATGCTGATTGCAAATTTCAACTGTACGTGCAGCGAGGTGCTGTCACCTATATTGATGACGGATAATAAAGAAACCGATTGACAAGTGAAAAATCCCATTAAACTTATGTTAAACAAATACCTTAATCAGGGGAGCAGAAGATATGCCTAGACAAGTACCCGGAGAACCATATATGAGAATAAGCGTTGACGAAGCTTCCCAATGGTATGATGACGATGATGTGACTTTCATAGATGTGAGACGTAGCGACGAATATCTGGAAGGCCACATTAAAGGAGCCTTATTCATAACAGTCGATGATATATTAAGTCGTATCGATGAGCTTCCAGAGAACGATAAACTATTATTCATATGTGCCGCAGGAGTGAGGAGTGGGCTAGCCTGTGAAATGGCAGCTGCTATGGGACTAGAATCCGACCGTCTTTTCAACATAGAGGAAGGGACGGAAACTTGGATTACCAAAGGTTACCCAACGAGTGAAGGTAGTGATTTATAGAAATGTCCCTCCTTGTAGTAGGATCTGTCGCTTATGATTCAGTAACCACGAAATATGGAACTAGAACAAACTCACTTGGAGGATCAGCGATGTACTTTTCGCTGTCTGCTAGCTTCTTCAGTGGAGTTAGTTTGGTAGCAGTCGTTGGGGACGATTTTTGCCAATCAAAGAGAGAGCTGCTATCAGATTTTAAAATTGACTTAAGTGGGCTCGATACTGCCGAGGGAGATACTTTCCGATGGGAAGGGATCTATGATTCACATGATTCCAATAATAGGGATACGATTAAAACCGAATTGAACGTTTTTGCCAATTTCAGCCCAAATCTGCATTCCTCACACAAGAAAAGTGAATACCTATTCTTAGCCAATATAGATCCCACGCTTCAGTTAGATATTCTAAAACAAATGGCCAGTAGGCCCAGACTCGTAGCATTGGATACGATGGATTTTTGGATTGACAACCATGCTATTCAACTTACAGAAACAATAAAAACCGTAGACGTTTTGTTCATGGATCAGGAGGAACTAAAATCTTTCACAAAACAGGACAATATTTTGTCTGCAGTAGAAAAAATCCAAGAAATGGGCCCTAAAATCATTGTCGTAAAAAAAGGAGAACATGGCGTACTCCTTTTTAACAACAATGATATTTACTCCGCTCCTGCATTCCCTTTACGGGACGTGTTGGATCCAACAGGAGCCGGAGACTCATTTGCGGGAGGATTTATGGGATACATAGCAAGCACGGGAGATATTTCAGCTAACGGATTGCGAAGGGCAACAGTGGCGGGCTCTGTAATGGGATCCTTCACGGTCCAAGAGTTCAGCATAGACCGGTTCCTTACCCTTCGCCAAGAGGAAATTGATGAAAGATTCAGACAAATGGTGCAGTTAACGAGGATTATGCCTCTGCAGAGTGACGAGTCAGTACCAACAAATTGATAGCTAGTTGAACTAGGAGATATAAAATTGCCAAATAAGAGTGAGACAGGGGATATTAAAGACATGACACTTGCTGAGCAAGGCATGAAAAGGATTAACTGGGCCGAACGCGAAATGCCTGTGTTACGTCTAATTAATGAGAGATTCACCAAAGAAAAGCCACTTAGAGGGTTAAAGGTCGCCGCATGTCTTCACGTTACAAGTGAAACCGCAAATTTAGCCATAACTCTAAGTAACGGTGGTGCCGAAGTATCACTTTGCGCAAGTAATCCGTTGAGTACACAGGATGATGTTGCAGCCGCACTAGTCGCCGAATACGGCATCCCGACATTTGCAATCAACGGTGAAGACAGGGATACCTATTACAACCATCTGGTTTCTGTCCTAGAGAGGAAACCTCACATGACAATGGATGACGGTGCAGATTTGGTTGCTATGTTGCATGGAGAACGAAGTGACCTAATGGAAAATATCATAGGTGGAACAGAGGAAACCACCACGGGTGTTATCCGTCTCAAAAGTCTGGCGGGGGAAGGTAAACTACGTTATCCCGTCATCGCTGTCAATGACGCCGATACAAAACATTTTTTTGATAACCGTTATGGAACTGGTCAAAGCACTTTAGACGGCATAACTAGAGCAACAAACATACTCTGGGCAGGTAAAAACGTAGTCATAATAGGTTATGGGTGGTGCGGGCGTGGCGTTGCATCAAGAGCTCGGGGCATGGGTGCACAAACGATAGTTTGTGAAGTTGATGCGATCAGAGCTCTAGAGGCGGCGATGGATGGACACCAAGTTATGAAAATGGAGCACGCATCAAAAATTGGGGACATCTTCATAACTGTGACAGGTGGGATGAAGGCCATTGACAGAAAACATATTGCTGTCATGAAAGACGGAGCAACTCTTGCAAACAGCGGCCATTTCAATGTTGAGATCGATCTTGTCGGTCTCGAAGAACAATCCGACAGCAAAACCGAAATCAGACCATTTGTCAACCAGTACATATTAGCAACGGGTAGAAGGATAAACCTGCTAGGCGAAGGACGACTAATTAACTTAACCGCTGCCGAAGGCCATCCATCCGCGGTCATGGACATGAGCTTCTCAGATCAGTCCCTTTCAGCAGAATATATGGCCAATGAACACCACAACCTAGAAAACCAAGTCTATACCGTACCACGTGAAATAGACGAGGAGGTAGGCAGGCTTAAACTTAGTTCAATGGGAATCGAGATAGATGAGCTCACTGATGAACAGGAGAAATACCTGAACAGTTGGGACATTGGCACGTAAACAACCTTAACAAAAATATTCACAGGAGCGTAACAACAATGAGTTCCAGTTTCATGGAGTCGCCATCATACTTGTTTACATCAGAATCTGTAACAGAGGGTCACCCGGACAAGATTTGTGACCAGATTTCTGACGGAGTCCTGGACGCTATGCTTGAATTAGATCCATTTGCTAGGGTCGCATGCGAAGTGTCTTGCACCACGGGTCTTGTAGTAGTAATGGGAGAAATCAGCATCAACAGAGGCTACGTAGACATTCCTTCTTTGGTACGAAAAACCATAAAGTCTATTGGGTACACAGATCCTGCCTATGGATTCGATTACAAGTCCTGCGGAGTTATGGTAGCAATAGACGAACAATCCTCGGATATATCCGCTGGAGTGTCCACGGCCCTAGAGGCCAGAAATGAGCCGACGTCGAAAGATGACACAGAAAATTTAGGGGCTGGAGATCAAGGCATGATGGTCGGCTTTGCCTGTGACGAAACGCCGGATTTGATGCCTTTACCGATGTCTCTCTCACATAAATTAACTCAGAGGTTAGCAGAGGTACGAAAAACTGGTGACCTGCCGTATCTTAGACCTGATGGCAAATCACAAGTCACCATCGAATACTCAAAGGGCAAGCCAAAAAGAGTTCATACCGTGCTACTTAGTAATCAACATTCGGAAGATGTTGACAATGAAACCATCTCGCGAGATCTTATCAATAAAGTTGCAAAGGAAATAATTCCTGAACACATGCTTATAGATACACGGTTTTTGATCAACCCTACAGGCAGGTTTGTAATAGGAGGCCCCGTAGGGGACACTGGCCTAACAGGCAGAAAGATACTCGTTGATACGTACGGTGGGATGGCTCGCCACGGAGGTGGTGCGTTCTCTGGCAAAGATCCTACAAAGGTTGACAGATCTGCTGCCTATGCTGCGCGATGGGTTGCAAAAAACCTCGTAGCTGCTGGTGTTGCTAGCAGGGCTGAAGTTCAAGTCTCTTATGCCATTGGCGTATCTGAACCTATTTCGGTTTCAATAGAAACATTTGAAACTAACAATATCTCATATGAAAAAATCGATGAACTGGTTGCTAGTCACTTCGATCTCCGACCGGGAGCCATCATAAGAGACCTAAACCTCAGGAGACCCATATATAAACAGACAGCTGCCTACGGACATTTCGGTCGAGACGAACTAGATTTACCATGGGAGAATATAGACCGGGCTGAGTCCATCCAAATCGACGCAGGAATCTAGCAACCGGATTCCCTGGAGAATAGGGGCATGACTATAAAATTTGGCACTGACGGCTGGAGAGCAGTAACAGCTGAAGACTACACATTTGATAATGTGCGTATTTGCTCTCAAGCAGTATCAGAATACATGAAAGACCGAAACATAGAGGCCAACGGGCTAATTATTGGATATGATACGCGATTTGCTTCAGACAGATTCGCCGTTGCGGCGGCAGAAGTTGCAGCCGCAAATGGTATCCCCGTCATGCTCTGTGACCGACACGCCCCAACTCCAGTCATTAGTTATAATGTTTTGAACCGGGAGTGCGGAGCCGGAATTATCATCACCGCTAGTCATAATTCTAAAGAATGGAACGGATTTAAATTTAGACCCGGATACGGTGGTAGTGCCTCCCCAGAAATCGTAAAAGACCTTGAAGGTTATATATCAAGATTGGAAGAAGATGGCAAAGCATCAAGCGTCGCTGCTCCTGAAGCCGTTAAGAATGGCTTGATAGAAATGATAAACCCGCAAGCAACATATATGAACCATATTGCGGGGATGGTTGGTCTCAAAGAAATACGGGAGGCTGGTCTCAACGTCGCCGTGGACTCTATGCATGGTGCGGGGTCGGGATACTTGGCGAGTCTTCTTGAAGGAGGCAGCACTAGGGTTTTTGAGATACGTTCAAACGTAAATCCAAGCTTCCCCAATATGAAACAACCGGAACCTATCGATTCTAATCTTACACCACTCAAATCAGCCATGGATGAAGTCAACGCCGATATAGGAATCGCAACCGATGGAGATGCGGACAGACTTGGTGTATTAGATGAAAATGGACACTACATATCTACCCTTCATGTGTTCTCTTTAATATGCCAGCACCTTATAGAAGGGCTCGGAATGAAGGGGACTTTAGTCAAATCAATAACCATGACTAGTATGATTGACAAGATTGGTGAAGCTCATGGACTGCCGGTGTTGACCACTCCTGTTGGATTCAAGCATTTAGGACCAGTAATGATCGAAGAGGGCGCAGTTGCAGCCGGCGAGGAAAGTGGCGGCTACGCCTTCCGAGGCCACATACCAGAAAGGGATGGGATTCTATCCGCCTTGATGTTATTAGACATGATGGTAAAGACAGGAAAGAATCCCGGAGAGCTAATCATCGATCTCGAAGGGAAAGTGGGCCCTCATTTTTATGACCGACTAGATTTAGAATACCCGGCCAGTGAACGGGAACACATAATGGGAAAAGTTGAGTCTGAATCACCCAGACACCTGGCAAATATATTGGTGTCAGAGATAGACGACAGAGACGGGCTCAGATACATCCTACAGGACGGTTCATGGGCATTAATTCGCCTATCTGGCACGGAACCAGTGCTAAGAATTTATGCTGAAGCCGACTCTCCAGAAATAGTTGCGCTTCTAATCGAAGAGTGCAAAAAAATAGCCGGGTTATGATTAATCAATGACTTGTTATTCACTTGAGTCTGTTAAAGCAACAATCCTAGAATCGCAACAGTTATCCCGTAGTCATAAGAAAACTTCTAATACATTTACAGACTCAATATTGGACGTGGTACTCAAGATAAGAGCGCTGCAAATAGACACCCTCCAGATGATTCGGAGAAGCCACTATATTGCAATGTGGAGTCGCATCAATAATTATTCGACAACTTTCCTCGATGATCTTTGCTATGGTCCTAATCGTAGGTTCTTCGAGTATTGGTATCACGCAGCCTGTGTAATCCCCATTGAGGAATTTCCCTACAGATATCCAATGATGAAACAGCACGAAGAAGGGGAAAGCAAACGCTGGGGGAAATGGATGTCTATTGATAGGAATAGATCATTGGTGGAAGAAATAATGTCAATCCTCCAAAACAAAGGACCACAAAAGACATCAAACTTTTCCAATACTGGCCCAAAACGAGGGGCCTGGTGGGACTGGAAACCTCAAAAAAGAGCGTTAGAACACCTCTATGATTCAGGCAAGGCGATCATAGTAAACCGCATTAATTTCCAGAAAGTTTATGGACTTACTGAGAATTATCTGTCAGAAGATATGTTAGTTAAAACCTGTTCTATTGAGGACTCTATAATTCATGACCTTGAGATGTCGTTATTGGCAACAGGGGTTTGTCGACATCAACAAATTGCCGACTATACGCACATGAAACGCGGAGTGGCCAATAAATATGTGGAAGAACTGATAACATCGGGCATCGCCAAAGAAATTTCCGCTCGAAACTTTAAGAATGAGAAGGTTAAACTCCTTATCCACAAGGATAAATTAAATCTACTAGACAGCTACAATGATGGACAAAACATGCCTACACGAACAACCTTTCTCACTCCATTCGACAGTTTATTTTGGGCAAAAGGCCGAGACTTGGAATTGTTCAATTTTAGACAGATTCTTGAGTGTTATAAACCTTCATCACTGCGGAAGTGGGGATATTTCTGCCTACCTATCCTTCATAAAGGAAATCTCATTGGAAGATTCGATCCTAGGCTGGATCGACCATCCAAGACTATGCATATAAATGCACTACATTTGGAACCCGGAGTAGACCTAGACGATATATTGGTACATGACGTTTCAGTAGCGATGAAAAATTTCTTGATTTTCCATGAAGCAGAAAATATATCGTTTAAGGGCACCGGCCATACCGGATTTATAAAGCAGTTGGAACGATCGTTGTAGAACCTTACCGAAGCTCTGTGTATGATACTTATACGTTAGGCTGCCCAAAAGGATTACACAAATTTGACCTCTTCTAGCACAACAACACTGTCCCCAAAATCCGAAAGAGAACAGAATCTATTGATCCTCATAGATGGGCATGCACTCGTTCATAGATCATTCCACGCAATACAACAGCCTCTGACTGTTAGCACAACAGGAGAGGACGTCAGGGGAGTTTATGGGTTCGTTAATGCATTTTTGAGAACAATAGGAGAATGGCAGCCATCCCATGTGGTGATCACATTCGATCTTCCTGCCCCTACTTTCAGACATAAGATGTTCGAGCAATATAAAGCGCATAGACCCCCCACCCCACCGGAACTAAAGACCCAATTTGATAGGGTTCGACAAATTATGACCGCCTTTCAAGTACCCATATATGAGCTAAAAGGATTTGAAGCTGATGATCTTCTAGGAACCTTAAGCAAACAGGCAGAAAGTTCAGACATAGACACTCTGATATTGACAGGCGACTCCGACACTCTTCAGTTGGTATCAAATAGGGTGAGAGTTTTGATGAATGCAGGCACCCAGAAGCGCTCATTGTACGATATTGAAGCTGTCCAAGAGAGATATGGCGGACTCGGGCCAGAATACGTGGCTGAAATAAAGGCACTTCAGGGAGACTCTTCCGATAACATTCCTGGAGTTCCCGGCATAGGGGTAAAAACAGCGATAAAACTTCTAGTTGACTATGGATCTTTAGATGGGATTTATGAAAATGTCGAAGACGTGAAACCTCCTCGCGCAAAGACATCTTTACTCGAGAATCGTGAGCTTGCTTATCAAAGTAAGAAACTAACAACGATAGTAAGAGATGCGCCTGCTGAGCTAAATCTAAAGGATGCCGTATTTGGCGGATTCGAAAGAAATTCGATTGTATCGCTACTAAGAGAACTGGAATTCCACTCCATATTGCCGAGAATTCCAGTAGATGAAATGTCCGACAATCGGACAAACTTTGAAAAAAGCACGGATAGCCAATTAACTTTATTCACTTCTTCCCATAATGAAAATACAGAATACACAATAGTAAATTCTCTCGAGGGATTAAATCAGGTAATTAATAGCATCAGTTCAAAAGAAGGATTCTCTTTTGATACAGAAACCACTTCTCTGGATACTATGAACTGCGAACTGGTAGGAATATCGTTCTCGATCAAAGAGGCTGAGGCTTGGTACATACCCTTGGGTCACAATGAAGGAATACAACTTCTTAAAAAAGAGGTCCTCAAAGCGCTGGCTCCGGTATTCGCCGATCCTAATATCCCAAAACGTGCTCATAATGCCAATTTCGATCTGTCGGTTTTGTTACAAAATGGGATCTCAATTTACGGCCTCACGTTTGACACCATGATCGCCGCCCATGTCAGTGGACGACGCAACTACGGACTGAAAGAGCTCGTCCTAGAGTGTTTCGGCATCGAAATGACCCCGATTAGTGATTTGATCGGCACCGGGCGAAATCAGATAACTATGGCAGAAGTTCCTATCGAAACTGCAGCTTCTTACGCTGCAGCCGATGCTGATTTCACAGAAAGACTCTATGCTCTTTTAGAGTCTGAACTGCACCAAAAAGAAATCTCCAATCTTTATAATAACGTTGAAATCCCTCTCATCCCAATTTTGGTGCAAATGCAAAGGAATGGCGTTTCGTTGAATAGCACATTTTTAAAGGAAATGTCGATCTCACTGGGAGCAAAGTTGGACAATATACAGACGGAAATTTTTGAATCGATAGGGCACGAATTCAATCTAAACTCTCCTAAGCAGTTAAGCGACATCCTATTTACTGAACTTAGACTTCCACCTACAAAAAAAACTACGTTAGGATTTTCAACAAATGCGCAATCACTGGACGAACTAAAAAATAAACTATACCGAGGGGAGGCCGCTGATTCAGACCCACGTTCATACGACGTCCTAAACAACATTCTTGAATACCGCGAGGTATCAAAGCTAAAGTCCACTTACGTGGATGCTCTCCCAGAATTAGTCAACGTAATTACAAACCGGTTACACACCTCCTACCGTCAAACGGGCACAACAACAGGGAGGTTGTCGAGTAATGACCCCAACCTACAAAACATACCAGTGCGAACAGGTCTTGGTAGACGGGTTCGAGAAGCATTCATATCAGGAAAAGGCTCATCCCTGTTGGCTGCTGATTACTCACAAATTGAATTAAGGGTTCTCGCTCATTTCTCACGTGATCCGGCACTGATGAAGGCTTTTGAAAACGGAGAGGATATCCATAGCGCCACGAGTTCCTTAGTCTATGACGTACCTATTGATAAGGTTGACTCTGATATGCGCCGTATCGCCAAAGTACTAAATTTTGGGGTCATTTATGGATTAAGCCCTCATGGGATAGCCCGGCAAACAAACCTATCCCAGGCTGACGGCAAGAAATTCATCGACATATATTTTAACAAATATCCAGGCATACAAGAGTATCTGGATGGCGTAAAAACTCAGTGCAGGGAAAAAGGCTATGTCGAAACTATATTGGGAAGAAGGAGATATTTACCCGATATTAGCGCCAAGAATTTTAGGCTTCGAAGTCAAGCTGAGAGAGCTGCAATCAATATGCCCATTCAAGGAACAGCAGCCGATATCATCAAAATCGCCATGATAAATATCCAAAATAGGCTCAATGACCTAAGTATGAAATCCATGATGATCCTACAGGTACATGATGAACTTATATTTGAAGTTCCTAACAACGAGTTATCTCAGATGGAATCGATAGTTCATGAACTAATGTCTTCTTCCATAAACCTGGAAGTTCCATTATCTGTGGAAATCAAGAGAGGCGGCAACTGGGGCAATTTAAGATAGCCAATTTACCCATATTTAATCGGATATTGTAGAATCTATATACTACTGAGCGGGAGTAACTCAGCGGTAGAGTTCCTGCCTTCCAAGCAGGCTGTCGCCGGTTCGAATCCGGTCTCCCGCTCCACCAAATTGCAAGATCCGATTCGTGGCAACATTATGTCAATGCACATCAAGGATCTGTATAGGATCGCAAATAACTAGCCATCAAATCCTTTAATTTCCATAAAAGCCTCAGTTGGATCACGATGTTGGTTGTCTTGATATTCCTGATTACATCTCGATCGGATTACGCACGAGTCTCATATTTAGACAATGTTGCAGGTAAACACAAATTCTCCCTTGCACTTTGGGAAATACAACATCTGCCTTTAAAATGGTCACATTTAGTCTGGGAAATGTTTCCCGGCAATAAGCCAAGTGACGAGGAAAGGAAAGAGATCGTCACAGAATACCTTTCAATCGTAAGAAAATTGAATATATACGAGGAACAAGTTAGCACGTCTCAAACCCTATCAAATCCTAAGTACTTATCCGCTATAGAGTCCTTAGAGATAGAACGCAAAATGTTGAAGGCCAGAGCAGAAGAAGCTATAGAGTCAATCTTAAGCGAAGTAATTCAACAGCAAGGTCTAGGCTTACCTTTTGGAATCTTATTACCTCCAACAGATTTTCATTTCGGTTCCCCACCACACATTCTCGTAACTTCACCTCGGGACGTGATAAAACTCTCAGGAACGAAACTAATTAACCCAAGTATCACAGGTGCTGAACGACACAGCTTGGAAAAATCCGCCGAATCAGACGGTAAAACCTCAGCACTTGTTGATGACCTAGCAGGGTTAGGCACTTATCCGGCCATAGTGTCAGACTCAACTTCCTTGCGGAATCTCTTACGTACCGCCGCTCACGAGTGGCTACACAATTATTGGATACTACATCCCTTGGGTAGAAACATGTGGGATTCTACTGAGATGCGCACTATTAACGAAACATCTGCAAACATTGCAGGTAACGAAATCGGGGATCTCGCCTTTCAATTGATGGGGGAAGATCTCAGCGACTCCATAAACAAATACAAACATCAGTCAGCATTGTCGCACTGGGACAACCAACTAATTGAGACAAGGAAAGAAGTAGATAGGCTACTATCCTTAAACGAAATCGAGAAGGCAGAGAAACTAATGAAGGAAAAAACTTGGGAGCTTCGTCTCGCCGGCTATGGTGTACGTAAGATCAATCAAGCATATTTTGCTTTCAGGGGACAATACGCCGATGGACCCGCCTCAACAAGCACAGCAGGTAAGGATCTGCAGGAATACAGATCATATTTTCCTGACGTCGGATCATTTATCAGATCCATATCAACGGTTTCAAGTAATAAGCAATTCCTCGAGCTACTAAATGGAAAACGTGGTGATGATCCAAATCCCACAGCACTACAGCAACATTCTAGAATTCGAGAATGATCAGATGTCTAGTCAGGATATAGCGCACTGTAATCATATAAGGTCTCAACCTGCTTCCGTGAGGTCAGTCAGCAACTTTTACAAGAGCTTTGCCAAAATTTCGACCTTTAAGCATTCCTATAAATGCTTCTGGAGCATTAGCTAAGCCAACCACCACATCCTCCTTATACCTAAGTTTCCCTTCATCTATCCAGCGAGCTATACGGTCTCTTGCCTCTTGATAACGATTTTCATAACTGAATACCAAGAATCCCTGGATTTTTGCCTGTGACCTAATGAGCAAACTCAAGGAACGGGGGGCTTGCTCCGGCTCCTTCAAATTATATTGTGAGATCTGACCACATATGGCTATACGAGCTCCAACATTAATAAGCTCCAGCACCGCATCTGTAACCAAGCCGCCCACATTGTCAAAATAGACATCGATCCCATAAGGACATAAGTTTCTTAAAGCTTCGCCCACGTTCTGAGTCTTGTAATTTATCCCAGCATCAAAGCCAAGTTCTTGAACTATATAATTAACCTTATCATCGGAACCCGCTGTTCCTATCACCCGACAACCCATCACTTTTGCAATTTGACCAACCACCTGGCCAACGGCTCCTGACGCCGCTGATACAACCACAGTGTCTCCTGGGATAGGCTCACACACGTCCAAAAAACCAAAATAGGCTGTCATTCCCGGCATCCCCAAAATCCCCAAATTGGCCTGAACAGGAGCCACGGATTCATTAACTTTTCTAATTCCTATACCATCTGTAACAGCATGAGTCTGCCACCCCAGCGGACCTTCTACAATGTCACCACTTGAAAATCTAGGTGTCCTAGAACGCAGTACCCTTCCCACAGTTCCTCCTATCATTACCTCACCAATTTTCGCTGGCACAGCGTAGGACTTCACATTGTTCATCCTACCCCTCATATATGGATCCAATGAAAGCCAAAGAATTTCTACTAGCATTTGACCTTCTTCTGGCTCAGGCATAGAAACATTCACAACCTCAAAATTATTCTGTTCCGGGAATCCGCTAGGCCGAGAAGATAAAACAACCTGAGTGTTTGTTTTTAGTGACACATTACCTCCTACTCAAAAATCTAAAAACGTATCGCCATATCCCATCTCACATTACGAACTACTAAACCGACAGACAAAGCATTACGTAACAAGGAAATTAGTGGACTACCCTAGCACATTGACTCTCCATAGACAATATAACGTTAAATCAAAATCATCTACTACCTCGCTGAAGGTCAATGACACCTCGCCCAGGGGGACATATCGTCAATAAGTCACTAGAGAACAAGCTAGGATATAATCCATACGTTACAAGACAAAAGACAAAAGACCCTAGGTGTCAAAATTGAAATCTTTAGGCGTACAACTATTACTGGACCTTGAGGAATGTGACCCTATTTTACTCGACGATATTACGGTCATTACTAACTTGCTCAGAACTGCTGCTTTCAAGGGTGGTGCTGACATCGTGGGAGAATCATTCCATAAATTTAGCCCCCTGGGGGTCACTGGAGTTATATCAATCGCTGAATCACACATTTTCATACACACCTGGCCAGAGTATTCCTATGCTGCTGTAGATATATTTTCTTGCGGAAACTCATTCAATGCAGAGGTTGCAAGTGAAACATTAACTCTAGGAATTAAGTCCAAGAAACAAACTATTACGAGAATTAATAGGGGGTTGAGAGGTGGCCATGCTCATGTGGATGTCGAAAGTGCACAAGAAGTGCCCTATGAATAACTCAACCAGCCTGCCTCCAGGGGATTGGCACCAGGAATTCATCAATGCTCACCTCATACAGGCGGAACATATCGAAAGAACGATCCTTGAGAAACGCACAAGTTACCAAGATATGGTAATCATCGAGGGCAAACATTACGGCAAATCATTAATACTAGATGGAAAGACTCAATCAACTGCATTGGATGAATTTATATACCATGAAGCTCTGGTACATCCCGCTATGGTGTTACATAGGTATCCGAAGACGATACTCCTGGCAGGGGGGGGAGAGGGTTGTAGCGCACGAGAAATACTAAAACACGACACTGTCACCAACTTAACAATGGTCGATATCGATGTAGGAGTCTTAGAAGCTTGCAAAGAACATTTGTCCGAACTACACGGTGATTCATTCGGGGACAAGAGAGTAAATTTAGTCATAAGTGACATCAGAGATTACCTGAAGGAAACTACCCAAATGTTTGATGTCATCATCATTGATGTTCCTGATCCATTAGAGAACGGGCCTGCTTATAAAATTTTCACCAAGGAATTCTATGAATTATTAAAGACCCACTTGAATCAGTCAGGAACAATGGTTACACAATCTGGGCCAACTAGCCTGTCCTACGACGAAGATTGTTTTTATCCAATCGTGAATACTGTGAAAACAATATTCTCCAACACTACGGCCTATGAAGTATTTGTGCCATCCTATGGTTCTACTTGGGGCTTCACCTTGGCCCTACACGGTAACTCGGCACTTACTAAATCATCTTTGGAGATAGATGAAATTTTGTCATCAAGGAATGTAAAGGATCTAAAAATGTATGATGGTGAGGCACACTGTGGGTTACACTCCTTACCCAAATATCTGCGCAAATCGCTAGCGATAGAAACCAGAATTATTACTGACAAAAATCCATTATTCGTGAAGTAGTGGGCCTTCTAAGTAACAAGGTCAAAAACTAACCGATGATTTAATGTTTATAAACAGCATCATATGAAAACAAACTATCTATCAGACCTAAATCCTGCTCAAAAAAAAGCCGTGGAATCAACTGCAGGGCCGATATTAATAGTTGCAGGGCCTGGGAGTGGTAAAACCAGGGTTATAACCAGCCGAATAGCTCACATGATCCTACATCGCGACATACATCCCCGCAAGATTGCCGCTGTGACATTTACCAATAAGGCAGCGAATGAAATGACTGGCAGGTTGAATTCCATCCTATCCAAAGTCGCCCTTGATATAACAGCGAAAACTTTTCATTCCTTTTGCGCTCTAATTTTGCGAATTGATGGAAAACATATAGGGATACCAAGTGACTTCAGTATATTTGATGATGATGACCAAATTTCGGCTATTAAGAAGGCAATGGAAGAGGTCCAAGTAGACCCAAAAAAAGTTGCTGCACGGGGAATTTTATCTTCAATATCTAATGCTAAAAGTCAACTGATCTCCGTAGAAGGGTTAGCGCTTAATAAATCGAGTTACTACGACGAAATTGTGGAACGTGTGTTTCGTTCCTACGAATCTATCCTCCGCAAAAGTAACGCTCTTGACTTTGATGACTTACTGGCTAAAACCCACTTTTTGTTCGATCATCATTCAGAGGTGTTAACAAAATATCAAAATAGATTCGAATACCTCATGGTAGACGAGTTCCAAGATACAAATATTGCTCAGTACAATATCGCTAGACAATTAGCTAATAAACACAGAAATTTGTGTGTCGTTGGTGATCCAGATCAGTCCATATATTCATGGCGAAACGCTGACATAAAAAATATTTTCAGTTTCCAAAAAGACTTCCCCGAATCCAAAATAATATCTCTGGAGGAAAACTACAGATCCACTCAAACCATCTTGGATGCCGCAAAACATCTCATATCGTCCAACCACCAACGAGTGGAGAAGGACCTATGGACTAGAAACTCACAAGGAAACCTTATCCAAACAATGAAAGGTTACAACGATGAGGAAGAGGCAACATTAGTTATAAAAGAAGTGGAGCACCTTCTCTCATCTAACGAGACAGTACCAAGAGATATAGCCGTCATGTATCGAGTAAATGCTCTGTCAAGGGCTCTTGAGATTGCCTGTCAAAGGTATGGCATTCAGTACCAGATTGTTGGGGGGGTGAAATTCTACCAACGGAAGGAAGTCAAAGACCTGACCGCATATCTGAGGTCGATACTAAACCCACATGATGACATTAGCTTGTCTAGAGTAATAAATACGCCACCAAGAGGTATTGGGCAAAGAACAATCGAGGAAATAACTCGGATATCCAAGGAGCACGACAAATCCTTGTTCTCCATAATCAGCCAAATATCGAACCAAAACTCATTCTCGGACTCATTCAATGCACAACTAGGACCTCGAGCTATAAATGCTCTAGCTCAGTTTAAAAATATTATCCAAACCCTCACGGCAGAATTGGAACATGAATCCTTACCTGTACTGATCGACTCTGTTATCTCAATCTCAGGCCTGGGGTCTTCATTGGAAAATAAGGAATATGGAGAGGAAAAATTAGAAAATCTCCAGGAATACAAAAATTCTTCCCGTAATTATCAACATTTGAAAGGACGAGACGGGCTCGTGGCATTTATGGAAAGCGTGGCCTTAGTCTCCGATATCGACAGCATGGAAGACGATAAAGACACTGTGACATTGATAACACTGCATCAAGCAAAGGGCCTAGAATTCCCTATAGTGTTTATCGTAGGAATGGAGGAAGGGATTCTGCCGCACATCAAGTCAATAGAAAGCGGTGATCCGTTAGAACTGGAGGAGGAACGGCGCCTCTTTTACGTCGGAATGACCAGGGCAAAGGAGAAGCTATATCTCTCAAGGGCCTCTCTGCGAGGATTTTATGGTTCATCTGAACCAACCTTACCGTCGAGATTTATCGGAGACATCCCGGCCGAACTAATTGAGGATATGAGTCATAAAAGTGCTGAACTAATGAAACTAAGATCACTTCATGACAAAAATGTTAATAATCAACTTGGTGTTCCTATACGTAATGCCACTACACCAAACGACTTACATAGCAAGCAACGCATCACTAAAAGACCCTACCAACAACCAATTTCAAAAGATATCGACGAGAAAACCCAATCAACTCCCACCGAACCTCAAAATGATCAAGCCAGTAATTACGAAGTCGGGGATAAGATTGTACATTCCGTCTATGGAGAGGGCCTAGTGGTGAAACAAAAAATCCTGAAAGACGACATACAAATTACGGTGATCTTTAAAAAAACCTCCGGCATGAAAGACCTTCTAGTCAGTTTGGCCCCATTAAACAAAATCACTTAGTCAAGTTGACAAGATAGATGAAACCCCACCGCAACCCATCCTAAAAAGTCGACTACATGGCTACATAGTGTTGCTTTACTACTATATCCAACAAGAATTTACACAATGTTGAATAATGCTGATAATATACTAAACGTTCCAAGCCAAGCACAGGAAAGCATTCAAAAACGTAATAAATGGAAAACTTCGAGACGGTAATAACGAAACAAATGAGAGATGCGATTGGCGTTGAGTCGGATCCGGTAATAAACGACGTAGAGAAGGGTGCGATCGTGAAATTCGCGCAAGCAATAGAAGATGGCAACCCTGTATTCAACAACGAAAACATCGCAAGGCAAACACGTTTTGGAGGCTTAATCGCCCCCCCAACATTCCTCAGATCTATGAAAGTCGGTGAGGCGAACCCCACTGTCAATAGCCCATATACAGCAAACCTAGACGGCGGTAGTGAATGGGAATATTTTGAGCCTGTAAGAGTTGGAGATCAAATATCTGTCACTCAATATTTATCCGACATCTCTGAACGTAGGGGAAGCCTAGGCCACATGCTATTTATGGTCCGTGAAACTAAGTATACAAACCAATTCGGTAACGTAGTCGCCTTGCAACGCACAACCGGAATAAGTTATAACCCATCCAATTAATACTAAAGAGAGACTCTAGTGAATAGACAGATTTGTTTTGAGGATGTGACAGAAGGAATGAATCTGCCAACGTTACGTAAATCTCCTACAACACAGCAATTGGTGAAATATGCCGGTGCCTCTGGCGACTACTATCAAATCCACTACGATCAATCCTTCGCCCGTGACAATGGTTTGCCCGACGTGATTCTACACGGGGCGCTAAAGAACGCCTTCCTTGGTCAAATGATGACAGATTTTATCGGCCTCAACGGCAACTTGAAAAAATTAAGCTGTCAATACAGAAAGATGGATATCCCAGGAAAACCAATATATGCCAAAGGAACCATTAAGAAGAAATACATCAAGGATGAAGAACACATCATTGAATGCGAGATATGGCTAGAATCGGAGAACGGAACCGTAACAACCCCGGGATATGCAATCGCCTCTCTACCTTCAAAAAATATTCTAGGCAAGTAGCCCGTTCTCAAACAGTAATCTGTAACGCTATATGGAAAATCCATCCATCAGTGAGTCAACAGATTTCCGATTATGGCTCTCCACGGTAGTTTCCGCCATACCATCAAATGTAGGTCTCGACGTATCTCTGAATACCAAGCCTAAAGGAACTCCATCAGAGTTGAGAAGCTCCTGAGCAGACTCCGGATCCTCTGGATCATGACCATCGGGTATATCATAAGCGATCGGTACTATTCCTTTCTTGGCATTACCTTTTAAAGCCTCATAAGTATTATTGTACTCAGTACAAGGTGATTGGACATGAACAATAGAAAATCCAGGGTGACTCATGGCGTCAAACATCAAATCTGACATATCTTTGACCTTATTCGATATGGTTGATGCTATGAATGACACTCCCAAAGTTAGGTATGCTCTCAATGGATGCAACGACTTTTCTAATTTCCCATACGGAGTGGAGCTGGTTACAACCCCTAGTTCAGTCGTCGGCGAACTCTGACCTTTAGTTAAGCCATAAACTCCATTATCCATTACTATCACTGCGACGTTCAAATTCCTCATGGCTTGCGGGCCTATATGTTCCATCCCTATACCGAGGAAATCCCCATCCCCGGCAACTACGACTACGTTAAGATCAGGGTTAGCCATTTTTATGCCCATAGAGATAGGAAGAGATCTTCCGTGAATCCCATGGATCCCAAAAGGTTGCTCCTTCTCTAGCATGTGAACCATATTGCCCGAACAACCTATCCCTGCTACAACTACATTGTTTTCAGCTGGTTTCTCATTCTCTAATACGTATCGCTCCAAAGCGCCCTCAAGGCCCCTCCTAACCCCAAAATCTCCACATCCAGGGCACCATTTAAAATCATACTCCGGATTTTTTACCGTCATATAGAAACACCTTCCGTAACAAATTCACCAACAATCTCTTGAATTCTTCGCACCAGATCTCTCTCCTTAAAAGGCAACCCAGTGTATTGAGTGATAGATCGGGCTCTTACGCCAACTGCCCTCAATACTGATGAGAATTGCCCCATGTAATTCAACTCTGGAACTATAACAAGATCCTTTTCTTTAAGCGCTTCTAGGAACTCTGCTGGCATCGGATTAAGATACATCGTGTAATACCATGACAAATCTACGTTTCTATTGCGCAGTTCATTGAAAGCAGCCAAAGCAGGCCCTTTTGTGCCTCCCCAAGGTACGAGAGCAATACGGGAACCTTCATCAATTGATTCAAACGTTCCGTCGTCTAGTAAGCCGAGTTTATTGAATCTACGCTCAGTCATCTGGATATGCCTAGATGGAAGATGCGTAGTATCTCCCATAGCATCATGTTCACTCCCATTGGCAACATAGCTGCCCTTGTGTCCTGGAATTGGCATAGGTGAAAGTCCCTTCCCCTCATACCTATGATACCCATTCCCACCCTCATATATCATCCGTTCTTCTATGTTGTAACTGTCAAGATCTGGCCTAGGTATATTCTGGCGCCTCTCGGAAAGTGCATGTTCACTCAGTATTGTGACCGGACCCTGGTATCGCTCTGCCCAGTTGATAGCCATGATACCAGCTACGAAACATTCCTCAACTGTGCCAGGCGCAATTACTGGGATTCTAATATCACCATGACCGGGATAAAGTGCGGTCATCAAGTCTGATTGTTCCGTTTTGGTTGGCAATCCAGTAGATGGACCTCCCCTTTGGACATCAACAACCACAAGGGGGATCTCCGCCATCCAAGCCAAGCCAATACCCTCACTCATAAGAGAAAACCCGGGGCCTGCTGTGCTAGTCATTGCTTTCTTGCCAGCATATCCAGCACCAACAAGGCTGGTTATAGACTCTATTTCAGAAGAAGATTGATATGCAAACTTACCCTTGCCGACTAAATTGTGCTCCATCCATACCAGTATTGGCGTAGCTGGAGATATGGGATATCCAACGAAGAAGTCAAGCCCAGCTGCCATAGCTCCCAAACTTAGGGCAATATTTCCGTTGACCAATATTTGATCTACATCTGGTCTAACAGGATCTGCCAATTCTCCCAGATCAAACCCACTTTTTTCGGCCTCATTCGATCCCAACGCCAAGGCCATATTATTTGAATCTATGATGTCTTGATCATTGGGTCTACCCCTAGAATATCGCTGTCTATTAAACTCTTCCAAAATATCTAAAGGTAGATCAACCAGTTTAGCAAGAGCACCCATAACTACGAAATTCGCAGCTCGACTATTACCCGTCTTCTTCGCCAATTCGTCGAAGTCCATCCCTAATATCGGAGTTTCATCGTTAACCTCAAATTCTCCACTGTTGTATATAACGACTCCATTAGAAGCTACTTCCGATTTATGATTCTCATAGGCATATTCATTAAAAGCAACGAGTACATCTAAGTCATCACCTGACCCTAAAACCGTTTCAGTAGATATTCTTGTCTGGGTCCACGTGGGGCCACCTCTGATTTGTGAAGGAAATGTGGAAAATGTCTGGACATGGTATCCTGACTGAGACATTGCTTGCGCGAGTCCTTCTGCAGAAGTCACAACGCCTTGACCACCTTCACCAGCAAAACGGACTACAAAGTCCTTTTTCTTCAATTAGAACACTCCCTTGAAAACACTTCGCTCAACTGAATGTTGTGCAGAACCTAATCGCCAAATCAGCTACTAATGTTTAACAACAGATATAATTGTATTATCTAACAGCGGATTTAAACAACTACTATTCACCCAGAAAAACAACCTCAGGAATCTTAAATCACCGAATTACCATCCACGAATATACCAATATGAATTTTGGTGTGTCAATTTTGTGATCTCCTTCACATATATGTATTCAATCACACCAATGGCAATAATATGGTGGTCCCTTAGTCCGATATGACAAAACTGAATCCATAAGGGCATGCAACCAAGTATATGAGGTCAAATACGACGATGAGTTCCAACCAATTTTGATAAGAAGACATATTTTCAGCCAACAATATGGATTTCGTACACTCAACAGCTGCAATCAGCACCGGGGCGATGATCGGCAAGAATAATATGGGTAGGATTGCTTCCCGTGCTCTTGTATTGAAGGATATTGCCGAGAGAACAGTCCCAATCAACGCTAATCCTACCAGGGACAATACAGACACCATAAACATTGGTATCAATTGAATCTGCACATTAAACACAACGATAAGCAATGGTAAGATGAGAATCTCCATCAATACCATAATGAAAAATATAGATATGGCTTTGCCAAAGAATATTGCATCACGACTTGCTGAAGTTAATAACATCCCTTTCAATCCTCCAGACTCAAGCTCAATTGAAAAGGCTCGCATCATTCCAATAAGCCCTCCAAAAATTATCGTTACCCAAAAAATACCCGGCAAAACGGCCTTGACGAGTCCGGGGGTTAAGTCCAACGCTAGTTGAAAAGAGACTAGAACTATTAGCGAAAAAACAGCAACTGACGCTACAATTTCGCGGCTTCTCCATTCCACAATAAGATCTTTCTTCACTATCGCCCAGATGATCGCTATATAATCAAACATGCTTTGGGCCCTGCTCAGGACTAAGCTTACCGGCAACTAGAAAATAACGACATCCTGGGGCACGATATTTTATGGAAGATGTATGCGTTGTTAATAATACCGCCCCACCATTACCAGAAAATTCGTCAAATACGTCGCCAAGTATCCTAATCGTCTCTTCATCTAGACCAGTATCCGGCTCATCAAGTAATAACAACTGGGGGCCATGTAACATGGATTTCGCGATACTGACACGTTTTCTGAGGCCATTAGATAACGTGCTAACTTTTTGATCCCCCCAATGATCCAAATGGAGCCGACTAATCTTCTCCTCAACAACCTCAGTCACATTGGGCAACCTGTATAATCTACCGAAATGTTCTAAATTCTCTTTCGGTGTTAGTTGCTCATAAATTAGTGGTATATGAAAAACGCTACCAATACATCGTCGATAAATAGCTCCAAATTTTTCGACATTACGGCCATTTAACATAACCGTACCAGAGTCCGGTTTAGTAAGGGATGATAATATGGACAAGAGGGTAGTTTTACCGGAACCGTTTGCTCCTCGAATTTCTACTATATGTCCCTTCGGCACCTGGAGATCGAGGGAATCCAGAACCCTAGTTTTTCCGAAAGACTTCGATATGGCCTCAACCTCAAGAATCAACAGGTCGTTTTGGTTCATAGATGTCTGTCTTACTCGTGAGTCTTTCGAAAATTCAGCTGATAGGACTAAGAGACTAACAGAATATCAATAAAATAAGTAATATTAATACCGAAGATTCTTCAGCAAATATATTTAGGAGTTTTAATGATGGCGTCCATTGAAGAACTGAGAAACCAATATACTGAGTTGCACGAAGACATGGACATAAAGTCAGAAGACGCTATTGAAGCCAACCATCTTCTGGCTTTTGACTATGAATATCAAGGTTCAAACACAGAAATACACATCCAGACCGAAGAATTCGTTGCGGTTTGTCCATGGACCGGGTTACCCGACTTTGGTGAGTTATCGGTCAAATATGTGCCCGGAAAACTATGCATAGAATTAAAGTCGCTTAAGTATTACTTGCTATCATACAAAGACGTGGGGATTGTACAGGAACACGCTGCAAACAGGATCATGAAAGATCTGGTCGAAGCCTGCGAACCTATCACAATGATAATTGACTTAAATTACAACGCTCGAGGAGGCATCCAAACGACGGTTACGGTGAACTATCCCGATTAAATATACCTTCTTAGCAAGAAAACAAAAAGACGCCGGCAGAAAAATATCGCAGAATACAAAATACAAACACCCCTCATATAAGACATTACTCCAACCACTGAAACTTCTCAAACAGGCAATCGATCAATGTTCCTAAAGAAGCACAATAGCAGATAATAGGAGTCCTATTTACCATTGGTGGCCCAGCGGATCGCCTGTTAGCCCCCATATCACATCGCTGGAGTTTCCTAGTGATCCGGAAATAAATACTTGTGGCAATCCAGTGGACCAGATATAAAAAGGCAGCTAATATTTATTAGAAGTAGCGGTAAAATTTTGATGCTTAATAATAAGGAGACAACACATGACTAAGTATGCTAGGTTCGAAGCTAATGGTGAGGTAGCCTACGGAATCGTAGACGGAACCGAGGTCAATCAGATAATGGGTAATCCATTCAAAGAACATAGTGTAACGAACCAAACGCACAGAATGGAGGAAATCAAATTACTATCCCCTGTCAAGCCCGGAAAAGTAATAGCAATAGGATTAAACTACAGGAGCCACCTAGGTGATCGCATAGCCCCCAATGTCCCAGAACCATTCCTAAAGACGCCTACATCGGTGATAGCCCATGAGGACGACATAGTAATTCCAAGATCTGCTTTAGATGAGAATGTTAAAGTAGAACCAGAGGCTGAATTGGGAGTCATCATAGGGAACAGATGTAAGTCCGTGAATCAATCCGATGCCTTAAACTACGTATTCGGTTACACCTGCGGGAATGATGTGTCTGGTCGCGACTGGCAAGAAAATGATCTTCAGTGGTGGAGAGCCAAGTCCTCAGACACTTTTACCCCACTTGGACCATACATGGTGACAGATTTAGATCCAACAAATATACAAGTGCAATGTAGGGTGAACGGAAAAGAGGAACAGAACCAGAACACCTCAGATCTAATCCATCCTGTTACCAGGATTATAGAATTCGTTAGCTCTGTGATGACCCTTGAAGAAGGGGACGTAATCTTAACTGGTACTCCTGGTACCCCTGGCCAGATACACCCAGGAGATATCGTGGAAGTGGAGGTGAGCGGAATCGGCATACTTCGTAATAGTGTGGTCGCTGAGTAGGGTACAAGCAAGCCAGAATAACTTCAGTAAATAAAACGATAGCTCCATAGAAC
>CAZRSW010000014.1:18687-49159 GCA_964602845.1 uncultured Dehalococcoidia bacterium | reverse complement strand
TCGTTGCCTTTGAAATAAAACAGTATTCCTAGTGTGACTCAATCCGACACGGCACGAAATATCTACAGATCTTTCCTTAGACGGAGACCATAGCGTATAGAGGTGCTTCAATAACCATGGAATATTGTGACCTACCTTCCTATCAATAGCGCTACGTACACCATAGCCATATTGCCCAAAAGCCGAGTTCCAGGAAATTTGAATCTTACTAAGCTCATTGACGGGTGGAATAAGAGACTTGTTAGCAAAGTCGCACATTTCATCAATTATACCGAATTCCTTATTATAATAATCCGTATAAATCCTCCCACCATAGAAGTTCTTCCGGTAGTTATTAGTATCGGTAAATACCTGATTTTTGCAGAATATATCAACAGAGTCCAATATTGGGAATTGGTTGCTAGAGGTACTGTCACTAGTATCGAACCACACGATCCGATCTGTAAATTTCCTCATCCCTTTTAAGATTTCTCTTATAGATTCCACTGCTGAGGAATCCCAAACTGGATAACTATCTCTAAAATATTTACTATTTACGAAAACACAATCAGCATCTTGTATAGACTCAATATCAGGATTGATTGAAATCTCCACCTTACTACGACGTATCTTCCTTCTTACACGCAGCAAAGGTCGTATGAAAGAGGCACTGTTGCCATTTTCCCCCTTGCTAAAAACGACTAATCGACGAGACACAAGAATCGACGTAATATGAAGTTATCTGTCACCTGAATCAACCAGTTCCTGATAGTCGACCATTTTACGAAACAGGCCCTCATGCTTGTATAACTCATGGAATGATCCTTCTTCCACTATTTTGCCTTCACTTAAAACCAGGATGTGGTCAGCAGATCTTATCGTTGATAAACGATGCGCGATTATTACCATGGTTATTTTACCTTTCATCTCTTCGATATTACTTCTAATTTCTTTCTCCGAGATAGAATCCAAAGAACTAGTAGCTTCATCGAAAATCAACATTTGAACATCCTTGTAAAGTTCCCTCGCAATATTAATCCGCTGACGTTGGCCTCCAGAAATGTTCAGCCCATTGTCCCCCAATGGAGTTTCCAATCCGTCCGGAAGACTGTCAATGAAATCTTGCAGTAAAGACTTATCCAGCACTGACTCCATCTTTTTATCATCTGGGCCTGATAGTTCATTTTCCGTTTCCCAAAGATTGATATTATTCCTTATCGAATCTGTGAAAATAACATTTTCCTGCGTTACGTAGCCAATCAAGCTTCTGAGATTTTTTTGGTTGATCCCTCCAGAATCGACGTTGCCGAATTTGATAGAACCCTCGTCCGGTTTTATCAGCCCCGTCAGTAGGCTCGCGACGGTAGTCTTTCCTGCCCCAGAGTCACCAACGATAGCAACGATTGAACGTGGTGGTATCTCAAAACTTACTCCTTTCAACACTAAAGTACTTCCGTCGTAACTCTGGTACACATTATCAAGCTTTATGGTTTGCGAAAAATCTGGCATTAGACCCTCGGGATTGTCAATCTCACGATTGTCATCCAACTCCCTCTCTAGTTTATTGAAGACTTGAATACTACCGGCAGCCCCTACAAAAACCCGATAATCTGCATATCCAGAAAAAGCATGCCCAACCGCTCTCCTGATAAGAAATAGTAGAAATAACACCTTGACCAGTTCATATTCCATAATATGGACGTTATAAAAAAGAACAATTGCCGCCAATAAAATAGTTACCAACTCTGTTGTCTTGCTAGTAAAAGCGTTAAGAACAGATTGACGAAACAGGATATGGGCCTGTTCATTTATCGCCCCACTCACGCGCCCAATAATCCTAGGCGTAGAATTTGTGGATTTGAGATACTTAAAGTTAGTCAGTGATTGGATCAGCCCGGACTGTAAAGCCTCGTTGTTCTTAGTTGATCTGATGGAATAATCCCGAGTGATACGGTTGATTTTCCTTATCAACAAGATAAGCGGTAAACCACTTATGACAACGATAGTCGTGACGAAGGGGCTGATCCAGAGAGGTAAAGATATGTATATGAAAGTAAACCCAAAAGATACCAGCATCCGCATACAGGACCTGAAGGCAAATATTGTATTGTTGTATTCAATAGTTACGGCATTGGTAAAATAACCTATTTCTTGCGAAGCAAAAAAAATGTAATTTGCTGAAAATATATTGTCAACAAGCCTCTTCTTAGTCGTAGACAGAAGACCCGTGACCAACCTGCTGGAAAAAATCTCCTGATAGATCAAGAAGGAGGTTCTTAATATAAACATACCAACCATTAAGAGCAACGCTAATGGAAGACTGTAGTCTATTCCGATCCATGAAGCTGCAGAGTTAATATTCTCCGTCAACTGGCTGGAACCTGTTCCGGACTCCAATATAGGCAAAAAAAACCCCACACTCATGCCATCAAGTAAGGCCGCAAAAAGGATCAATGCAAACCAAACATAAAGCTTGTACCCAATAAAAGATCTTAGGAAACCTAGGAATGAGAAAAATTCTTTCAATTTCCCTGGTCCGTTTTTTGACTTACCTTGATCACTTACGCAGACCTCTTCCAGTTCCCATATTGGCTGTTTGTGACAAAATTAAGGCATATTTTTCATCAACCTTTTCCTCGGCCGCTAAATCACTAACAGACTCGCTACATCTCAAAAGAGAATCTCTCCCAATTTGAGATGCCAGCACAACAAATCTTGAAAATTCTTGAGGATCTCTGCCGCTCTCATAACCATTTCGGCCATTAACTATCCATTTGTCAGTTATACCTTCCATGGCACAAGCAACAACAGGAGTTCCACACGCCAACGACTCTATCAAAGGGGTGCCTAGTCCCTCACTAAGTGAGGATATAGCATAAACATCTGACAAATTCATGAAATGTTCCGGGTTGCTCAAAAAGTCTGATTTTAATTCCACTCTAGATTCAAGCCCATATCTCTCAACCTTTCTCACTATCGAGTTAAAATACTCTTGATCACGTTGTTGGTACGGTCCAGCTTCCGACAACGGTCCTGCCAATATCAGTTTATACACCGTGGGTAGGTACTTTAATACCTCTACCAAGAATATCTGATTCTTATTAGGATTGAATTTGCCAATATTAACTATCACCATGTCACTGGAATCAAACTTCGTTAGCTGAAGCCGCAATTTATCACGTTGCCCCTGTAGTGGCTTAAATCGATTTACATCTATGGGGTTAGGCCTAGTCCATATATTCGTGTTAACACCGTGTCTTACGCACATATCTTTCAGACGTTCAGAAATGCAAATGATTTGGGTTCCCTTTGGTAAATCCCCTCCCCATACCCACTTAATGAGCCTCATTTCATTTGGCCACGGAGTCTTACGATCAGAAGTCAATTCAACTATAATTGGCTTCCTAAATATCTTCGCAAATGATATGGCCGCGTCTGTAACTGTGACGTGACCAAAGATGTGTATAAGATCAAATTTATGTCTGATCTTGTACAGATACCAAAATGCTGGGAAAAATTCCCTAACATAACCAAGCCGTTGAGCAAGTAATTTCTTACAACTTCTGAAGAACCCAAGGGCAAACACAGCTTCACCCCGGTATGACTTCCTCTTTGAGATACGTTTTACGAAAACACCATCAAGTAAATACGAACGTGATGTCTCATATATTTCCGATCCGGTCATAACTTGAAAATCGATACCATACCTGTCATGCAATCTTAGATAAGTATGGTGCGCTCTGTTACCAGACCCGGAATATTCCGGCGGATATTTACTGCTCACTATCAAGACATTCATGCCAAATACGCCGATTTATTCTATTGTGACGAGAATTTTAATCTCTGAAGCAGTTCAGTTGTGTTCATACGAAATATTGTTCCATATATGAATGGGTTATTGAAGCCTACGAAAAGTCTCAACGGATTCCCGCAACTCATCATCTACAACTATATCCCTAACCATTTATACCTATGTCAACCTTTGAAAACCCGGTGTTGGAACATTACCCTTCAACACCTCTCTAACCGTACCCGTATCAATAGCAACCATGAGCTCTTCTAATACTTCTCTGAGACAATCAGCATATGCAAGTATGTGTTCCTCCCTGTGGGCATACATAGCGTAATACAGATTGATCGACAGATAGCCTCTGCTCAACATCTTCTTCGTGAAAAGACCACGAACAGCAAGTGGGTCTTCACACTTAAAATCCACATGCGTAAGAGCCGGAATTCCCGTAGCTACAAGTGGAAACCCAACCATATTTGCAACCTCCGATACCGCCTCCTGATACATAGTGCCAATGTTACGAAGGTGAGTCGAAACATCCTCCCTGATATGTTTTTTGATAGTCGCCAGTGCAGCAGTTGGACCAATCCGCTCCGTCCAACTAGTACTACTTATAAATGTGCTCTGAGCAGCCTCCATCACATCTGACGTACCCAAGACCACCGACATGGCATAACCATTACTTATAGACTTCGCAAAGACCGCGATATCTGGATATACACCATATTTCAGATGAATACCTCCGGGACATTCACGAAACCCTGTGGTTATCTCATCAAACACTAGAACCGCATTATGTTCCTTAGCTAAATCCTTAACTCCCTCCAGGAAACCCGGTTTTGGCGCACTATACCTTGTGGGCTCCATCACCACAGCGGCGACATCACCTTGATTAAATTCCAATAGATTCTGCAATTCTTCTAGCTCGTTGTATCTGAATGGTAGGGCAGTACCCTCAAGACCTTTAGGTACACCTCTAGGTTCAAGGCCTTGCAAAAGGTGAGGGTCGAGAGCCTCATCCGAGGAAATATTTGCCGCAAGATACCAATCACTCCAGCCATGGTATCCACAGAATATGATCTTATCCTTGCCTGAATACGCTCTGGATATTCTAACCGCAATTGCCATCGCTTCTCCCCCAGATCTAGCGTACCTAACCTTGTCTGCCCAGGGATGAATATCACTAAGTAATTCAGCGAGTTCCACCTCTTCCGGACAATTCAACGTTGTAGCTACGCCTTTCTGTATGGAGTTGATCACGGCGTTATCAACATCTGGATCCGCATACCCTAAAATACAAGCTCCAATCCCTCCATAACTGAGGTCTACATAGGATCTTCCATCCATCCCTCTAATTTCACAACCCTTGGCAGATTCATAGAAACTTGGCCAATATCCAGGAAGAATATTTTCGGGCCTCTTTGATAATAATTGAGTCCCTCCCGGGATAAACTTTTTTGCCTTTTCATAATATTTTGATCCAGACCGCGATTTTTTATTAGTTCTTCTCAACTATATTCCTCCAGTGAACATTTCTTCTGTGAGGGATTTAGCACTATATATCGTTCCATAAATAACTCATATTTCTCAATATTTAACTAAAGCCAACCGTGATCATATTAATCGAAAAGACCCACTAAATTAAATCGTTCTACTGGATCCAATTTACGCCACCAAAATCAACCTTTCAGTCGTTGGAATCTGTAAAACCCGCTCCACACTCGAGCTGTCCAAAACCCCACACTATATTTTTCTCTGGGGTATAAATAAGTGCGATGTGATCTGTGCTCCACACCTAAATACTACCTGCGACAGTCAATTTCCAATCTTAAAATAGGTGTCATAAAACTCTCGACTTTGGTGGTTCGGTGCAGTTTCGATCGCGGAATGTAAAGCATTCCAATTGACCTGAGCGCGGTTTCTACTGTCAAACCAACCATCCACTATATTACATCTCTTCCTCAACAATGCATAAGCTTCAGGTTGCCAGTCAACAATACCTAAGTCGACGAAAACCGCTGGTTTTTGCTCTTTCAATATCTGAATGACGGGAGTGGACATTGGGCTTGTGAAAATAAACATGTCTGCCAGTGGTTCAACCTCTTCGAACGAGTCAGTAAACAATTTGCTCCCATTTTTCTTATAAAACTCACGGGAAGGAAGTCCAATACTTCCAGGATGTGGTTTGTGAATAACACTATACCCCCATTCAGATAAATGCTCGAACAGGCGGGCCTCCCAATCCAATTGCACGAGGTCTGGCATTTGAACCACGTATCGGACCATTTCACCCTTATAGAACGAGCTATGATACATAATCTTCTTTACTTCCCTGATGATCGATCTATCTGGTTCCAAACGGACTTGTTTTGATTCTACATGTCTGGGCAATGACACAATTTCCGGTGGGGAGTCGGGTACAAGTAAATCCGATTTTATGTTTCTCTTTAGGCCACTAACTTGAGCCTTATTCGTGGTCACAAAAACATCGCAGGATTCGAAGTCTAGAATGTTTATCTCGTCACATTTTAAGTGGCCAAATCCCGTAGAGTGGTCGTGACCTGTGACCTTACCGCCGGCCATGAGGCAGGCATGCCTTATCATTCGGGTCCAATTTCCACCACCGGACCCTGTCCAAACATGGCTCGGCAAGTTGTTCCCAGGTTTGAGCATTGACTCCATGTATCCAGTTACCAAATCACATGCCTCTCGCACCCAACGCTGGAAATAATCTACCAAATTTGGCGCAAGAGTTTGAGAACCTTTCAAAAAGCTAGCGCGGATAACATCGGTAACAGACTCCGCAACCTCGGATTTATAAAGGGATACTCTAAATAAGCTATCCGGTTTTACCACAATTTCTGAAAAAAGCCTGTAGTCTATAAGCTCTTTAACAATCTTCGAATGCCAAATCGTCAAAGGAGTCCATTGTACAGTAACAATATCCCGTGTTGAATCAGACTTCATGAACCTAAAGGATGGCATTTGTTTCCTTCTTAGCTTTCCGAGAGAGCGAAGCAATCGGGGATCAATCCATGAATGCGGATGACGAGTGGGACCCGCAAGTAAAGTGTCTACGATAGGCGGGCGCCGGGGGCTGACTCCACTTAGAAGTGCAGGCAAAATCCTGGCATCAGGAAACATAGCAACAGATTCATCTAAAGGCATATTATTTGCCAAGTTCTGGGCTTGATACAATGTCAACGCCTCGTTGATTATAGGAAACATAAGTATGCTTACAAGATTGGCACTCGTACTAGCCGATTTGGCATTATCCTTCGCAATTTGAACAAGTTCCCTAGATAACATATCTCTGACTAATTCAACTTGCCCACGTGAAACTGGCCACGAGAAGTCAGGTATGCCTTCATGACCCACTTTTACATTTCTAACATCCAGCGACAAACTAGTCATTTTAGATATACCACCATTTACGGCACATTCCTAAGTCGAAAATCATCAATCCAATTTATTATTTGTGATTCCTTTTAATTCAGATCCATTTAGAGATGCTCTAATCCGCTTAATTCAACTCCAATACGCGAAGATCTAACCCCATGTTTGGTCACGGCAAGAGGTTCAATTATGGGAACTACGGTCACTATGATAGAGCATCCATAGTAGCGGTTAAGATCCAAACGAATCTTTATGGATTTACCAGACTGGAGAACCGTATTACCTGCAACTTTAATCCCCATATTGTCAATGTCACAGCGATTTATCTGCAAGAAACCGGGCAGGGCAGGGTCAATATTAAACTAACCCCCTCCTTCAATCATGGGGACACCAGAACGATCACCTTATGTCCAAGCAACTAAACAAGGGATTAAATAAATGATTCAGCGTATTCCTCAAAACAAAACTAAATGTTATTCCATTCACGAAATCAAATTCCAATCCAGAGGAGTGCCTCTGGTAATATCCATTGATGCTCGTCGGCCTAATATTTTCTCGAAATATCGAGTATGTAATCCGTACCCTGGCCTTATGGAACGGATATTTTCAGAGGTTAATTTATCTCCGGCCTTGATATCGTTTACCACAAATAAGGAGCGACGGAACATTTTGCTCTTTGATTCTTCCTCACCATCCCCGTAACTAATAGACCCTAGTGCTTTTTCTACAAGCCTAATTGAATCCACCATAAACTTGAGTTCGCCTGGCTCCAATGAGAATCGACTGTCCGGTCCATCCATACCTCTGTTCAAAGTTACATGTTTTTCTATGATGCACGCTCCTTGGGCGACCGCAGCAATTGGTACTGCCGTCCCTAAAGTGTGATCTGACAAACCAACAGGTAATCCGAACGTATCCGCCAAATGAGAGATCGCCCTAAGATTAGTCTCTTCCGGCGGAGCTGGATACGCGCTAGTACATTTGAGGAGTGCGAGTTGAGTGCCACCTGAATCACGTATCGTCCGAACACCTTCGTCAATCTCAAACAACGTTGCCATTCCAGTGGACATAATGATGGGCTTCCCCGTTTGTGCCATCCGTCGCAATAAAGGAAGGTCTACATTTTCAAATGAGGCTATCTTGAAAACTGGCATATCCATATCTTCCAAGAATTCAACTGCTGATGGATCATAAGGAGTCGAAAATAGATCTATGCCTATATCTTCTGCCACAGCCTTCAATTTGGGGTACCAATCCCAAGGCATATAGGCTTCACTGTACAGGTCATAAAGAGTACGACCACTCCAGAGAGTCCCAGTTATTTGGAAATTTTCATTGTCACAGTCAATTGTCAGGGTATCTGGGGTATATGTCTGCAATTTTACGGCATCCGCCCCTGATTCCTTAATAGCATGTATTATTCTTACAGCATGATCATAATCTTGATTGTGGTTTGCTGACATCTCCGCAATCACGTAAATGGGATGCCCACTACCAACTCTTCTACCATTGATTTCTATAAAAGGATCAACACTCTTATCCAAAATTATCCATCATTCCTTTAGTACAGCCTAGTATCAAGATCTTCCAATATCTGTGAAAAACTCCAACCTCTTCAATTCAACTCCACATATTTTAACATTACGCACATACCGAAAACCCGCACTTTCAAACGCCCTTATAGAATGTCGATTGTCTGGTCTTATGTGCGCGACAATCTTGTTTTTTTGTGTCGAAGCACAGCTACTCCGTATCAACTGCGTACCAATACCACGCCTTCTGAATTTCACGTCCACCGTCACAGAAACTTCTGCGTAATCGTCCAACAGTTCTAATCTGATGCTTCCAACGGGTTGTCCATCAATCTCACCTATATAGAGCCGAGTATTGGGATCCGAAATCACCCGACATAGCCAAGCTTTATGCTCATTAAGTTGAACCTTGCTCTGAGATATAGAGTTGTGAACTGTTAAATCATCGTTTCTCCAATATTGCAACAACTCACAGTCATCAAATGTGACTTGTCGAAGAATCACTTCAGTAGAAATCATTAATGTTTCAGATTAAGTATCCGACCCACTATAATCCATTCCCAAAGATCTGATAATTCTCCAAACACCATTTCCATCAACCATCCCTTTCCCGATCTCACTCATGCATCGGCGTTGATCAGGCCGACTCGCCAATTGCGCCAAATATTCAGAAACTTCTCTCTCATCGAGATCCTCATACCAACCTGCGTCTATCGCTACTCCTTTTAACGCAAGATCATTTGCCACACGGACCTGGTTACTCGAGAGAGAGACGAGAATCGAAGGTACCCCCATATGTAACAATTCCCAAACTACAGTTCCTGAACTTGCAATAGCTACATCTGCCCAGTCAATGATTGCAGCCATATCGGACACATTTTGCAACACTTCTATATCGTGGTATGAATCTTGTGCTATATGCTCAATGTCGTCTAACCTAGGGTTCGATGAGCCCACTATAATCCTAACTTTAAACTTCGGTTTCTCGATTAGATTTAGAGATCTAACGACAACAGGAGTGAAATTTACCGGGTCCGACCCACCCAGCGTAACAAGTAAGCGTTTAGCATCCCCGGATATTTCCCTGGACATTACATCCCATCTAAGAAATTCCTTACGCAGCAAGGCGTAATCCGCACCAAGCAAGAGAATAGCGTCTTCATTAACTTGATAATTCAATTCTCTCGCATAAGTATTTTGATTGACAATTACATTTGCTTCATATTTCGATAGGTGGGCTGTATCATCTACTATTATGAGCTTAGCTCCGGTATTCATAATCGAATGATGATATGTTTCGTCAAAATTGTATCCATCCAGCAACACCCATGGCATCATATTATGAGGTAAATTTCCCGACACATCTCGTATAGTTTTAATAGTCAATCTCAGATCAGAAGCATCCGGATGAGGTTCGGAAATCTGCTTAATATTCACTCCAGAAACTCGTAGCCGATCAAGAATAGACGAATCCTGACAATTGCTCAGAAATATAACAGGGCCGCCCACGGACTGAAGCCCTTGGGCTAGGGCCAGGCACCTCATCACATGGCCTGTCCCTATACGGCGAGACGCATCGGCACGAATTATAAATGGCTGCCTCGTGTCTATTACAACCTCACAAATCCAAAATGATGTTTTGGCTCCTTCATTGTCAGGTCATATCGATTTTTATACATACACTCGCCCGCCATTATTACATTTAACAGCCAGATAGCATTAAGATTTGGAGCCGTATTTTTCCTGGATTTGGGTTTTTTCTAATCCTTCATTACGCCTAAATATTGATGACGCATCTCTTAGGCCATCTTCTTCCAGAACTCTCAATACAGATTGATAACTAAGTCCAATACAGCCTCTTTTGAGCAACCCACGATACACATCCCTCACAAAATCCAGATCATCAGGTTCGTCGACAGTCCAACGCAACTTCGACATATCTATCGAAGCAGTGATATTGGCCGTTTTGAATCTCTCGGGGTGTCTGTGAATAAACTGGGTAACATGCTCACGATCGGTCATCGATGTAGCCTCTCGCCAAATGAATTCCAGGGCATCGAAAGAAAAGATTTCCGTGTCAAGACCATCTGGAAAAGTCGGAGGAGTCACATTCGAAGCATAATCTAGACCCCCCACACGAAATCTCTCCAAAACTTCGTGGGAAACGTTTGGGTCCAATAGAGGACAATCTCCCGTCAAACGCACAACAGAGTCAGCTTTTACATACCGAGCAGCCTTATAATACCGATCTAAAACATCCTCCTCATCCCCTACAAATCCAATAACTCCCATCCTCTCCGCCAAGTCTAAAATCACCTTATTTTCCTCCGCGGGAGATGTCGCCAACACAATAACACTGATGTCAGGTATTTTTATCACTCGTTCCAAAGTTCTCATTAGAAGTGGCTTTCCAGAAATATCAAGCATCATTTTTCCGGGTAGCCTGGAAGACTTCATCCTCGACTGAACAATTGCCGCGACCCTAGCGTCGGTTCCCAATCCAATACTACCCTAGGTGCGAATCGGACCGTGACTCATTGATATCAGACGATCGACATCTCGCACTGTCTCGACAGATAGAATTTCGGCCGTTTTGAGTTCCTTCCCCAATGTTTGTTCAATTTCAAGAATAATCTTCATATGCCCGAGGCTGTCCCATGCATCTAGATTCTCCATGGAAGAATCTTCGCCAATTCCATCAACAGAACATTCCAAGGCCCTAGCGACAAGATTGCGAGCTACTGTGATACTACTATCCATTTAGTTTCCATTACTCAGATTCCCAAGCATCCCTTAACATCGAAAACATCAAAACATCGACTCTACGCTTGCCACTAATTCTGTGAGACTTCAAAACAGCTTCGCAAGTAAATCCTTGCTTCTTATAGTTATATATGGCGGGCAAATTATTTGAGTAGCACGCGCCATGCACCTTCATCATACCTACATCCCCAAACAAAAAGTCCAGGATCCTAGCCCTGGTTTCCAAGATAATTCTTCTACCCCAATAAGATTTATCTCCTAGCATCACCCCAAGGGTGGCGGTAAGGTGCATCAGGTCACACCTTGCTGAATAATTACCTACATGATCACCTGACTTCTTATCAAAGATACCAAACAAAAAAGAGGACTTATTGTCGTGAGAAGAAATGTAACGCTTGACACTATCGCGTGTGTTCTTACTATGGCGGATTTCCAGATATTTGTTCACTTCAGGATCATTTAGCCATCCAACATATCTTCCAGTGGCATCTGAGAATTTGAGAGTCCTTAACGTGAAGTTATTGGTTTGCAGCTCAACTCCCAATGACGGCGAAGCATCCATTAAAGATACATCCTATTGAGACAGTTGTTCCCGTACATCACGCCGACTCACTTTCCCACGGTCGTTTCTTGGGATGTCCGAGACAATAAACCATTTCTCCGGAATACATTCCCGTCGGATTCTAGCTGCACACCATTTCCTAAGTTCTTCAGCGTCGATTTTCTTGCCCGCATTAGGAATTATTGCAGCCGCGACCTTCTCACCACTTAAACTATCATGGAGACCAAAAACACATGACTCTTGGACGTATTCATTTTTCTCCAGCATTGATTCTACCTCTTCCGGTTGGATCTTTATACCAGCCCGGTTGATTTGGTCATCTTTTCGTCCCCCAACAGTGATCGTGCCGTCATCGCTAACACTTCCGTTGTCTCCTGTCTTGAACCAACCATTTTTCAAAATCTCCCCTGTTAGATTTGAGTTCTCAAGGTAACCTTTCATCAACGAAGGACTTTGTACAATCAATTCTCCCTCTCCCTCACTCTGAACATCTCCGTCTTCTGTAATGACAGCAGCCAATCCACCCCACATTTGTCCCACTAATCCGTCGCTAGGCTCAAATCGAGCTGCAGATGCACCAGCCAACCAATTAGCGGTCTCGGTGCTTCCGTACATATTCACCACATTCTTGATCCCCGACCATTCAATAATCTGATCCCAGAGATTAGTTGTAAGAGGCGCTGAGCCAACAGATATCTGACGCAATGTCCCTTTACCGGGGGAATCTGATGCTTTCAAAACAAGGGCCCAATTTGTAGGCACTGAGCTCAAAAAGGTAATCCCATAATCATCTATATGGTCTGCAAGACGGGATGCATCGTTAAGACCATTGAATGAGGACAGAACTAGCCTTTTGCCCGCAAACAGAGGGGTTAGACAGTTGCCGATAAGCCCATGCCCGAAGTGGGTTGGGAGAAAGCACAATGTTCGCTCAAGCACCGTATCGCCAATAAAATTTCTGTTTAACATCACTCGGGAAAGAATTGACCTATAACTATGAGTTACCCCTTTAGGTACCCCTGTTGTTCCAGAGGTAAAAAGTACCAAAGCATCATCATCAATTGAGTTGCCAAATCCCGGAGGCAAATATGTGGCATGTTTATTCACCTCCAATTCTGAGACTACTGTCTGTGTTTCAATAGATTTATTGGATGAGAACGTTTTGTCCACCAGCAGCAATCTAGGGGAGGTGAAACTTTCAATATTCGATAGCTCCGTTAAAGTGAGTGAAGTACTCAAACACATCACGCATCCACCCAATTGCCAAACCGCAAATAAATCAGCGAAGAAGCCCAGCGAGGCATCCTTAAATATTAGTACTCTGTCACCAGGGCCAACTCCAATCTTTCTAAGGAGTGAGACCCTCCTTGCTATTTCTTCACGGAACTGACCCTTTTGCCAACTATCAATAGAGTCTGTTGAAGAAATAATGGCATTATTGTCATTGGTCATGATATCTTGATCTCTCCAACCCCCCAAGGTTTACACGAATACGTTTTCTTAGACCAAATATTTATACCCGCCGTACAAGGTCTCATTAAACTACCATATTCCATTCAATTCATCACTGGCATAAGTCGTTGACCCTCGCTTGATTGTCGAGCGGTCAGCGCTATTTTAAGTACGTCGAAACCAGTAAAAAGATCAACAACTGGAGTTTTGGATTGCTCTATACAGGTCAAGAAATGATTCATCTCCTCCATATACATGCCATCCAGATCAAGGGGGATCGTAAAGTGTTTCCACTTGTTTTGCTCCACAGTAAATATACTCACTTTGCCATCGGTCAAATCACAAGTTATCGCACCGTCTGTTCCAACTATTTTGAATTCCCTGACATGGCTTCTTTGTACAAAGTCGAGATGTATTTCCCCGATGCATCCAGAAGCAAAACGCATTGTTATTTCCGCTGTATCTTCTGCTTTGACTTCTAGATCGCTCAATGTACCTGACATGCAATACACGTGCGTAACTTCCCCAAGCAGCCAAAAAAGATAATCTATCTCATGCGTGCTATCCAAGATTATGCCCCCCCCTCTAGAAGCATCAGCCGTGTAACTTTGGCGATAATCTTGAGAAGGGCGCCAATCAGGCAGATATTGACCTAGCTCAGCTCGGGCAGACAATACCCTTCCAATTTTCCCACTCTTTAACAGAGACTCCACTTTTTTTAGACTCCTCGAGAACCTCCAGTTGTACCCGATCTGGATGATCTTGTTACCCTCAACAGCTTCTCGGAGAAGCTCATCAATCCTTTGCAAATCATTTGACAAAGGTTTTTCCACAAATACATGTGCTCCTCGCGACAAGGAATCAATGGCTTGAGGGACATGCATATCTGGCGGGGTACAAATTGCGACAGCCGTTGGAAGGCAACTAGTAATGGCTTCCTCAAAATTTGAAAAGGTTACGGCATCGAATGTTTTTGAAGCATGTTCCCTTCGCGAAGAGTCTGGATCACAAACATAAAGCCTTGTGATTCCAAGCTGGCGTAAGTTTCGAGTGTGTCTTTCCCCAATTGAACCATAGCCAACAATAAGAACTGATATGTCTCGATTCACAGAATATTTTCCGGAAGAATGTGGTCAGTCACCCGTTCATAAACCCTGCTGAAATCTTTCGTATTGCTGAGACGACATCCTCTACATCCTTGCTCGTCATTGCTGGAAAAATTGGAAGACTTAAGATTTGATTATATGACTTTTCAGCTACAGGGCAGCACTTCTTTTTATAACCCCGGTCACTGTAATAGGGGTGCCAATACACCGGCGAATAGTGCACGTTTACTCCAATGTTTTCCGCTCTCAAGGCCTTAAAAACCATGTCTCTATCAACACCAAGTTCCTCTTGCAAAACTTTCACAACATAAAGATGGTAAGCATGATGTACGTCTGCTTTACGTTTCACAGGTTCAAGCCAGGGAATATCTGCAAAGGCTACGTCATATGTAGAGGCTATTTCTTGTCGCCGAGACGTGAATCCTTCTAGCTTGTTGAGCTGGCTAAGTACCAATGCACATTGCATGTCAGTCATTCGATAGTTGAACCCCAAATTAGTCATTTCATATGCAAACCCTCCCAAGGTTGATCTCTGGTGATGAGTTGACGTGATACCGTGATTCCTGAAGTTTCTGATGTCATCAGCGAAAGCATCATTTGAGGTAGTTACAGCGCCTCCTTCCCCTGAGGTTATGCTCTTAACCGGATGAAACGAGAAAACATTTAGGTCCGCTATGGTCCCGACAGACTTACCTTGATATTTACCTCCAAGGGAATGACACGAGTCGGCCACCAGAGGAATATTATGGTCATCAGTTAGCTGGAGGATAGAACTATATGAGCAAGCCTGTCCCGCAAAGTCCACGGTTATTACGGCTTTCGTCTTTGAATTGATTTTTCTCTCGACATCTACTGGATCGATCAACAAGGTATCAGGTTCAACATCAACAAACACAGGGGTTCCACCTTGGTATATTATGCAATTCGCACTGGCAACGAAAGTAAGTGCGGGGACAAGAACTTCATCCCCCGGACCGATGCCTAATACGTGCATGCATGCGTGCAATGCAGCGGTTCCATTACTTAATGAAACTGCGTGGGCAGATCCGACCTTGTTCGCCAATTCCAGCTCAAAATCTTTGACCGCTGGCCCTGTTGTAATCCAATCTGAACGAAGTACATCGACTACTGCTTCGATATCCGTATTATCAATCGACTGTCTGCCGTATGGCAACATGGAGTCTCTTATTGGGCTTCCGCCATACAAGGCTAGTTTAGATCTCAACTCAACTAGCCTTTCACTATCTCTAAGATCTCATCCTCAGTTAGCCACCGGCTGTTGTTCTCTGAAGTATATTCAAATCCCTCCGACACTTCTGCCCCATGACTCCAGTCAGGTCCCTTAAACTGTGGATTAGAAGGTAACATTACATACATATCTCCAACATCCACAGCTAGACGAGCCTCATCTTTTGAGATAAGCAATTCATGTATTTTCTCACCAGACCTAATGCCAATTATTTCCATTTCACACTCCGGCGCTATAGTTCTAGCAAGGTCAATTATTTTCATACTCGGTATCTTAGGAACAAATACTTCACCTCCTTGCATTTCGCCTAGACACCTAATTACAAATTGAACTCCCTGTTGCAAAGTTATCCAAAACCTTGTCATCCGATCGTCAGTCACTGTAACTTTACCGGTGTTTTTTTGCGATAAGAATAAAGGCACCACGCTGCCCCGACTGCCTACCACATTACCATATCGAGCACAGCCAAAACTGGTGTTCCCAGCTCCCGAATAAGCGTTAGCATTCACAAATAATTTTTCCGCACATAGCTTGGTTGCCCCGTATAGATTAATCGGGTTTACCGCTTTATCAGTGCTTATAGAAATGACTTTGGCCACTCTCTGACTGATAGCGGCGTCAATTACGTTTTGAGCACCTATCACGTTAGTCTTAATAGCCTCGCTGGGATTATATTCACAAGCAGGTACCTGCTTCATCGCAGCCGCATGAACAACAAAGTCAACCCCACTCATTGCACGTTGAAGTCTGTCCCTATCTCGTACATCCCCTATAAAATAGCGTAATGGGGCTCCTCCATACTTCGACCTCATATCACTCTGTTTAAGTTCATCTCTACTAAAAATTATCAATTTTTTAAGTGAAAAATTCTTTAGAGCGTATTCTGTGAACTTTCTTCCAAATGAACCGGATCCACCAGTTATTAGTATTGTCTTAAAGTATAAATCCAATATTCAACAAACCTTTCCCTAAGGTCTTTGCTACTATTCATAAACTCTCGCTTAAAAATATTTCCAAACACTTCCATCCGTTAATTTCCCCTAACACGACTCTTTGGAAACCGCTAATTACACGCATCTTCTACAGGTACTAACTTCATTTGATCCAAATCCTTATTGTCACAAATATCTCCCAACATCATCTCAACTCCTCGCCGTGTTCAACTGACCTCAACAATTCGTTGGCCACGACTTCAACGGTTTCTTGCGCTGGATAATTCTCATTAACTATGTGATCCTTGAGTTTGAAACATGTCATGTCTATAGCCTTCATCAAAACTTTGCCATTTCTTTCTAAGCCCTTGAAATCTTTGATAGATTCAATTTCCTTCAGAACACTCCTGAGGCTCAGAAGGTCGTTGGCATGCCATACATGGTCAACAAAATTGTATCTATAATTCGGACCGAAACTTATGACCGGTTTCCCAAGCAAAGCTGCCTCTAATCCTGCGGTTCCGGTTATAGTGGCAGTTGCCAAAGATCCTCGGATTAATTCAATTGAATTTTCGAAGGGATGAACCAGCTTGACACGGGGAAATTTAGCTACTGTGTCGATCCAATTGGATGGCCTATTCCCAACACCAGCAGGATGCTCCTTAATTCGTACATCGACCCCAACGGGCACGCTTTTGGAAAGTAATTCAATGGCATACATTTGATTTGTAAAATGGGGCTCTAATCCATTTAAGGTGGCTTCGGGCTCGTAATGAAGTGCATAATACACATATTTCGAATCCTTTATCTGCTCCATAGAGTCGTATTTACGGCGCAATTCTTTACGAAAATTCAAAAAATTTCGAACAAGGTATCTCACGATGTTCAATATGTAAACTTCGGCCGTTCCTTGCTGAGCCTGGCGGTTTTTGAGAGCAACAAGCCTTCTAATAACATGTTTCCTTATGGACACAACTAGCCGCTTAATTAGATTTGTAATATCTCCCTTCGACAAGGTGGCGGACCAAACAGATAGGACCGATGTGCCTACAAATTAATACGCGGCGACATCAGCAGCATCAAAGCACAATTTTTGATTCTCATACGCTTCCACCAACCCCGGAACAACTCCTGACCTCTCCCGTAGCCAGTAATAGTTCTTTCCATAGACAAGTGAAGTCAAAGCATAAATCGGAATCCCGTCTTTAGCACATATTGCGTACAGGATAGCCCCAATATAGGACCCAACCTGGTCATCAATCACAAGAGACGGGTTGATCTCATTAAAATATTCCCGAAAGGCTAGAAACACGTCATGAATGCACTGCAGATGCTTTTCATATGGTAGAAAAGATAGCGCTCCTCTATGGTACAAACCCGCCGTGAGCCAACCAGCACCCAAGTGCCGATCAGCAGATATCACATCTGATAAATTCAACTCATATTCTTTTTCAATCGCCTTACATTTATCAATTATATCGTCAGGAACTGGAGAAACCTTTGCCCTCTCTATCACAGAATATAGATCTAGTGCCTTACTATATGAACTCTTCAAGTCTTCTGGAGTATTTCTCTGATGAAATCCATATATCTCCCAACCGTGGATTCTCTCCAGTGTATTAGCTATCTCCTTGTTAGGAGACCGATCACTGTACAGAAGGATCTTTGTCCCATCGGTCATATAATTTACCTCTTGACTATGCTGGCGAGGATGGGGCTAGGCCGGCGCATCCGTTTACTGTTCAAGTTAAATCCCTGGATTGACAGAAGGATTGGGACCTCTAGGAATCAATCCCACATTCCCAAGATATTCCATGAAGCGGAAGAGCAGTGGATCATTGTACCTCCGTGCCATAAGCTGGACCCCAAATGGAAGACCATTTGGACCTGTAAAAACAGGTGCACTGATTACTGGCAAATATGTCATTGTCCATATGAGGCCAGAATCATCAGATTCCGCTTCCTCCCGTAGCGGTGCTTCGCCTGCAGTACTTAGGGATATCATCACGTCAAAATTAGACATTTGATGGTCCATGTGTCGAACCATCAAATCTTGATCTTTTATAGCATTTTTGTACTTGTCTGGTGTAACTTGATTACCTCTCTCGATCATTTCGTTAATTTCACCTGAAATGAGATCCCCATGACTAAATTCCTCCTTAAAGTAATTTGCGAGGCTACGCTCATAAATCGTTGCGTGTATTTGATGTGCCTCAGAAAATTTGGGTGGTAATTCAATGTAGTCCACTTCAATATTTTCCTGATTTGATAGGACTTTCCCGAAATCAAGAAATGATTGCCTAGCATAGTCTTCGGCAAAGTCCCAAGTATGTGTTTCTACTAAAGCAACCTTCCAGGCCTCCCCGGGCGGCTTGCTCTGTCTGCGCAAATCACTCAATGCGGAATTTGAGATCGGATAGTTGGTTCCATGTATTCTGATTACATCAAAAATACGCTCGATATCTTCGGCATATCTTGAGAAGAATCCAATACTGTCGAGTGAGTCCGTAGTCTTCAAAATACCAGTGCGGGGTACAAGCCCAAAAGAAGGTTTGCAACCATACACTCCGCAATAACTAGCGGGCCTTACAATAGAGCTAGCGGTTTGAGTAGCTATTGCTGCAGGGACCATACCCAAAGCCACCGCAGCTGCAGAGCCACTGGAAGAAGTTCCTGGATTACGTGAAGCGTCATGAGGATTAATAGTTTTACCAAGGGCATGAACAGCAAATTCAGACGTTACAGTTTTGCCAGCTATCATTGCTCCTGAACGCCTCAAACTGTCAACCACACGAGCATCATTGCCAGGAGTAAATCCTTCCCAAAGAGGGCTGCCCATTTGCGTGGGATAATCTCTGGTATTAAATACATCTTTTATCCCCAAAGGTATGCCTTCAAGAGACCTAACAGGTTCACCATCTATGATTCTTTTTTTAACAAATTCTGCTTGCCCTATAAGTTTTTCTTCATCGAAAATCACCCATGCTTTACTTCTCGGTTCAACACTCCTGTACTTATCAATGGACACTTGTGCTATATCGACAGGGGTAAAGTCACCTGCTTTATATCCTTGAATAATTCCATTGATCGTCAAGTTTTCTATTGAGTTCGTTTGTTTTACAGGATTTTGCCCTAAGGCCTGTTTAGGTGGATCAACTATCCCAGTATTAAATTTATCAACAATCTGCTGTGCGATCGGGAGAATCTTCTCAGAATGCGATCTCGACTTAGGCAAAACAGGCAGGTCAACACCCTTAAGTTGACTGACTTTATGCTCCTCCATAGCCTTATAAAATTCCTCTTCACTTAGACCTGTGATTTTCAAGAAATAGTCGAGGGCCTCCGGTCTCACGGGATCATATTTCTTAGCTAGTTCAAATCCTTCCGCACGTGACATTAACCCATTCCTTACATCTACACTAGCTTGGGCGCTACTTCTAGCGTAACCGCGCTTCAAATACCACGTGAAGTCATGAACCCCCGGCATTATGCACTCCACGCTCTTGTAGCCCTTATAGCTACCCTCCATTTCTGTCTCTCGCCAACCATAAGTATCACGGACAAATTCCATTTGGCGCTCATCATCCCAAAAAATGTAATCGCCAAGATGGATTCCTTTAACCCCGGAACTTTCTATTTCCTCATAGGAAGGAAGCTGGTAGGGATCAATATCTTTTGCCGAAATATCGTCAGTTATCATCTCATCGGGCTTTTTTTTTGCTGAAACTTCAGTGAAATAGTCTCTGTCGTATTTCCGAGGTTCGCTATATGAGGCAAACCCATGTCCCTCCGAAGCAGGTTCTCCGTAAACTAGCAGTGGAATACCAAATTTAACGGCAATTTGGAGTGGGAAGGAACCTACTCCAGCATGGCAGTGCCAGCAAGCGTCACCTATTGCAAAAAGAGACTGCCTCGCCAATTTGTTTACTAGACCACGATTGGGAGTAAACATAATGTGATCTACATTAAATTTTTCCAGAGCATTGACCAGATTGTACCAGCCGATTTCGCTATACCAATTATGGCTGTAGGTCACAGCCAAGGGCTTCATACCATAGACATTGACCAACATGTGCATTTGAAATGTGCTGTCTTTGCCTCCGCTTATAGGAAGAATACAATCGTAATTAGTCCCTGCACTTTCCTTGGCCTTATCTAGAATATTCCTAAGATGGCGTTCACGATCCACCCAGTTAATGTGTATCTTTTCCTCAGACGACCTGCAAGCCTGGCAGCAACCAAACTCATCAAAAGAAGTGCCTTCTTCCGTTTCAGGAATACAGCAACGAACACAATATTTAAGATTGTTAAACATTGTCATAGTATTACTTTCCAATAAATCATGTTTTTTAACATATGCAAGTTACGATCACATATAGATCTTGCCATCACCGAAATTTCGCGAAATAAATTAGGTCCACTGGCCGATCTTCAAACAACATATGTTCAGATCGCATGCCATCCTTGATCATTTGAGCCTTCTCGGCTAATCTGATCATTGATTTATTCTCGGCCAGGGTACCTGCAGTTACCTTTCTCATCCCAACTTCATCCAGGAGATATTGTGAAACTGCTGTGAAAGCCTCACTTCCAAAACCTTTAGACCAAGCCATTTTCTCACCGATCATGATCGCCAAATCTGCAACCAGATTGGCCGGGTCAATAGTAGCAGTCAGATTTCCTATATGACACAGATGCTGTTTGGTGAATATAGCCCAAAAATAGTTTGGAGAATTTTCAAATGCTCTCATATAGGATTCAACAGAATCCAAAGTATGCTCTTTATGGCGTTGCTCACTGTATCTAACTACGTCGGGATCATTTAGCCAGCTAATGTACCTACTAGTTACATATTCGGGTAGGAAAGGCAATATACGTAACCGACCCGTATCTATTGGCCGAGATTTAGCCACACAGCATCTCAGAGTTAATATCTCCCTTATGGTCACCCAACCGTTCACAGATAAAATCAACGGATTTACTCAAAGACTCCTCATAGAACATTTCGTCTACTTCATTGCTAGATTGCAGAGTATCCCACGAGAGGCAAATTTCGTTCATAACCGATCTAAGGGCTTCTCTTGTGGTTACTTTTTTTACCAGACGTTGCTGAATACCAGGCACCCATCTTTCCTCACTCAACCTAGGCAGAATCGATAATGTAGGCGTTTTCAGAATGGCAGATTCTAGTAAGATAAGCGAGGTCATACCTACCATTAGATCTGACACCTGACTTAGTCCAATTGTCGGACCATGACCGCTTACCAAGTCAAAATGATTCGTGTATCTTGAGAATTCATCTATCGTGTTCTTAGGATGAAGCCTCAGCACCAAGTAAGGTTTAGGGCTCATGAAATCCACTGCATCCAAAAATTCCTCGATGACAATTTCGGTCCTTAGCTGACTAGTACCCCATCCAACCATTGTGTATTCAGGAGAGTACTGAAACTCTCCTGAATCTAGGCCATCAGACACCTCCGCCGCAAACGTGACTATTTTCCTTTCAGCAGCGTCTGGAACTAATGAACTCCGCAAGGCCGGGACATCCTTAATGGGAAATCGCCTTACATCCTTCAGCAACCCTAATATTTGCAGATATCCGCTAACAAACGTCCTTTCAGGGCAATACCCTAGACTGACATAAGATTGACGAATATCCTCATCTGGTAATATCAACCAATGGGGTGCATAGGTGAGGGGAGACTTTGAAGTTCCTTTAAACCGCATTTCAGGATTGGCTGGACCATCAACCGCTGCTATTGTTGTTATACCTCTCGCTCTAGCCTCTGAAATCATTGCTAATACCTTAGAATTTCTGTTCTCGGCTGTCCCTGCTAGGAAAATATTGGGAGCGTAATGATCCAATGTCTCTTCTTGTGACCATGACTCCGGTAAGTTATCAAATAACACATCTCGTTCTCTAAGGTAATTTTGCAACGATGATACCGCCACCAGTTTTGTGGACAATCCTCTTCCAACTAATTCCGGAACAATTGGCAATATGAAATTTGCTGCTCCCGGATCCTCCAAGACAATTAACATATCCACCAAGATTAGTTATCCCTCTTCACTCTACGGAGACAGAAATTCCATCTCTAGAATAGGACAGTTTCAAAGCATCAATAACTTTTGAATTCATCAATGACGAGTCTCCAGAACTCCATAGAAGAGAATCCCCTTTAATTGTCGATGCTAGATTGTCATACATCCTATACATGGAGTCGCCAACCGTCGGACAAATCCGGCGCCCTTCCTCCAAGGCAATCTCTTCTGTTCCACTCAGACCCCGATTGGGTCTCCTCGGGAAAAATAGGTTAGTTAGACCCTCATTTGCGAACATTAACTTACCCTTTTGGCCCCATACCTCAAGGCTGATTTCCCTGTAATATTTATAATTTAACGGCTGTACAGCCATAGGCAAACCAGAATTAGCAACTAAAGTGAATGCGGGGTCAACGTCTTCTAAGGAATGTCCTTTGTCTCCAGAACTTTTAACCGATCCCACCCACTGGGCACTATCTATATCCCCTAAGAGCATCCTCATAAAATCTATTAGATGTAAACCATTATTTAATAGCCCACCACCATAAGTTCCAAATACAGCCTGGGGCTCTCCAATTAACTCCGTGAGCCCTCCATCTAACAACTCTCGGTAAAAGGTGTCGGCTCGCCGCCATAGATTTACCTGAACTAGAATACCTAAAGGGCCACATTCATCCAGGAACGTTATCACCTCTTTTGCGTTTCTGCCAAGGGGTTTCTCAACTACCACACCGAGAAGATTGCGGAAGCAATCCACTATCCCCATTCTCACATTCGGTGGCGTTGCAATAACAACTATTTCAGGATCATAATTTGCAGCTATTTCTTCGATGTCAGATGAAATTTGAGCCTTCTTTAGACGCTGCCTTGCAAGATTTACAGCCTGTTCATCTGTGTCTACTACAGCACCCAATTCGAATAAAGGATGTTCTTCCAATACTTCAACATGAGTAGCATATTTAAAGTATTCCTTTATCTTAGGATCCTCTGAATATGTCGAACCTATCCTACCGAAACCGATTAATGCGGTTCGAAATGGCCTGGTCATCTCAGAGGTTTTTCCTGGCAGTGCATATTGATTTCGGCCAGAGCTGGATCCTTCCGAATTTCAGCTAGTATTTCTTTCACTCCGAATCTGTCGCCATAAGTTGGTTCTAGCAACTTATATATTTCATTTACGAATTTGAGATCCTCTATATAATCCAATTGAAATCTATATTCTGGGGCACGCAAGTGGTCCGGAGCCATAAGGTGCCAGATCTTGTAAAGTTCCGGGTGTTCGTAAAAATATAACGTTACATGCTCTCTAAGCGATTCATCCAGTGTTTGTTCGTTCAAACGACTAAGTATGTCAAACCCAAAAACTTGTACGTCAACGCCCATGGGATATGAAATATTCCATGTATTTGAAACAACGTCAAAGTTGCCATTCATATAGATATCAACACCCATATCTATAACTGAAGGATCCGAGAGAATTGAATCTCCAGTGACTTCTACAATGACATCTGATCCCATCATAATGTGAGCCCCAACTACTCTGGATAGAACATCATCTTCACTCCCCCTAAAGACGGCCACTCCTTCATTATCAGCCCACTCTATCAAAGGGTCGTCGGCCCGATTATCCGATGTGGCCAATACAATATCATCAAGACTCGTACAAAACCTTAGTCTCCTAAGCAATCTAGTGAGGGCAGGGAATGATCTGACGTCGGCCAAAACCTTACCGGGCAGCCTAGAAGATGACATCCGAGCCTCTATACTAGCAACAACACTTAAACCATGTTCCACAGACAACTCTTTGCCCTCTTAAAAGCGCACCCGTAATTCATTCCTATTTTCGTAGACCCTTCTTACACATTTGATGAGTTTACTAACAAGTTCGTCTGTGAGATCGTACGGGCACGGCTCAAAGAGAATTAGCTGATTCTCATACATATCTTCGGCTACTGGGCATAAACCCTTTTTGTATTCATATGAACCTAAATTAAACGGGAAATTCTCATCACCCATGAAAGTTAAATTTTGAAATACAGGTAGCAGGTATAACGGTTCGACATATCCTAGGAAATGCGGGAACCCTTCGGCTTCTAAAGCCTTGCTGAACACTTCCCGGCTGACACCAATCAATTCCTCATTAAACCTGAGCGCCCACTGATAATAAACATGCCTGCAGTCTTCTCTGACCACCGGTGGTGTAAGTCCCTCTAAATCGTGAAGTTCGGAACTTAGTCTTGTCATGGCTGACTCTCGGCTCGTAACATGTTGGTGTATCTTTGACAATTGAGCAATACCTACCGCAGCACTCAATTCCGTCATCCGATAATTGAAACCCACCATGTTGTTAAGGTTCCCAATTTTTTTGTCTTCAATTACATTTTCACCATGATTTCTGATCAATTGAAGGCGTTGCGCTAATTCATCATCGTTCGTTAAGCACATCCCTCCTTCACCTGTGTGTATATGCTTGTGGTAATTCAAACTGAAAATACTGATATCTCCTATAGTTCCGCAAAGGGAGTCTCCCTCCATCGATAAAGGCCCTTGGGCGTTGTCCTCAATGAGCCACAAATTATTTCGTTCGGCAATAGATTTGAGCCTACTTAGTTCAGCAGGATGACCAAATAAATTTACTGCGATTATTGCCTTTGTCTTTGTTGTAATCAATTGTTCTACTGAAGTTGGGTTCAAACAAAAAGTTTCAGGTTCAATGTCAGCAAACACGGGTATACCACCGTATATCAAAGGTGCCATGACCGTGGCAGACATAGTGAATGGGGGAACTATTACTTCATCACCAGGACTGATTCCAATGGCTCCCATCGACGCATACAAACCTGAGGTAGCAGAGTTCATGGAAATCGTATGCTTTACATTAAATGTTTCGGACCAAAGCCTCTCAAATTCCCGCACTTTGGGCCCACCCAAGAATTTTTCACCTGGACTCCCAAAAAAACCAGAGAGGTTTCCGGACTCCAAGACTTCCAAAACAGCGGCAATTTCACATTCACCAATAGATTTGTATGTTGGTAGGGTTCCCTTAATAATAGGATCTCCACCCATAATAGCTAATGTTTCAGGCATTTCTTAAGAGAACTTTTGAGTAATTAAATCCAGTCCGAAAGCGACGCATCATCTGTGAAATATCTACTAGTTTCAATATGCCATCTTTCAAAGAAATGTAAAACGTCTCTGTAGTCGTCTCCTTGATACTTTCTTGGAATTATATTCTTGGATTTACGACCAATCATCACCAAGTAATCGCTGTCGACAAACCTGTTAACGTGAATGACTTCAAACCCAGAACTCCCAAGCAAACGCCTTAAACTATTGGCCGAAAAAAAGAACGGATGAGTATCTTGAGGCAACTTAGGGTTAAAAAAATATTGGAGTGGTTTCTTGAATGGTACAAGAATTCGGCTTCCTGTAGCAACGACAAGACAGCCCCCATCTCCGAGGATCTCATAAGCGGCGTTTACCATGTTTCTCGATGAATGGCAGTTTTCCAATGTCCAGACAATTGTAGCGATATCAAATTCTTGATTTCTTAAAAATTCATAATCTTCTACAATACCTTGGAAGCATTCAATTCCCCTGGTTTTCATCCTTTCACAATTGTCAGCAGATGGTTCGATGCCAAAAACAATCGATCCATATTCTCGGCGAGCGGTTTCGAGAAATTCTCCTTGACCTGCTCCAATATCACATAGATTCACATCTGTTAAACCGATGTTTTGCGAGATGAATTCCAAGACAAATGCATGCCTTGCTTTAACGAATGGGGTTAGCGCTGAATATGTTTCCATCGGTCCGATGCCCAATTCACCTCTGCAATTCCCATCGCCGTCTGCCAGACCGTAAATTTTATGGCTCCAAATATCCGCAATTTCCTGAGCAGAGCGCCTATAAGGTGTATAAACAAACCCACATTGCTTGCATACATGAATTTCCGTACCATCGTTGTAGTATGCAGCTTCTGGGATCAAGACGCTGTCGTTAGCATTACAAACATCGCATGGGAATATGTCAGTTGCCATATTGCCTCCGTGGGAACGATCTCAATCTAGGTACGGATTTAGATAAATCCCAAATTTCTTCATTCCGATGTTTATATAAAATATCCTGAAACTCATTCTCCCCCATTCCAAGATATTCCAGATGATCGTTATGATAGTGCCCTGGAAACTCATCATCATATTTGAGTACCAGTTCAAGGGCCTCCGCTCGAGTCATTTGGCCATTTTGTATCATCCTACATGAATCTCTCGTAGCCCTACCGAATCCAAATTTGACGAACTGCATGTGATAATACAGATTGTCAATTTTGTCATCCAAACTATCAAAATCGGTAAAAGTGCCGTTGGTCCGGCCATAGGGATTAGTATGGAACTCGAACTTGTCCTTAATATAATCATAGTTTTCCAGCATGCTCCATCGGAAGAAATACGAAAAATACATGACCTTAATGCCGGCTGATTCAATATGATCCATATCCGGATAAATATAGGGCGCCAGCTCAGCCTCTCCAATTTCACCGTCAACCCAATTGAGGGGATCATCGCCAATTTGATGTTCAATGACTTCAGTAAAGTCTCTGAACTTGTTTGAATCATGACTTAGCACTCGACCGCCATATTCACTCTCACCGTGTTCCGCATAAAAGATCAATGGTATCCCATAGTTGATAGCCACCTGGACTGGAACCGCGTTAATGCCGGCATCCCAATGTATTTTAGGATTCCCTCTCTCAACAAAGAACCGACGGGACAAGTTTCGGCTGACTTTCTGGTTAGGGCGCACCATCAGATGATCAAACCCTAGATTGATCATCTGCTCACGATTATGTGTGCCAACATCGTTTGGCATCAAAGGAGAAAAAGTGACTAGTAAAGGATTCAACCCAAACTCAAATTTCAGTCTGTGCGCGATTGCGGAAGAGTCTTTACCCCCACTCCAAGGCACAACGCAGTCGTACGGACCAGATGTGGCTCTGTAACGATCCACATATTCTATAAATTCTTCACGCCTCGCAGACCAGTCAATCTTTTGTTTATTTTCTGCATTTCTGCAAGCATTGCAAATGCCTTGAGAATCAAACTCGATACGCGGTCGTGTGTTTGTCATCAGACAAGTTTTGCAATAAATCAAGTGGTTTCCAATCAGATTGTTAGAGTCGGACATCAATACCTCGTTTATGTAGAAATTGTTTAGCGCTTCGGACACTCTTCTCCGTGAAATGAAAAATATTCTGAGTACATACTGCGGCGGCGGCGGTATTTTCAAATCCATCAGCAAGGTGCTTCCAATTACCAGCTCCACCCAGGATGAGTACAGGAACAGATACCCCCTCACAAACTCCATTACACAATTCCAAGTCGTAACCCTGGAGCCATCCATCCCTCTCTATGGAGGTTATCAACACTTCACCTGCCCCCATCTCACTGCCCTGCCTAGCCCAAAGCACCGGATCAAGCCCAGTCGCCTTACTCGCTGCGTGGCTGAAAACCTCATAAGAACCATCTTTTGTTTTCCTTGCGTCGATGGACAAAACTACGCATTGCGATCCATATTTACGGGATATCTCATTGATTAACTCTGGCCGTTCAACAGCCCCGCTATTAACAACGACTTTATCAGCTCCTAACCCCAGTAAGATTCGGACATCCGACAAATCGCGTATACCACCACCCACGGCTAGGGGGACAAAACAGCGCCTTGCGAGGTTCTCAACTACATTATGGAAATTTTCCCTATCACCTTGACCTGGTCTTGTCACGTCAAGGACAACTATTTCATCGACGGACCAAGTATCAACAAAATTGAGGGTATACCTGTAATCGGGATTGAACAATTTAGTCCGAAACAAAACCCCATCATTAAACGTCAACACAGTAATCAAACGCTTTCTTAACAAGTCAGTCAGGTCAGTTCAATAAAGTTCTTGATCAACTTCAAGCCGTCTAGCTGGCTTTTCTCCGGATGAAATTGAGTTCCATAAATATTGTCATGTTGGAAAGCGCTAACGAACCTCACCCCGTAGTCACACTCGCCAAGGATAATCTTACATTCTATGGGTTCAATGTAATAACTGTGTACATAGTAAAATAGCGGAGTGCTGGACAATCCCGTGAACAACACACTTTCTCTCTTAATAAACAAATCATTCCAACCCACATGCGGAACGCGAAGAGAACTGTCAGATGGTTTAAGCAATCGCACCTCGGCTGGCACCCAGCCAAAGCCCTCGTGGCTTCCAAATTCGTCACTTCGGTGAGTCAACAACTGCGAGCCCAAACAAATTCCGAGAATCGCTTTACCATCTTCACATACCATCTCGCTTAATGGATCAATTAACTCCAGTTTTCTCAACTTTTCCATCCCATCACCAAAGGCTCCAACCCCTGGCAGGACTAGTTTGTCCATCGAGTTTAATATCTTCGCATCACTGGTTACTACCGCCTTATGCCCAACCTTTTCTATCGCTCCTGCAACCGATGCTAGATTCCCCAAACCATAATTTATAACCCCTACCTCTAGCATTACTTTTGTCTAAGCTTCAAAGATACCCAATTTCGGTATCAGAAGGTTTATCCGATTCAAGAAAATGTAACAGCTCATCGAACCTATCACCTTACTGGTACCCGCATATCATCATCTTACGCAATGTTATTCTCAAGAAAGATCTTGCTGTTAAGAAAATAGAACAGAAATTTACTCTCTGCTTCCGAAACCTTCCGCCCGGATAGCATCTCCTCGATGCGAGACCTGAAAACGTGTTCAAAAATTGGACTGTCATCTAAAAGATACGACATTACCTCTGGATCTCTGATGTCTAGGAATGAAAAGATGGGGGCATTGAATCCAATCTTTTTCCTCGTTGACAAGATACTATTTGGGACAATGCCTGACATCGCATCACGTAGAATTATTTTCGTAAACCCGTCCCGAATGAGATGTTTCGTAGGAATGGTATAGCTAAATTCAAACAAATCAGTGTCTAAAAAAGGAGTACGATTCTCAATCGAGTAATACATCGCATTTAGGTCATCTTCATGGAGTATCGGTGGAACTATCTCTGAAAACATCTCATTGAGCATCCTATTCCTGAGAAGATCACCACTAAAGTACTGCTCTTCAAACCCTTCTCCCCAACCGTTTTTCAAACACCCCGAAAATTCAGCCGCATCCAGAAAAATGTGGTCTCGAAAATCCGGCCGGTGGATGAATAAATCCGGATCCCTCAAAAAAGGGTTACGCACTTCTGGAAGAATATGTTTGGCCCAGGCGAGCTTTGCACTTTCATGCAAAAGTGAATCTCCCCTTACATCATGTAGGTAAGACAGATGGTGATCATAATAACCTGTGAACAACTCATCAGCTCCAGTTCCACTAACAGATATGCTGTACCCATGATCAGAGATACTACCCATCAATAACCAATGTGCAAAATAGTTGATGGTGTGAACTGGAGCATCATGCTGATTAATCAAAACCTCGAGCTGTGGCAGGAATTTATGAGGATTTGCTACTATCGACGAATGTCTGATTCCCAACGAGCGAACGGAGTATTCTACTAGATCTTGCTCGTTGTATCTTTCATCGGGTATGTGTATTGTAAACCCATGTACATCGTTATGTAAATTAGAAAAATCTGTTTTAAGTTCTT
>CAZRSW010000014.1:0-18677 GCA_964602845.1 uncultured Dehalococcoidia bacterium | reverse complement strand
TAAACAGCAATATCAAAATCAAGGTTTAGGAGGGATGCTTATTAAGGAATTTGAGTCAACACCTCCACTCATGCATAAGGCTATTGGAACATCCGCACGTAGCCTCAACTCAACCGCGTTCAACAACCGGTCACGAACCCCTTCAACCGCTTCTTCATATGACATATCTTCGTTCGGATTATAAAAAGGTTCCCAATATTTTCGTCGATCCTCTTTACCATTAGAGTCTATAGTCAGTGAGGTAGCACCATCCAATTCAAATACGTTCGAATAGAAACTGTTGTTTTTCTTGTAAAGTGCCTTATACCCATTCACCATGTATCTGTATAAGTGTTCATAGTCAATTTCTGGAGAGTTCCCCACTAGAGCAGAAATGAATTTTATTTCTGAACCAAAATATATCCCGGTATCATCTCTGTACGTGTAGAGAGGCTTTTCGCCAAATCTGTCCCTAGATAATGTGAGTACTTCATCAGATTCGCTGTAGTGGGCGAAGGCCCACATCCCTTCGCAAAGAGGCAAAGCTTGAAGACCATAAATTCTTATCATGTTGAGTAACACTTCAGTGTCCGAAGCGGTGCGAAAATTCACGCCTTTACCATTAAGTATGCTCCGCAGCTCAACATAGTTATAAAGTTCACCGTTATAGACAATAACATCGGGGCCAGCACTGAACGGTTGATTCGCCTTATCATCCAGATCTATGATCTTCAATCTAGTACTCAACAGCAGAACGTTGCTTCCTCGGGAATCAACATGCCTGTAATAGCCTGAGGAATCAGGCCCACGCCGACACATAAGAGCCAGACAAGATCTCACAACAGCTCGATCTATGTCACGGTCACCTATATACCCTGCAATTCCACACATTGATCAGCAAAACACCAATAAATTAAATGAGGCGTCCCAAAAAAACTCCCGTCAACTTAACCATCAAGCGTATTAGAAGGTATCAAATTGCCTTTTTTAAGAGAGACCTTGAGCTGTTTTCCTATCACTTCATCAATCCTGTCAGCCGAAATTTCTGTTGACGGCCTAGCGAACATCAGATCATCCGAAGCAAGTATCGTTCCCTCTGCCAAGTCTCGGGCCGCAACGACCCCCTTGCGGAGAGGTATCAGATTAGCAATTTCAGACGGACTCCGGCCTTTTCCCAGGGTACCCAAGGCCCCCTTGATGGCCCTCGCATCCTCAACTAATTCTTTCATTTGTTTGGGATTCGCTGATAGTTCATGATCCCTAAATTCTCTGCCAACATTGTTGTCTGTAAAATGTTTTTCAACGTCAGTAGCACCTAAGGCGATGGCTGCCCTAGCAGCCTGTAACCCGATAGTGTGGTCTGAAAATCCAACGTGTACCGGATACCGATCAGCCAAATATGGAATGGACAATAAATTTATATCTTCTAGTGGAGTAGGGTAGGCTGACACACAATGAAGTAAAACTACTCTGTCTCTCAACTCAGCCGACCCAATTTCGTCTTGAACCCAACCTAACGTCTGGTCAATTTCTTCAGGTGTCCCAAGACCAGTCGATATTATCAATGCCTTACCAGTAGCGGCTGCGCTCCTGATTGTTGGTTCAAAGTTCATATCGGGAGAAGCAATCTTTATAACAGAACTTAAAGAATCCACGAACTTTACAGATGTCTCTTCTAAAGGAGTTGAGAAGAACCCTATACCTAGCCTTTCTGATTCTCTTGCCAAAAGGGTGAAATCTTCTTGGGTAAGTCCAAATTGACTCACTCGCTCAAACCTATCTATGTCAGAAGTACTCGCATAGCGCCAAGGATCATAAGTTTGGAATTTGACCGCGTCAACCCCTGATTCAGCGGCCAAACCAACCATTTCAATAGCTTTACTAAGACTACCCTCATGATTGACTCCAATCTCCGCAATCACCACAACCTCTTCATACAGATTCTTGTTAAATAAATACATCATTCTCCTCCAAGATTAATTCAGAATAAACGGTCTACCCTCAAACCCAATCATGCATCTTTTTATCTTAAATGGGTCGGTTAGATAAATGGAATTCTTACCTTCTATTGCCGTGGGGCAATGGTCCAACCCAATTGATTTCAAGAATTCGATACATTGATCATTAAAATCATCAGCTTGACCCTCTGGATAGGAAAATTTCTTGCATTTTTGCCCGATTTCCATAGTGATCCTATGAAGGGATTCTTCTACTTGGCGAGACATTTCATCAAAGGGCAATCTTGACAAGGGGATATGATCAACCGTATGCGATCCGAATTCGAATGTGCCCTCGTGAAACATCTCCCTAACCTGATCCCAATTCAACATTTCATAGAGAGGATGGGATGAATCAGGCTCCATATTAAGTTGACAGGCCACGTCTTCTAAAACGTGAGAGACTTGGTCGAAAGGCAATTGCTTGCAAATCTTTTTTAAGTCTGTAAGAGCTGAAACTCTCTTTTCCTGGTGAGACAATTCGTATGTGTGTATTTGGCCATCTATATCTATGCCTATTTGGCTTTCACTACTATCCAGAAATAGACTTTCAAGTTGATCAGTCCATCCCATTTTGCCAGTTCCAATCAACCCGGTAGCCAAATAATAAGTAGCCCTAATACCCAATTCCTTGAGGATTGGCCAAGCATGATAATAGGTATTCGAAAATCCATCATCTATCGTCACAGCCACCGATTTCTCCGGGAGTTCGAAAAGTCCTTGGTGGGCTAGGGCTATTTCAGACATCGTTACCACATTCCAATTTTCTATTACCGTATTCATCTGTGACAAGAATGTTGACTTTGAAATATGTTTTCCGGAGCTGTTTCTCCCCCCTAGCTCTAACGAATCGTCGTAGACTCCGTGATAGAGGATTATCGTGTACTCTCCGGATCTCAATGGTTGAAATTCGCTATCTATGACCAAATCATGAACCTCCCGCCAAAATGTCTTTTTAGCTTATAGTCAGCGATCCATTTCAAAACATAAGGCATAAACCTAAACAAATTTCGATCCTTGCTGTTTTCACTCTGTACTTGTGTCTCCACATTCCCTTTCGCGATTTTTTTCAATAATCGGACACACATGTCCGTTGCCAATAGGGTTGTGTAGTAGCGAAGTGAAACATAGTCCAAATCTGCCCTTGGAGCAACCCGCTCCATCATAAATATCGGCCCAGTGTCAAACGTGGCATCAACTTTATGCCATGCCAAACCCAATTTGTCGAAATCACTCCGAATAACCGCCCAAAGATTCGTGTCAGATCCACGATAATCAGGAAGCCAACCTCCATGGCAATTGATCGCCGTAATTGAGGCAATATTAAAAACTTCCGGACTAACCAAACCTGTCCCATAAACTAAAATTAGGTCCGGCCCATATTCAATCAATTGCTGCCGTGCATATTTTGCATTTACGTTGCGAACTTCTACCTTTGGAATACCGTCATCAGAGTCATAATGGAGACCCGACTCACAAAAGAACTCGCGTAATTCAAAATCCCTTTGTTCATTCGATTTGTATGGAATGTTTAAATAAGGATTCAGTAATAACCACTGCAAAGGATTATACCAATTCCTTACTATATGCCTGAAAAAAAACTTCTTATAAGGAAAGGGCTTTGTCTCAATCAAAACAAGGCCTAATTCTACGAAGTCGGAGCACTGCCGATTCAATTCCCTCATAAAATGGACATGATGCGGCGTACGGGTCGTCAAGATAGCGACCTTTAAGGGCAATGAAACTATTTCAGGAGTCCTATAGTTATCTGGCAAGTTAAAAAATATCCTCCTTAGTCATGCGCTCCTGTCCGAGAATATATCCCCTAACAGTAGAAAACGATTCATACCGATTAATATCTCCAAATACTGATTCCCCATTGTCCTCATACACAGCTTCAGTGATCCATAAACATTTATCAGAGGCGCAAACTAGCAATCCTTTTGGCCCAATCCTATAAATCTTCCCTGGTTCCCCCCTGAAACCAAATGATTCAAGGTTTGACGAAATTAACTTGATCTTTCTACCTTTATTAAACGTGAAAGCACAAGGATAGGGGACTGTAAGAGCCCTAATCTTATTGTGAACCTGCTCCGAAGTACTCATGTCCCAAACTACAATCCCATCGTCTGGAAACCTTAACGGATAATAATTTGCTGCAAATGCTGCTTGCTTCACTCTGTTCAATGTTCCCGCGGCGATATCTTCTAATACTTCTACCAAGATCTTCGGGAAATATTCATTCGCTATGTGATGGAGATCTTCAATCGTGTCAGTTTGACCAATTGGAAAAGTCAATTCCTTCAAGATGTCGCCAGTGTCGATCCCTTCATCTACCGCGATGATCGAAAGGGAAAACGAATCTTCACCATTTATCAGAGCCCAATTCAAGGGCGATGATCCTCTGTATTCTGGTAATTTTCCAGCATGCAAATTGATGGAAATTAGGTTCGGTATTGTAAGAACTCTCTGCCTTAGAATCTTCCCATAGCCCGCAAGAACAAATACGTCAGGTTCATGAGCCTGATACGCCTTAATTGCTTCGACAGTATTTGGGTCTGCAGGTTGGAATATAGGTATGCCAAGTGACTTCGCCAGCTTTTCGATCGAGCCATACCACTCATCCCCAGATTCCGGTTGAGTAACGACTAGTCGTACATCATGTTCAAGAGACTGAAGGGCCCTAAGACAATCTACCCCTCGGTTTCCCTTACCGAAGAATATCAATTTCATTGTCAGGTGATTCTATGCGAAATTAATGAGCAATTCATATAATTAAAATCGGCGTCCTGTTAAGTTCAAACAACGACGTTTCTGTACCACTCTATATATTTTTCCATTCCTGATTCCAAAGGAAAACTAGGATTATAACCAACCGAATCCCTGATCTTATCTATACTCAAAGTGCCGCGGAACGGCATCAAAGCGTCTCTTTCCACCCGTTCTATTTCAACGTCTTCAAAATGATATTGGATCACCTCAACCAATTCGCTGATAGATCTAGATTGACCATAGGTAATGTTAAAAATCTCATTTTCAGCAGCGGGATTACCTATAGTAGCGGCTATTCCCGATACAAGATCTTCTATATAAGTGAAATCCAGTTTGTCGCTCCCGTCACCATCAACCCGCAGTTTTGACTTATTGAGCGCGTTTTCAATGAAAATTTGCCCCACCCGGCGACTGACACAGCGGGGGCCATAAAGGGCAGACGGGCGCAGAATTGTATACGGAATATCAAAAACCTGTTGATAGGCTATCACCATCTTCTCCCCCGCCACCTTCAATGCACCATATATACCTATGGGATCGAGGGGATGATCTTCAGTAACCTCTTCGCTTAAGAAATTCCCATATGCCATACTAGATGACAAATAAATGAATTGTTCAACCTGATCCAAATGTCCTGAACCTCTCGAACAATCAAGAGCATTTTCCAGTGTACGCAAACTGTGGTCGAATGTACTATGTGGGTCCTTATTGGAACGACCCGCGTGGGAGACTGCAGCCAAGTGGACTATTATATTCGGCCTTATACCCTTGTGAATCAAATCTCCTAATGCATGATAGTCCCTAGCATCCATCGGGTGCAGCGGGATGTCCGCATTCCTTAGAAGATCCAATCTCTCGTTAATAATCTTCAGATACAAATCTTTATTGTGAAGATCGGGATATGAAGATGAGTAAGTCAGCAAGTTGTTTACTTGCAGACCGTCTATTACCTCAATCTCACCCCCTAATGCCTTCAAATGCAATGCGAGGTTGTGGCCAATAAACCCCGCGCCACCTATTAATAAAATCTTTTTCCCAAAAACAGAATGATTCACTATCTTATTCCCTCAATTATATCTCGAAATACTCTCCCAATATAATCAATGTCTTCGTCAGAAAGGTGCGGACCTACGGGGAGCGCAATAGAATTATCACTAATCGCCTCCGCGTTTTCAAATTCCGCAGTCCTATACCCATACTTCTTACGATAGTACTCTAACCTTGGGACTGGATGAGGGTAATATACGCTGGTTCCTATCCCTTGGGAGTTTAATCCAGCCATAACATCATCTCTCATATCATCCAAATCCCCCTGCAGCACAACGGTCAAGCAGTAATGGCTATTAACAAAATCCCCAGATTTTGCATCTATTACCAGGATGTCCGAATAATCACCTATCAAAGAGCTGAGCCTCGAAAAATTTCGCCCTCGGATTGTATTAATCTGCCCTAATTTATTTATTTGTTGCCTTCCAATCGCAGCTTGTACCTCAGACATCCTGTAATTTAAACCCAAAACAGGAACATCATATATGCCCGGTACAGATCTTTCACTGTGCGACCTATCTACGCCAAACGCCCTAATTCTCGAAACAGTTTCCGCAACGTGCTTGTGCCTAGTAACCAACATACCACCATCTCCGGTAGTGATGTGTTTTGTTGGATAAAAAGAAAAACAACCAACATATCCTGTAGTTCCGACATGTTTTCCTTTTTGCTTTCCACCAAGAGTCAAAGCACAATCCTCAACCACTGGCAAAGAATAAGCATCAGCAAGATCATTTATTTCTTCCATGTCGCAGGGGATCCCTAGGAAATGCACCAAGGAAATAGCTTTTGTCCTCTTGGTAATTTTCTTCTCAATTTCCTTTGCAACGACATTCCCGGTCTGAGGTTCACAATCAACGAATATCGGCTTGGCACCCATTATCTCAACCGCGTGCGCTGTAGCAACATGAGTCATAGCCGGAACTATAACCTCATCCCCTTCACCAATATTCAATTCTAGGTATACCAAGTGCAAAGCCGCAGTACAAGAACTCACCGCAACAGCGTAAACTTCCCCGCCTAAATAATCACCAAAGGCCTCTTCAAATGAGGAGGTTTCTGGGCCATGAGTAAGAATATGCCCAGAGAGGACACGGCTAACGGCCTCTCTCTCCTCATCAGTTATCGAGGGGCGGGCAAAGGGGATATCGTTCAATTTACCTGTTACACATATTGGATTTTCTGCACGTTACCATATTTTTCAGATTCATCACTAGCAGCACAAATACTAACAACATCAAACATTTCCTGAGTCTCCTTCGACGTATTTCTCCCTTTAACGATAGAATCAAGAAAATCCCCTATCAATACGCCCTTATTTTCAGTTAACGGATCAAGAGTAATTCGAGTCCCGTCGATCTCGGAATCCCTGGAAACATGTATTCTAGGACCTGCGTCATCATAAAAAAATGTCTTATCCGTACCATAAATTCTCATTACGTGATGATGCCTATGTACGCAACCAAAATTGGCGGTTATTCGACCAATCAAACCTGAGGGGAAATGCATAATTGTGGTCATGTAGTCGTTATATCGAAACTCTGTCCCTTCCGTACATATCCTATTTCCAGAGGCAAATACCCGGGTGGGTCTTTGGCCAGTCAACCATATCATCAAGTCAACCAGATGAATCCCGCCACCTTCCATAACTGAATAATCAAAGATCTCTTTACGCCAGCCTTCAGTGAGTTTACTTAATCTTCCGTAAAGATATTCTCCGTCAAATGCATAAACATCTCCAAAGTCTGAGCTCTCCAGTTGTTCTTTTAACCAACGGTAAAGAGGAGCTGCTCTCAAAAGTAAGTTGGAACGGAGCTTCAGTTCCCCTTTATGGGATGCCCAAACCTTTTTTATATGAGACAACTCTGCTAAATTACGGCAAAGCGGTTTTTCTACAAAAACGTGTTTCCCTGCCTTCATACAATCGACCACCTGTTCATAATGGTGATCATCAAAAGACGCAATGGATACAATGTCTACACCCGGATCATCTAGTGCTATTTGGATGTTATCAGTTATACCTGCCTGGCATCTAAGATCATCCCTCAAAAGATTGGCTCTCTTCAAATCAAAATCACATAGCCATCTGATTTCGCAGTCCCGACTTTCAGCAAAGGCTCTCGCATGTTGTTCTCCAACCCCTAGCCCAATAATTGCTACTCCTAACTTTCCCTTATCCATATTTCCGGCCACTACCAGCTACCTAAGCTCAACACTATAATCGTAGTTGTTCTTAATTCCATTAGACATCATCTCTAAACGACGCAAATCCTCCAACGTGTCGACACAAAAATTCATGCTGGCAAGTCTGGTTTTCCCTGAATGTACGTTCATTATCGAATAATCCCTATGATTGTCGTAATAAACTTTTGTCACGTGTTCTTTTTGATCAGGTGTTAAAGTCTCCGTGTCTATAGTTGCAAATACGTCGGACTTGATCATTTCTAGGCTGTGTCCCTTTGGGAAACTCCTCGGAAAGATATTCGTCACAATATCAACATCTCTCCTGTCAATAAATTTAGACATGAATCTAAGCAAATCACCTTCAAACAATGGGCTGTCCGCTGATATTCTAAAAAACCATTCACACTCAAATTTACTGAGGCATTTCCTAAATCTATCAAACACGTCACACAAGGATCCTCGATATGTTTTGACACCTACCCTATCCAAGAAGCCAACGATTGGATCATCGGAAACATCGTCACTAGTTAAAACTATTACCCTGTCCATAGGAAATACTTTTTCTATTCTGTCTAATAACTGACTGATTACCGGCTTTCCATTGAAGGGAGCAAGAACCTTGCCAGGATACCTTACCGACGACATTCGGGCCTGAATGAAAATGTTAGTATCGGATGACAAATACAATGCCTACACGCATGAAAGTCTGTTTCCGGTTGTTCCTTCTTTGATTGTCTCCACGAAGATCATCCAAGTCAGCCATTAAGCCTCATGTTAGCGTTCTCCTCAAACCTTCTTGGAACGTTATTTGCGGCTGCCACCCCAGAAGCTCCTTAGCCTTTGTTATGTCTGGACGCCTCGTTTTTGGATCATCCTGAGGCAAGGGCAAAAACTCTATGTCACTGCAACTGTTAACGGAGTCACGAACCAATTGGGCAACTTCTAGCATGGAAAGCTCTTCTGGATTCCCTATGTTAACTACTCTGTCGATGGCCTCCCCAAATTTGCTTTCTGGAATTGTCAGCAATCTGAATAGCCCTTCCACGAGGTCATCCACATGACAAAACGACCTTGTCTGGCTCCCGTCACCAAAAACCGTTATCGGAATTCCATGAGACGACTGAAATATAAAATTCGGCAGAGCTCTTCCATCGTTAGGTCTCATTCTCGGCCCGTAGCAATTGAATATTCTAGCTATCCTTGTATCAACACCATGCTCCCGGTGATACGCCATGGTTATCGCCTCGGCAAACCTTTTTGCTTCATCATAGACACTGCGTTTACCTAGTGGGTTTACGTTTCCCCAGTAAGTCTCTCTTTGGGGGGACTCTAAAGGATCACCATAAACTTCTGAAGTTGAAGCCAGCAAGAATACGGCGCTTTTGGATCTCGCCAATCCCAGGGAGTTCAATGTTCCTATAGCTCCGACTTTCAAGGTGTGTATCGGATTTTCATAATAATCCTTAGGGCTAGCCGGGCTTGCAAAATGAAGCACATAATTGACTGCCTCGGATATTCCAATATACTCGGTTACACTCGCTTCACAGAACTCAAATGCATCTTCATCCATCATATGCTCTATGTTCTCCAATCGGCCAGTCAAAAGGTTGTCCATGCATATCACTCTGTATCCTTCCGAGAGCAAGCGCTCGCACAAGTGCGAGCCGAGAAAACCGGAACCTCCAGTGACCAGAACATTTTCTGTTATCATCGTCGGTGCTTGTTACTACTTATCTGGGAATATCTACCAACACCTCTGTAGTCAATACCCGCTCCCAGAACCATTTGCCCATCAAACATATTCCTACCATCAATTATCAAAGGATGAGCCATTAATTGGCTGATCTTTACCAGATCAATAGACTTGTATGCTGCCCATTCTGTAACAATTATGACGACATGTGCACCTCTAGCAGCCTCTTCAGGACTTCCAAAGTAGTGAACTCTCTCACCCGGGGTAATTATTTGAGCAAAATATTCCGACGACTCTGGATCATGCAATCTTAAACTCATACCTTCACTTAACAATCTTTTTGCAAGTGGGATTGCTGGCGCCTCGCGTATGTCGTCAGTGTCCGGCTTAAACGAGAGACCCCACAACGCAGCAGTCTTACCATGCAACCGACCCAACTCTTCATTTAGCTTTCCAATGACATGCTTTGACCTGTTCTGGTTTACGCTAGAAACTGCCTTGAATATGGACATATCTACGCCAAGATCCTCACCTATCTTGGAAAACGCTTTAATATCTTTGGGAAGACAATACCCACCGAATCCCAACCCGGCGTCGAGAAAACTGGACCCAATTCTTGGATCCATCCCCATGCCTCTAGACACTTGGGTGACGTCGGCTCCTACTTTTTCACAAATATCAGCGACCGTATTTATAAAAGATATTTTCGTCGCCAGAAAACTGTTGGATGCGTGCTTGATGAGTTCCGCAGTGTTGAGGTCTGTAATTACAAACCGTCTATTATCCCGAGTAACATCCGTATCAGAGCATCCGTTCATCCTTGCTATGAGAGGAGAATAAATGTCTACCAATACAGTGCAGGCTCTTTCAGACTCAACTCCTAAAACGATCCTTTCCGGGTTAAAAAAATCTTGCAACCCAGTTCCCTCCCGCAGAAATTCAGGATTAACTGCCACTTCAATGATGACCGAATTTTGACCATGTTTCCTCATGCTTTCCTGAAGATTCTGGGCCGTTGCAACTGGCGTAGTGCTCTTTTCAACAACCAACTTATCCGACAGAGATTCAGCCGCTATGATCCTACCCACAATCTCTATCTGGGAAAGGTCAGCCGACCCATCATCATTTTGAGGCGTCCCTACACACACAAATATCACGTCACTCTTTACAATCGCTTCTTTTACACTCTGCGCTACCTGAAACATACCGTTAGAAAGGACGCTTGTTAAGATTTCTTGAAGATCTGGTTCGTAAAATGGAGGAATACCGCTGCGTATTAATTCGGCCTTACCATTATCATCATCAGCCCCTATCACCCTAAAACCGAGATCGGCAAATCCCACAGCAGTAGGCAACCCCACGTGTCCCAAGCCGAGTATGCCAATCGTAGGTCGTGTTTTCATATGATCCGATCTTTTAGCACGGAAGTTTAAATCCTCTTAGTTTCAGAGTTTTACAACCTCGCAATCGAGAATCATTCCTTGGGTGGAATTCCTAGTATCAATCAATAGTTCGCAATGGGTACCAATAAACTCCAGATCATACGAGTCATGATTAGACACCATTATTAAAGCATCGGCCGACTCCAACACCGATTCAGACAAGGCACAAGACTGAAGGGTAGGGTACCCATCTACTTCTAGTTCCGGTACAAAGGGATCATTATATTTCACGGCTCGCCCTGCGCCTAAAAACAACTCTAATATGTCTAAACCTGGTGATTCTCTAATATCCGCAACGTTAGGTTTATAGGTAACCCCAAGAATCAGTACCAAGCAGTCCCTTAGATTTTTTCCCTTAGTACCCAAAGCCTTCTTAGTCTTATCCACCACGAAAAGCGGCATGCTAGAGTTTATTTCTTCAGCTATTTTTATGAACTTGGCCTCATAATCTAGTCGCCTCATCCTCCACGAAAGATACTGCGGATCAACAGGAATACAATGCCCGCCGAGACCGGGGCCTGGATAGAAAGGCATGAACCCAAATGGTTTGGTTTTTGCTGCCTCAATGACTTCCCATACCGATACTTCCAAGCGCTCACACATTATGGCCAACTCATTTGCCAAGGCAATATTAGTAGCTCTGAAGGTATTCTCCAGTAATTTGACCATTTCTGCCGTAGTCGTATCTGAAACAGTCACTATTGAGTCTACTATCTTAGAATATAGTAACTCAGCCATCTCACAACATTCCTCCGTTACGCCTCCAACGACTTTCGGGGTGTTAGCCAACGTCCAATCCTTACGGCCTGGGTCAATTCTTTCTGGCGAAAAAGCCAGAAAGAATTCGGATCCAACACGATATTTGCCTGAATGTTCACTCAATATCGTTGGTAACAGCAAATCCTTCGTAGCGCCTGGATAAGTTGTGCTCTCCAAAACCACCAACATATTTGGATGAGAATATTTAGCAGCTTGCTCGGCCGCCGATACGATGAAAGTCAAATCCGGGTCACCGGTTTTACTGAGAGGGGTCGGGACACATATGATTACCACATCACTGACTGTGAGCACCGAAAAGTCATGAGTGAAGTCCACCTTAACATCCTGTCCACCGAGATCTCTTCCTACTCCCAGACTGTCGGTCTTGTTTTCACTGGAAGTCTCCCCGGACCGCAAAAGTCTAATCTTTTCTACGTCAGTATCAATACCAAATACCGGAAATCCGCGTTCTGCAAATGCGCATGCCAAAGGCAACCCTACATAGCCTAGCCCAAGCACAGCTATCCTTGCTTTACTACTTCGTATCTTGTCTTTTAAGACGTGACTAGATGTCACTGTTAATAAATTGTCCTCCTATGATTTTCTTTTTGATGACGCGCTCCGCCATTTCGGTCCAAGCCGACAGATTTGAAACTATTCAAAGGCGTACCTCTCGGAGCATTGGCTTCAACGATCTGGCCCGCGCCTTTATTGTCGAGACGTTATAACTAATCCTATACAGAGACTAGAGATCTATTTATATATCTTCCCTTACCTCGCGTTCTCCTAAGCCTTTTTCTATATTGCACTGGCAATGGATTCCCGCCATAACTGCGATCAACACTATCCCAAGGTACAGAAGCTCTTATCAATCTACCCATAAATTCCAACATGACAACTACCATGTTGTTGGGTGAACGAGCATCCTCAACTACCTGACCGATGGTATCAATCTTATCAGTAACTACACTTACAAATTCTCCCGCTCTAAGCCTGTTCCAAGTCCCACCTCTTAGATTCAATTCGGAGACTTTTCGTTTGACGGAATCAATCACTTCGGAAGGTACAGTGGCAGCAATGCCATCGAAGCGTAACCAAGAATAAACTCCTGGTATCTTTAAAATTTCTGACCAGAATCGCTCACCTGCTTCCACCATTACAAAAGCATAACCTGGAAACAGAGGCGTGGAATTCACGTTCCCCGTTGACTGAATCACATTAACTCGGGGTATAAATATTTCACATTCCATTATTTTTAGGGCCACATCAAGAGCCTCGTAGCGACCAGACCTGATTTGTAGGACGTGCCACTTTCGTTGATTGATCTTAGAATTTGTAGCCATTATTTCGCCTGTTCCTCTTTGCTAAACAGATCCAACTGTTTGGGAAACTCCGACAAATAATCCTCCCCATTTAACAAGTCTTCACGGGATATTATCTGCAAGGAATCCATCTCATTAGATCTAGCTACAACGATACGATCAAAATTACCTACTATCAGTTGTTTTGAGGGGCGTACGATCTCCCCAAACACCTTATTACCACTTGCTACATCATCAAAAATTTGTATATTGTCAACACCAACATCTTTCAGAGCCAGACAAACTAACTCAGCTAATTCTGAACTACCCAAAATGGCTACGCTCGAATGAATACCAAGTTGAGCCTGATTAATCTCAGACCTGAGGTGAGCACGTATATTGCGGTAGTGCCCTAACGTTCGACCAATGTATCTTTTAGTCAATTGAATCTTTCGATTAAAACCATCAGGAGTAAGACTATAAACCCAGGTTCTCCATCCAACCTTCGTAGCTTTCACATAACCCTTTTTGATCAAGTTTTTGGTCAACAGGTTCGCAACCCCTAGGGCAACTCCCAATCGATCAGCCATATTTCTTTGGCTGATTTCAGGATAATCCTCTATCTCTTCTAGCAACCTCAGTTCACGATAAAACGAGCCTTCAAGGGAAGATCGATCATCTTTACGCATAAAACCAGCCCCATTCACCAAAAATCAACTCTATGCCTACCGTATACGTTCATTACTTGAACACATCTTATTGTTCACATAATGAACGCATAAAGTCAAGATATATTTAACTAGCTACAAAAGGTTCCTACACCAGGATTCAGGTATCTTTGGATATATAATCAATGTCAATGCAAAAATTTGGAGTTCTACACCGGTGACCTCAACGAAACAAGAAAACGAAAGTGTCTCTATACTCGCATTTGCCGTCCGTGTGGTTGTATTTGCCGTATTGCTGATGCCAATAATTGTAACCACATCGACCTTTTTCCCCTTTGTAGTAGGTAAGGCTGTTTATGCAAGGGTAATGACAGAAATTGCAGTTTTATTTTGGGTGCCACTAATAATCATATCGACTAAGTACAGACCTCGTTTCCACTGGATCTTCGTCGCAATTGGTTCCTACATTGGTATTTCATTTATATCTGCCCTAATGGGTGTAAGCTTCCAAGTGAGTTTCTGGTCCACATTTGAACGAATGCAAGGCATCAACGACCTGATACATTGGATGATTTACATCACCATCATGGTTAGTATTTGCCGATCAAAGGAAGACTGGATCGCTTTGATTACTCTCAATTTACTTGTGAGTATCATGGTTTGCACTATCGGTATCGGCCATTTTGTGGAGGTCAATTTAATTTCATCACTGTTCCCATTCATCACGGAGAATACTCGACTAGAATCAACGTTAGGTAACGCAACCTATATTGGGGCCTTCTGCGGCACCAATCTTTTTCTTGGGGCAGCCTTAACAGCACTATCGCTCCAAAAGAAGACAAATCCGACAGTCAATAACACTACCCCTCGAATCAGAAACCGTAGAACCCAAAGAGGACGCCGTACAAATCCAAACGCCTCTAACTCGTGGTACGAAAACAATCTTATTTATTTGAGAAGCTTCTGGATTTTCGCCGCTACAGTAAACGGGTTTGCTCTAATTATGAGCGGGACAAGAGGGGCGATATTAGGAATAACAATCGCAACTATATTCATTGCGGCAGTCTATATCATCAAAGGCGACAACAATATATTCAGAAGATTAAGCATCGTTCCATTCATTGGCTTGTTAACGATTACTCTACTCCTATTACTAGGACAAGGTAGTCCATCCATTGAGAAATACAAGGATGGAATTCCTATTTTGGCTCGACTAACAAGCATCAGCCTAGACGATGCATCCATTATAAGCCGTAAACAGACATGGGAAGCCGGGCTTAGAGCTTTCACAGATAAGCCTATATTCGGCTGGGGTCCTGAAAATTTCATCGTCGCTTGGGGCCGATATTTTGATGAATCATCTGGAGTAACTGAAAGATTTGATCAAGCACACAACAAAATAATCGAAGAACTCACTACGAGAGGAATTACTGGTTTAATAGCATACCTAGCAATATGGATCGTTTTGAGTACAATAATATTTAAGCAATTTATTGGTACCAAAGGGGCAGAGCAGGGGTTTGTAATACTTATCGCTGGAGGGCTATGCACCTATTTCGTGCAAAACCTTTTCCTTTTTGACACCCCTACATCGTATTCTCAATTCGTCATAATGTTGGCTGTTGTAGTTAGCTTGCCTAATATTACAGAGTATGGAGAATCCCGAGTAGACGAAGAAAGCGGATCCAAATCCAACACACTAAAAGCCTATTTACCGAAATTGGGTGCCCACCTAAAGAGAACTCACACTGTGGTCGCCGCAGTGGGAGTGGCGGCACCTTTGATATTGTTTGCGCTTTACTATTTGAACATACAGCCATATAAAGCTGCTCAGCATGTGTTAGAAGGTAAAATAAGTGCCCAACAGGGCCGCTGGAACGAAGCATTCCCTCATTTCAAGAGTGCATTGGAAAACTCCCATGGCATGTCAAACCAACCTAGATTTCAAATGCTAAAAGAATTCACACAAGGTTGGCCATATATGACCGAATCCGAGAGAAAAACAAGTATCAACATCATGGACAAAGAATCCCATAAAGCCATTGCATTAGAACCTGATAACTTCCGGGTACACTATTTTCTGTCTAGGTATTACATGGTGGCTGCCACCTTGCAGCCAGATCTCTTGAAGAGGGCTGAGGTATACCTGTTAACCGCCGAGCGATTAGGTCCTCGCACCATAGAATCCAGAGTCGGGAGAGAGATATATACCAATTGGTACAAAATATTTGGCATTTCGGCGTCTGGCCAATAGACAACAATAGTAAAGAGAAAATCATCGCACTCTATTCTGCCATTTACCTGTTATCGTGAATACAACAGATTTGGCAAGTATCAAGAGATCTAAACACGGGGACATATTTTTAATATACAACCTGTCATACCGAAGTTTAGTTCTGGGTTCACTTGAATACTTACCAAATACTTGGGCCATCCCGGTCAAACCCGGTCTAACATGCAGCCTATCATTGAAGTCAGGCAACTCTCTAATAATCTTGGCCAAAAGTTCTGGTCTTTCAGGTCTAGGTCCAACAAGCGACAGATCTCCACGCCACAAATTGATTACTTGAGGCAACTCATCAAGAGCCGTATTTCGCATCAATCTACCAATCGAAGTTACCCTAGGATCGTCCTCTGTAGCCAATATCGCACCAGTTTCATTTTCGGCATCTGGTAGCATAGAGCGGAATTTATACAACCTGAATTCTTTCCCATCTTTCCCCAAGCGGCGCTGTACATAAAATATCGGGCCACGGTCATTCGCCCAAATAGCGATGGGCAGGGCAATCCACAGTAAAAGAAACATGGGGGCAAGAATAATATGGCTTGCTAAAAGTAGTGATAAATCGAAAGGACGCTTATAATGCCGTAGCATCATTACTATTTCACCTTATCCATATTCATCTAACTATATCCACTTCAACCGGAGATCCCTTTCGCCCAATCCCTATTGGAAACATACCAATCGTATGTTTCCCTAATACCATCCCCAATAGACACCCCAGGTGTCCACCCCAATAGATCCTTCGCCTTGCTAATATCTGCCCATGTGGATGGAACATCTGAAGGATCCCTTTCATGAACAGTGACAGATGCTTCTCTTCTGGCCAATCCTTCAATGATCTTAATAATATCCAATACAGCTACAGGACTATCACTGCCCAAGTTTATGATGTTGAATCCTCTTAATTTCAATGACTCCAGAACACCTCTAACGATATCATCAATATAAGTAAAATCTCTCTTCCCACCATCACCAAATAGAGTCAAGGATTCACCTTCAACAATGGCTTTTATGAACTTAAATATAGACATATCAGGTCTTCCATGAGGCCCATAGACCGTGAAAAATCTAAGGACAGTAGCATTGATCCCGTATAAGTGATGATATGTATAAGTTAGGACTTCAGCTGCCTTCTTGGAAGCAGCATATGGCGACAGTGCAAAACTTGATGCCGCTGTCTCCGACGCCGGCTGGGATTCTTGTCTACCATAAACACTTGACGTGGAAGCTAGGACAAACTTTGAAATGTTTCTACGTCTGATAAATTCTAGAACATTCAAAGTTCCTATCACGTTGCTTTCAAAATACATAGACGGATTAATCACAGATTGTCTGACTCCAGCTCTGGCTGCCAGATGAATAACTGCTGTTATTTCGTCAGATACTATTCCCCCATCAAAGTCAGCTAAGTCAGAGACGTCCATTTGCAAGAAGGTAAAGGCATCATTATGGCTTTGCAATGGGTATAACCTTCGTTCCTTAAGCTCCTTGTTATATGAATCGTTCAAATTGTCTATTCCGATAACCCGATCACCTCTTTCGATAATATTGGCAGCAACCCTGCTACCAATAAAACCTGCTACACCTGTTACTAAATATGATTCCATACTTCTCACTTTAAAGGATTGAGGAGTTCACACTCCAAATCAAATCTTCTCAAAATTAAGCTCATATAAGGATATCTCATCATACGTTCCTGCAAGTGCCACCATATTGATATCACACCATAACAAGCCATTAACATAACAATATGGTCAACAGGAAATCGAAACCTAGGAATACCCCAAAATGGCAAAACCATAAGAGAGCTGTAGATCAGAAATAGCAACATTGGCCACGTCCGTTCCAACCGAATACAAAAAAATCCCACAAGTGCCATGATTAACGCTGGCATCCAAATCACGGCCATTATGGTGTCATTGAAAGTCCACAATGGATCATACGGGTCTGGTCTTGCAGTCCAAAAGTTCCTGAACCGATTAACCAATGGCTTTGGTAGGAGCCTAGGATCTTCCATTACGGCATTTATAGCGATCGAGCGGCTAATTGAATCAATTTCTGCATCATTATCTGGATTCATATTAGAAACCTGTTTCAATAAGTCCGGGTCCTTGAAATATTTCCCAGCTTGAATTTCCGGATGACGGAGATTGCCATTAGACATCAATAGCAAAGATCCACCTTGGGTGCTATGTGGTATGAACTTCGAATAAGTATCATAATTTCCCCAGACCCAGGGGGAAATTACGGCAGCAAACACGACTAAGCTCACCATATATTTGAACGGCGAACACCTCGGCACAAGTGAAAATCTTTGTGCTACTAAATGAGCCGTCAATACTACAAATGGAAGAAATATAAAGACGGATCTGTTCAAAATTAATAGCCCCCCCATAGCACCCAACAACAGACTCCGAGCAAGTGTGGGTCTTCCAGAGAATGTAAAAACAGCACCCAAGTAGAGTAGCACTAACAGAGAGCTGAAAGTCTCTGTTAGAATCCAACCGCTATACCAGATTGACGGAGGATAAACAGCCCAGATCAACGACAA
>CAZRSW010000013.1:3073-52245 GCA_964602845.1 uncultured Dehalococcoidia bacterium | reverse complement strand
TTCTGCCTGTGCGACGCTGGCTTCGGAAGAACTGATTTGTTGTTGTATTTCTAGCAGTTGTGAAGGTTCTATGGATCTGTATATTCTGTAAAGCTCTGCCCCGCGTCCCAATTCTTGTCCCTCTGAAGCTAGATAAGTTAATATGCCCTCTTTTGTGGCAACTATTTTGATATCCTCGTCATATTCCAGGGTGCCTTCAAAAGTTTCATAAAGACGGAGGGTTTTCTGTTCTAGAAATACGGTATCAAACTCAGAATCAATTGTTTCCGGTTGAGCGATATTTTGAGGGAGTACATATAAAAACAATGCTACAGCCAGTGCTACAACTACTGCAATGACAACCACGGATGCAATTAATTTACGGTTTTTCATTAATATCTTAGACACGGATGTGTGATTTCAGCTGAGTATTTCTCATGGATTCTATCTTCCGGGAGGTCGGCCTTCCCGTCTTTGGGGGCCACCTCGTACAGGAGCAGCAGCACCATCATTTCCAAAAATGGCTTCGGAGCATTGAGACATGTTTTCTCGTAGGGTATCTTGGTCAAGGTTCACTCCGTCGAGCATAGATCGAAAAGCCTGACCACGACCCGCAGAAAAATCGGGGTCTTTGACGTCTATACCTGCATCTCTTAAACATTGTGCAATTTGTAGAAGGTTGTCCTGTAGTTCTATTTCATCCTCTTGAGAAGGCTGTCCGGCGAAACTAGCGTTCTGAAGAACTGGGACACACTTCTGCATTGATTCACGGGTTCTTGGGTCCTGGAAATTAAATTTGGGATTGTTAGCCAGATTTTGACGTAAGGCCCTCATGTTTACCGTTCCGTCAGCATTCAACTCTGGGTCTGACACATCGAATCCTTCCATTCGTAAGCATTCGGTGAAGTCTGTGGCAATCTCCTCATCTGTTTGCTCTTGGACACTAGTGGCTGTGGGAGATGGGATAGGGGTATTTTCTGGAGTGTTGGCGGTTGGTGTCGCAGCCTGATCTGAAGGATTTATTAAAACTTCTTGCTTAACCGTATCTAACTGTGCCACACCTGCCGAGGTGTCTTTCGAGCCACATCCCACCAATCCTACTAGTGTTATAAAGCAAAGTATAAGTATATGTAAGGGGATGCTTTGTTTGGATTTTGCAAAAACGTGTGACATTCTCTTAATAGACCTATTTTGGTAATTTGTGTTTGTGCATGGCTATTATATCAACCGATGTTTTTTTGTGGTTGCTGGAAATGTCCCACGAATCACCAAAATATACATTTGTCTATAAAGATATACTAGTATCGTGATCTTTAGGTAATTTCTAAGGTAATTGGATATGTTTATTTGTGATTCTGGTGTAGTAATTCGGCGGTTCAAAATAGATGAGTTTCTCTAGGCTTGTTTTCGGGTTACTTTTTGGTAAAAGGTTGCCGCGTCTCGCCGGCAAAATTATGCTTGAAGGCCCTGAATACCCGATTTCGATTGATCGTGATACATGGGGTATACCTTATATACGATCGAAAAGTGTTAGAGACGGCTGGTTTGGGCTTGGTTTTTGTCAGGGCCAAGACAGGAGTTTTCAACTTGAAATAATCCAAAGAATATCGAGAGGGACTCTCTCTGAAATGATTGGTCGCCCCGGATTGTCTGTTGATAGATTGTCCAGGAGGATAGGATTTCAGCGATCGTCGAGTGCGCAATTACAGGTGCTTGATGATGAGACTAGATCATATTTAGAAGCATACAGTGAAGGCATAAATAGAGGGCGTTCGGAAGGTTCTAGAAAGAAAGCTCATGAATTTACTCTCTTAAGATGTGAACCTTCTACTTTTACGCCAGAGGATACGTTGGGAACGCTGAAATTATTTGCTTTTCAGATGGCCTCAAATTGGGATTCCGAATTAGCCCGACTCAGGATATTAGTTAATGATGGTGAACAGGCCTTGAGGGACTTGGACCAAACATATCAAGATTGGCACCCTATATCTACCACGCTTGAAAGCTTGCAAGATATGAAAAGTGGATCAGTTGATAGGCTCTCAGAAGATATGGATAACTTACTGTCAGTTATTGGTCGAAGCGGTGGATCAAATAACTGGGCCATTTCCGGAGAAAAGACGGATACAGGGAGGCCTATCTTGTCGAACGACACCCATCTTAATCCCTCACTTCCTTGCCAGTGGTATCTAGCAAAGTTGGAGACGCCGGAATGGCAATTAGCGGGTGCTGGAATAGTAGGATTGCCTGGTTTCGCAGCTGGGCACAATGGACATATTTCCTGGGGTGTAACGGCCGGGCTGGGAGACAATACTGATTTGTATATAGAAAATTCAGAAGTGCTTCACGCGGAATCTAGAAATAGCGCTAGTGAGAACTATACTGAACAGATAAATATAAAGGGTGAAAGACCAGTATGTGAGGTGGTAAAGGTGACCGAACGGGGGCCAATTATCAGTCCATCACTGGGCTTTGATGAATTCGCTATTTCCATAAGATCAACATGGCTTAAGCCGGAGTCGTTCCCGACTTTGGTAAATCTTCCCAAGGCTCGTACATTTTCAGATTTCCAAGATTCCTGGGATCCTTGGCCATTTTCTACATTCAACATGGTTTATTCAGATACAGATGGAAACATTGGTTGGCAATTCGTAGGAGATATGCCTATCCGATCTAGTGGGAATGGCACTATTCCCGGACCCGGTGTGAATAATTGGCTGGAACACCCGATACCTCTTCGAGATCTGCCCTTTAGATTTAACCCGGATGATGGCATGGTGGCTTCAGCTAACAACAAACCAATGGAAGAGTTTCAAAATGGGAAATTCTTGGGGAACGACTGGGTAGACGGATATAGGATCAAACAAATTGTCGATTGTTTGAAGTCTAAGAATAATTGGACTATAGATGATGTTATGAAGTTACAGATGGACCGTAAGGCTCTTCCATGGATCGAGTTGAGGGATTTCATTGTAAACTTAACTCTGCGTGATCCTGACGCTATTCTTGCACGGGATTTTCTTACCGGGTGGGATGGGTACTTGACTGAGGATTCTCCGGGGGCAACTGTATATCAGGCATTCTTGATGTTTATGACGAAAGCTATCGCTGAGAATCGTGCGCCCACATCTTATGAATGGGCCATGGGAAAAGGTTTTCATCCGCTAAACGAGCTAACATTTTTTGCGCCCAAACGTGTTGGCCATCTCATGGAGAATCTAAGAAAGAGACCAGAAGGTTGGTTTTCAGATTCCTCTTGGGAAAAGGAGGCCGAAAAGGCTTTGTCCAATACAGTTTGTATGCTCAGGACCGATTATGGCGACGATTCCGATAATTGGAGTTGGGGAAAGTGTAGGAAACTAACGATAACGCATCCAGCAGGGTCGACGAAATTGTTGGGCATGGTCTTTAATTTGGGTCCATTCCCCTGGGGAGGTGATGCCAATACTATCAGTCAGGCGGCAAGCCCCCCTTTTGATCCATTTTCTCATATTACAACAATAGCCACTATGCGTATGTCCATTGATGTAGGCCAATGGGACGACAGCCGATTTGTTCTCCCCGGCGGGCAATCTGGGAACCCCGCTTCAACACACTACGCTGATATGTTAAAACTTTGGAGAAGAGGTGATGGCGTGCCTATATATTGGGACGAGGCTCGGCGTCGGAAGCAGATGAAACACAAGTTACTATTGACTCCTGCAAATGTTTCAACTGTAGTGGAAACTGATCATTTACGTTAAATTGGTTGCTGGACCGTCAGTAGCATTCAGCAATTTAGGTTATGTGGAATTTTTTGTATGACTTGAGTTAATCCACTGTAATTATATGGAGGGAATCATGTTTTTGGTAAGGAGAGTTTGTGAAGTAGAACGTAAAAACGTTTGGCAGGTTGCACGACTGCTTCGGAGTATGTGTCGGGCATATGAAGAGAACAACGGTAGGGCAGAGGCAATGATTTATGTTTCTGGTACTGGTACTCCAGGCAAAGATGTGACGGTATCTGCAGAATGGCAGCAAGAAACGATTGAAGCTAATCGTATACCCAATGTTCCGGACACTGTTAAAAAAGATAATGTGGAGTTGCAGAAACTCTTACTTTCGTATGAGATAGAGTTTCATGAGATTGCAACCGATGACAAAATCGCCGAGAGGACTCGGCGGTAGGGATGGTAGTGCCGAATTCTAGGGAAATGTAGAATTTAAGTTTTGTAGGGGATGTTTGGGAATCAATATGGTTGGGTAGGATACCTAAAAATCTACGAAAAGCTTTTCAGTATATTGAAGGACGATGAAGGCTCACGTGAACACCATATGGATTTGGAGTACTATTGGCTTAACTTCATCTTTCATATTTCACCCTGTTACTCCGAATACTGCATAAAAGGTTGCACTGATGTAGTATCTACCTTAAGTGATTGAAAGAGGCCATTAGGCAGGTGTCTTTTTCATCAATGGAAACATAATTTCGAACGGAGTCGCAAATGTCTTTTTTTACTTCACGCCGATCGTCGGTAATCGCTAAGAATGGGCTTGTTGCAACCAGTCAACCATTAGCTGCTCAAGCCGGAGTGAGTATTCTTCAGCAAGGAGGTAATGCTGTTGATGCCGCAGTGGCTACCGCGGCAGCTTTAAATGTGCTGGAACCCATGTCTACGGGAATTGGGGGCGACATGTTTGCTCTCATATGGATGAATGATGATAAGGGCGTATTTGCTGTCAATGGGAGTGGTCATTCAGCCGCTGCCGCCAACCCGTCCGAAATATTGAAAAAAGGTTATGGCGCGATTCCGGTTGACGGTCCGGATGCAGCGTATGCAGTTAGTGTACCCGGAACTGTCGATGGGTGGCAGACTTGCCTCGACAGGTTTGGCCGCATGTCTATGAAGGAGGTCCTACAGCCTGCGATAGGATATGCAAGAAACGGATTTGGAGTGTCGGAACTTATAGCCCATGGCTGGGCTATGTGTGAGAGTAAGTTAAAAGAGAGGCCTTCGGGAACTGAAATGTTGCCAAGAGGTGAGGCTCCTAAGTATGGAGACCTTGTAAAGTTATCTTCCTTGGCTCGATCATTGGAGCTAATAGCGGAAGGAGGATCAGAAGCATTTTACGAAGGGGAACTTGGAGAAAAAATCGCTAAATATGTTCAAGCAGAGGGCGGGTGGATTACGCAAGAAGATTTGGCATCTCACAGTTCTGATTTCGACAGTGCTATCTCTACCGAATATCGGGGTGTGACTGTGTGGGAGTGCCCGCCTAATGGTTCAGGTATTGCTGCGTTGATGGCTTTAAATATAGCGGAAGGTTTCGACATAGGAAATATGGGTCCGCAATCTACTGAGCGGTATCACTATCTAATTGAATCTATGCGTCTCTCATACGCAGATTCTCTACAGTATGTAGCTGATCCAAGAGTTTCAAAAGTACCTATTGAGGCAATGCTATCTAAACAGTATGCTCAATTGCGCCGGAGCGGGATAAAAGACGGTATGGCTATGGATACTGTTTCTTATGGTAGACCGATGGGAAATGGAGATACCGTCTATCTCACCGTTGCTGATGGGGATGGTAATGCCTGCTCTTTCATAAATAGTTTGTACCAAGGGTTTGGCACGGGACTTGTAGTCCCTGGTACAGGTATTGCCTTGCAAAATCGGGGAGCGCTTTTCTCTTTGGACCAAACGCATCCAAACTACTTAGAGGGGAACAAAAGACCATACCAGACTATAATACCGGCCATGGCAACCCGGGATAACGAACTTTGGCTCAGTTTCGGTGTTATGGGAGGATTTCAACAGCCCCAAGGCCACCTTCAAGTGATATCTAACATGGTGGATTTTGGTATGGATCCTCAACAAGCTCTTGATGCTTTACGATTTAGTATCGATATTCAGGGTGAAGGAGTAATAAGGCTTGAAGAAGATGTTGATCAGAAAGTTGTGACTGATTTGAGGAAGTTGGGCCATGATGTAGAGGTCATAGAGGGTTATGAGAGGGGGATGTTTGGAGGTGGACAAGTTATATCTCGCGATCCATCAACTGGTCTGTTAATGGGTGGTTCCGAGCCACGTAAAGATGGAGCAGCGGTAGGTTGGTGATGCGATGCTGACGAGAATTTAATGAGAATTGGTATTGTGTTCCCTTCAAGACTATTTAGGGACTATGGCAGAATAGATCATAGTCGCGCCATCGGAAGAACCCATTCATTTAAGACTCGGTGGACTGATGGTGTTGAATGAATATTTATGCGAGGCACTCATGATTTGGAGCGAATTGTAAAACAAGGAGGATGCTTAACATGCCAAGTGATATCGTTACGATAGACTCCCAAGTGCACGTCTATGAACGAAACAATCCGGAACGCCCGTGGATGGGATTTTTGGAAGGACCGGATGAGGTTACTGGGGATGACATGATTGAGGTGATGGATAAGGTAGGAGTGGATGGGTCCCTATTAGTTTCATCATTCAGTTTATATGGTTATGATGCTAGTTATGTCATGGATGTTTATGAATCGTATCCGGGTCGGTTTGGGCTAATAAAGCCATTTGATCCCAATTCTGAATCAGTTTCTGAAGAAATTGTTGCTTGGTCAGAAACGCCAGGTGTTGTAGGAGCCCGACTTATGCTCGGACTGTCATCTCTGGATGTGAATGATCCTGGGATCAATCGCATCCTGGCTACTGGGTCTCAAGTTGGCATGCCAATAAATGTAATGTGTTCCGGTCATTTACCGGTCTTCCGTGAATTGGCAATTCGGAACCCTAATACACAGTTGGTGGTGGACCACTTAGGTTTAACGCAGCCACATGTACCGCCTGTGCCTCAAAGTCCATTTGCTGATTTAGAACAGGTAATCGCCCTTGCGGAGCTGGACAACGTCACCATCAAGATTTCTGGGGCTTGTACATTGTCTCATTTACCATTCCCTTATCAGGATATATGGGATCCTTTGACTAAGATATTTAATGGTTTTGGCCTTAGCAGATGTATGTGGGGAACAGATTGGACCAGAGCAGTGGATTTATTGACCTACGAGCAGGGGGTTGAAGCGTTCAGGGTGACGGACTGCCTCTCTGAATCTGAGAGAAGACAGCTCATGGGTGGGAGTTTGGCACAAATTTACAAATGGTCTCCTGTTATCCCATAAACTATCGACTTTTTGTAAGTTGATCCACTTAGTTTTAACTTTATCTTTCGTATTCCCACAGAGGTCTGGTTCCTACGTCGACCCCACCATCTACCGTGATAGTTTGACCGGTTATCCATCCTGACTCGTTTGATGCTAGAAACAATGCTGCGTATGCTATGTCTTGTGGGAATCCGGTTCGGTGCAAGTTCAAAGCAGCTGGTTCGATTGGTCCCTCTTCAAGGGATCCTCTGAAGAGACCTGCGTTGATTGTATTTACCCGTATGTTGTCTTTGTGGAACTCCACAGCGAGATTTTTGCATAGGCCTATTACTCCAGATTTGGCGGTCCCGTATGCTGGATTTCCTGCCTGTCTAACGTTATCGCTGGCTGCTACCGCCACAATAGCACCTGACCTTTGTTTTTTCATGACGGGGTGAACAATCTGGGCAAGGTTGAATAGGCTGTTGAGTGTGTTGTCAATGGTGGTTCCCCAAAATGATTCATCGACGTCGGCTAGATTTCGACTTGGGTCGAAATTTCCTCCTGCAGCGGAGTATACTATGTCCAAACGCCCGAATTTTTCAATTACTTCACCGACTATTCTTTCTGTTTCTGATTTTATAGATAAATCTCCAGTAACAACTAAAGCATCTCCACCTGATGATTGGATGCGGTCCGATATATTTTTGACAGCTGTGTCGGTTCTAGCTGCTAAGGCTACCTTTGCACCTTCTTGAGCGAAAAGGAGAGCTGTTGCCTTACCCATGCCTTGGCCGATGCCTGCTAAAAGTGCTACTTTGTTTCTTAACCGCATTTTTTCTCCCGATATTGAGTTCTTGGGTGGATAGCTTCAAAGAACATGCTTCATTTTAACAAAATGGTATGTGGATGATTTGGATATACGTACGTCTAATAGTATAACTATGCTATAGATTTTATGTGATGCGGTTATTCGGAAGTTCGGTTGTTATTGAACCTCAATAGCGCGATTTCAAAGTAAGTTCAGTAGTCCGGGTTATACGGTAAAATTAGCAACTGGAACTGGTTGTATAGGGTAATTTTTGTCCGGTGGTAACAATTGTGCCAGCATTATTGGCATAATTTTGTTGTTCTGTTGACATCTCCAATAGCCATCATTTGTAATGATTCAATATTGATTATTGAAGGTATTTATCATAATAATTAATGAATTAGTTAGACGGGTATGTTCAATAAATTTTGTGCGGATAAATTAATTTACTGGGAGGGAGATTTTCATGACGCCGAAGGAACTAGTATTGGGGGGGTACAAGTCATTCGCCGAGGGTGATATGGAGAGTTTGGCTAAGATCTATCACAAGGATGCGCTAATTGTTGTTAACGGGAATCATGAATTCTCAGGGGACTACCACGGGTTTGATGACTTCTTGTCCAATTATTTGTCCCATATACCAGTGAGATTTCCAAATTTCAACCTGCAGATATTGAACGTTGTTTCGGACGGAGACAGAGTTTGTATTCATGTACGTTACTCTGCTGATAATTTGGACGCGGAATCTGTTCATATGTTTGTCGTAGAGGATGAATTAGAAACGGAGTTTCGTTTCTTTGATGATTCTCAAAAGATGGCAGAAGCTCTCCAATAATTTGCTAATTTGCACTTGAGTTGTGGAGAGGTTCACATGGGAAAGCTGAATATAGCGATCGTTGGATGTGGCAGCATATCTCAATTAAATGCGCCGGGTTACTTGGATAACCCTCAATGTGATGTTGTTGCGCTTTGCGATCCGGTTATAGATCGAGCCGTTGCGAAGGCAGAGGCTTGGGGGATAAATCCGAAGATCTATTCAGAGTATTCAGACCTATTAAATGACGACCAAGTGGATGCTGTGGAACTTCTAACACCCACATATATGCATGTGGATCAAATAATAGATGGGTTGAATAGTGGTAAACATGTGTCATGCCAGAAACCTATCTGCAGCAATTTAGATGAGGTACAACGAATTGAGGAGGTCGTGCGGAGGAGCAATCGCACTTTTAGAATTACCGAAAACTTTCTTTATTATCCACCCATAGTAAAAGCCAAAACGTTAATAGATTCAGGGCAGATCGGAGAACCAAGTTTGGTTAGAATACGGACGATACGGGGCGACGCTTCTAATGCTCGTATCGCCGTTCAGGAGGAGGCTCATAAGTGGCGTATGGATGAAAACTTGAATGCTGGTGGCACACTGTATGATGATGGATGGCATAAGTATGCTACTGCTATTTTTTGGGTGGGCGAGGTCGAAAAGGTGACAAGTATTGTATCGGAAAGGAATGATTTTACGAATGCCGGTGTCCATGTTGCGGGGAGTCCGGTTAATGAATGCCCCAGTGCCGCTATCATGAAAGTTAAGAATAAAGATTGTCTCATCACGATTGATTACGCTAGTGCCCATGAGTTGCCATTCAAGACCAAATATTATCCTGTTGATGAATTCTTTGAGATTGTAGGAGAGAAGGGCATTATATGGGTGACAAGGTGTTCTGGTGAATCGTTAGACTTACCGCCATTGATGTTGTTCAAAGAAGGTTTGCCTACTTCTTATTACTTAAGTTCAGATTGGATTGAAGGTTTTAATGGGGCAGCAAAAAGTTTTGTAGAAGGGATTTTACTTGGAAGGCAACCGTACATGGACATTGGGTTCGCTCGCCACGTACTAGATGTTGGTTTATCTGTTTACAAATCTTCGGATATGGAATCTGTTGTTTACACGAGTTTGTAGGAACATATTCTCAGGGGCTTTGTAAACTTATGGAATTGGGAGACTGAATGAAACTGGGTCGATGGGAGGGTTGTTATGTTAGAAGTAATTTCTGGAAAACACCAATAGGGGGCGCCCGTTATGGAAACAATGCATGCCGTAGTGCTTACTAAGGATGGAAAAATAACCTTTGAGCAAAGACCCGTGCCTCGGCCAGGGCCTGGAGAAGTATTGGTTAACAGTCAATATTGCGGTATATGCGGAACTGACTTGCATGCGCCTAGTCTCATGGATCATTTCAAAGAGGGCGTGATAATGGGACATGAATTTGCGGGGGAAATAGTTGAATTAGGCGGAGGTGTTTCTGGTTGGAAGGTGGGGGAACGTGTAGCCGTAAATCCAAATGGTGATATATGCGGAAAATGTTCGAGCTGTTTACGAGGAAACTATAATCTTTGTGCGTATGCTGTCCGAGAGGCTGCGCTGGGAGTCCAGAGGGATGGAGGTTTGGCTGAGTACGTACGAGTTCCTGTGAGGTCAATTCATCGACTACATGAAGGAGTTTCTACCCTGCAAGGTGCTTGGGTAGAGCCATTGGCGGTCTCTGTTCGGGCGGTCACGAATTCTGGTTTTCAGTTTGGAGATTGCGGGGTGGTATTTGGTGGTGGTCCTATAGGTCTGCTTATGACACAGTTGTTAAAGAATATTGGTGCGGCCGCTGTTACTGTTGTTGAACCATCGAAGTTTCGAAGGCTCGAGGCAGAGAGATTGGGAGCTGATGTGACCATTGACCCTGGTGAAGGGGATGTCAGTGAACTTTTTATGGATAGACAATTGAAGATGCCGGACGTGATATTCGAATGTTCCGGTAATCCGATTGGGTTCCAAAGCGCGGTAGCATTAGCCGCTCCAAAGAGCACGGTCACGGTTGTAGGGATTGCACCTGAACCCTTGAAAATGGTCGCTAGTGAATTTGTGTTTAAGGAGCTAGCTATCCGAGGGAGTTTTATATACGTAGAGGAATTTCCTCTCGCTATAAGAATGCTTGCGGAAGGGGTTATAGATGTTCAATCTCTAACAACTTCTGAATGCCCTCTGGCTTCTTTTGAAGAAGCTTTTGAAAGTCTGAGATCCGGGGACGAATCCGTCAAGATAATGCTAAAGCCGTGAGGGCTTATGCGGGGTTCCCTGATCCAGGGTTATTCATTCTTGCTTGGATAAAATATTTATGGTTCGATGAATCCAAACAAGTGAGAAGTTAGGGAAACGTATGGTTTGGCAGACTAATTTGCGACTTTTCTGTGACTTGGTTCCAACTTTATTAGACACAGGATACGTTCAGGCGAATATTTTAATCCGATGCCATCGGCTACTGTTTCCAGTTGCTTATTGATATTGGAGGTAAATCTAGAGTCTTTTTCATCACCTTCGTTTATGTAAAGTCTTCTGCGTAAATCTGATTTAGCAAGCTCAAGGGTTTTGTAGCTGTGTGGGGCCAAAGTTCCAATCACTTCCAGGTCAGGTGTTAATCCCAAGTACCAGAGAGCGTTCATCAATTCCGGGGCCCCTGGAAGATTAATCCGTTGTTCTTCGTGAACAATTTCCCATATATGTTCCAAATGAGATTGAGGTGAGTCCATAAAAGTGAGTATTAACACACGCCTATTAGCGTGAGCTATCAAATTATTTACAAAACTGGCAATGTCTTCGATGCCGTAGGTGACATGCGAGCATAAAACCCCATCGTGAGGTTCTATGTCCGAATCTTCCCAGAGAGACAGTAAAGTGTTGACATTGGCGATGTTGAAATATTCGGAATCGGTCCGTAGTTGTTGGAGCATACTTTCTGAGGAGTCAACGACAGTTACTTTTCTTTTAGTTAGGGCCAAGGGCAGTGCGAATCTCCCAGCTCCTCCTCCCACATCTAATACAGAGGAGCAGTCGTTAAATTCGGCTGAGAGTTTGCTTAATACTGGGTCGTCAATTCGGAATGGGTCATCCCTGAAACGGGCGGTGTCACCTCGCCAGAAATCTTGGTTTGGGTCATATTTATATTGGGCTGATATGGATTGTGAGTGATGGGATATCACCTGTTCTCGCCATTCTTGAAGTCTGGTTTTCCTAGAATACTTCATGATTTCCCCGCGGATTATTTCGTATAACCGTATTTCTTAAAAGGATATTAACCCACGTTCCCATGATTTGGTATCATCCGAGTTGTCTGTCTCATCGTTTAAATTGATTGATAACTATCAATCAATTTAATAATAAATGGTAGAAGAAAAACTTATTTAATAGCGAGGTATTTAGTGAGATTACAGGATAAGAGGGTAATTGTGACGGGAGGAGCATCTGGCATAGGTAGGGCAATCTGTGAACTATTTTCTCAAGAAGGTGCGGGCGTAGTAGTTGCTGATATAGACATTGAGGGCGGAGGAGAGACCGTGTCACGTATTGAGGCTAGCGGTCGTCAGGCTCCTCTGTTCGTCAGGACTGATGTGTCTTCAACTGCTGATTTGGATCGTCTTGTACATGAATCTGTCCAATTTCTTGGCGGTATAGATATATTGGTTAACAACGCCGCATCTTTTATATTTGGGAACATTGAGAATGTGACTAGGGCTGATTGGAATAATGTTTTAGGAGTTAATCTTATCGGAGCATCCGATGCCGTTAAGTATGCCTTGCCGTATTTGAAGAAGTCGAAGGCGCCTTCGATTGTGAATATAGCCTCTATCGGCAGTTTTCTCGCATCACCTGACTTCATACCCTATTGTTCTTCAAAAGGTGCCTTATTGCAACTGACCCGGTGTCTGGCGATGGATCTCGCTAAGTATAATATTCGAGTTAACTGTGTATGCCCTGGATCAATATACACCCCGGCGACGGAAAAACATATCTCATTCGAAGGTGCGGATAGGGAGGAATTCCTTTCATCGGCAGCGCATGCAAGTTTTTTGAATCGAGTAGGTCAGCCAGAGGAGGTTGCATACGCGGCGCTGTTCTTAGCTTCGGAGGAATCTTCTTTTATAACGGGGACACCTCTAATGGTTGATGGTGGAGCTTCTGCTAAGTGAGCCGAAGCAGAGTACTAGAGGGTTTTATTTGGTTTTGTAAATTACTCAACAGGCGTCGTGACCGGCGGGTATTACCAATGAATTGCCTTGGTCAGTGAAATAGCGGGTCAGACTGGAGAGGACTCTTCAAAAAGTAGTGGAATCTTTCATAACGTGATTAGTCAAGGTTCCAATCCCTTGGATTTGTACATCCACGGTATCACCGATATTTAATTCACCTATCTCTGGACAACCCGTGGGGATGATATCACCGGGGTATAGTGTCATTACCTCTGAAACCCAACTTATTAACATCGGAATTGGAAATATCATGTCTGCACTGTTACCTGAAACATCAATGTTTCCGTTGACACGACACTCAATATCTAGATTTTGACCGTCTATTTCAGTTTCAATTACGGGTCCAATTGGGCAAAACGTATCGAAATGTTTCCATCTCATGGAGGTTCCTTTACCCGAGTCACTTTTCTCTAGTTCTAATGCAGTTATATCGTTCACACAGGTATAACCGAAGACATAGTCCAAGGCCTCGTCCTCGGGAACTTGGCGGCACGTTTTTCCGATGACGATACCAACTTCTGCTTCGTGTACTATTTTCTTGCAGCTTCTTGGGTAGATTACTGGGGCTTTGTGCCCTACGTAAGTTCCGGGTTGTTTTAAGAAAATACCGGGCCCGTCTCTTTCATCTTTTTCCCCATAGTTGGCTGCTATAGCGGGCACTTTATTAGTTTTCTGAAGCGGGGGTAGTATTGTGGCTTGCGCGGCAGGTCCCACAACGTTTCCCGGAGATACAGATTGATACATTTCCCCGGACAATTCTCTAATCAGATTTCCTTCAATAATTCCCCAATTGACCTCAGATTCCCAAAGAAACCTTACTATCTTCATGACTGTACCTCACTCTAATTAGAATATTTGTTGTACGAATATATATTTATAGCCTCAGTGTCTGTGATAGTGATTTTATGCTAATCTCACTTAGACCAACTGACCAGGTGCTATGATGACTACTCAATAGCATACTCAAGAGTGTTTACGTTTTGTTCACCATGCTTCAGTGGTGGGCCTATTCTAGGATTTGGGTATCCGAGATCTTCAACGAAATTTAACTTGTTCTCGTCAGTGTCTGATAGCCTCATTATAGTGGTTCTGGCATTTTGTTTCCTACACCAATTTAGCGTTGTTGATAATAATTCCTTGAATACCTCTGGATAATCATTATGGCAAAATCCATCCACAAGATAGGAGTCCTCCCCGATCAGTGCACAACTGGATATCCCGATGATTTTTCCATCGCCTGTTTCGGCTGTGAACCAGTTGCCACCTCCACATCTTCTTATGTAGTTGTACCTTCTGTAGATACCTAGACAAGATGATAAGGGCATGTCATTGATTGAATACATAGGTACATTAATGTCCAATACTTGCCAGTTGTTAGGGGTGATAAATAAGGGAATTATTGGAATCCGGGATTTGTAGTTGGCAGGTCGTATTTGGTATAGACTTAAATCCTTGTAATAATCCCTGAGATGGTCGTGGTAGTCATCTCCGTTTACCATGTTTACCATTAGTGTAGTTTTTGGAATGTGATTCCATCCGAGACGTTGGTAGATTCGTGCTGCGTTTGGGTTGGTAGTTCCCAGGAATAAGACTTTACCGTTGTTATGTTTGAAATGGTCCAGAAGCCTCCCGCATACTTTACTCGCTAATCCTTGATTTCTGTAAGCTAGGTCTGTGGCTACTTCACCGACGGCACCTAGTTCCGGTAAATTTGAAGATACTATCGAGACAGCCGTTGCTGTGAGATCTTCTTCTTGAAAGACACAAAACAGGTTAAGCTCTTCTCCCTCTAGACCGTGATTTTTCAAGGTTTCCACGGATATGTCTGGATCTTCGTTTTCGCCAAATGCCTGTGACCAAAGGCTATATAATTTCCTTATCAATTTTGAGTCTATTGGCGGAGTGTAAATATGCATTGTGAATTTAATCTCAGGAATGTTAGGGCTGATGGTTTGTGAGTTTTAGAAGCGTTAATCTCGTCCCCTCCGCAATGATCGGCCAGCTAGTATTCCAGTATTTTCCCCGTTCTCTATAACTACTTGGCCATTTACGATCACGTAGTCAATGCCGATAGGGTATTGTTTAGGATTGGACTTAGTGGCAGGAGCTTTTACGGTTTCCGGGTTGAATAATACTAGGTCAGCCTTAAAACCTTCCTTAATCAGTCCTCTGTTTTTGAGACCTAGCCTTTGAGCTGGAAAAGATGTCATTTTTCTAATAGCCTCGGGCAACCGCAAATGTTTTTCTGCTCTGACAAATTCTGCTAGGACAATCGGGAAACATCCATATGATCTTGGATTAGGGTATTCTCCAAATAAAATAGCATCACTTGCGATCATACCCGCAGGGTGAGAAACAAAGGCTGGAAGCGTTTGCGCATTGGTGCCTAATCCTACCGTTGATATGCCTAAATTCTCATCAAGTAAAAGGTCTAACAACGCGTCTGCCGGATCTTGATCTCGCATTTGGGCTATGTCGGTTATCAGTTTGCCATCGTAGATTCGATTGCCGTCATTACGGAAATTTGTCAACCAGTTATTTTCCAATACGTCACTAGAAAGCTCCTTTTTCAATTTCAGGCGTTCATTTTTATCTGAAAGTACGGAAATTAGTTTTTCTGGCCCACCGTCCTTGACCCAGTGAGGGAATGACATGGTAATAGTCGTCCCTGAATAGGGATAGGTATAGCAATCGAAAGTTACGTCCATTCCATCTGATCGTGCATTGTCCACTAAATTTAGATAATCAAGATGGCTACCATCACCTTGGAAGCTTTGTCTGAAATGGGTCAGGTGCACAGGGATTCCCGATGCTTTGCCGATTTCAATTGCTTCTTGCCAAGGTGCTACAGTGCCATGCTTTTTTAAGCTTGCTCTGGTGTGTGTATGATAAAAACCCCCCAATTTTTCACATTCTTTTGAAAGTTCGATGAGCTCTGTAGTAGATGCGTAAGCTCCTGGAGGATAATCTAATCCAGTTGACAATCCCCAGGCCCCCTCTTCCATAGATTCCCGTACAACTGACTTCATGTTACTTATTTGTGAAGAACTTGCTGGTGAGTTTGACCAACCTACGCTCCATATCCTAACGGGGGAATTCCCCAATATATACGCAATATTTACGGCGACCGCATCGTCGTAATTGGACAATAATTCACTCGTTGTTAGCCAATTTGGAGGCATCTCGGGATAACCATTTAACCCAGAGTCTAGCCATATGTATCTTGTGAGTTCATCCGTGTTTTTGAAAGGGGCATGTGATATGCCATCTATGCCTATAAGCTCTGTGGTTACACCTTGTCGTATCTTTGGGTCATGATGTGGTTCCCTAAGAATTGTTAGCCCGGCATGGGAGTGCAGGTCAATGAATCCTGGGCAGACGACATGATTAGTTGCGTCGATGGTTCTTTTAGATTCGATATGAGATATGTCCCCTCTATGGACCGAGATCTCGTTGTTACGAATACTTATCGCCCCCCGATAGCCCGGGTTACCTGTTCCATCGATAATCAATCCGCCAGATATGAGGGTGTCCTGCATGCTTTGTGACCTACCTTTGGTAAATATGGGTATTCCAATACTATCACTTGGTAAGGCTTTGATACCTCATGTGCATAGGGATCTTTTATTTAGCGGGTTTTCCGATATCATTGTTCTTATGAGTAAAACGGTAAAGGTTTCTCCATGAGAGCCGAATTAACCCGACTGGATGTGAAAAAGATCGTAGATTCTGGTGGTAGTCTTGCCGGAAAGAATTTGTATAAGTTGGACCTCTCGGATATTGATTTGAGCACGGTTGATCTTCGATTCTGTGACTTAAGGTATGCTAATCTCAAAGAGGTCAATTTAACTGGAGCCAATTTACAAAATGCAAATTTAGGTGGTTCTGATCTCTCCAAGTCGTTGCTGTCAAAGGCAGACTTTTCAAGGGCTGATATGAGGTGGGTCTGTTTCAGAAATGTGACTTCCATAGCTACTATTTATGGTAACTGCAAATTACTAGAGGCAGTGTTTTTTGATGCTATTTTGGACGATTCATCCTTTGAAGATGCAGATCTGAGGCGGTGTAAATTTAACTCGGCCTCCCTATCCAGGGTGAACATGTCGAGAGCCAATTTAGCTTTGGCTGATCTAAGATGTGCTTATATTTTTGAAACAGAATTCAAAGGGGCAAATACCTTCGGAATGATGACGTGAGGTCGAGACTATCTATTGGATAAATACGGGATATCGGTCAGGGCTCTTTATATGCTTATATTGATCGGGAAGTCTTTCGAATACTGTGTGGTGATAATTCCGAGCAGCCGCTAAATCTGGTAAGTCATGTATCAATACCCCGTCCCGAATTATGGTTGATATTATACGGCTTCCACATTGGCTGATATCGTTGGAATCCTTTCGTATTACCAGATCTCTTTCATACATATCATGTTTGTTGGTTTGGCGTAGCACAGTCTTCGCAAAAGGAATGGAGGGTTTCCCTTCACTACTTTTCATAACAGGTCTGCCGTCTACTTCGACGAGCTTGTATATACAGTCTGCCCATGGTGCGTCACTGGACACGCCAACTTTTGTTCCCACCCCATAGGTATCTATTGGAACCTTTTTCTCTTCTAATGTGGATATTTGGTATTCATCCAATCCACCACTCACTATGATCTGAACCTCGTTTAGTGATGCTCCGTCTAGCAGACGTCTCGCTATTGTGGCTAGTTCGCCTAAGTTACCGCTGTCTAGCCGGATTGCATTAAGGTGATGACCTTTGTTTCGCATTTCTAAGCCTACTTGGATGGCATTACGTATACCTTTGATAGAATCGAAAGTGTCTACTAAAAGTGTGCAGTTTTCAGGAAATTCCTCCGCATATGAGCGGAATGCGGTCAATTCTGTAGGAAATGCTAAGACGTAAGAGTGAGCCATTGTGCCAACCAACGGTATCGAGGAATTGCTTCCTGATATCACCGACGCAGTGCCTTCGAACCCAACAAGGTGTCCTGCCTCAGAAAATGCTATTGCGGACTCTATCCCTGGTGACCTTCTGGCACCCAAATCTACCACTTTTTTTGGTCTTGCGCTATCTAGAACTCTTGAACATTTAGTTGCCAATATGGAGCGTAAATTTATAGTATTGATTAGCAGGGTTTCTAATAATTGGGCTTGGATAATCGATCCTGTGATCTGGATTATAGGTTCCCCTCCAAAGACAATTTCCCCATCACGCATGCTTCTAACTGTGCAGTTGAATGATAGGTCACTGATGTATTCAAGAAACTGTGGATCGAATTTATTCAAACTTCTTAAGAATGACAAGTCCTCAGGACTAAATGCAAAATTTCTGATCAAGTTAATTGCGATTCTTGCGCCATATACAACCATGTATCCCCTATTGGGAGGCATTGAACGGAAGGATAGCTCAAAGGTACCCTTCGTATCCGGTATTTTGTGCCAGTATGATTGAGCCATGGTAAGTTGATAAAGATCAACAAAAAGGGGAACATGAGTGGCCTGATTAGCTGGCATTTCGCTATCTAAACATATCCATGTTTTATATAAACCTCTTTATATCTGAGGATTTTGCTGACCTGTAGGGTAATACCTTTAAAATGTTGATCCTCATCTTACTTCACGCTTTATATCAGATGATGGCTGATCACTAGGTTTTAAGAAAGATAGAGGGTGATATTAGCATGTGGGAACCACATGGCGAGAGTTGCATTGCGCTCGCGCTCCAAAGTTGTCGAATATGATACGAAGTGTGCGTCATTCTCATCGAGACTATGGGGGCAAGATTGATGTTTCTCAATTTGGGGACAGAGGTGCATATCTTTTTGATAATCCCAGAATCCCACCAACTTCATTGGACCATAGAGAGTTTCCGCAGCTATTCTTAAGTCTGAGATGATTTCAGAGGGTTTGTAGTTATGATGCCCATCTATGTTTATGGTTATGGTTTCCATATCTTTTCAGTTATGATTTGAGTGTTTGGAAGTGATCCCAGCCGATGTCCCCTGTGGTATGCCTATTTCCGTTGACATCGGAAAGTATTACTTCGGGTGGGCCGTTATTAATAGTTCCAATGATTGTGCTTGACCCTTTCACATCATCCGGCAGGCATGTCATGACGTGTTCAGGGGCGGTGAATAAGAGTTCATAGTCTTCACCTCCACCTAATACCAGTTTTAGCCAATCATCGGGAAAGTAATTCTTGAGGTCCCTATTGATTGGTATGCGATCCAGTTCTATGGTTGCAGAAACGTCACTAGAATGACAGATTTTCATTAAGTCGCCTACCAGCCCATCACTGATGTCCATTGCTGTTTTAACACCTGATTCAAGCAGTTTTGTGCCTGCTTGGATTTTGGGAATGGGTCGATTGTGCGCGGCAATAAATTGACTAGGTATATTATGGGTAGCAGTCTTTCCATGGCTAAGTAATTCTAGCCCAGCAGCGGCGCTGCCGATTTCACCAGTGACGGCAATTTGATCGCCTGGACTAGCGTTGGTACGACTCATAAATGTTTTTGATTCATTTACTCCGAGTACGGTCACTGATATGAAGAATGTCTCCGATCTAACGATGTCACCACCAACGATGTACCCTCCGTAATTGCTACAATGATCACGAACTCCGTGATAGATATCTTCAACATCTTTAACGTATTGGTTTGGCTTCAGCCCTAGTGTGATGACCACCGAAAGTGGTCGTCCTCCCATGGACGCAACGTCGCTATAATTACTAGCAATGGATTTCCATCCCAGATCTTTCATAGAAGTAATTCCTGGTAAAAAGTGGACGTTCTCTACCATTGTATCTGTAGTCAATAATTGAATGTCTTCTTGAGGATTTAGAACAGCGGTGTCGTCTCCAATGGACAAATGAATCCCACCCGGATTTTGAGTAATACTTTTTCCAAGTATGTTCTCAAGCCGAGTTATTAAATCGAACTCGCCGATGTCCTTTATTCTTTCCAAGTTAGTTTTGACCCTAGCCTGTTACCATTGTTGGGATTAGCTGATCTTAGTATACGTCGGTCCATTATTATAAGAATGTTCTTTGCTTTTTGGCATCTATTTTGTTTTGTGGCAATTCGGTAATTGGAAGATATATCATTATGGTACATGTACTGTATTGCCAACAGTATAACAACGATTTTAAAGCAGGTTGATTACATTGCACAGATAGTCTTTTGTATCCCTTGAGGAAGTGTATTTAATATGAATGGGTATGTTTGTAGATATATGTGTAGAGAGAAAAATATGTAGGATCGCAAAATCCTGTGTTGCGGTAAATATTTTGTAAAAACATATGTGAGGGACGAATGAACTGGTATTTAGTCGTCATAGTTGTCGCGATTATTGCTGAATATTTTCTGAATGTACTAAGTGAATTCTTGAATAATCGGAGATTGAGCGATGTTGCTCCTCTACAGTTGCAATCCATATATGAAGAAAATGAATATGAAAGATCTCAAAGATATACGAGGGATAAGAGTTATTTTGGCATCATATCAACTAGCTTAGGATTAGTTGCATTAGGCGTATTCTGGATATTTGGTGGCTTCAACTGGATACATTCCGTAGTTACTGATTGGTCATCCATTTTTATTTTACAGGGCATATTTTATATTGGGGTATTCGTTCTGATATCCACGATGTTTTCAATACCCTTTGGTCTATATTCTACTTTTGTCATCGAAAAAAAATACGGATTTAACAATACTACTATTGCAACATTCGCCTTGGATTCGATTAAAGCACTGTTACTGTCGGCCGCTTTAGGTATACCACTACTTGCCGTGGTTCTGCTTTTATTTGGGGCAGATATAAGATTTGATTGGGTGTATTGCTGGGTTGTTTTGACGATATTTTCCGTAGTTTTACAAGTAATAGCACCACTGTGGATAATGCCATTGTTCAATAAATTTGAGCCCCTGGAAGATGGGGACTTGAGGGAGGCCATTTTCAGTTTTGCAAGTAATGTAGATTTTAGAATATCTGATATATTCGTTATCGATGGTTCGAAAAGGTCGAATCACTCTAATGCTTTTTTCACCGGTATAGGTCGTACTAAACGAATAGCGTTATTTGACACTCTAATTAGCAAACATACCCGGGAAGAGATAGTTGCTGTCGTTGCTCACGAGATAGGTCATTATAAAAAAGGGCATATAAAAAAGGGGTTGGCGATAGGGGTTTTACATAGCGGTATTATTCTGTGGGTTTTATCGATTTTTCTAGAAAGACCAGGTTTATATGAGGCGTTTAAAATGGGAGCTGTATCTGACTCATCACAGTTACCAATTTACGCTGGATTACTCTTTTTTGGATTGTTGTATAAACCGATGGAAATGATTTTGTCATTGTTTAGTCAAATGATATCGAGGCATAACGAAAAATCCGCGGACAAGTGGGCTTGTGAGTACTTAGACGATGCTACTCCGCTGGTGGGAGGGTTGAAGAAACTCGCTGCGGATAATTTATCTAACTTGGATCCGCATCCTATGTATGTTTTGCTAAATTATAGCCATCCGCCTCTATCAGATCGTATTGATGGTATAAATGCTGCAATAAATCGCTAGATAAAGCACCGACGTTTTTTAGATAAGAAACAGGGTATGCGTCCTGACATCAATTTCGTTCGATATGCATAACATAGTTATTTTAGGAGTTGGCTATGATTAGTCTCAAAAGGAATTCTAAAGGTGAATTTGTGAAGGCTACCGGTTTACGTAAAACCGCTCGAAGTATGTATGTTCCTGATCAAAAAGAAATATTTAAGATAAGTCGGAGCAAATTTACTGATTTCTTGTCCTGCCGGAGGTGTTTTTATCTCGACCGTGTGGGAGGCATTGTATATCCTTCTATACCACGTTGGACCCTTAATGAAACGACGGATATTTTACTGAAAAAAGAGTTTGATGAATGCAGAATAAATGGTGTTCCCCACAGAATATTTGGTGAATATGGTTTGGATGGGGTCTTGCCGTATGAACACCCTGATATTGATGATTGGAGAGATTCACTTCACCACGGGTTGGAGTATAGGGTAGCTGGTACCAACATAATCTTGCATGGAGGTGTTGATGATGTGTGGCAGGACGTTAATTCTGGCGAGTTGATCATTGTTGATTACAAGTCCCAGTCAAATTCTAGACCAATTACTACGGAAGGATATTTAGCATATGTTTATCACCAAAGTTACAAAATACAACTGGATTTTTATGCCTATTTGTTGATTGGGATGGGGCATGAAGTGAGCCGGACCTGTTATTTTTATGTTTGTAATGCTGTTCGGTCAGCGAAAGGGTTTTATGGGGTGATGGGCTTTGAGGAGACTTTAGTACCGTATGACTGGGATGTCGGATGGATAGAGCCTAGAATCATGGAAATGATCGCAGTTTTGAATTCAAAGGATGTTCCTATGCCCAATGAATCTTGCGAAAACTGTGCCTATGCCCGTGAAAGGGCGCTGGCAGAAGGGATGACCTTAGAGACTGATAACGTGTAAATTTGTTGCTTGTAAGAAAAGGTTTTCGGTCGCTATCCCTATAATGATCGAGGTTAAACTGGGTGCTGCTGGGTAAAATATGGAATACTCGTGTGAAGAAATGGTGGGCCTGCCTGGACTCGAACCAGGGACCTCAGTCTTATCAGGACTGCGCTCTAACCGCCTGAGCTACAGGCCCATTTCTCACTATTGTTAAGTTGTCGAAGATCTTATCAAAAAGGTTGCATATATAGAACCGTAATTCTGTTATTACAAGTGACGCAACGGTCCATAAGTGAACGGTAACGAGCTATAATTCTATCACCTTACGCTCGACCATAAATCCTGTGGGATTGCCTTATAGGTGTGAAAATATGAGCCTAAACGGCCACTTTTACAATAACTGCTGCGTTTGCAACTAAGGTGTAGTCGGCCGAGCCTTCGTTACCTTCTATCTCCATACCTCCCTGAATAAGAGTAAGTCTTCCAGTTCCATGAGGTAGTGTTTTAAGGACGGTTTCATGGTCTACTTCATTGGGCCTTGTAATAGCAACCGTTACATCTACAGTCATGGTTCTGGATGTGTCGCCACCAAAGAGATTCAACCCCACAAGACTGCTTTGGTGGATGGCATTCCATACCGCTCGACGAGCGGCTTCCGTAGCATTTTGTCCGTGTAAATCTATTCCTGTCCCTAACTCTAATATTAGTGGTTTGAGTGTCATTGGAAATCTCCTTTTTAGTTGTGAGTGCGATGGGTAGTTGTTACAATCCTATAATCCTAGGACAACTCTAATATTGCGGCAGTAGCTCAGGGGTAGAGCGCGTCCCTCCCAAGGACGAGGCCGAGGGTTCAAATCCCTTCTGCCGCTCCAGCATCGTTAATCATGCTAGACCGTAAACTTATCCTTTCCCGTCATCTCACTATAATTCCTAAGGGCCTGTATTAGGACTGAGGCTGCTGGTGTCCGAAGATCATCATCTCTGTAATAGACGTTAATACGTCGGGAACAGTCCCAGTCATTGTTATCAATTATTTTTACTGATCCTGCTGCTATCTCTGCTTCCACGGAATAAGCCGAAAGTATGGATATACCGAGACCCGATCGAACGGCGCTCTTAATAGCTTCATTGTTGCTCAGCTCCAGTGTAGGCCGGACCGATAAATTCATAGAATTCAAATGCTTTTCTGCAACCATTCTAGTGGCCGAACCTGCTTCACGCATGATCAGGTCGCCCATTATGAGTTCATTCAGTGGAATATCTCGTAGATACTCATAATCCTGGGATTTGCATACAAGGACGATGCGGTCCATGGCAAGCGGAAATGAAGTGATTCCCAATGTTTCAGACTCGGCACCGCCTATCCCTAGGTCTATTACCCGGCTAAGTAATTGGGACAGGACGTTTTCTGTGTTTGTAATGGCTAACGAGACGTTAATGTTCGGATGATCTTTGACGAACCCACCTATAAACCAAGGCAATATATAGTTCCCGGGGGTTGACGATGCCGCTATCGATACATTCCCAGATCCTGTATGACTGAATTGATCGATTGCATCTATCATGGTTTTTTCTAGGTATACGATCTGTTCAGTGTATTTAAATATGATTTCGCCAAGTTCTGTTAGATCTACCCCGGTTGCGGATCTTTCAAACACCGGCCCCCCGTAACTTTCTTCAATCTGTTTTATATGCATAGATACAGCAGGTTGACTGATATCTAGTATATCTGCGGCCTTTGAAAGTTTCCCAACGAGTGCGGCAGTATGAAATATCTTTAATTTGTTTAAGTTTAATGGTTTCATAAGGTGATCTTACAAGTGGGTTGTGCTGTTAATTCATCAAATGGCCCAGTGTAAGTGTAGTATTGTGACATATACTCCGAATCTACGTTAGTTTGGTAGGCTACGTTTGTCCGATTTCCAGCCCGAGGTATTTAAATTCTCGAATTTGCATAATCACTTGTGAGTGATTTAGTTATTTATGTGAATGGTACCTTATTTAGAAGGGTGAGTTAGACCAATATTTGATGTTGCCTGGGTTTACATCAAGTTTTGTGGTTGCATTTCGTCATTTGTCAGGCCATTTGCGGATATACTTTGTTGGTAGCATATATTCAATAGAATATTGTTCCTAATACGTCCGTGTTTGTTATCGTTAATTAAAGGATAGTTTGAACGGAGATGAAAATGGTCGCAAAAGTTGATCTGAATTGTGACATGGGTGAGAGTTTTGGATTATACAACATGGGGGATGATGGGGAAGTCATCAAGCATATCACCTCTGCCAATATAGCTTGCGGTTTTCATGCTGGTGATCCAGTGTGGATGCGTAAGACTGTTGATCTTGCTGAGGAAAATAATGTTGCTATTGGCGCTCATCCTAGCTATCCAGATCTCAATGGGTTTGGTCGTCGTAATATGCAGATGGATCCAAAAGAGTTGAAAGACATAATAATTTACCAAATTGGTGCTTTGATTGCCTTTACGAAGAGCAAGAATATACAACATGTTAAGCCTCATGGAGCCATGTATAATCAGGCGGTGAGTGACCCGATCATTGCGAAAGCAATTTGTGAGGCGCTCTTGGAATTTGATCGGGATTTGATTCTTTTGGCTCTTTCGGGGTCTATATGGGTGGATATTGCAGCAGAGATGGGTCTAAAAGTCGGGAGGGAGGTTTTTGCTGATAGAGGGTTTAACAGTGATGGTACTTTGGTGCCTCGGAGTAAAAGTGGAGCTGTTATCCAGGATATTGATGAAGTTGTTGATCGTAGTTTGCGAATGATAATAGAGAACAAGGTGGTTTCGGTGAATGGAGATGTGATTGATATAGAGGCCGATAGCTTGTGTTTGCATGGCGATACCCCCGGAGCCGTTAATATGGCCAGAAAATTGAAATCTGAACTTATATCCAACCAAGTTGCGTTGGTGAATTTATCGGAATCACTCCAAGAATGACTCTCACATCGGATGAAAAAGGATTGGTAGAAGATAAAGTGTCTGCCCCTATTTTTCGTGTGATGGGTGATAGTGCCATTCTTGTGGAGATAGGGACGGAGATAAGTCCGTCTATTAATCGTCGTGTTCATGACATTTGCACCCATATAGTTGCAGAAAATTTACCTGGTATTGTCGAATTGGTTCCGACCTATTCTTCTTTCGTAATCCATTTTGATCCTATGGCAGTTTCTTATGATGGACTTAAGAAGTGTGTTTTGCGTATTGCAACCATGGATTTCTTGGAAGTGAATGAGTCAAAGAGAATCGTTGTACTACCGACACTGTACGGGGATAGCTATGGTCCTGACCTTGAATCTGTGGCACAGGAAACCGGTTATTCAGTGGAAGAAGTGATTGCGATACACAGTGAAAAGGAATATCTAGTTTACGGTCTGGGTTTTTCTCCGGGATTTCCATATTTGGGAGATCTGCCCAGTGGCCTAGCGTGCCCAAGATTACCTTCCCCAAGGCTTGAGGTCCCGGCAGGATCTGTGGCGATTGCGGAATCACAGACAGGAGTTTATCCGGTTGCAAGTCCGGGTGGCTGGCGGTTGATTGGTAAGACGCCATTGAAATTGTTTGATGAATATAGAGAGTCTCCTGCTCTAGTGGAACCGGGTGATTATCTGAAGTTTGATCCACTCGCTAGTATTGACGATTACAAGGGTATTGAAAAATTGGTAAATGATAATGAGTACGAGATTGAAGTAATAGGTAAATGATAGAAGTTATTCGGTCGGGTAGTCATAGTACAATTCAAGATCTTGGAAGAGTTGGATACCAGAAAATTGGCGTGCCTCCGTCTGGGGCCATGGATTCTTTTTCGTTTAAGTGTGCGAATTTGCTAGTTGGGAATAATCCTAATGATGCAGGCTTGGAGATCACCTTATACGGCCCAGAATTGCTTTTTGAAGACGATTTAGGGATCGCGATTACCGGGGCAGATTTGGGTCCCAAAATAAATGGAGACAAGGTTGATAATTGGAAGACCATACGAGTGAAGTCGGGAGACGTTTTGAGTTTTGTAGGCCCGTCTCATGGCGTTAGATCATATATCGCCTTTTCAGGTGGTATAGACGAAGGTACTGCTCCAAGGATACTTGGCAGCAGGTCCACATACATTCCAAGTGGTCTTGGTGGTATAAATGGAAGAGCATTATGTGCAGGGGATAAGTTGGGGATTGGGGAGCCATTGCGTTCGGATATTGTGTATCGTTCGTTGAGTAGTCCACCTAACTTTGCAGAGCCGGTTGTCTTGAGAGTGGTATGTGGTCCCCATGACGACATGTTTAGCAAAAATGCGCTAGATACGTTAACAGGATCGGAATATACTGTGGCGCTAGATTCGGATCGTATGGGATGCCGTCTTGATGGACCGCCGTTGGACCATTTAGATGGTGCCGATATTATTTCTGATGGTAATGCATTTGGAGCTATTCAGGTGCCTGGGGATGGCTTGCCTATTATACTTTTGGCTGATAGGGGGACGACGGGTGGTTATGCGAAGATAGCGACGGTGATATCTGCCGATGGTATTTTGTTGGGACAACTCATGCCGGGAAGCGTCGTACAATTCCGGACCGTTACTCTTGATGAGGCATTGGCGGCAAGAATCGCACAAGAAGGCCTATTGATGGAACTTATGGGGGAAGTCGATTCGCGAATGCATGTGGCGTCTGATGGGTCAATGCTTGAAGTAGTTAGAGACGATGGGGAGCCATTGAAATATACTCATCCAACTAGAAAATCTTATTCGCTTAAGGTTCATCACAACTCTCAAGAAATCGATGTGGAGGTCCAAATCGGACGGCATGGTGATTTTGAGTCGGAAAGGATGTGACTTAAATGACAAATATGAAACTAGCGGTTATTGGTGTTGGGGCAGTTGGTAGTTATATAGGGGCGCATCTGACCAAAGAAGGGTTTGATATAACATTGATTGATATGTGGGCTAATCATGTTGAATCGATGAAGGAAAATGGTCTGTCCGTTAGTGGATCCCAGGGGGATTTTACGGTCCCTGTTGAGGTGTATCACGTATCAGATGCCATGCAGATTAGAGATAAATTTGACGTCATTTTTTTGTCAGTGAAATCTTATGATACGGAGTGGGTTACGCATTTCGCCAAAAGATTTCTTGCCAAGGATGGTGTTGTGGTTAGCGCTCAAAATTGCATGAACGATCGTTTGATAGGTTCAATCGTAGGATTTGAACGTGTAATCGGATGTGTAATGTCGGGCATCACGGTTAGTTTGTGGGAGCCTGCACATGTGAATCGAGGTGGGGAACCAGGCCAAGGACGGGGGCATTTCGTATTTCGGGTCGGAGAGTTATTTGGCCAAATTACGTCGAGGATAGAGGAGATTAGTCAGGTGCTCTCTTGTATCGATTTGTCTAAAACTACGTCGAATATTTGGGGTGAACGATGGTCAAAGCTCACAATGAATGCGGCAAGTAATCCGTTGACTGCTATGACGGGCTTGGGGTCCCTTGGTTTATCGGAATTGTCTGAGGCACGCAAGATTCAAATTAAACTAATGAAAGAAAGTTGCGAAGTCGGATTGGCTCATAATTATTCCATAGAACCGATAAAGGGTATAGACAGTGCTACATGGGTTAAAGCTGATGTAGGCGATGTGTTTGAGAGATTAGAGGAAAAATTTCTTCCAGAAGCAGGGTCAAATGATTGGCAATCATCTATGGCACAAGATGTAATGAAGGGTAGAAAAACAGAGATACGATTTATGAATGGATACATATCAGCCAACGGTAAGTCGATGGGAGTTCCCACACCGTTTCATGATGCTGTAACTCAAATTGTCAAAGAAATAGATGATGGATCTAGATTGCCTAATGTGAAAAATATTGATGACGTAATACATATGACTAATTAAGGTGGATCGAGACACGTGTTTGAATTCATAGATGGATTGGCAACATGGTTGGAAAGTTTTGTAGATAGTCGATGGGCCTTAGTTGCTCTAGTTTTTGTATCAGCTAGCGAATCGATTGCTTCTCCGATACCACCGGATCCCATTTTAATTCCGATGGCTATATTGAGGCCCAATATGGCCATCATTTATTCATTAGTGGCGGCTTTGGCTTCAGTTTTAGGGGCGATTGTAGGTCATTGGTTGGGCGCTAGGTTTGGCCGTCCACTGCTCGCAAGATTTGTGTCTAGTTACAGGATAACTAAAGCGGAGACTCTATTTCAAAAGTATGGAGTTTGGGCTGTACTTGTTGCTGCTGTGACTCCGATTCCGTACAAAGTTTTTGCAATTCTCAGTGGGGTTCTACATTTAGATTTGAAACCGTTCATAATAGCGTCGCTGGTTGGACGCTGTTTGAGATTCTTACTGCTTGGCGTACTTCTATACTTTTTTGGCGGTGAAGTCCAACATTTCCTGAAGGAATATTTTCATGAGTTAACAGTATTAAGTATAGTAGGAATTCTTCTATCTATCCTGTTTCTGTGGGTGGGATTGAGGATGAGAGGTAAATCCTCCACAAGCTAACTTTCTGACTGATTTAAATCAAACTGACCTTGGGAATGTTCCGACGAATGGGACTTGTACATGAATCCTAGGTGTTCGTATGCCTTCCTGGTCGCAACACGTCCTCGCTTCGTGCGGTCAAGAAACCCGAGTTGGAGTAGGTAGGGCTCATATACATCTTCGATTGTGTCAGGTTCTTCGTTTATCGAAGCAGCGATTGTGTCTAGTCCAACGGGTCCGCCGTCAAATTTCGCTATTATGCATTCCAACACGTTACGGTCAACAGCATCCAAGCCTAACTGGTCGACACTTAAGTGTTCTAAAGATTCCATTGCTACATTCTCTGTAATAATATTATCGGCCATAACTTGAGCATAGTCCCTCACCCTACGTAGGAGTCTATTAGCAACCCTAGGTGTGCCGCGAGACCTTTTTGCAATTTCCTTTATGCCTACCGTATGAGCCTCTATCTCCATGATTCTTGCGGATCGTTCAATGATATATTCCATTGATTCTTGATCGTAAAATTGTAGGCGGTGGACAGCACCAAATCGATCCCTGAGCGGTGAGCTGACCATGCCATATCGAGTAGTAGCACCAATGAGAGTAAATGGTTTTAGCGAAAGGTTCATCGTCCTAGCTTTCAGGCCTTTGTCGATTACCCATGAAACGAAGAAATCCTCCATAGCTGGATACATGACTTCTTCAACTACCCGACTCAATCGATGTATCTCATCTACGAACAAGATATCGTCTTTTTGTAGCCTACTCAGTATCGCGACCATATCTCCCGGGCGTTCTATCGCCGGTCCCGAGGTAGTTTTAATCCGAACCCCCATCTCTGTTGCTATGATGTTTGCTAGAGTAGTTTTGCCCAAACCGGGTGGACCATATAACAGAAGGTGATCTAGGGGATCTCCTCGTTGTAGAGCGGCTTTGATACCTATAGAGAGATTATTTATGATATCGTTTTGACCGACATAAGATGAAATATTCCGAGGCCGAAGGTTCATATCGGAGGAATGATCTTCTTCTATGGTTGAGCCAGACACCAGTCGTTCAGTCAAAATAAGTGGTCCATTAGAACTAAATTAGAACTTACCCTCATTCTAGGTTTGATGTTTGACCATGTCAATTTAAATATAAGTCTTTCGGAGCGCGGTTCTGGATTTAATCTATTATAAATATGCACGAGTATGCTGTGCTTTGTTTGTTGGGAGGTAGAAATATGCCTAGTAGTTCTAAAAATGAATGGTGCGATGATACTTTGATCCCTTTGCGTGCAAGATATGGAGAAAGGAAGGACTTGTTTAATACCACATCTGGTATAGAGATCGATACTGTATATACTCCGGAAGATCTTATGGCTGATGCGTATAAGGGGGTTGGATATCCCGGTGAGTATCCATTTACAAGGGGAATACAGCCCAATATGTATAGAGGCAAGCTCTGGACTATGCGCCAATATGCCGGCTTAGCGTCTCCAGAGGAGTCTAACAAGAGGTACAGATATTTACTCGATGAAGGCCAAACAGGTATTAGCGTCGCATTTGATTTGCCTACACAGACCGGATATGACTCTGATCATCCGATGTCACAGGGAGAGATAGGTCGTACAGGAGTACCAATTTGTAGTTTGGCTGATATGGAGATTCTCTTCAAAGGGATACCCCTGGATCAAGTAAGTACGTCTATGACCATAAATGCCACCGCCTCAATACTGCTCGCCATGTACATTGCGGCTGCTAAGAGACAAGGTGTTCCATCTTCGAAACTGAGCGGTACGATACAAAACGATGTGCTGAAGGAGTATATTGCGCGCGGCACGTACATTTTCCCGCCTGGGCCATCGATGCGTCTAATCACAGATGTATTTAAATATTGTAGCGACCGGGTTCCGAAATGGAACACGATTAGTATAAGTGGGTATCATATGAGTGAAGCGGGTGCGAACGCCATTCAAGAACTAGGGTTTACATTTGCCAATGCCATAGCCTACGTTGAATCTGCGATAGAGAGTGGACTAGATGTGGATTCATTTGCAGGTCGGTTATCGTTTTTTTTCGTTGCTCAGAGCAACTTTTTTGAAGAAGTTGCTAAATTCAGAGCCGCACGTAGGATGTGGGCGAAGATAATGAAGGAAAGGTTTGGTGCCATGAATGATCGTTCATATACCATGCGCTTTCATACCCAGACAGCTGGCGTGACGCTTACCGCACAACAGCCCGATAATAATGTAATCAGGACCACGGTTCAGGCTTTGGCTGCGATATTGGGTGGCACACAATCTCTCCATGTTAACTCTAAAGATGAAGCGCTTGCATTGCCAACGGAAGAGTCAGCGCAAATCTCTTTACGCACCCAGCAAATCCTGGCCCACGAGATCGGAGTAAGTGAGACGGTAGATCCACTTGCGGGGTCTTATTTCGTAGAGTCTTTAACGGACCAGATTGAGGCTGGAGCTTTCAATTATATTGAGAAGATCGATGAAATGGGTGGTGCTGTGGATGCTTTGAAAGAAGGATTCCAAATGAAGGAAATACACGAAACTGCCTTTCGGTATCAACAAGAAGTTGAAAAAGTAGAAAGGGTTGTGGTTGGTGTCAACGAATATCAGTCAGATTCTCCAACAGTTAATAAATTGCAGGGTATCTCCGCAAAAGAAACTCAGAAGCAATTGAAAAGGCTTTCGAGAGTCAAGTCTGAGAGAGATTCAAAGATGGTATCTGAAAAGCTGCTATCTTTGAAAAATGTGGCCTCAGAAGGTAGTAATACTATGCCGGCAATTCTTGAGTGTGTGGAATCCTTTGCCACCGTGGGTGAAATATCGGATGTGTTCCGTGATGTATTCGGGGAGCAACGGGAATTCACATCTTTTTAATTATAATTAGTTTAGGATAGGTGAATTCACATGAATCGGAATTTTCTCGATGAAGAGGAACGTATATTGGTTACCACTGTTCGGGATTTTGCGAACGAAGTTTTAGCCCCACGGGCTGCCGAGTATGATAGGTCTGAAGAATTCCCATGGGACAATATGAAAGGTATAGCTGAATTAGGGCTATTGGGGTTAACCATCGACGAGAAATATGGCGGTGCTGGAGGTACGACTAGGCAACTCGCGTTGGTGGTCCAGGAAATTGCGAAAGCTTGTGCATCGACATCCGTAGTATACGTCGCGCATCTGTCCTTGTGCACACAGTTCATTAATATGTTTGGGAAAGAATCGCAGAAAGTGAACTATATCCCATCTCTGGTAACCGGGGATAAAATTGGGGCTTTTGCCTTGACTGAGCCTGGTGCGGGAAGTGACGCGGCTGCAATAGAAACATCATCCCGTGAGGATGGAGAAACATTCACTGTAAATGGAACTAAAACTTATATCAGTAATGCTCCAGAAGCTAGTGTGATCGTAACCCTTGTAACCAACGGTAGAGAGAAGGGTCATAGGGGTATAGATGCTTTAATCGTTGATGGTGGATTGGGGGGAATGCAAGTTAATAAAATTACCGGAAAGATGGGGGTAAGAGCTTCGACTGTGGGAGAAATTATCTTTGATGATTGTTCTGTCCCGAAGTGCAACATGATAAATGATGAAGGAAATGGGTTTTACCAAACGATGGAGGTGCTAAATACAAGCCGTATATCCATAGCTGCCCAGTGTGTTGGAATTGCTCAGGCTGCATATGAAGCTTCAGTTCAATATGCTAAGACAAGGAAAGCATTTGGTGGTAGTCTTGCGGATCTTCAGGCGATACAATGGATGGTGGCTGACATGGCCACAGAGCTTGAAGCGGCGAAGTTACTGGTAATGAAAGCGGCAGATCTCAGGGACCAAAGCCTTCCTTTTGTTAAGGAGGCTTCTATGGCAAAGCTGTTCGCGTCAAGAGTGGCAATGGATGCTGCTTACAAGGCTGTTCAGATTCATGGTGGTGCTGGGTATTTTGCTCCAGCCGCTGTGGAGAGATATTTTCGCGATGCGCGTGTAACGGAAATATATGAGGGGACTTCGGAGATTCAGAGGTTAGTTATAGCCAACAACATTTTCAAGGAGTTATAACAACTAGGTGAAATCAGATCAGATTTGTTTGGCTAGGCATATAAATCATGTGTGCATGGCTGTTACAGACATAGTAGAGACAATCGACTTCTATGTGCTGACCTTTGGTATTAACAGACCAAAGGTTGTTGACATAGAGGATCAGTCAGTGAAAGCTGCTCTGGTTGAAATCGGGGGTTCTCAGCTGGAGTTCATACAACCGACTGATTCCGAAAGTGGTGTAGCTAAATTTATAAGAACCAGAGGGGATGGAGTGCACCACATTTGTTTTGAAGTAGATAATTTGAGTGAGACTCTCAGTAGGCTGGAGGTAGCCGGAATAGATCTGATTGATAAGCGACCCAGGGAGGGACTGTCAGGCATGATAGCGTTTCTTCACCCTCGTTCTACCAGAGGAGTGCTGATTGAGTTGGTTGATCGAGATACGGTGGATGGATAGATTATGGTAGCAGAGAATATCAGAGTGTTAGTCGCCAAACCAGGTCTTGATGGTCATGATAGAGGGGCAAAAATTATTGCAAGGTCCCTGAGAGATGCTGGCATGGAGGTTATCTATACGGGGATTCGCCAGACCCCAGAGATGATAGTCCGTACAGCTGTACAAGAAGATGTCGACGTGATCGGGTTGAGCATACTGTCGGGGGCTCATATGGAGTTGTTTCCTGGAATAATGGAGGCCTTACATGAGAGAGACTTAAGTGATGTGCTGGTTATAGTCGGAGGGATCATTCCCGAAAGCGACAAAGAGCAGCTTTATGAACTTGGGATCGCACATATATTTGGCCCAGGGGCACCGACCTCGGAAATAGTCGATTTCATCAAAGATTCTGTTTCAGAATCAAATTAAAATAAACTCAACAAGTATTGAGATCAACTGTGATTTAGATTAGGTTGTTTGTAGGAGAATAAGAGCACCTTGATAGAAGTTTTGATGTTCGCTGAAAAATATATAGTCCTTGCCTTGGCATGCTTGGTTAGCTATGTCTTTGGTGCGTTACCCATTGCCCATCAGCTTAGTCGCCGTAAAGGTGTGGATATTTTTACTTCAGGTACTGGATTAGCTGGCGCCTCCAATGTTATGAAGAGTGTAGGGAGGACTTCCGGATTATTGGTGTTGGTTTTCGATATGGCTAAAGGAGTGCTGGCCATAGTCATCGCTAAATTCATGGGTATAGATGGTCTTATGATTCTTATACCGGGCCTGGTGGCTGTTTTTGGTCATTGGAACTCGATATTCACGAGATTTAGGGGTGGGGATGGAATGGCCATCGGCGCCGGGGTTACTATAGCTGTTATCGGGCCTACTGGGTTGATAGCGGCTCTTGCTGCAGTATTTGTCGCAATGTTGGCACAAAAACTTCCATTTTCATCGTTATATAGTGTGGTAGTCGGATATCCGGTACTTCTTTTGCTGAACCTAAATAACTATGAACAGGTGCAGCTTGTTCTTGGGCTAGGTGGTATTGCTGTGCTCATACTCGCCCATGCACTCAAAGGCCACAGGACCAGAAATCGGGGAAGAGTGGGTATACCATAACCTCGCGTTACTTAATGGATTACTCTAAATCCATTAAAACTTCAATTCTCCTCGGCGATCACCTCTCTGGACATAAGCAGGAAGTCCGCCAATCGCCCATCCACTATATAGACTGTGGTTTGAGACGGGATTCTCACGTAGAAAGATAGCTCGTCCTTTCGGATAAATTTTAGCTTTGTCGTCGGTATGTTTGACTCCGTAGTCGTGTTGATTCTTATTGACGCTTGGGGGGCGTCAAAATCTAATTTTGCCGCCAGTTCATCTGTCTCAAAACCTGTGGCGGGTATGAGTTCTATTGCCTGTAGTAGCGGATTTATTATCCTCAGGTTTGCAAATGCGTCTTCCTCAGCAGATTTTACTATCCAATTACCACTAGCATCCTTTACTAAGGAAAAATTTTGTGTACTGTCGGGATAAATGTAGTCTATGGACTCTATGGAGTCCGAAGGTATAGAAGTGACGATAGGATTACGCCATGTGTCTTCGTCGGTTGAGAATAGATCTTCTCGTGGGCAGGGAATTCCATAAACTTCGTTCTTCCCCGCTTTTCTGAGATAACAAAGTCTGACTTCGGCAGTCCACTTGCCAATGTGGAATTGCTCCTGCACAGATTGTCCTAAGTAGAAGGACACTACGGTGCTCTGATCATCGTCTACACCAAATAAGTTGTGATGCTTGGCTAGTCTAGCAACCAGTTGTGCTTTTGGTATATCGGCGACTGACGTCCAGAAGTCTTGTATCCTGGGTTCAAAGGCAGGGTACTTATCGACCCTCCAACCACTATCGCCTATCTTCACGATTTCCATAGCATCTTGCTGGCTTTGTATCTCTACCCGGTCTACCACGTCCTGGCTGATAGGGAGTAGACCCTTAATGACTATCTGATCTGTGCCTGTTGAAAAAAGTCGTATTCCTATAGCCGCGATCCCGAGGATGATCAACGCTATTAGTACAAATCCTACTTGGCGACTTTTCATGAGGTTCCGTCCTCGGTTTGACTCGTATCAGTATCGCTGGAGCGTCTCACGAATCTGGTAGCCCTATCTTGCCAACGGGTACTAAATCCCTTACTACGTCTCTGGAAGAAACGTATGAAACCTAGAACAATAAACGCGAGTGGGACACCAGCGATGTTGGAATATTTGACAATGTTTCGCTGCGTATCAGATGAAAAAACCAGTGTTCTTTGTGTAACTACTTTGGAACGTACTGCGGCCAAGTTATCTTCTTGAGCTAGCCAATCTACCAAGTTTAGTGCTAGAAGTACATTCCCTCTTGATCTGGTGACGACTGTATCACTGATCCAGTCGGAGTCGCTGGTAACTACTATTCGCCCCCCGTTTTCACCCTCAATAGTTACGCCAATGTCGCTGCGAACTCCTCCGCTATCTAGTGTGTCTTCAAAAATTGGAGAATCAGGTCGTAAGTTGGTAAATTGGAAATCTACAGAGGCGTAGTCACTTGTTGATAGGAAAGGAGTGACCTTGTATGTGGAGTTAGACAGATTTGCTATCCCGATTGAACTTGCCCAGGGGGCAATGATAGTCCCCACCGTTCCGCCAATTTTGCTATCTGTCACCTCAGCTTTTACCCAATATGGATAAGGCATATAGACAGATCCTGTCGCGCTTGGAAAGGATAAGGTTTGATTGGATTGTAGGTCATAAACAAGATCTTCTTGTACCAGGACGCCAAACCTCTCCAGATAATCTGAAAAGCTGTTCCGGTTCGGTAATCCGGCAAGTTGTTGTAAATCGACCGACACTGGTTCAACCGTAATAAATGCTTTACCTCCCCGGTCTAAGAAGTTCGAAATGGAATCTCTGTGAACATTTCCGATTCTTTGGGATGGAGAGATGATAAATATGATATCTACACCGCTCAGATCTAGATTCTCATCAGCCTCTGCAGAAACCATTCTGATTTCATACTGGGCGCTCAGTACTGAGAGAATGGAACCAACGTCATTTTCTGGAGATTTTTCCCCGTGTCCGGAAATCAATCCGAGGACTTTCTTACTTGTTCCTTCTACTAACATTTTGTTTGTGAGGTTTGCTAATCTGTATTCAAAACCATCGACTGAGTCGACGAAAGGGATTACCTCTCTCTTGTCAAGGTATGTGAGCACTACTCCCAAGTATCCATTTTTTATCTGCAGAGAGTCCTGAGTTTGTACGTTGAATTGTACCGCGTTGACACCTGCAAGGGTTGCCTTTTTTTCGGCATACTCATCATCTTCCGGGTAGTGACGTATTACTTTCACCATATTGTCAGAGTTGGATTGCAGATCATCTAGGAAGTCATTTATGTCCCGTGATACCGGAGATACCTGTACGGGTGGGTCTTTCGACATATAGACATCTATCGTAAGCAAGTCCTGGAGTTGGTCAACGATCTCGATGGTAGCTGGGCTTAATGTGAAAATCTGGTCCTCTGTAAGGTCTAACCTACCTTTTATTGAAGTGCCGAACCAGCCTACCAATAGGCTGAGAATTATTAAACCTGACACACCCAATTGTAAGTTGCGGAATTGAGGGCTTTTGTGACTTAATGTCCGGCTTCTGATAATTAAAAATGTGGCACTCAAAAAAGTTGATATAAGGGCCAAAAAGTAGAGGATGTCCCTTAGATCAATAATGCCTCTACCAACATTATCAAAGTGGGTTACCGGGCTCAGTAACTGAAGTAAGTTTGCGACGTTGCTTGGTAAGGTTACGGCAACTATTTCTAGACCCATTACCATTAGGGCCATACTCACCGTCAATCCCAAGATGAAGGCGACTATTTGGTTTCTAGTAAGGCTTGAAGTGAATAGCCCGATTGCTACTAGGCTGCCAGCTAGAAATATGCTTCCTATGTACTGAGAAACTACTCCTCCCCAATCTAAGTTACCGGAGTTAATTAAAGAAAGAGGAATCCCAATAGTGGCTATGATTGCTATAGAAACGAATAAAAGGCCTGAGCAGAATTTTGATACGAGTACAATCCATCCTCTGATTGGTTGAGTCAGGAGTGTTTCTAACGTTCCGTCCCTCTGCTCTTCGGCAAGCAGTCTCATAGTAGCCGCGGGGATGAATATTGTTAGGAGCCATGGCAAGGATGGTTTGTCGATTGCAAAATCTACAGTAAATAGTGGCCTTAGTGAAGCTTCTCCGATAATTAGGGCGGTCTTAAAAAACGACCACGATAACATAGATACAAATACAACAATTAATATGTATCCAGTGGGTTGATCGAAATAACCCTTCATATCCTTACGGATGAGGGCAAAAAATGGAGATTTCATATGCTACTGATGGTCTTAGAAGTTCGGTCTGCAGCAGTTAGATTGTGAAAAACATCTTCAAGTCGTGTTCGCTGTTCGTGCAATTCCCAGAGCTCCCAGTTGTTTTCCTTAGCCAGGTTGAAAATTGCGGGTCTTGGGTCTTCAGCCCCTGAGAGGTGTATCAAATAGCATTTCCTGTTACCAATTTGGTCTGTCAACTCAGCTGACTCAACTGAATCTAGCTTTTCAAGTGCGGTTTGTATCTGTGAGCCGTCAATTTCGACATATATCCTCCGTAACCCAGGGGCTAGTTTGAGTAGTTCCGAGACTGGACTGTCGGCAATTAGTCGACCTCTATTAATGACAAGTACTCGCTCACATGTATTTTCAACCTCTTGCATCACATGTGTGGTGACAAGTACAGTTCTATCTGCTCCCAGTGATCTTATTAGATCTCTCATACTAAGCCGCTGATTGGGATCAAGGCCTTCTGTGGGTTCATCTAATATCAATATTGAAGGCCTGTGCAGTATTGCACCGGCCAAACCTACCCTCTGGTGATATCCTTTTGACAACTCGCTTATTGGGCGATAATAAACTTCATTTAAGCCAGCTTCTTCCACAGTTGAAGCTAAATTTTCCTTACGATCTGTACCTGACATACCTCGAAGGTCAGCAACAAAATCCAAATACTCGCTGACAAGCAGATCCTCATACAAAGGATTGTTCTCGGGTAAGTATCCAATACTCCTTCGCGTTTCGAGATCATGTTCTGCGTTATTTATCCCATTGATTAAAATATCGCCAGAATCTGGTGTGTAATAAGATGTTAACAATCTCATGGTTGTAGTCTTACCTGCACCATTGGGGCCTAAGAATCCAACAATCTCCCCTTTTTGCACGTTGAATGAGACGTCCTGTACTGCCTTGTGGGGGCCGAAACTCTTGTTGACGGACTCAACGTGTATAGTGGTCTCTTCTGGCATTCTTGAAGTTCTCTATCTAGTTACTTAGTGGTCACGGCGTCATATGAATTACTTTGCCTATCTATTAGCTCCATCTTTTTTGAGATGCCTCCCTTAATCGTCGTAGGGGGCAGGCAGTGGAGTAGGATTCAGCTCTGTAATTAATGACTCAGTAGTTAACACCATTCCAGCGATACTTGCCGCGTTTTCTAAGGCGGATCTTGTAACTTTCACAGGATCTATGATGCCAAGTTCGTACATACTGCCATAGATGTTTTTCTCTGCATCGAAACCGAAGTCGCCAGTCCCCTTCTTTATGGCATCAACTACAACGGGACCACTAAACCCAGCGTTGCTGACGAGCAAGTCAACTGGTGCGGTCACGGATTCCAGTATTACCCTTCCACCGGTGGATTCATCGTTGTCCCCATCGAAGTCCTTATGAACATTTTGTGCAGCTCTGATAAGAGAGGTTCCTCCACCTGGTAGGATGCCTTCTTCCATGGCTGCCCGTGTCGCGGCGAGAGCATCTTCAAGTCGCTGCTTTTTTTCCTTCAGCTCGATCTCTGTTGAAGCCCCCACCTTGATGACGGAAACCCCGCCGGATAGTTTGGCGGCCCGTTCTTCGAGCTTTTCTCTATCGTAGTCCGACTTTGTTTCTTTGGCTTGAGCCTTGATTTGATTCACCCGAGCGTTGATTTCATCCTGTGAACCTGATCCTTCCACAAACGTTGAATCATCCTTATCTGATATGACTCTTCGACACCTACCAAGATCGCTTATCTCTATTGAATCAAGTTTTCGGCCGGATTCAGTGCTGATGACAGTTGCACCGAACAGGATAGCCATGTCGTCCAGTATCGATTTTCTTCGATCACCGAAGGCGGGAGCCTTGATGGCTAGACAGTTCATAGTTCCTTTCATTTTGTTTACAACGAGAGTGGCTAACGCCTGCCCTTCTATGTCTTCGGCGATTATGACTAGATCTTTACTAACGGCATTGAATTTTTCCAGGAATGGTAGGAGATCTTCCAAGGCGGAAATTTTCTCAGATGTCAGAAGTATGTAAGGTTCGTTCAATTCGGCGACCATTCTCTCTTGGTCAGTAACAAAATAAGGGGATAGATAGCCACGGTCAATTTCCATGCCTTCGACGTACTCGATTTCATAGTTTAGGCCCCTTGATTCCTCAACTGTGACGACACCGTCATGGCCGACCTTACTAATCACGGTCCCAATCAACTCCCCCATCGCTTCTTCATGAGCAGACAAGATCGCAACTTGCTTGATTTGCTCGTCATCGGTTACTGTCCGTGACATTTCTTTAAGTTGCAGTTTCAAGGCTTGCACAGCGTTATCCATGCCCTTCTTTAACGCCATTGGATCAGCCCCGGCGGCAATATTCTTGAATCCGTTTCGCAAGATGCTTTGGGCCAATATCGTGGAGGTTGTTGTACCATCGCCTACAGCGTCGTTCGTCTTTGAAGCGGCTTCTTTCAAAAGCTGTGCTCCGATGTTGTGGAATGGCTCTTCCAATTCTATTTCTTTCGCTATTGTCACTCCGTCACTGCATACTTGTGGAGGACCAAATTCTCTGTCGAGTATTACATTTCTACCGTTGGGACCTAGGGTAACACCAACGGTCTTGGCTAGCGTGTCGATGCCTTCCATCAACTGTTCCCTAGCGTTCTCTTTAAACTGAAATTGTTTAGCCATTCCTTGATAGAACCTCCATTACTATTCCATATATCGGATAGTAGATAGTAACATTTTTGTAGATTGTTGGTCCGTTATTGACTGTTGTTAATCGCTTTCTGAATCTCTATCGGCGACATGGGCAATTGGGTCATCCTAACTCCCGTTGCATCATAAATGGCGTTGGCTATTGCAGCCAATGGCGGTACTAATGGTGATTCACCGACTCCTCTTACGCCGAAGGGATGCCCTGGATTTTCAACTTCAATTATAACCGGTTCGATAGGGGGCAGGTCTAGGCTTGTAGGCATCCTGTAGTCAAGCAGGCTTGAATTCATTACGCTCCCATCCGCGCTCATAAAGTATTCTTCATTTAATGCCCAACCGATTCCTTGAACAGCCCCTCCTTGCATCTGACCTTCCACATAATCTGGGTGTATTGCTTTTCCTACATCTGTGAAGATAGTGCATCTCAGTACATTTGTTTTACCGGTTTCAGCATCAATTTCAACATCAATGATCATTGCTGCATATGAACCTCCTACCCCGGTAGGGTTGACACCTGCACTTGCTACTATTGGGCCGCCCGTATTATTTGAAGATCTTGCGATCTCATTAAACGTTAGTTTCAATTCCGGATCAGATTTGTGCTTGGCGACCCCTTCAGAATATTCGATCTGCTCTTGGTCGGAGTCCCAAATTAAGGCGGCCCTCTCAATGATCTGCTGTTTGATGTCTTGGGCGGCTTCATACGCGGCCCAACCAGATTTGAAAGCAACTCCGCTTCCTCCGGTCACAGATGTGTAACCAATGGAATTTGTATCTGCAACTTGAGGATTGACCCGCTCCACGGGTATACCCAACACCTCTGCAAGCTGCTGGGATATCGCGGTGCGTGAACCTCCAACGTCAACTGACCCCTCGGACAGGTTTACTGCACCATCGGGGGTGACGGTTGCTACGCACGCCGCCGGTCCTGTGTTGTTGCGCCAATACCCCAAGGACACTCCCCGGCCTCTTAATTTTTTGGGCGTCTGTTCGATTGGATCCGTATAATGAGGATGTGATCTTACGGTTTCCACGGTATCAATCATGCCGATTTTCCCGTTGATAGCCCCGTCTGCTCGCCGACTGCCTTCCTTTGCGGCGTTTTTCAATCTCAAATCGAGTGGATCCATGGATAATTTTTCTGCCAATTCGTCGATAATGGTTTCTACGGCAAGGGCACCGATTGGTGCTCCTGGAGCTCGATATGCTGTTGTCTTTGGTTTATTGTCAACAACATCATATCCATTCAATAGAAGGTTAGGAATGTCATATGGAGATAGCATGCATGCGGTTGCTCCACCTATTGGTGATCCTGGATAGGCTCCTGCCTCAAATGCCAAGTAACCCTCGGCGGCCTTAATCTCACCGCTGTTAGTAACTCCTATCTTGACTCGAACGTAGCTTCCTGAAGTAGGGCCTGTCGCCTCTATCACCTCTGTCCTTGTCATGAACATTTTCACGGGACGACCCGTCTTCTTTGATAAAAGAGCTGCTACGGGTTCGAGATATGCCGGTAGTTTGCCTCCGAATCCACCTCCGATTTCCATGGGGAACACTGTCACTCGGGATTCCGGTAAACCTAGTACCGTGGACACTTGATCTCTGATGCCAAAGTGCCCTTGGCTACTGCACCAAATTTCAACTCGACCGTCTGAGTGCCACAGAGCGGTACCGTTTTGTGGTTCTATATACCCTTGGTGAACCGTCTTGGTTCTATATTCTCGTTCGATGACTATGTCAGATTCCGCGAAGCCTTTGTTCACATCTCCTATCTTGTATTGTTCATGGCTAGCGATATTAGATTCAGAAGAAGAATCTCCGCTGAGAGAAGGGGCGGTAATAGTTGAGTGTAAGATTGGAGCGTCGTCAGCCATGGCAGATTCAACATCAGTCACGGTTGGTAGAACTTCGTACTCAACTTTTATGAGTGACAAGAGTTCTTCAGCGTCATGGATATTGCTTGCCGCGATAGCAGCTATCGGGTGACCTTTAAATAATACTTTGTCTGAAGCTAGTATCCTGTCACTTACATACTTGGCGTTCGCGTATAAATCTTCCCCGATTTCGTCATTCTTATCAGGTAGACTAGGCAAGTCTTGGCTCGTGACAACCGCTTTCACTTTAGGATGGGATAATGCCTCTGATATGTCCACTGAGACGATCCTAGCGTGTGCATGGGGGCTACGTAGCATTTTGCCGTACAACATGCCTGGTAGATTAGTATCTGCACCGTAAAGGGCTTTACCGGTAACTTTTTCGATGCCATCATGCCTAACCGGTCGTTTACCAATTGCGGTATATTCGTCAATCGTTTTGGGAGACACGCCTAACGCTCCTTGAATTGCTTATTTTCATTACCATGACCGATCGTCGCACTTTTTGCAGCGTAAATAATAACACAGTTCATGACTATTCCGGCTATTGCTATTTATTGAGGGCGTATCGTTTTTGTAGAGAGATGTTGTAGTCATGCTGGCGAGCCTCCATCGGGGCTGGCCATTTATATGTTTCCTTAGCATGGCAATTACTCTTGAACGACAGCTACATACCTCTAAGATTATTCAAATCCTGACCTTGACTGAGGCTGCTTTGTACCCTAAGTTTGCGGGTCTCCTGATGTCATGTGTATGGGGTGCCCTTGCCTTTGAGCCCAAACTCTGCCCGCATTGTCTTCTGGTATGTAGTTGATAATGTTACGTCCTGGATTCATGTCCCAGATCCCGTATGTATTGTTCGACATTCCGTAGACTATGGCATATCCCACACTGGGCGGGGCTTCAATACACCGATGGATGACCTGGGCGGTGTCTCGGTGACTCAGCCATAAAGAAAGCGCTGCGGGAGAAAAAGAAGGGTCATCGGGTTGCATAACCCATCCAATTCTTATGCAGATCACGGATACTCCGTATTCGTCGTGAAAATAGCTGCCCAAAGATTCTCCAAATGCTTTGCTGACACCGTAATAACCATCTGGCCTTATCTCAGTGACGGGTATTGGTTCTATAGGGTGCCTAATATTTTCATAAGTCCCCTTATATATTTGCTTGTATGGGTTGTCTTGTAGAGGTTTGTATCCTACGGCGTGATTACTGCTTGCGAAAATAACTCTGTTAACCTTACTCAACCTAGCGGCCTCGTATACATTCCTCGTCCCTATAATATTATTCTTTAAATTAGAATCCCAGGAGCCCTGGTGATTAGGGTCTGCAGCTAGATGTACCACGGTGTCGATTTCTTCAAAGGCGGGAATAATATCATCTAAATCGGACAGGTCTGCTACGACAGTCTCAAAGTCATCAACCGAAACTTTATCGAGTCCTCGCAGGTCATATTCTCTAGACAAATGTTGCGAAATAATCCTACCGATGTTGCCAGCGATTCCAGTTATTAAAATTTTCTTCCTACTCATGGATATGACTTTTCCAAAATGATCGATGGTTTTTCAATACGACGGTTTGGGCGGCTAGGTGTTTTTCCAGGCGTTCAGAATCAAGTAAACAATTATGGGCGCTAGAATCACCCAAAGAATTAACCTCGGACCGATTTTCATAACGAGTACTCCACCAGAAGTTGCGATACACTTACTTGCTAAGAATGAGTTGATACTTGGGAGCGGATTTTAACATAGTACCCCAGAAGGAAGTTGACGTATATTTATGCCATCACCTCTGTACCGTTTAATAGCATTGGACATAGATGGAACGATTTTATCTCATAACAGACAAGCGTCAGGTCGCATGAACAAAGTCTTATTGGAATGCGAGGAGAGGGGAGTTCACATAGTAGTTGCCACTGGCAGGAGCCTAGTTTCTGCGAGATCTTTTACGAAAAATCTATCAGCGCTTTCTTTTGTGGTTTCATTTCAAGGAGCCCTCGTAACTGAGCCTCAGACGGGTGTGGTACTGTGGCGACAATTAATGAAAGACGAGCATGTCAAAGAAGCAATGGATTATTTGGATAGAAAAGACTTTGAAGTCGTAGCTTACGTCGATGATCGTATAGTAGTTGACAATCTAACCCATTGGGTAAAATCTTACTCGGAGAGGAACGGTCTTGAAGTTCAAGTTGGTAATATCCGCGATCTAGAGAGATCCCCTTATAGGATCCTTTTGGTCGGTGATGAGGATCAGATGTTAGCGGTAGAATCAGACATGCAATCAGAGTTTGGCAGGAGACTGTATGTGACTCGATCGTTGCCTAATTTCTGTGAAATACTCAATCCAGATGCAGGTAAAGAGCGTGCATTGTCATGGCTATGCAAGAAAAATGGTTTAACCCAGGAGGAAGTAATTTCTTTTGGCAATGGGTTTAATGACATTCCTATGTTGGAATGGAGCGGGCTTGGAGTAGCGATGCGAGACTCTGATCGATTGGTTATTGAGGCCTCGGATGATACGGCACCGATCGCTGATAAGGACGGGGTGGCATCATATCTTAAGAACCTTTTGGATCAGAACATATTGTGAGCCGGATTATGAAGTCGAAACCAATAGTGGTGGTGGTAGGTAGTTTGAATATGGACCTTGTGATAGAGGCAGAAAGCTTACCCACTAAAGGCCAAACGGTTCAGGGCGATGGATTTCGTACTACCCCAGGGGGTAAAGGAGCAAATCAAGCGGTGGCTGCTGCCAGGTTGGGGGCAGATGTTAGGATGGTTGGAAGAGTTGGTGATGATATACATGGTCGAGAATTACTTGCTAGTCTGACCAATGATGCTATCGATGTATCAGGTGTTTCAATTGACCCAAGGAGCCCCACAGGGGTGGCATTAATCACTGTCGATAAATTTGGCGACAATACAATTGTTGCGGATTATGGTGCCAACACATTTTGTGGCGGTAATGAGTTAAAGCTACTTAAAGAGGCCATTGTTGATGCCGATATTTTGCTCATTCAAAATGAAGTGCCTAGCGGGTTCAATGAGAGCGTTTGCGCTCTTGCCGAATCAGAATCTCTACCGGTTATTTGGGATCCGGCACCATATAAGAGAGGATGTGATAGCTTAATTCCATTAGTTAATATATTGACGCCGAACGTAGGTGAGGCGGAATTATTGACAGATCTACCAATTAGTCAGAGTAGTAATGTCGAAAATGTTTATTCTTTGTGTGAGGAATTGCTGTTGAATGGGGCATCCACTCCGATAATAACTATGGGGGATCAGGGAGCTGCCTACTATTCGGGTATGCAGGCATATCATTGTAAGCCTATTGAGGTCACACAAGTTGATTCTGTTTCTGCCGGTGATGCGTTCACCGGTGGGCTAGCGGTAGCAATTGCAGAGGGACTGGACATACATGCTTCCGTACGGTTTGGTTCTATTGCGGGCGCTCTGGCAGCCAGTAGACTTGGATCGCAGCAATCCATGGCGTATAGGTCAGAAGTAGATAATATCCTCGCTAATGGCCCCTCAAGTCAAAACGGGTTGTAGCTGCATAAGCTTTACAAGCTCTTTTTTGATATTTCTTACTAGGGTTGGGCCCTCATACACCAAAGATGTGAGTAGTTGTACGGCGGCAGCTCCTGATGATAGGGCTTCATAAGCGTGTTGGCCGCTTGAAATACCTCCACAGGCTATCAGGTCAATTTTGGAACCGGAGATTGGATGGATTGTTTTTATCATCTTGATCATCTCTGTGAATAATGGCTCACCACTCAGACCACCGTGTCCGACTGCTAATCTACTATGGTCGACAGGTCTAGTATTGGCTATAGTGATGGCGCTTATTCCCTTTTGTATACAAAGATCAATAAGAGAATACATATCCTCTAATTCATCCGATTCTTCAGAAACGTTGAAGGGGCCTATTTTGAGGAAAAGCGGCTTCTTCCTATGCTTGTTAATTGATTCTATTAATTCGCTTAAGTTATCTAGGTCACGGAACATCAACAACCCCGATGTATTGGGGGAACTTATGTTGATCTCAATGGCGGTGGATGAGGGTTCCAAACCGGAATGGCATTCCACTATATCGAGGATGTTGGTTCCCGAGATACTCAGAACTCTAGGTGATCTGGGAGAATGATCCCCGCTTGTTCGATTGATGTGTTCTGATGCGGCAATTAGACCAGGATTGGGGAACCCCAGAGAATTTATCAGTGATCTTGACTGTTTAATTCTAAGGATTCTAGGTTTAGCGTTCCCGTATCTAGGCTCTTTGGTTATAGTACCGCCTGTAACAAATCCGAATCCTAGGCTTGATATGGAGTCCAACATGACACATTTTTTGTCATATCCCGCCGCTAACCCTACGGGGTTTTTCAGAGGAATCCCCCCTACATTGGTCTCAAGGGCGGGGTGTTCGTAATGGAGCCATCGCTCTAATAGCTTGGCTGCCAAATGGGTATTCAGGACGGAATCAGCACACTTCTGGGCCAATTCTGGGTCCATGGTGAATAGTAATGGGCGCAGAATTTTTTTGTACAGTGTCACGATCTTGTTGGAAATTGATACTTAAGTCGATAAGTTTTGGTTAAAATACAGCGGGATAATAATATACTGTTTGCATAATAAAAGCGTAAAGGAAACATCTGAGATTTGTGAATATTGACTTTAGTTTTTTGTTTTATCATCATGGCACCATTATCATTAAGTATCATTAAGATGGTGATATTGGGCAAAGAGAAAATTGGTCTGGGAGGTCAGTAAGTGATAGGAGCAACCTATGGATCTTTCGTTTGAGATAGGGGACAGGAATTTTCCGAAGGGTCACGCGTTATTATATTTCGTGGATTCACTCGGGGATTGGTACGCGACATATATTGTTCTTTTACCAGTTACTGTGGATGTGTCTAAATATGTCCCACCTTTTCTTATGAACCAGGTAGGTGAATTTGGGCCTGGTGATATGTCTGCGATTGCGTTTCCCCCAGCCCCCGAAAAAGTTCATAGTTTAGATGAGATCAAGGATCTGGCGGTGCAACGTTCTGATGACTTGATAGACGGAGGTGTTTGCGACATGTTTGACGTTGCTTCAGCTATGTCTAAAGTGAATGAGGCGGTTGAGTCTTATTTGGAGTTGTATTCAGACGACTTGTTTGTGCGAGAGGAAATACCAGTAACATCGGGGAGTTCTGATGATGGAGTAAACGATGTGGTCTATGCTTTCATGAGTCAGCCTGATCGCTTGAATGAGCTCACCAAGTTAGTGGGTAAAATCAGGTTCGCAGTTGAAGGAAATGAGGCAGCCATTCTAGAAGAGACAGAGAAGGATATAAAGACTTTGTCTTCTCATATGCCGGAAGGTTTTCAGATCGATAATCTTACCAAATGGGCGCTGGAGTCAGGTGTAAAGGCTGATAAGTTAACGGAGCTTTATCTCAAGCGTTGCTTTCATCTTTCCTTGGAGGAGTATGCGGAACTAGGTGAAGTAGAGGCCCAAATAAATGAGATGACAAATTCCTAGACTGCGATCTACGAATCCGCATCCATCCGGTCCTTAATGCGAGCCTTGGTACCATTCCAAATATATATCTTTCCCCGTTTAAAGACGCCATGTATTCGCTAAAGCCTTTCTTTATAACTTCGTTTAAGGTTTTACCTTTGATTAAAAGGCTTTTTCATTTCAGTCAATAACCTGTTTTAGTAGGTTGCTGATCATTCAGAAACGCGATAAATGCGCATGTATTTCGTCTCGTAATCGATAACTGAGTGGTTTGTAAACAGCTAATGCGGAGCGGTGTATATGCTACTGGCTCACCAGGCCATATCCCTGTTCATCTCGACTCTGATCGTGTTTGCTATTTCTTGAGATGAGGTATGGACGATTCTTGCTCCTTCATTAGATATTACGTGTCTTATTCTTTGTTCTTCAGTCATGCTTTCATCGTGCCAACTACATAGAAAAACTAATCCGGCTTTGTCGCAAGCTGACTTAACTGTTTTTCGAGCATCATCCATCTCTGAGGTATATGGTGGGTCGTGTAGGTTGGGGTCACCAAAGGACATGCCCATATCACCGGGGCCCCATTCAGCGAATGCTATTCCCGGAACCGAGGCAATGTTGTCTGCATCTGGCAGGCAGTATCTGTCTTCAATCTTCAATCCCAGCAACAGTTCCCCGTTTGGGTTTAACGGCCAGGGATCAGCTATTTGGAGATAATGGGTTGGTTCGACTCCCCATATTTTAGCGGGTTCCAATTGACCACCACCACCACGAAGACCTTCCGGGATTCCGTGATCTCTTCCAGTCTTCTGGAAAACATATCTTGCAGAAGCGACGAACATTGCAACGGCGTCAGGTCTGCGAGTATGCGTGTGAAGAATGCCATGGACCCCAGTACTGAGAACATGTCTGGCCTGCCAAGCGTTGTATTGTACCTCCTGAGGGGTCATACAGTTAGATGGCAGAGTGGTAATCACGGTCGGTGTTTGGTGCCCACTTGGGGTAGGCCCTCCATCCTTTAAACCTTTCATGAAGTTGGCCAATCCAACGGTGTCAAAAGGGTGGTGTTCAAAGTCATACTGGATCATATCCGCCCAACTTTGAGACATGTGGAGGCCGTTTTCGTAGGTTAATTCACCTGCTGGTATTGCAAATATCACTTGATCTTGCTTGATCAGATCTATGCATTTGTTGATTCTAGCCATGTTTAGGGAGAACTCCTTAAAGTAACTTGAATAAGTCTATTATAGATAT
>CAZRSW010000013.1:0-2973 GCA_964602845.1 uncultured Dehalococcoidia bacterium | reverse complement strand
ATGAGGTTATACTGCTCCGGCCGGCGTCTGCTGTGGGCTTATGCTGGTTAGTATTTGAGAATAATAGTAGTTGAATGCGTCTAGTTGGTCGAAGCAACAAGTAAGCTAGGGGGTTAAGATCCAAATGAAAATGAGATTGATACTTTCTTTCCTAGGATTTTCGGCTGTCATGGTAGCGGCTCTGGGCTGCGCGGCAGAAGAGGTCATCGTAGAGAAGGAAGTTATTAAAGAAGTTCCTGTAGAAAAAATTGTTGAGAAGGAAGTTGTGAAAGAGGTGGAAGTGGAGAAGATTGTTGAGAAAGAAGTTGTTGTAGTTGCGACTCCTACGAGAGGAGAGCTAAATGCGAGTCAAGGCTTCGTTCTCAGGGCTGCAGAACCCAATCCCAAGAGGGGTGGGGTGGTAGTGACGGCCTGGACTGCGAAGATGAGCAACTTTGACTTCCAGATGGGTGGTGGCCCACATATCCTAGGCCCTATCTATAACAAGCTGGTGGCGCTGAACTACTCAGATGGTTACCGAACCATAATGCCCGACCTTGCCACAGAGTGGAAGATGTCATCTGATGGTAAGACGTACGACTTCAAGCTTAGAGAAGGGGTAAGTTATCACAATGGTGACCCCTTTACTTCCGATGACGTTGTAGCGAATTACAACAGAATCATCAATCCGCCAGAGGGCATTACTGCTCGCAGCAAGGATGGATTGCCGATGATCGCTTCTGTAGAGAAGAACGGCGAGTACGGAGTAAAGTTCAACCTGACAGACCCGACTCCATATCTTGTGGAGTTGCTAACGGATGGAAGACTTGCTATCTACTCGAATGAGGAGTTGGAGGCCAATGGTATGGACTTGCGGCCAATCGAGGTTCCTACTGGAACAGGACTGATGAAATTCGTCAGTCATACTCCAGGCGAAATTTGGAAATACGATGCTAACCCGGACTACTACAATTCGGAGTTGCCATACTTGGACGGCGTTAACATGCTTAACGTGCCATTGTGGCCAGATAGAGGTGCCGCTGTTCTAACAGGACAGGCAGACTTCTCCTGGAACATATCTCCAGATACGCATAAAGAAGCCATTAAGAGGCCAGACCTAAATGCGAATACGGTTGATTGCCTTAACTCGCATAACTTTGCTATTAACAACACTAAGGCGCCTTATGATGATCCAAGAGTTCGAAAGGCACTCCACCTTGGTGTGAGCCGACAGAACCAGATCAACGCTTACACTCCAGTGTGGGAGCCTACATTCGTGACTCGGTGGATTCCAGTTCCTAGCCCGTATGCAACCGGACTGTCTGCGATCGCAGATATGCCGGGCTACCGTGCTGATAAAACTGAAGACATCAAGGCTGCTAAGGCTCTGTTGGCTGAGGCCGGATTCCCTGACGGATTCGACATGGAGATCACGACTTGGAACCAGCCACAGACAGCTGACGTTGCCGTGCCTGTGTTCGCGGATGACATAAAGAAGAATTTGGGTATCAACGCAAGCATTAAGCTTGTGGAGAGAAGCTTACAGAGCGAGATACTCGCGGATGGTAACTTCGAGTTATTCAGAAACGGTGACTTCGCCGGACAGATACTCGATCCTTACCCGATGTGGAACCTGTACCTCCGAACTGGGGCGACACAAAACTGGTCACGGTACGCTAACCCAGAGTTTGATGCAATCCTAGATAAGCTAGCAGGTGAATTAGACGGGGCAGAACGTGGAAAATTGTTCAACCAGGGTATGGACATCTTGGATGACAATCCTCCGTTCTATCACATTGGCTTCTGCCAGCACTCACCGGCTTGGGCCAGATACGTTAAGGGTATAGCCTTGGAAACTAGGCTTTTCACTTACTGGGAGAGGTTTGATACACTTTGGTTAGATAGATAAGTTATAGGGATTAATTAAAATTAGCCTCGGGGCTCTGGTGGGTGGAAACATTTGCGGTTCCCCGAGTGAAATATATAGGGACGCTGGATAGGGAACTTTTGTACTCTCTGTCTAGTGTCCCTTTTAAACATACGAAATAGTCCGGCCATTCCAAAGGGATATGGCGGGAAAAGTTTTTAGGCGGGTGAATCAGTGAGAACATACGTGTATCAACGTCTGTTATTAGCCATACCGACTTTGTTCGGTGTGACTATAGTGATATTCATCGCCATGAGAATATTGCCCGGGGATCCTCTAAGGTATATCTACGGTGAGGCAGGTGGTATACATATCCTCACCGAGGAAGAACTGGCGGGTGCGAGGGCAACACTAGGTCTTGATAGGCCTCTCTATATGCAATATTTGAGCTGGATGAAGGATATAGCTAAAGGTGACTTTGGTCATTCTTTTTGGCAGAGGCAGCCCATTAGAGATACCTTGCTTAGAAGAGGCCCTATAACTATGGAGATAGCTATAGTTGCTGTTTTCTTCTCGTGGATTATTGGTTTGCCTGTGGGTATTCTAGCCGCTGTGTGGCGGAATTCCTGGATAGACTATGTGTCTCGGTTGTTGGTTACATTTTTTATGGCGGTCCCTGGATTCTGGCTTGCCCTCATGATGGTTCTCTTTACAATTATCGTGTGGCAGTGGCGGCCTCCCTTGGAGGTAAAACATCTCTGGTCCGATCCCATCAAGAATTTACAGATCATTGCCGGTCCATCTTTTGTAATGGCCATTGGATTGGCCGCGGTTTTGGCCAGGATGGCCCGAGCTACGTTATTGGAAGTATATAATGAGGACTATGTCCGAACGGCAAGGGCAAAGGGGCTTAGGGATAGGATAGTAACTTGGCGGCATGCCTTGCGGAACGCTTTGCTGCCGGTTATAACTGTTTCAGGCATCCATCTTGCCGTATTGTTAGGTGGGTCCGTGGCCGTTGAGAGGGCGTTTGCTGTCCCCGGCCTTGGGACGACTCTGGTTGAAGGTATCGGGGAGAGGGATTGGATGATTATCCAAAACATCGTTTTATTATACGGTGTAGTTTT
>CAZRSW010000012.1:51852-58102 GCA_964602845.1 uncultured Dehalococcoidia bacterium | reverse complement strand
CTTCCGGGCGCCAGATTTACAGTCTGGTGGATTTAACCACTCTCCCAACCCTCCAGTTTACTAGAGATTCAGTTTAGCATAGGCATGACTGAAGTTGAAAACTATCCCATCATACATATGCAACCTAACCTCAAAAAACTCAGTAACAAACTTTCCTTCGAAATTAAACAACCTGTAAATTTTATCCAATTAAAATTATTCGGTCAATGAGGTCACAGTAACTATATTACACGTGGAAGCTAGAAAATGGCCATAAAAGCTTAATCGGAAAGTAATAACCTATCCGTCTCCGTTCCCAACACTCTGTAAACTTCCTGCAAACTAATACCCTTTTCTATCGCAATCCTTCGGCAATCTTCATATTCTGGCGAAACCGAAATGTTTCTACCACCATAAACCTTGATCTTCACGGGAATCTTACCTAGCGACGACTTAAATGGCACCACCCGTCGCTCCGCCTCCACTCTTTCAATCTGACGAACTCTTACCCCCAAGGTCGACGTCTCTTTCATGATCACATCAATAATGTCATCCTTGATAGCTTCACTAGCAATTGCTGAAAGCATCACAGCAGGTCTATTCTTCTTCATCTGTATATGGGTAAACCACACGTCACGAACACCTAAACTCAAAAGCTTTTCCTGCGTATAACCTAGCATTTCACCAGTCATATCATCCATATTTGTCTCCAAGAGATACATAGGATGCCCTAATTTTTGACTATCTGCAGTACCCAACCAAATGCCAAGAACGTTTGGATATGATTTCGGATCCCGTGAACCTAACCCATAGCCAATCTTATCTATTAACATCACTGGTTCAGTAAACGTTGCCAAGGACGACAAAATTGCAACTCCTGTCGGGGTGAGCATTTCTCCTGTTGGTTGGGAATTGGTACGTGGGGGGTAGGTGGGCATGCCATATTGAGCCAGCATCTCGACCACTGCAGGTACGGGAACAGGTAGCAATCCATGTTCAGTATTTACTGACCCTAAACCAGTGGGTAAGGCAGAGCAGTATACATTCGTGGTACCCAATTTCTCAAACCCAAAAAGAACACCTACCACATCAACAATCGTGTCAATAGTACCTAGCTCATGAAGATGCACATGATCAACATCTGTATTGTGAACTGACGCTTCTGCCTGCGCCAAACGATGAATAATTTCAGATCCTTTTTCTACCACCCAATCCGACAGATTGGGTGACCTTTCTAATATCCTAATGAAATCCTTCCAAGTCTTCCCTTTCAAACCCGTCTCATCAAGGACCACATCTAGAAAGGTGCCACTAACCCCGCCTCTCCGTTCTATTTTGGGAACAAGGTCGAAACCAAATATCTCACTTTCATTAAGCACGGACTTCAATTCGCCAGCATCCATACCCAGGTCCACCAAAGCACCAAGAAGCATATCGCCACTAGCGCCCCCGAGGGTGTGGACATATGCCGTATCCACCATAGTCACTCCCGAAAAATGATCTAAATCACCTGATCACAAAAATTTGATCAGGCATTTATACTCTCCACTACCCCATACGCAAAAGCCGAAATATCGTCATGTTTAAACTAACCGGCAGGGGATGTAGTGGGGAGAGGAGATTCAATCAAAACATTGATCCCTTCGTCGTCGACATCTATGACTGCTGTATCAGCGGGTCCAAGCTCTCCATTAAGGATTGAATCAGAAAGCTTATCTTCAACAGTATCTTGAATCACTCTCCTAAGTGGCCTTGCGCCAAAAGCCGGATCATATCCTTCTTCAGCTAGCCAAGCCTTAGCGGCGTCTGTCACTTCAAGCGATATTCCCTTCTCAAGCAAATTACTAGACACTTCCTTCATCAAGTTCTCGACAATGTCCTCCATATCAGCCCTACTTAAAGCATGAAACACTACGGTACCATCTATCCTGTTTAAAAATTCCGGTCTGAAGAAATGTTTAACTTCGTCCAATACGTTTGTCTTCATTCGTTCATAAGCTTCATTTTCACCAGCCGCCGTCTCCGTTCTGGCATTAAATCCTATAGACCGATCTTGCCTGATAAGGTCCGATCCGATGTTACTGGTCATCACTATTATCGTGTTCCGGAAATCTACCTTTCTACCTTTGGCATCAGTCAAGTGGCCATCATCAAAAATTTGAAGCAGAATATTGAACACCTCTGGGTGAGCTTTTTCAATTTCATCTAGAAGTATTACACTGTAAGACTTTCTTCGAACAGCCTCAGTTAATTGACCACCTTCATCATAGCCTATGTATCCAGGAGGGGCTCCGACAAGTCTGGCAACAGCGTGTCGCTCCATGAATTCTGACATGTCCAGTCTTATCATCGAATCTTCACTACCAAACATAAACTCAGCAAGTTTCTTTACGACGTAAGTCTTGCCCACTCCCGTAGGACCTAAAAATATGAAAGCTCCCGTAGGTCGCTTTGGATTCTTCAGCCCAGAACGAGCACGGCGAACTGCTTTGGACACTATCCCTATGGCCTCATTTTGCCCAATCACATCCTTATGCAAAGCCTCTTCCATGTTAATTAACCGCTCACTTTCCGTCGCTACCAGTCGAGTCACTGGTATCCCCGTCCACATGCTCACCACTTCTTCAATATGATCTTCCTCTACTACAGGCTGATCATCTCCCCTTTCTTCTTCCCAATCTTTCTCAAGTTTAACGAGTTTCTCAGATATACTATCCTCTCTGTCCTTAAGTTCAGCCGCGTATTCATACTGTCTACCAGAAATTGCTTCATCCTTCTCACGTCGAACACTGTCCAGCATTTTAGCTACCTCCTTAACTGAGAAGGGAGCAGTACTGAAATTTATTCTTACCCTGGATGCTGCTTCGTCAATCAAGTCTATTGCCTTATCAGGTAAAAACCTGTCAGCGATAAATCTTGAAGCCAAACTAGCGGCAGACCTTAATGCATTATCTGAAATTTCAAGCTGATGGTGTTCTTCATATCTACCTCTAACACCTCTAAGTATGTCGACTGTTTCATCTACAGAGGGTTCCTCCACCTTCACAGGCTGGAATCGTCTCTCTAAAGCAGGATCCCGTTCCACGTACTTTCTGTAGTCATCCATTGTGGTGGCACCAATTGTTTGCATTTCCCCTCTCGCGAGAGAAGGCTTAAGTATATTCGCTGCATCAACTGCACCTTCAGCCGCACCAGCTCCCACCATTGTATGAATTTCATCGATAAATAACACACAGTTACCTGCATTTTTTATTTCCTCAATAACCTTCTTCAACCGTTCCTCAAACTCTCCACGATACTTAGTGCCGGCCACTAAAGAACCCATATCAAGGGTAACCAATCTCTTACCTTGGAGCGTACCAGGAACATCGTTACTTGCAATTCTTTGCGCAAGACCTTCCACTATCGCAGTCTTACCAACGCCCGGTTCTCCTATCAAAACGGGATTGTTCTTCGTTCTTCTACTCAAAATCTGCGTGACTCGTTCTATCTCCTTCTCTCTGCCTACCGTCGGGTCTAATCGATCATTCCTTGCATGTTCCGTTAGATCTGTTCCAAGTTGATCGAGAGTGGGGGTTTTAGTAGAAGATTTTTTTCCTGAGCCCCTAGCACCACTTCTCTGTGAATCGCCCGCTATATTCGCCGATTCTCCGCGAACCTTATCTAAGGTCATCCCAAGACTTTCTAGAACTCCCGCTGCTACACCCTCGCCTTCCCTCAACAACCCAATCAACAAATGTTCTGTTCCAATGTAGTGATTATTCAACCTCCTAGCCTCATCTACCGCTAGTTCAATAACCTTCTTCGCTCTCGGAGTTAAACCGATTTCATTGGACCCCGTGGTTTCGCCCTTACCAATAATGAACTCAACTGCGGTACGTACCTTCGTCAATTCAACTCCAAGGCTAACCAAAACTCTTGCCGCTGTCCCCTCCCTTTCACGTTCCAACCCCAGAAGTATGTGCTCGGTACCTATGTAATTGTGATTGAAGCGTTGTGCCTCCTCCTGAGCGAGAGATAACACTCTCCTAGCTCTTTCAGAGAACTTTTCAAATCTACTGGCCATAAGGTCTCCTATAACTATTCTTCTTCAACAACGTCAGTTTCTTGCTCGAATCCTTCCTCAACCTGCCGGAGGCTTAGCCCAAGTCTCCTACGTTCCGGTTCTATTCTAAGTATTTTCACCTTGACATCTTCACCTTCAGATACCACATCCTGCGGATGAGCTATAACCTTGCTGGTCAATTCAGTAATATGGATCAGTCCCTCTATTGCATCTTCTATCCTAGCGAATGCCCCGAAATTCGCTAACTTAGTTATCCTCGCATCAACCACATCGCCTGCCTTGTACCTATCATTAATAGTTTGCCAAGGTTCGGGCTCCATACGACGTAAACTCAAGGCTATCCTGTTATTCTCCCGATCCACTCCTAAGACAAATACATCCATTTCTTGGCCTACCGTAACTATTTCCTCAGGAGCAGATACCATACTCCAAGATAATTCTGAAATATGGATCAATCCATCCGCACCACCTAAATCCACAAAGGCGCCAAAATTACTAATCCCAGTGACCGTACCTCTTCTGATATCTCCCTCGTTTATCTCCAGAATCAACTTTGCTCTTTGCTCATCCCTCTCGACTTGAGATGCTGATCTTTCAGAGAAAATAGCCCTATTCCTCGCTCTATTTACCTCGAGCACTTTAACCTTCAAAATGTTGCCAATAAAAGCCGATTGAGCATCCTCCAAAGACTTTTCATTATCATCGTCCTCTTGTTCTTGCTGTCGAAACTGCTCCCTAGGAATAGTAACTAGCTGAGAAGTTGGTACAAATCCATGAACTCCAGAAACTTCAAGAATACACCCCCCGCGATTAAAGCCAATGACCGTCCCCTCAGTGATGGCATCATCATCTAAGAATTTTTGCAATTCGCGCCAACCTTCCTCACCTTTAGCCCTGTCTATCGAGAGAATTGGCCCGTCTGGTGAATCAGGCCTCAAAACGAAAGCCACGATAGTATCACCTTCATTAATATCAACCAATTCTTCCTGGGAGAGTGTCCGCATTTCTGTCGGCGGTACAAAACCTTCGGTCTTGTAACCTGTGTTGATAAAGATGCCATCTGACTCAGCTCGCATCACTACCCCCTCCACTATTTCACCTCTCCGTAAGGCCCGAATAGGATCCATCTCATCGAGCAACTGCTGCATATCTTGTGGAGAATCTTCTTGTGTTTCAGGAGACATTATGCTTTACCAAAGTAATTTGACCATCCGTAGTTTTCCACCACACACAGATACAATTATAGGAAAAGGTGGTTTGGCGTGTAAAGAACATTAACCACGACACACCTTACATTTTCCAATGTATCTATACCAACCATAGACCCATTAAAGATACGCTCCTATCCGGTGGAGTTCAAGAGCAAAATGGGCTCCAGATACCGAGTTAAGGGATAAATATTACCAAATTAACCCCCTGGCAGCGGCCTATTTTCCCACGGCGTTGCCACCGCAGTATCGTCAGTGCTGAAACGTTTCACTTCCGTGTTCGGGATGGTAACGGGTGGGTCCGTCTCGCTAGTACCACCAGAGGGAATTACTTTTTACTAGATTCTGGCCGTTTAATTCTATTTTACACCTTGCAGTTATGTCAATTTCAGTGATGTCAATTTTGAGTGCTTGTTCATCTGTATATTGCTCAACCTCAAATCTTCTCAAATGGGCTCTTTTGAATTCTTGACTCATGTATCCCTCCATGCTAGCATTCCAGCATCTTGAAAATGTAAATTTTGTTGGGAAAAGGAGCTATATAATCGTGGCTACCACAGGTCTGCTTGAGGTTTCGGAAATTGCAGCTCAAAAGCTTATTGAGATTCTAAAAGAACAATCTGACGAGGGCGGTATGCTCCGGATTATGGTCACTCCTTCACCCAACGGTGGGTTTCAGCATGTGCTGGGAGTCGAAACCGAGCCAAAGGATGAGGACTTAGTTATAGAGGCTCATGGCGTCAAAGTCATAGTTGATGGAGAGAGCGCGCCTCTACTTGAGGGCGCTGAAATAGACTACGTTGATGGATTGATGAGAAGCGGATTCGTTATATCCAATCCAAATATAGAGCAAAGTGGAGGCGGATGTGGAGGCGGAGGTGGTTGCGGCTGTGGCGGTGGCGGTGGAGGTTGCGGCGGGGGCGGGGGAGGGGGGGGCGGAGGAGGTGGGGGGGGCGGGAGCGGAAGGGGCGGGGGAGGGGGTGGGAGCGGGGGGATG